>PBBY01000001.1 GCA_002716765.1 Candidatus Magasanikiibacteriota bacterium
ATGAGTTGTGGATAGCGGAGAAATTCCAATCGAACTCAGTAATAGCTGGTTCTCCTCGAAATAGCTTTAGGGCTAGCTGTATGTGTTCCTTCTGGGGGTAGAGCACTGGATGGAAAGTGGGTCCTTCGGGATACCCTTTCCAATCAAACTCCGAATACCAGTAGTTAAGAACATGCAAGTTAGACTATGGGGGCTAAGCTTCATAGTCGAAAGGGAAACAGCCCAGATCGTCAATTAAGGTCCCTAAATCACTGCTAAGTGTTAAAGGTGGTGTTAATTCTTATACAACCAGGAAGTTGGCTTAGAAGCAGCCATCTTTTAAAGATAGCGTAACAGCTCACTGGTCAAGAGTTTTCGCGCCGAAAATGTACCGGGGCTAAGCAGTGTACCGAAATTACGAATTCATGATCTCTTCGGAGCGTCATGAGTGGTAGAGGAGCATTCCTATCTGCGTCGAAGCAGGATCCGCGAGGGCCTGTGGAGCGATGGGAAGAGAGAATGCAGGCACAAGTAGCAAAAATGCCAGTGAAAGTCTGGCACGCCGAAAACCCAAGGTTTCCAGGGCAACGTGAATCGTCCCTGGGTTAGTCGATCCTAAGGCGAGGCCGAAAGGCGTAGTCGATGGAAGAGCAGGTTAATATTCCTGCACTTGGTATAGTTTGTTGTATTGCCGCACCTCAAAGGTATGAGCGTTTTTTGGCTATAGACGTTCCGCAAGGTAAAGACGAGCTCTCCGGAGTAAGTCAATTTGTGTTAGAGAGGTGCCTAGAAAAACAGTACAACGCTAGGCTATATCAAACCGTACCGCAAACCGACACAGGTGGGTAGGTCGAGAAGACCAAGGTGTACGAGAGAAACATGGTTAAGGAACTCGGCAAAACAGCGGCCGTAACTTCGGGATAAGGCCTGCCCTGAGCAATCAGGGCCGCAGCGAAAGACTACACGCGACTGTTTACCAAAAACACAGCTCTCTGCTAAATCGTAAGATGATGTATAGGGGGCGATGCCTGGCCAGTGTCAGAACGTTAAGGGGATGGGTTATCCTTCGGGAGAAGCTTTGAACTGAAGCGCTGATGAACGCCGGCGATAACTATAATCGTCCTAAGGTAGCGAAATTCCTTGTCGGGTGAGTTCCGACCCGCATGAATGGCACAACGATGTGTAGACTGTCTTAACCATGTACTCGGCGAAAATGCAATTGTCGTGAAGATGCGACATTGCCGCAGCAAGACGAAAAGACCCCGTGAAGCTTTACTACAGTTTGATATTGGTACATTGCTTCATATGTTCAGCATAGGTGGGAGCCTTCGGGCACCAGTGAGATACCACCCTTATGCTGTGATGTACCTAATCTATTACCATGAATCTGGTAATGGAGACAGTGTCTGATGGGTAGTTTAACTGGGGCGGTTGCCTCCCAAAATGTAACGGAGGCGTTTACAAAGGTTGGCTTGGTCCGGATGGAAATCGGACTGGACGTGCAAACGCAAAAGCCAGCTTTACTGCAAGGGCTACCACCCGAGCAGTTACGAAAGTAGAAGTTAGTGATCCGACCGTGCGATATAGGACGGCGGAAGCTCATCGGATAAAAGTTACTCCGGGGATAACAGGCTGATAGCGCCCAAGCGTCCACAGCGACGGCGCTGTTTGGCACCTCGATGTCGGCTCATCGCATCCTGGGGGTGGAGAAGCTCCCAAGGGTTAGGCTGTTCGCCTATTAAAGCGGTACGCGAGCTGGGTTCAGAACGTCGTGAGACAGTTCGGTCTCCTATCTGCTGTGGCCGTTGAATGTTGAAGGAATTCACTCCTAGTACGAGAGGACCGGGGTGGACGAACCTCTGGTGTACCAGTTGTACCTGCCAAGGGCATCGCTGGGTAGCTAAGTTCGGTACGGATAAGCGCTGAAAGCATCTAAGCGCGAAGCCGTTCCTAAGATTAACATTCATTTGAGACTCGTTCGAGACGAGGACGTTGATAGGCACTAGGTGTAAGGCCAGTAATGGCTTGAGCCAAGGTGTACTAATATGTCGAGCATTACTACAGAAACACAGAGTGGTTCTTTGAACCAATTGTTGAATAAAAAAAGAAGTAAAATCTTGGTGGTTCTTGCGATGGGGGTACACCTGTTCTCATCCCGAACACAGCAGTTAAGTCCATTGGCGCCGATGATAGTCGAAAGGCAAAAGTAGGTAGCCGCCAAGATTTTACTTCTTTTTTAATACAAAAAAAGACCGAAAATAAGTGCGGTCTTTTTTTTATAATGAAATGTTAAGTTGCACTGGGCAGTGATCTGACCCGTATGTGTCACTGAGTATGTTTGCTCCTGTAACACGCTGTTTTATGCTTTTGCTGACGTAAAAATAATCAATACGCCATCCAACATTTCTATTTCTTGCGTGTGTTTTCATATCCCACCACGTATAAGCTTCTGTTTTGTTTGGGTGTAACAGGCGAAATGTGTCAACAAAACCAGCTTGTTCAAATTGGTCTAACCATACGCGCTCTATTGGCATAAATCCAGAGGTGTGTATATTTTGTTTTGGTCGCGCAAGATCAATATCATGATGTGCGGTATTTACATCACCGCAAAAAATAATTGGTTTTTTTTGCTTTTGTACTTTTTTTATATATGAAAGAAACGTTTTATAAAATCTAAGTTTATATGCCAATCGCTCATCACTTGCGCCACCGTTTGGGAAATAGATATTAAATAATATGTATTTTTCAAATTCAAGTTGCAATACACGCCCTTCTTTTGATAAAATATTTTTTCCAAAGTTTGTTATTACTTTTTTGGGAATTTCTTTAGTGAACACAGCTACACCACTGTACCCTTTTTTTTCTGTTGCACCATGCCAAAATGTTGTATATCCACAAGGCTTTAGTAGTGCATCACTGAGTATGTTATGATCGTGTACTTTTGTTTCTTGCACACTTACAATATCGTGTTGACCTTCTTCAAGCCATGATAAAAACCCCTTTCTTTCTGCAGCTCTAATTCCATTTACATTCCATGAAATAAGTGAAATTGATTGTTTTTTTGCCATATATATTGTGTACTATATTGTGTTTCTGTAATATATAATACCACCGAAATTTTCACTTGTCCACAGAATTCCTTGCTACTCAATTTCTTTTATGATATATTTTTTTGTATTAAGTCATTTTTTTTCTAATCTATGCAGGAGGTACCTTTTAACCAGATGAAGGATGCAATACTTTCTCATGTGGATTCTGTTTTTCATGAGATTGAGGATGCGTTAGCGCTTCAACACCAGGAAAAATACACGCTTTTAGAAGATGCGTGTGAAAATGCCACAGATGTTGAAGAACTTCATGTTGCGTTTGAACAGTGGTTTGCAGAACATGTCAATGAGCTGCAACTTGAGCAGTCTTCTGGTGAGTTGTGGGATGGTATAATGGCTCACCTAGAAGATGGGGGTTTGGATGAATATTAGGTAGAACAAGAACATGCATTTACGTGCATGTTTTTTGTATGCTATTATAGAGATATTAACTATATATTATGCTTCAAACAAAAACACTGACACAATTTCTTATTACGCATCTTGTGGATAAACCAGACCACACAACACTTTCATTATTATTATCTGACCTTGCAACGATCGGAAAAGTTATTTCTCAAAAAACAAATAGTGCTGGTATTGCGAAAATTCTAGGAAGTGCCGGAAAAACAAACGTACAAGATGAAGATGTACAAAAACTCGATATACTCGCAAATGATTTGTGCAAGGAGTATCTTATGCAAACCGGTCGTCTTGCGGCACTTGCTTCCGAAGAAGAAGATGCGGTTGTTGCAATGGGTGATTCTGGAAATTTAGCAGACTATATTATCGCTTTTGATCCTTTGGATGGGTCAAGTAATATCGATGTAAATGTCAGTATTGGTACTATTTTTTCGGTATATAAAAGAATTCCCGAATTAGATAGAATGGATGAAAAACAATTTTTGCAAAAAGGAAAAGAACAGGTGCTTGCTGGGTATATATTATATGGTTCAAGCACGGTGCTTGTTTTTAGTTTTGGTGATGGTGTGCATGAGTGTACATTCGACCAAGGTGTTGGAGAGTTTCTTTTAAGTAATGAACGTATTTCCTTACCTAATACTCCTACATATTATAGTGTGAATGAATGTAATGTGAATTGTGTTCGCGAATATGACAAAAAACGTATGACATGGCTTCGTGATGAAAGTGGTTTGCGATCCAGATATATCGGCTCTTTGGTTGCAGATTTTCATAGAAACATGATTAAAGGTGGGGTATTTATGTATCCAGAAATATACAAGAAAAAAGAAGATGTTTATGTGGGAAAACTTCGACTTAATTATGAGCTAAATCCTATGGCCTTTTTAATAGAGCAGGCAGGCGGAATGGCAACCGACGGAAAAGGGAATCGTATTTTGGATATTGAACCAAAGGCACTGCATCAAAGAAGTGGGTTTATTGTTGGGAATACAAATATAGTAGAAACACTTGAAACGTATTATACAGAGGAATAAGCATACACCGTGTTTGTAAAAATGTACTTGTATAGTATATACTACACACCACGTTGCACTATTGCCATATTGCGTATTTTCTTACTCGTGAATGTACTTAAATAAAAAATATATATGTCGTTTTCACACATCCAGCAAGTGTTAGGAGAAGAATCAGAAAATCTTTTAGGATTTACTTCTCCAAAAATTTCAAAAGATCGCTTACATGTACCGTCTTCTAATCTTATTGATAGTGTTTTTTCCATTTCGGATAGGTCAGAAAAAGTTATCGCTTCACTTAAAGCTCTTCGTGATACTGGACGATTAAAAGGAACCGGATATTATTCTATTTTGCCAGTTGATCAAGGTATAGAACATTCGGCCGGTGCAAGTTTTGCAAAAAATCCAGATTATTTTGATCCAGAGAATATTATCAATCTTGCAATCGAGGCCGGATGTAATGGTGTCGCAACAACGTACGGTGTTTTGGCGATGATGAGTAAAAAGTATGCAGACAAGATTCCCTTTATTGCAAAAATAAATCACAATGATTTGTTGCGTTGTCCAAATAGTTATGATCAGCGTATGTTTGCGTCAGTCGATCAAGCACATGATTTGGGCGCAAAAGGTATTGGGCTTACTGTATATTTTGGCTCAGAAGAGTCAAAAAGACAGATAGAGGAGGCAAGCGCTGCATTTGCACGTGCTCATGAGCTTGGAATGTTTACTATTTTGTGGTGCTATATTAGAAATCAGCACTTTAAAACCGAAGAAGGGGATTTTCATAGTGCCGCAGACTTAACAGGTCAAGCAAATCATCTTGGCGCAACCATTGGCGCTGATATTGTAAAACAAAAACTTCCGACAAATAATCATGGCTACGAAGCAGTAAACAAAATGGAAAAATTTGGTAAATATGACGAAAGAATGTACACCGAATTGTGTAGCGATCACCCAATTGATTTATGTCGATATCAGGTGGTAAATGGGTATATGGGAAGAATCGGACTTATCAATTCCGGTGGCGGAAGTGGAGAAAACGATATGTTTGATGCAGTTAAGACGGCTGTTATTAATAAAAGAGCTGGGGGGTCTGGGCTTATTTTAGGAAGAAAAGCATTTAGTAAGCCGCTTGCAGAAGGGGTAGAGATTATTAATGCAGTGCAAGATGTCTACTTGTGTGAAGAGGTTGATATTGCATAGCTTGTATTTACGAATAAAAAACATGGTATTTTGCCATGTTTTTTCTATGCCAGCTTTATCCACACTAGTTGTCGAAAAAAAATTGACAACATTAAAACACATGTTATACTCTAAATATAGGTAAATATATGAATATTAATTATCTTAAAAAATTGGGTTTTTCTGACAAAACGGCAAAGGTGTATCTTGGTCTTCTTTTGCTTGGGCCAAGTTCGGTAAGAACCCTTGCAGCGCATGTTGAGTATAATAGGGGTACAACTTATGATGCTTTAAAATGGTTACAAGAAGAAGGAGTGGTAAGTTTTTTTAAAAAAGACTCAAAACAGCACTTTGTAGCCGAAAACCCAGAAATGCTTCATGCTATAGTCAAAAAAAGACAGTCAGAGTTATCTCGTGTCGAGCAAAGTGTAGAAAAACACATTCCAGAGCTTTTGGCATTGTATAATGCTGGTGGTGGTAGACCGGTTGCACGGTACTATGATAGCAATAGTATTCATCTTATTTTAGAAGATGTGTTAGACGTCTGTGAACAAGATGAGGAGTCATTATATAGAATATACTCGGCAGAAGGAGTAAGAGAATATTTATATGACAATTTCCCCACATTTTCTGATGTAAGAATTACAAAGGGTATATCGGTAAAAGTTATTGCTGTTGGAAAAGGTGGAGAATTACGTGGACTTGATGAGAGAAAATGGTTGCAAGCAAACACACAAACACCAACATATATTCTAATGTATCCAGGAAAAACAGCATACATTTCTTTAAACGCAGCAGAAAAACCAATTGGTGTGGTAATAGAGAATGAAGGCGTGTATGAAACACAAAAAGCAATTTTTGACTCATTGTGGGAAACTGTATAAAAAAGAATTCTATGTTTATTCTTGATTTTGACGACACTTTATTTAATACTCACCAGTTTAAGAAAGTACGTAAAAATATGGTACAATCTTTGGGAATTTCTGATGACATGTATTATAGTTCTTATCTTTTGGCAAGAAAAGATGCGCAAAACAGGGTAACTTATTCAGATAAAGTGCACGCAGAGTATTTGGGCTCGTGTGGTTTTGATCCTTCGGCGGTTTTTTCTTTATTGGAAGGTGTTACAAAGCAAGCGCACACTTTTTTATTTCCAGAAACGATTAAATTTTTACAAACACTAAAAGAAAAAAAAGAGCGGGTGGTAATTGTTAGTCTTGGTGATTCTGATTTTCAAAAAAAGAAAATACAGGCGAGCGGTATATTGCCCTTTGTTGATATGGTTTTTGCGGTAAATACTCCAAAAAAAGAGGTAATAAAGCAGATTGTGGCCGAACACTCAGAAGAGTCTATATATTTTATTAATGATAAAGTGAAGGAAACAGAAGAGGTTGTGCAAAGTTTCCCTCAATTGACTCCCGTGTTAAAAATATCGAAAAGTATTCCTATTTCTGAATATAACATATCTCGTTTTCCAAAAGTAGAAACACTTTTCGATATTTTTCCTTTAATTAATTACACATTATAATTATAATACTATATATGGAAACTGATTCAACTGTAGGTGCTGTAGTTCTTGCTGCTGGACATGGAACAAGAATGAAAAGCAATATACCAAAAATGATGCATAAGCTTGCTGGTAAACCATTGGTTGGGCATGTGGTGGATGCGGTTATGGAAGCTGGTTGTTGCACCAAACCGGTGGTGGTGGTAAGTTCAGATAGCGTTCTGATTCGACATTATTTGGGAGAAAGAGTGGATTATGCAGTTCAAGAACAGCAATTAGGGACAGGTCATGCTGTGGCACAGGCAAGAGCGGTGTTAGAAAATAATGCAGAGCATATTGTGGTATTATATGGAGACATGCCATTTGTGCACCCACAATCTATTGCTAGTTTGGTAAAAAGACATAAAGAGAGAGAAAATACTATTACACTTATGACAATTACGGTACCACATTTTAATGGTGAATTTTCTTCTTTTTCTAGTTTTAGCAGGATTATTCGTGATGAGAAAACTGGACATATTGCAAGAGATCTACAAGCAAAAGATTGTACAAAAGAGGAATTAGAAATTCACGAAGTAAATCCATGTTATTTTTGTTTCAATGCGCAGTGGTTGTGGAATCATATTGATACACTAGATAATAATAATGCGCAAGAAGAATATTATCTTACTGATTTACTTCACATGGCAATTGAAGCTGGTGAACCTATTTCTTCTATTTCGATTGAACCGCAAGAAGCACGAGGTATTAACACAAAAGAGGATTTGGCAATTGCTGTTAACACTATTACATAAGCATAGTATATGGAAACAAAAGCGGTAATTTTTGACATGGATGGGTTATTAATAGACAGTGAAGTACATTGGCATGGTACTGAGCGACGTTTATGTAAAAAATTACAATTAAAACCAGATCATGTTTTGACTAAAGAGCTTGTTGGGAAAAATCTGAATGACCTAACAAAAGTATTTCAGCAATATGATCCTGCTATCACATTTGAAGAAGTGTATGCGTTTTATGATAGTGAGGCAAATACTATTTACACAAAACAGTCAAATCTTATGCCTGGCGCACAAACACTTCTTGATTTGCTACATAAAAAAGGTGTGAAAATGGCAATAGCATCTTCCTCACCAAGAAGATGGATTGATTTGGTTGTGAAACGGTTCTCTTTGCAAAAATATTTTGCTCATCTGTTTTCAACACAAAGTATGAATTTGCCAGGAAAACCAGACCCGGCAGTCTATACTGCTTGTATAAAAGCGTTGGGATTTCCAAAAGAACATATTGCAATATTTGAAGATTCTTTTGTGGGAATGCAAGCAGCAAAAGCAAGTGGTGCGTTTACTATTGCTATTCCAGACAATCGATGGAATAGTGAAGATTTTTCTGCGGCAGATGTAATACTTGATTCTTTAGTATTTGCTACAGAAGACTTATTATTTACTAATAATTAGTATATGTGTGGAATAATTGGGTATATAGGAGATAAGCCTGCGGCACCGATTTTACTTCAAGGGTTGCGGCGTTTAGAATATAGAGGATACGACAGTGCTGGTATGGCTATTCAGCATGGTAACAGCATGACAAGAGTTCGGGCGCTAGGAAAAATAGAAAATCTTGCTACGCGACTAAAAACAAAAGAATTACCTGGAACCGTTGGAATTGCTCATACACGTTGGGCGACACATGGGGGGGTAACAGAAAAAAATGCACACCCACATACCGGGTTTGATAAAAAAATAGTTATTGTGCATAATGGCATCATTGAAAATTACAGAGAGATAAAAGAAAAGTTAGGTAACGGTCATACCTACGAATCAGAAACTGATTCAGAAATTTTGGCGCATCTTATTGAAGAACATTTTTACAACATACACAATAGTGACCCGGCAGATGCTTTACGTTTGGCTGTTGAGCAAGCACTAGCCCATGTTCGTGGTACGTACGGTATTGTGGTGATGCACAAAGATATACCTAACTGTCTTATAGCAGCAAGAATGGGAAGCCCTTTAGTTATTGGGATTGGTAAAGACGAACATTATATTGCCAGCGATGCAACACCATTACTTATTCACACAAAAAAAGTTATCTATTTAGAAGATGGTGAAATTGCACAGATTACAAAAGATAAGATTCACACATTTACCTTACAAGATGATGAAGTGGAAAAAAGTGTAGAAGAGATTGAGTGGGATGACGAACAGGCACAAAAACTTGGCTTTGATCATTTTCTTATGAAAGAAATTCATGATCAACCAACCGTTATTGAAGATGCTATTCGCGGAAGATATAATTTGGAAGATGGTACCGCACATTTGGGAGGACTTAATATGACGATTAAAGAAATGCAATCGATTAGACGCGTTATTTTTATTGCATGTGGCACGGCAAGTTATGCGGGGATGGTTGGAAAATACGCGTTTGAACGACTTGCTGGAATTCCAACAGAAGTTGATGTCGCAAGTGAGTTTAGGTATCGTGATCCAGTATTAGATGAACACACACTCGTATTTGCTATTTCTCAGTCGGGAGAAACTGCCGACACGCTTGCGGCACTTCGTGAGGCAAAAAGAAAAGGTGCTTTTGTTCGTGGTGTGGTAAATGTTATTGGCTCAACGATTGCCAGAGAAACTGATGGTGGAACGTATATTCATGCTGGGCCAGAAATTTCTGTTGCCTCAACAAAGGTGTATACCAATATGGTGGCGATTCTTACACTATATGCATTGCAGTTTGGAAGACTTAAGCGTATTACGCCAGCAACAGGAAAACGACTACTAACTGCAATGTTAGAAATTCCTGGAAAAATAAATACCGTCTTAGCACAAAAAGAGTATATTAATGACATAGCAAAAAAATACAGTTCTTACCAACATATGTTTTTTCTCGGAAGAGGGATTAATTTTCCTGTAGCACTAGAGGGTGCGCTAAAATGTAAAGAATTGTCATATATTCATTGCGAGGCGTACCCTGGTGGAGAATTAAAACATGGTCCTTTTGCGCTGCTTGGTGATGGTGTTCCAGTTTGTGCGATAATGACAAAAAATCAATTATATGACAAAATGCGCAGTAATATAGAAGAAGTAAAAGCTCGTGGTTCACGTATTTTACTTATTGCAACAGAAGGTGATGAGCAGGCAAAAGAGCTTGCCGACGATATTATTTATGTTCCCCCAACAATGGAATTGTTAGAACCAATAATAAATACAATACCACTACAACTCTTTTCTTACTATGTGTCACTGGACTTAAAAAGAGATATTGATCGGCCAAGAAATTTGGCAAAAAGTGTTACGGTTGAATAATAATATATATGAAAAAGAAAAACATAGTAGTTATTGCTGGAGGATGTGGTGGTGCAAAAACAATTCGTGCATTGTATCCTTTACAGGAAAAAGTACAAGTATCTGCTGTTGTTCCTATGAGCGATTCTGGTAGATCGACTGGTGTATTGCGAAAAAGATTTTCTGTTGTACCGCCAAGTGATATTATGCGAGTAACACTTGCTATGACGCAATATGATTATGAAACAGTAAGAAATATTTTTCACAAGACACGTTTTAGGGATTCTGGTCCATTGCAGAATTATTATTTAGGGAACCTGTTTTTGGCTTGGTCGTTTGCGCAAACCCAAGATTTTTTGTGTGGCTTGCGGGCATTGCACGAAGTAGTAAATGCATATGGGAAAACACTTCCATCAACTCTTTCCTTAACAGATTTGTGTGCTTCACTTGCAGATGGACAAGAATTGATCGGAGAACATGTTGTCGACAGGCCAAATAAAAACCAGCAGGCAAGGATTGTGCGTTCCTGGCTTAACCCAAAAGCAATAATATATTCGGAGGCAAAAAATGCAATAGAACAGGCTGATTATATACTACTTGGACCCGGAAGTCTGTATACCAGTATTATCGCAACACTACTTGTTGACGGAATGCAAGAAGCGATAAGAAATTCAAAAGCAAAGATAATATATATTGCCGGGAATACGTATGAAATAAAAGGCGAGTGCGGTCCTAAAGTTTTAAGCAGTGCTATAGACGAGTTAGAACAATATGTGCCAAAAAAGATTGATACTGTGATATATTGCACGGCCACTGATACAAAAGATATGATAGAAAAATATAAAAAAAGAGAAATTGCCTTGTTAAAATATGATAAAGAAAATCTTACAGGAAGGGTTGTTGTAGCAAAAGATTTTGCGCGTTACGAAACGGGTGGTTTGTGTGCAGAGAAGTTATCACATATACTCAATACTGTCATATAATATGATTATAGAAAAAACAAAAAGAGTTGACACCTATTCTATACAATTTTCCATTAAAGAAGATGGGTGCATTGTTGGTTGGGCATTTTTAGTAGTCATCCAAAATAATAGACATGCAGAGCCATATGGATTATTAGAAAATGTGTATGTAGAAAAAGTACACAGAGGGAAAGGGTTTGGTACAGTTTTGGTAAATACTGTAATAGAACATGCAAGAGAAATTGGTTGTTATAAAATCATTGCACAAAGTAGGTATGGAAAAGAAGGGGTCCACAAAATGTACAAGTCATTTAATTTTACTGACCATGGAAAAAACTTTAGAATAGATTTGCTTAATTCAACAATACAACAAGAAGATTAATATGAATTTATACGAATGGGAAGGAAAACAATTATATCAAAAATATGGCATTGCAATCCCAGAGGGTGTTGTGGTTAAGAGAGGTGAAGTGGTAAAAGAGCGTATAAAAAATATGTCTTTTGATTCGGTTGTGGTAAAAGCACAGGTACTTTCTGGAAAACGAGGAAAACATAACGCTATTCGTTTTTGTTCTTCACTACAAGAAATAGAAAATGCCGTGAGTGATTTGTTTGCTATGAATGTGCGCGGGCAATATGTATCTTCGGTAAGAATTGAAGAAAAACTTGCTATTGCGCAAGAATATTATTTGTCAATTACTTATGACACAAAAACAAAACAACCGATATTACTTTTTTCTACCGAAGGCGGTGTAGACATTGAAGATGTGGCAGAAAAAAATATACAACGTATTCCACTTATTATTTCAAATCCAAATATTCCTTCACTTACACAAGAGCGCGAGGTGCAAAATATTGCACAAAAGTTATGGGAATGTTTTTTACAGGAAGATATTCGTTTAGCAGAAATTAATCCACTTATTAAAACACAAAATAATACTTGGATCGCTGCGGATGCAAAAATTGCCATTGACGACGATGCATTTTTTCGTCACGACGAATGGAATGTTTTAGAAGAAAGAACAATGATGGGAAGATTGCCAACAAAAAGAGAGGTCGCCGTAAAAAATATAGATAAAGGAGAAGGGTACTACAGGGGGACGGCAGGAAAATATATAGAAATGGATGGAGATATTGCAGTCCTATTTTCTGGCGGCGGCGCAAGTATTGCTGCAATGGATGCATTAATTCGTGCGGGTTTGAGTCCGGCAAATTATACCGAATATTCTGGTAATCCACCAAAAGAAAAAGTATATGAACTAGCAAAAATCGTTTTATCAAAACCGGGAATTCGTGGATTGTGGATTGCTGGTGCAGTAGCAAACTTTACCGATATCGCTGCAACATTTTCAGGAATTATTCAAGCGCTCGATGAGGTGCAACCAACATTTCCTATTGTGGTTCGTCGTGCTGGACCAAACGACACCGAAGCAGTAGTATTAATGCAGGAATGTGCAAGGCGAAACGGATTTCCGCTGACTATTTTTGGGAAAGAGGTGGGTATTGACGAAACAGTAAACAGTCTTGTGGCGTTAGTTAACGCATAATGGAAAAAATATGGCAATTATTTTAGATAACAATACAAAAGTTTTAGTTCAGGGAATTACCGGAAAAGAAGGGCAAAAAGCAGTGTTGGCGATGCAGGAATATGGTACTAATGTTGTAGCAGGAGTGCGCCCGGGAAAAGGTGGGGAAGANGTGCNTGGTGTGCCGGTGTATAATACGGTTGCCGATGCATTTGCAGNACATCCNGATTGTANTATANCTACTATTTATGNGCCNCCATTTGCCGCAAAATCAGCAATTATGGAAGCGGTTGANGCTGGAATTCCNTGTATTAATACTATTATAGAGCGTATNCCNATAAAAGATACNGCATATTGTTTGGCTGCGGCAAAAGAAAAAAATATTCGTATTATTGGNCCGAGTTCGCTTGGTATNNTNAGTCCCGGAATTGGAAGAGTGGGTGTTATTGGTGGNCCAAAATCACTNGCTGATACNATTTTTACTCCNGGAAANATTGGTATTATTTCTCGGTCTGGTGGTATGACCAATGAATTNTCNTGGCAAGTACGCAAAGCNGGTCTTGGGCAAAGTACCGCCGTGCATGTTGGTGGAGATTTNCTTATGGGAACAACATATGCNGATTTGCTTNAACTATTTGAACATGATGAACAAACAAAAGGGGTAATNCTTTTTGGTGAGCATGGTGGGAGTTATGAGTTTGACATTGTTGATCTCATTAAGAATAAAAAGTTTACAAAATCACTTGCGGTCTATGTTGGAGGAAAGTTTGCCAATGTACTTCCAGAAGGAATGAACATAGGACATGCCGGTGCCATTGTTGCGCGCGGTCAAGGTGCGGCAGAAAAAGAAGATGCATTGCGCGAGGTTGGTGTAAGTATTGCACAAAATTATGAAGATTTAATTCCGTGTATTCAAAAAGATTTATTTTAATATCTATATATGAAATTTACCACAGCGATAACACACATTAAAAATGGAAAAGAATCCATAAGAAATCATGTGCTTACCGACTTAATTGCAAATAATTCATTTGTACAAACCATTTTTTTGCTATTGAAAAAAGAATTACCAAGTGCCGCGCAAGAAAAAATGTGTAATGCATTATTTACTGCCGTTATTGATCATGGTCCGGGGACCGCTTCTGCGATGAATGCAAGAATTTCTGCTTCAACTGGTAATAATATCCACTCATCTTTGGCGGCAGGAATTTTGGGTTTTGGTGCACGGCACGGTGTTGCGGTGCAAGATGCAATGACCTTTTTTTATGATATGGAAAAAGTAGAGGATATTGCAAGCCATTTAAAAACAATGAAAGAAAAAAAAACATATGCTCCTGGTTTTGGGCATAAAATATTTACCACCGATCCACGTACCGAAGCGCTTTTTACTGTGGCAAAAGAAACAAATATAATTGGTAATTATTGTGCATTGGCAGAAACGGTACATAAAGAGTTAAATGCTATTGCTTCTAAACCATTGCCCATTAATGTAGACGGCGCCATTGCAGCAATTCTTTGCGACATGGATTTTTCTCCAATAGAAGGAAATGCTATATTTCTTATTGGTCGCGTTCCTGGATTGCTTGCGCATTGTATTGAGCAGGCTCAATCAAAAGAAGGGATATTGCGCACATCAGAAGATGATATTGAATATATTGGATAATACGTCTGTAAAAAATAAAAAGAAGCATTATGCTTCTTTTTTGGTTTTCTTTTTTAAATAAAAGAGCCCGCACGTAAAAACGTTTGGGCTTGTTAAAGAAAAGATCTGTGACCGGAAAAGAGGTTGGTGTTAGACTGGTCGGCGTATTAGCTGGGCCGAGGTGATTTCCTCCGACTCCACCGTATAGTATACCGCGTCTGCCGTGTCGATACCATATGGCATCTCATGGGGATTAGGGACGGCCATCTCAGTTGAGAAGCCATGCGCTGCGACCAGTGCTGTCTGTCCCTCCTCTAAATCGGACGCGACCGCTACGATCGAAGTGATCATGTTTCTTCGCGCTTTTCTCGCGTACTCAGATATAGAGATAGCACTTCCAACCGTGCCCCCTAGCTCCTGAATTTTCGCAAGCTCCGCCTCAAAGAGCCCTCCTTCGCTGAAGAATGACATGAATAAGTCCGTTGGGTCGAACTTGTTAAGAACAGTGAACTTACCTGGCTGATCCTGATGAGTGGAAATAGCGAGACTAATCGTTTGGTTGGTCCTGTTCCTACCGCTGCTCAGATAGCGCGTAAACGTAAACTTCTTTGACAGCTGCTCCGCTTGCGCCACAACTTGGCTTTCACCAAGCGGGGTGAGCTGGTCCCCATTCTTGTCTCCGTGTCTAATAACTATGATATGTTTAGCCATTATGGCCTCCTATTGTGTTTTGTCCCTAACCTAAGTAATGGTTATTTGGGACGGTTGTAAAGAATAAGTGATCAGTAATCAACCACTTGTGAACACACTTTACCACACAATTTACTTTTTGTCAATACTTTCGTGTATTTTACGTAAAATATGACTAGTAAACTATGCATTCTATACTGTAGAAACAAAATATTGACAAAAATTACTTTTTATGATAACATATACCTATTATACTAATCACTTTATTATGAAGTCTATTCATATAAAAATAGAAAAAATTGCCAAGTCTCTTGGAAAAACTATTACAGACATGGCAAAAGATACCGGACTTAATAGAAATACAATTACGGCCCTCTATCATAATAAGGTAGATGGTATTAAGTTTGATACATTGTTACGAATTTGTGATGTATATAATATAGGATTAAGTGATATTTTGGAGCTAAAAGGGTTGCAGAAAACAGAGAAAGAGGTTGGTGGCACATTTTTTTCAGAAAGACCGGTTGCGCCATTTTATGCGTGGATGTGGTTTATGATCAACAATCGAATGGACACTGTTTTTTTTGGGAATAACACTTTTGGAGATTTTAGGTTATTTGTAAAACAAGATAATGGATTATTTGTCTCAGATATTTCTGCATCTTATGCTTTGTCAAAATATGTGGTAGATAGATACAGCGAACCAAAAGAGTTAGAAAAACTATTAGAAGTAAATAGAGAGGCAGCAGATAAAATCCGTAATCACTATTATAATGCTGTAGAAGGGAAAACTCATAAATTAGGTCAAACTAAGTTGGAGTCTTATTCCACAGAGCTTATTGAGCTATTTTTAGAATATGCATCGTATTTTGCTTTTTTACATGCGTTTGATACTGGCTTTGACTGTGAAGACATTAAAAGGATTGCCAAGAAGTATAAAATGAGAACCCAAGACATTCTTATTCTTTCTACACCAGATAAACCGATGTTTCATGAAGAAAAACTTGTTCGTGAAGTTGATTTTGTAAAAGAGTTTAAGAAAAAACATATTCCAGATGATTATCTTGAAACATATATTAAGAAATGGGTAAAACACAACAAAGAAGCTAAAGCATATTTACGAGAGTACCAGTATTATTCCGCAAAGCTTTCAGGAGGACTTTTTTATGCTGAGGGGCTACTTGTCAATCATCTGATGAAAATATATACACAATACAGTTATTACAAAAAACGCCAAAAACATATTCTAGAAAAGGAAAAAAGATCAAAAAAAGAAGTGCAAAAAGTGTTACATCGTTTAAAAATACAAAGTAATCCTTTATTTTTTTACAAAGAACTTGTTCTTCTAAGAGAGGAGCGCAAGTCGTATAATAAAATGGCAATATATATTCTTAGTGCAATTCTGGATCAATTACACAGTATTACAACAATAGAAAAAACATATTTAAAATACTTAGGGTATGATGAAATAGGATTATTGTTAAAAGGGTTTATAACAAAAGAGGTGCTTAAAGATCGTTATGAAAATGGGGTTATTATGTATATTGATGACAATGATTACAAGGTTGCTTTTGGTAAAGAAGCAAAAGTATTGCTTGATGAAAGTAGAAAAAAGGTTAACGAGTCAAAAGAACGAGTATTGTTTGAGGGGTATATACTTAATCAAGGGTACGAAAGAAACTTTTTTGTGTATAGCGACACAACTATAGAAAAAACAAAAGGAAAAATATTGGTAATACATGAGTATAATAAAACACTTACAAAAAAAGTACAGGTAGCCGCTGCTGTTGTTGTAGAGTCGGCCGATAAGAATAGTGAATTAGAAAAAATTGTACACAGCCTTGAAATACCTTGCACCTATGGGAATGGTGATATTATAAAAGCAAGTAAAGGAAAATCAATTATGGAGGTTCGAGCAAATCACGGAACGGCAAGAATAATATATTAATTATAGAAGTATGAATAACATTCAAGATATACATAAAACTTTGTGGAAATTGTTTGCAAAGGATAACGGCTCATATCTGGTAAAAAATATTTGCCTTGCTTATGGTATGTCTCGGTATAGAACGTTATTTAATTTACCAAATATATTACTTGCGCCAGTTGGAAAAAATGGTGCTTTTGATATTATTGCCTCAACCAAAACAGTACAAGATCTTCATACGGTATTTAAATCAAGAGTAGAAGAGGATTACACCATTCTAGAAAAGTTAGTTGACGAAACAGAGGAATGTGGAAAAAAAAGTACTGAATGGGCGGAGAGGAGTATTATTAATAAAGATCTTACTACATATAATGCAAAAGAATTAACATCTTTATTGTATGAATTTATAGAACACCAGTCTGAATTGTATGCCAGAGGTGCGTTACTACCGTTTTTAGATTTTGGTGAAAGGTCTTTTATTGAAAGCAGGTTAAAAAACATATTAAAAGAAAAAGCAAAAAATTCAGATGAATTTACAATGCTTTTTGCGGCTTTTACTTCTCCTGAAAAAAATTCTTTTTCACAGGATCAGGAGGAAGGAATATTACGCTTATTTGCAGATTATAATAATCCAGAATTTAAGGCTTGTGTCTGTGATAATGAATATGCAGATGTTGCAACCACATATCCTGATTTTGCAGATGCCTTAGAAGCGCATGCAAAAAAATATCAATTTGTGTATTACACTTACGCAGGTCCGGCATATACTGTTATTGATTTTTTTAAACTCCTGAAAGATGATTGTATTAAGGGTGTGGACCCTAAAAAAAGGTTGCAACGTATAGCAGAAAAAAAAGCAGATTATCTTCGTGTTATACAGGATTTTACAGAACGCTATACATTTAGCGACTTTGATGCATTTATTTTGCGTTTTGCTAGAAAAATGGTTTGGGCTAAACCACGAAGAAAAGATTATCAAAGTTTTTTGTATGCAAGATTAGAAAAATTACATAAGGAGGTTGCAAAAAGATTGTTTTTATCTTTAGATCAGGCACGAACCATTCATCCTGAGTTGCTTGAGAATGCCTTAGAAACGGGTAATGTTGATGTTGATAAGCTTCGTCATATTGACGAATATCACGTGTGTCTTCCGAGTGATGCAGATGGTTTTATTTTCTTTTACGAAGAATCAGCAAAAGATTTTGTAGAAAAATATGTAGAGAAAGAAGAATGTGTGTTGGCCAAAGATATTACAGAGATTACTGGGTCAACCGCTTACCAAGGTGTTGCTCGTGGGCGAGTACGGATTGTTAATATCCCTTCGGACATGGAAAAAATGAACCAAGGCGACATTCTTGTTTCTGTTGCAACAACACCAGCGGTTGTTCCAGCTATGAGAAAGGCTGCGGCAATTGTTTCCGACGAAGGTGGTTTAACATGTCATGCCGCCATTGTATCTCGTGAACTGCTTGTTCCTTGTGTGGTTGGGGCAAGTATCGCAACAAAAGTATTACAAGACGGCGACTTGGTAGAAGTGGACGCAAATACTGGTGTGGTGAACATAGTAAAAA
>PBBY01000002.1 GCA_002716765.1 Candidatus Magasanikiibacteriota bacterium
ATTTTTATTACTACAATAGAAATAATTGAGGCCAAAAAACCACTCACACACTGAGTGGTTTTTTGTTTTATTTTGACAAAAATAAGAGATATGGTACACTCCCTATACCATCAACAAAAAGGAGATACCGATGGATATAGAATATGCACATGCCATACTAAAAACAGCACGCGCACTCATTGAAAAACATAAACCTTATGCTTCGTTGCAAAAGAAAGCGGCGTTTGCCAATGCTGTTCAAGAACTTGTTTGCGGTGTTGCAGGAGGATATGGAGGACCAAGCGTCCGAGAACACGCAGCAGTCCACATTTTTGGACCCAGCAAACCTCTTTCCTTTAACAGTGCTGTGGATTTACTCGCCGACGAACAAGGGCCTATTTTTGGACCAATTACAGACATTCATGTATGGTGTTACCTTAATGAAGAATGTTTCGACAATGACCCAAAAGATTTAGAAATCCTACGAGCCCGAACCATCTAATAAAGATGCCCACCTCTTTATCCCTACGCCACAAACGTAGGGTATTTTAATATATTTTTGTCCCAACAAAATCATCCCCCACTAAACACGCCCGTAAATTTCCTTCTGTAACCCCAGAAATAATACACGATGACACACCGCGCTTTGCAACCGCAAGCATTTCTTCTACTTTGTCTCGCATACCACCAGTAACGTCTACCACTGTTGTGTCGTACAAATGTTTTGTTATATCCTTCACATTTCTTTTTGTAATTTCTGGAATAACCTGTCCGGCACCGTCTTCGACTCCACCGTAATCCCCCACATGAACAATCTGATTAACTCGCATGATAGAGTGTTTTTGTACATACTCAACAAAACAATGTAATATTTTGTCGGTCGAATAAATAGTAGAGCCAATCGTGTCGTCTAAAATAGCATCGCCATATAAAAATGGAATAATCCCTGCGTCTATTGCCGCACAAACCGAAGAAAAATCTTCATGTGACAATCGTTTATTTGCTGTTCGTAACATAGCAGAAGGCTGCAAACTCATAACAGGCAATTCTTTTTCTATGCAAATATCTATCATCATGGAATTAAGTCGCGCTGCGTCATGATGCACGGCACAATACCCAAAACGACCTCTTTTTTCAGAAAAACCATTTTCTGTTCCATATAATGAAGCAGACTGATGCGCAAAAGACCCTGCACCGTTTGCCAAGACTAACTGTAATTGTTGATTGGTTTGAACTGCGTCTTTTACTTCATCAACAAGACGATTCATAATTTCTAATCGCACACTATACGCCATTGTTTTGTCTGTTATCAATGATCCGCCAAATTTTACCAAAGTAAGCATAGAACTATTCATTATATATTTTTATAACAATACTATATAAAAAAAACTGGCAAATTACCAGCTTTTCCCCTCTTTATTTACCCCTCCTTTTTACGATAAGACCTGCACCCCTTTTGCTGCCTTATTAATAATCACAGAAGACACCTGATCTAGCTTCTGTATTGCATTATGAACAGACTGAACATCTTGGAGTTGGCATAAAACATGTACATTAGCCCCCGCATCAATAGTATAATATGCCTCAACCCCTTTGTTGCGCAATCTTTGCACCTCCCTCATTACTTCTTTGGTAGCATCATTCCAATAATTGAGTGATGGTTCAGAGGTTCGCATTACCTTGTGCATACAATCAGAATCTGCTTCAATTAAGCCTCCCAAGAGCGTAAAGTCTTTCTCCAAAATAGCATGACGCACCATCCCAATCCTATCAGAAACACAAGATATTCTTTGGGTAAAAAATGGACTAGTTTCTGCAATCTCATGGCCAAAAGAAGACGAATATTTTTTCTTTTTCGTTTCTACAATTGCAATAATATCAACCAAATCCCAATGATCCTCATTTGCAAGCTGTTCTGCCACACTTGTCTCACAAGAATCCCCCTTATTCCACTGAACAAAACCACCATACACAGAACGAACCGCCGAACCCGAACCCGCCAATCGAACATACCGAGAGAACTCTGTTTTATTATCAAACACATCCTGTAGACCAAATGCAAGAAGCAGGGCACCGGTAATAGCACAAAAACTTGAGGCCGAAGATGCAAGCCCAGCATCTGATGGGAAATTGTTTTCTGCCTCAACAGTAACAAAATCGGTACACCCAGAAACGTTGCGGATTCTTTGAATGTGCGCATATAAGGCACGAGTTTTTCTATCCTCTGGAGAAAGCACGGTAGCCTGACCAGAAGGAGAGCGCATAATAAGCCTATCTTCCTTATTATCTGACGAAAATGAAGCCGAAGCAGTAGTAGCACACCCACTTACCGTCATTGAAATACTTGAATTTGCTGGTAAAAAAAGATCATGGTCGACCCTTCCCCAATACTTTATGAATGCGATGTTTGCAAAAGCCCGAACAATATGTGTCGTGATTCCTGCTGCCGCCTGTTCTCTAGAAAACTGTCTATTCATGACACCTCTTTCTGTTGAAAATAATGGATCTTTTTACTATACCTATTTTGATAGTAATATTCAAGGTATTGACAAAAACGCATAAAATCTCTATAATATGACTACTCTCATGCCTGAATTTTAGGTAGTTGTTAATATACAAAAATTTATGCCAAATCTACGTAATGCGAAAAAAGCCTTAAGACAAAGCAAAAAACGAGCACTAAAGAACAAAACTGTTAAAGATGCATACCGAACAGCAACAAAAACAGTAAAAAAAGCAGTGGCTGCTGGTGAGTCAGTAACAGAAAAAGTGCAGCTTGTGCAAAAAAAGCTCGATAAAGCAGCAAAAGTGGGTGTACTAAACAAGAAAACAGCCGCACGAAAGCTTTCTAGACTTATGAAACAAGTACATAAAAACACAAAAAAATAAAAAATCAGCTCAACAGAGCTGTTTTTTATGTAGTATTAGCACACCACCTTCCAAGTAAAATATCGAATAATACTTTTGAGTTACCTTGACCTGTTTTTATATTAACATCAAGCTTCAGTAATTCATTGTATAATGTTTTCAGCGCCGATGTGGTATACTTTTTTACAAAAGGAAGGGATTTTTTGGCAACAAATGGGTGAATACCTAATTTTTTGGCTAAAATAGCACTTTGCATTACATCTTCCCTTTCAAACAAATCACGCATTTCCAGCAATATTCTACATTGCCGTAACACCATTGCAAATATATATTGGACGTCTTTTCCAGTACTATACTGTTCGGCAACAAGGGAAAATACTCGTTTTGCGTTTTTTGCAATAATCGCATCAACGAGAGTAAAAATACTATCATCTTCTTTGGCTTCAACAAACTTTTTTACGTCAGCTAAGCCAATTTCTTGCTTTTTTATAGATAAAACACCATCTTCTTTGTTTTTAACCTGTATATTATGTGCGGATAATTGTGCAATAACAGAAGCAAGTCTCCACGTGTCTGAACCAATATTTGCTGCCAAATATGCAGCTGCATGAGACGAAATCGTGTCACCTGTATCTGCAACAGATGCCTGAATCCAGGGAATACGCTGTGACTCTTTAAGCATATCAAAACACTGTGCATATTGTTGGCTTTGTAAAAGCGAAAAAAGTGTTTTTTGCTCTTTCTTCTTAAACGTATCTGTATTTTCCCAAAATACCAACACAGTAGTTTTTGGGACTTTTTCTTCCATTATTACTTCCACCAAATGTTTTCTTAGGTTCTCATGAGCAGAAGAAATGCAGTTTTCCAAAATAACCATTCGTTTTTCTGCTAAAAATGGGGAAGATTGAATTTGTGACAGCATGTCTTTAGGTTCAATAGTAAGACAATTACACACAACACAATTAAGCCCTTGTGGATCCCTGTCTATTTTAAACTTTTCCTTCATTTTTTGTAATTGTCTCCGACTAGAATACGTATCTTTACCGTATAAAAATATAATCATATGCCAATAGTATAATAGAAGTGGTATATAATTGCTAATTATTGCGTTTTCTTTGTTATACACATATATAGCACTTTTCCTACCACTTATACACAGTTTTCTCCACATTTCCAATATATTATATTTTTTTGTCTAGACTAGAATACTCAAAAATACATAAACTGTGGACAAACTTGTGTATAACTTTTTTTTTGTGCACAGTTTTATTTTTGTGTAGACTGGTCTACCCAAAAAAACATGGTTTTTCTTGTTTTTTCTTCTCTTTTAATCTATTTTTTAGCTTGTTTTAGCAAAGAATACCACCTGTTGACAAAGTGTGGAAAATATGGTATAGTATATACAGAGATTGATTACGACGCTCCTTTAGAAAACTGGTTATTGTTCTTTCACAATTGTAGGGATGTTCTTCTAAAAAGTTTTACTTTGAGAAGAGCACACCCTGTTCTACTCCTCGTCTTACTCTAAGCTACCTTGTGGGCATTTTGTTCTTCTTAGTAAAAATGCCTGTACTTTCCGTTCTTTAGTATCTTAGTAAAAATAGATTGAGGGAATTATTCCTCTCTATAAAAAGGAATTGAAGCTTGTAACGCTTCTTCCACAATAGAAACACTTACAAGGATTGAATGCCTGGCGCTTCTCCATAAAAAATAAGTAATAAAAAGTAAAGTAAAGCGTAAAATAAAAAAGTAAAAAACTAGACAGCTTAGAGCGGTAACTCAAACCTACACACTGTCACTTCTTCGACAATGTCTTGAGTATAACCATTCTTGAGTGGTAGAACAGCACACTTGATAGGCGTTGATTTGCCGATGCAGGTATAGGAACTATGCTATATCTCCACAGGCAAATCAAGCCAAAAACGAGCCTTGCTCAAAAAATCACACCCAGGAGCCAAGGCTTTTTTATTTTTAAACATTTTTACACAGTTGCCAATACTGTGCTTTTTTTGTATACTATAGTCTACTATTAACATTATATATACTAGTTTTGTTTGTTATGTCAGATACCACACCAAATTTAGACCAAGATTTTCTTGATTCAATGAAAACGTTATTAGCAGAAAAAAAGATCCGACTTGAAAAAGAGCTTGGGAGTTTTTCTAAGGAAAACCCTCACGTAGAAGGGGATTACGACGCACAATTTCCAGAATATGGCAACGACCTAGAAGATAACACACACGAAGTAGAGGCATTTATTGTAAATAAACCACTAGAACGCACACTAGAAAAAGAGTTACGTGATGTTACAAAAGCGCTCGAACGGTTAGAAGCAAATAAATATGGTGTATGCAAATACTGTGACAATGGATTAGATAAAAAACGCTTAGAGGCACGACCAACAGCAAATTCTTGTGTTGCATGTAAAAAAACAATCATTAATGAAAGGTAATATCGCAATTACTCCCCACACAACATAGTTTGACACTTGGTATGAAGCAAGACACAACCCGCACACCTTTTCTTTTTTCAGTTGTCGGGTTGTGTTTTATTATTGACCGAATATTAAAACACTTTGCACAAAACAATACTGATTTTGCCTATTATATAATAAAACCGTGGCTTGGTTGGGAATATTTTGCCAATAGCGGTGTTGCGTTTAGTATCCCCATACCACAGAGTTTTCTAATTCTTTTTACACCAATAATCCTATTATTACTACTTACCTATTACACCAATAAGTCGCGAAAAACACTTATTTTTACCTGCGCCATACTTCTTGTCACCTTCGGTGCACTGTCTAATTTTATAGACAGAATGCTGTTTGGTATTACCATAGATTATTTCCGCATTATTACATCAATTTTTAATATAGCAGATGTTATGATTATTATTGGCGCAGGATTGCTTATTGTAGAAGAATATAAAAGTAACAAATAAAAAACCCATCAACGATTTGTTGTGGGTTAGCAAACAAAAGAAAAGAAATTCTGTATTTTGTTGGTTAGCACAATAATTCCCACTAATTCATTAAATTAGGTTCTTTGGGACAAAAATTACCTCATTCCCATCATCTCTATTACTGTGTAATTTTAGGGATCAACTAATTGACCCTTTTCATTTATATATAAAACGCTTCTTACTTTTTCAAATAGGCCATTTACCTCATAAAGTAGTTGTGCTAGTTCCGAGGTCCATGGTTTTTGCCTGTTAAGATTTGGAGGTATACATGACCCGTGTTTAATATACCCAGCATCTTTCATTTGAAAAAGTAATTCTCCAAACTTTTGCATGGGGAACTTTAACTGATCTGCAATCACTTGAGATGCGTATTTTTTTAAAATTACAGAAGCCTCCAGCTCTGTCATAGTACTATCACTAGTCAGCAAGTTTATCCGAATTCCTCCAGGCTCATGAATACATCGTATTCTTTCACAAATCTCCAAAAAATTATTCATTTGTTTTGTCTTGTGCATGGTCGCTCCTTTTTGTGACGATTTATGTAATCAATAGCAAGTGCCAAAATTTTTTCTTGACGTGTTGTCCAGAGATACTGCTCCACAAAGATAATATTATTTGTCTCACGATCATGCACAACACCCCCAGAACGTTTAAGTGAATCCAAAAGTAAAAACACCAGATTCACATATGGAAGATACTTTGCATTTTTGCATACTCTTTTCTCATCAAGCAAATACCGCTCAACAGCAGCAAGAATTTTCATAAAGGACGTAGATTTTTTCAAAATCTTCTCCATGTAAATAAAAAGAACAATATTCACACAATAATACACTTTACTCTTTTTGTCAACAGCAGACATGTTTTTAGTAAAAATCTAAATATCTTAGGCTTTCATGCTATACTAAACATATTACTTATCTTAATAAGGGGGATATGTTTACACATATACATTCAGCAGCGGTGCTGGGGCTTGATTGTATTTCCATAACCGCAGAAGTAGATATTGCTGGCAGTTGGCCGGGATATCAAATAGTTGGACTTGCTGATGCGTCAATTCAAGAAGCAAAAGAGCGGATTCGTACCGCGTGGAAAAATACCGGACTTACCTTTCCGTCCAATGCGCGAATTGTGATTAATTTAGCACCAGCCGACGTACGCAAAGTTGGCTCGGCATATGATTTGCCAATGGCTGTTGGCATGTTTGTGGCAAGCGAACAAATTGATCATGAATTAGAAGACGCATTAATTGTTGGAGAACTCGCGCTTGACGGAAACGTACGGCATGTAAACGGTGTATTGCCAATGGCTATTTTTGCACGAGACAATGGGTATAAAAAACTGTATGTTCCAGAAGTAAATGCAAAAGAGGCGAGTATCATTCATGAAGTTTCTGTATTTCCGGTACAGAATTTTAAAGAGATGATAGATGACATAACTGGCAAAAAGAAATTACAAAAAATTACACCGGTACCTGTAACAGAATGGTTTGAAGAGCAGCAAAATGATTTAGATATGGCATATATTAAAGGCCAAGGGTTTGTAAAACGCGCCCTCGAAATTGCTGCAAGCGGCTCGCATAATATTTTACTTTCTGGTCCACCAGGTTCTGGGAAAACACTGTTGGCGCGAACATTACCATCAATTTTACCACGCATGAGCATTCATGAAGCCATTGATGTGACAAAAATTTATTCGGTTGCCGGCATGTTACCACCAGGAAAGCCCATTGTTAGCGAAAGACCGTTTCGTGCGCCGCATCACAGTGCAAGCGGCGTGGCACTTGTTGGTGGAGGAAAATTTCCACGACCAGGAGAAATTTCCTTGGCACACAGAGGAGTGTTATTTTTGGATGAATTTCCAGAGTTTCCACGAACCGTTTTAGAAAACTTACGACAACCATTGGAAGATGGCGTTGTATCTATTTCTCGTGCACAAGGAACCACCACATTTCCGGCAATTTTTACGCTTGTTGCCAGCCAAAACCCTTGTCCGTGCGGCTACGCATCCGACCCAGATAAACCATGTCACTGCTCGCCGATGCATATTGCAAGGTATCAAAAAAAAGTCAGTGGACCACTGCTCGATAGAATTGATTTGCACACCGAAGTACCGCGAATTAACTTTGACAAACTATCGCAAAATGAATTAGCAGAAAGTTCTGCGTCAATACGAGAACGTGTAGAAGCTGCGCGCGAAATACAAGAGCGGCGATTTAGGAATACACTATATGCCACCAACAGTGAAATGAAAAATAAACATATAAAAGAATTTTGCACACTCGACGACACATCAATTGACTTGCTTCGCCAAGCAGTAACCCATATGCACCTTTCGGCACGAAGTTATCATAGAATCATAAAACTGTCTAGAACAATTGCGGATTTGGCTACGTCGAAAAATATTCGTACACCACATGTAGCAGAAGCACTGCAGTACAGAACAAAAGTTGGGGAATAAAAAAAGCGTATAACAATTTTATACGCCTATGCAGCCTCAGTGTTGCTTTTGAAATCGAAGAGTTACACCCTTCTTTTCTCCAACAAACTCACTGCTTCACGAAAAGTAAGACCAGTGAAATCTTTTGAGGTTAATTCTGGATTGAACTCGTCTGGGTTGAAATTGTAGAACAGTATCTTCCCACGCACACCTATACACTCTACCCGTAAGACGTGTGTAGTAGGAAGTTCAACAACAGCTCCATCTTTGAAGTGTATGGACTCTAATATTTCTGCGTGAATGATTTTTGTCACGTGAGTCACTTCTGAGTTTTTTGGTTTATTTTTTGGTAAAAACCCAATACGCTGACCAACAAGAATACGAATCTCATCCTGACTTTTGCCTGTAAGTTCGTCTTTTTGGATTTTGTTAATACAATAGTCTTGATCAAACGACAGAAGATAAACCCAGTCATTTCCGTTAAATCTTGCGTAAATCATTGTAAACAACCCTAGTCCAGGTGCCGCTGCACATCCTGGTGTTACAAATTCAATCTGTACAGCCCTTGGGCTGACACTGCCTGGTTTCATGACCTTCTCCTTGTGGAAATGCCTACCAAAATCAGTAGGTGTATTGACTGTATCATGAATTACACCAGTTGTCAATCTTTCAAATGACATAAAACATCGCAGTAAATAGCGATGTTTTGTATTATCTTACATATTTTAGTGGATTTTGTCTTCGGCCGTTTACCCGAACTTCGTAGTGAATATGTGGTCCGGTTGATCTTCCGGTTGAGCCCATTTCTGCAATTGTTTGGCCTTGTGACACTCGCTGCCCAACACTAACGTATAATCTTCTGGCATGCGCATATAACGTGGTAACACCACCACCATGATCCAAGATGATGTAACACCCATAACCACCATTCCATCCACACTGTGATTTAATTACTCTTCCGGCTTTGGATGCAATAAGTGGCGCACCCCAACCACAACCAACATCAATTCCAGTGTGACGCCATCCATAATATTGAGTAATTCTTCTACATGAAGTTGGCCAAACATAATTTACTCCAGCTGGAACGTTTACCGATGGGACTGGTGCCGAAACTCTACTTGCAGCCGCAGATCTTCTTCGTGCTACTGGGCGAGCGGTTCGCGGTTTTGTTCCACCAAGAATAAAGAGCTTTTCTCCAACCACAATATCTGAACCATCTCGTTTTAATTTATTTGCATTAATAATTTTCTCTTTTTCTGTGTCATATTTATTTGCAATTTTATTTACCGTATCACCACGCACAACCGTATGCATTATTCCGGTTCCCGGAAGAATACGCAATGTATCTCCTGGACGAATATATGATCGGAAAGATAAGTTATTTTCCCACAAAATAGTATTAACACTAATACCAAACCGCTCCGCAATGGCGCCAATCACGTCTCCAGCCTGAACAGTGTACACCATCACATCACGCCTTTTTTTTGTAAAAGTGCCATCAACCTCTTTTTCTACTGTTGGCAATTCTGTTCCTGGCAAAATAGAGGGTTTCATAAGCGCGGTCCCCCCCGCGGTAATAGACGCAAGATCCTGGACCAGTGGTTTTTTTTCTTTTCCTACCAAACTTGGGGCCTCTATGGTAATTGCTCCTGTTTTCCATGCGGCATCTTCTTTTTTTTGCTTATCGGCAAAATACCCTTTTTCTACAGTAACAGTATCTGTCCCAAAATCATGATCCCCTGGCCCAACTAGCTGATATAGCAGTGTATTTCTTCCTGGAATCTCTTCTATTTCTTTAGTATACAAATCACTATATGGCAACATAATAAGAAGAGCGACTGCCAATATACAAATTTGTAGGGCGGCACGACTTCCAACCACTTCCACTATCCTACTATCGAGCGGAATACGATATTTTTTAAACCTTTTTTGCAATGAATATCTTATCTTATACAAACGAAAACCAAGCGTTTTAGTATATATGTCGTTTAACTTTCCCGTGCCATGCCAAATAATTTTTAAACAGAAAAACACGCCTTTTTTTATAAAAACGAGAACATGAAGCACGGCTAATAAAATTTTATATAACTGGTATTTCATACAAAATAAGGTGCATATAACACCTTTTTACTATATAAAGCATAACACAAACTACCGTGGTTGTGAAGAAAAAAAAGAGGAATTTTCGTATATAAATATTGACATTTTTGAAATATTAGGCTATTATATAAGCCAAAGATTACTCTTATTTTTACCTCTAATTAGACAAATATGACATGTGATACAAAAGAACTGGAAAAGTCACAAATTGAATTAACTATTACAGTTTCTCCAAGTGATTATGCCCCATTTTTACAAAAAGCAGCAACCAAAATTGCAAACAAAATGAATATAAAAGGATTTAGAAAAGGGCATGCCCCATATGATGTGGTTAAAAAAGAAGCTGGAGAAATGGCCATATTACAAGAGGCCTTAGAAAGCGTTGTGCAAAAATATTTCGTTGAAGCCGTAACAGAAGAAAAAATAGACACAATTGGTATGCCAAAAATTGCAATAGAAAAATTGGCACCAGAAAATGATATTGTGTTTACTGCAACCGTTGCCACACTTCCTTCAATTTCTCTGTGTAATATCTCATCACTAAAAGTAAAAAAAGAGGAGCCAAAAGTAGACACAAAAAAAATTGATGAAACTCTTAACGCTGTTCGTGGTATGCACGCAAAAGAGGTAATAAAAAAAGGAAAAGCAGAAGGCACAGACAAATTGGTAATTGACCTAGACATGCAAATAGATAAAGTTCCCGTTGATGGCGGCCAATCCAAAGATTATCAAGTGTATTTAAGCGAGGACCACTATATTCCAGGATTTAACAAAGAGGTAACCGGCCTTAAAAAAGGTGAGGAAAAAACGTTTACGCTTAGTTTTCCAAAAACACATTATCAAAAACACTTAGCCGGAAAAAGTGTAGATTTTATCGTAAAAGTGAAAGAAGTATACGAAAGACAATTACCAGAACTTACCGATGAGTTGGCAAAAAAACTTGGCCAAGAGAGTGTAGAAAAATTAACAACCTTAATTACCGAAAACATTACGGCCGAAGCAGAAAAGAAAGCAGAACAAAAATGTGAAATAGACATGTTAGATGCAATTATTGAAAAAAGTACATTCGGTGATTTACCAGATGTGTTAATTGACGCAGAAAGACAAAAAATATTTTATGAATTAAAGAGTGACATTGAACGAAACGGTATTACCATAGACCAATATCTTTTGGATATTAAAAAAACAGAAGAAGAATTATTTGCCGGATTCACCGAGCAAGCCACAAAACGAGCAAAAGCTGCGCTTATTTCTAGACACATTGCAAAAGAACAAAACATTGTTATATCAAAAGAGGAAATTGACGAAGAAATTGAAAAAATAAAAGTCGCATATGCACATAACAAAGAAGCCCAAGAAAATGTAAAAAAACCAGAAGTACAAGATTCTATTGCAGTAATGCTCCAAAACAAAAAAACCATTCAATGGGTAAAGGAGCAATTATTTGGCAAAGAAAACAAGAAGAAAGAGGAAAAGAAAAAAAAGAAGGCAAAAAAGAAAGAAGAGAAAAAGAAATAGAATAATATATTTTTTAAAAAACCACTCGCGCTGTTGAGTGGTTTTTTGTTATACTTATAATTACTATGGATAAAATAATAGAAATAAAAGTACTGCCAAAATCGAGCAAAAACTCTGTTGTGTTTGACGCGGAAAAAAATATATATAACATAAAAATTACCGAAGTTCCAGAAAAAGGAAAAGCAAATAAAAAAGTTATAGAACTGTTAAGTAAATATTTACACACACCAAAAACATCTATCACGATTATTCGAGGTAAAACTTCAAAAAATAAAGTGGTTAAAATTACATCTTTTAAATAATGTCATTCCAAACTGGATGTGAGAAATCTGTACTGAACTAGCCAAAACTATATCAACCAACACGTTGAATGGTTGTGGTATTTTGAGTATAATTACATATAATAGATACTTTTAATAAATAGTTCATATGAAAAATGCAGGAGAGCAATTTTTGACTGAGAAATACCCCAAACTTCGCGATGAACCACCTATTGCTCGTGAACAAAAAAGAAGAGAAAGGGCACTAGAACGTGTTTCAAAAAAACCTGCAGATAAGATAGCTGACTGGCTTAAAATAATTGAAAAAACTCATATAGGACAAAGAGACAACCTCGAGGCAATGGATCGAATACGAGCGTTTTATCACAGAAAACATGTTATTACACCAGAAGAAATCCCAGAATCATATTGGAATTCACAAAGACAAAAAATTATAGATGAAGGAAGGGCGGGAGACTATGACACAGATGAAAATGGTAAGATAATAATAGAGGACAAAGAGGAGCAAGTTAACAAAATTATTGAGGATCAAAAAAAATCGCTTAATGATTGGTTTGACTATCTTGTTTCACAGGATGCAAACTATCCAATGTGGGCAAAATATTGGATATTTACTTCGGTTACACAAATGGGCACTCTTGAAAAAACTACTCTTTGTGCCACGTGTGAAAAACCTCTTTTAGGTGATAAATCTTTTTGCAATACTTGTGGCAAAGATATTGATCAAACAGAAGACACAAGAGAACACTTTCGTTATGGCAGCAGAACAAAAGGTACAGTGGCAAAATTCCCAGAACGCAATAGTGAAGCATTGGGGATTGTCACAGACATCGTAGAAAAAAAATATAGCAAAGAATACCAAGAAGTAGAGAAAGAGCTTAGAGAACTAAAAAAAGAACTCAAGACACTGCAGAAGCAACAAAGAAATACGACAACCGCCCAAGAACCAAACACACTCACTGAACAGGTAACCCGTAAAAAAGAAGCTATTAACACATTAAAAAACCGTCGACAAAAAATTGTCCTTAATCTTCACAATCAAGACGAAGAAAAACAAAAAGAACAATTTCAAAAAGTGAGCCAAATGAATGAAGACTTTGGAAAACTTTATGCATGGAGATTGGAAGAGTTACAAGCTAGTCGCCAAGAGAGTTTCCACATTACAGACGGGGAGTGGAAACAATACAAAAAAGGATCTGACCCACTTACATTAGTAAACGACATCACAGGGTACAATACTGGATGGTGTGTGGCAGGAGAATCTACGGCAGCAAGCTACTTGTCCAAAGGTGACTTTTGGATTTATTCCTCTTGCAACTCGGCCGGCAAACCAGAGTTTCCAAGGGTTGGTTTGAGTACGAAATATGGAGAAGGTGAGGAAAATGATCAAAAAATCACAGAGATTCATGGTGTTGCAGCAGATCAAAACCTTGATCCACATATTTCAAATACCGACATCATTAGTAAACACCTTAAATCTAAAGAGTTTTCCAATGGTGACACCTTTGAAACACAAGTTAGACACATGAAACAACTTACAGAAATAGTGGAAAAACTGAAGTCTGGCACGTTTAATGCAGAAGATCCGAACTTTGAAAAGGACTTACGATTTTTGTATGAAACAGACGAAGACATACAAGGATTTGGATATAGTGACGATCCAAGAATTGCAGAGATAATGGAACATAGAGATAAAAAAGAAGATTTTGCACATATATACAACGTAAGCGTAGATGAGGTGGCAACCAAACCCGAAGAGGTGGGTTACGAAACAAAAGTGTATATAGGAAACGAGACTTATGTCGTCGACAAACACACCACCAAGGAAGAGATAGACAGATTATCCAATATACCAGGGTTGCGAGCAGACTTAACAGAAATAGACCAAAGCATAAAAGATACTATTATCCAATGGAAAGGAACCATTAAAGATGGTGGGGCAGTAGTTTCTTATAACAAACTACAAAGTGTTGCAGGAAGTTTTGAAGCCGAAAACGTAGAAATACTTAGTGTGCCAATGTTAGAGAGTGTTAGGAATAATATTTATGCCAGAAGTGCAAAAATGTTTAATGCACCGATGCTAAAGAGCGTAGGAGCAGGTCTTAATGCCAGAAGTGCAAAAATGTTTAATGCACCAAGGTTAAAGAGTGTGGACGGGTATCTTTGTGCCAAAAGAACAGAAACTTTTGACGCGCCAATGCTAGAGAGTGTGGGAAGAGAACTTAATGCCGAAAGTGCAGAAACTTTTAATGCGCCAGTACTAAAGAGTCTTAGGTGGAGTCTTTATGCCCAAAGTGCAGAAACTTTTGATGCACCGAAGTTGGAGCGTGTGGGAGGAGATCTTATTATTAGAAAGGTTAAATCCCTAAAAGGTTTGGATCTTAAAAACATACAAATAGGCGAAACACTATACATTAACAACATACCTGAAAACGAAAGAGAGGAATTAAGAAAACAAAGACCAGACCTAAACATAGAACCTAATCCGTAACACAAGATAAAAAACCATCTATTTACTAGGTGGTTTTTTGTTTTGTTATGTTTTACTGTCTGTCATTTCGAACCAAACATAAGAAATCTAAAATAAAAATCACCGCACAAACGGTGATTTTTATATATAGTTTACGGCACATCTATTCCACCCTTATTCCACGGATTGCAACGTACAATTCTGTATAGTGTTTTTTTTATGCCTTTTAAAATACCATATTTTTTTATAGCACAATATCCATATTGCGAACACGACGGATAAAATTTACAATAACCATTTGGGAAAAATATTTTTGCAGGCCCATGATCCAAAGAAAGTGTTTTTTGATATAACACAATACAGCCCAACACAATGGCGCGCGGTGCATAGACTACATATTGCAAAACCCAAAACCTATTACTACTCATATCACCTTACACCATTACTCGTGCTTTTTTTAGCACATTCTTAACATCTTTTTCGAGTATAGCATAATCAAACTCATCTGGTAAAGCTTTTGCAATACAGATTATAGTGTATCCTTTTTTGATACCAACTTCTTTTAGAAGTAGTCGAAAAACTTCTCGTATTTGTCGTTTTATTCTATTTCGCTTTACCGCACTTTTGTGTACTTTTTTTCCTACCACGATACCGATTTTAAGATCAGTGTTCTTGAAATCTCTTTTTGGATAACGATGTTCATCTATCTTCCACACTTTTATATGTATATATTTCCCAGCAAAAAAACGACCGTCTGTGTACGTGATATCAAAATTACGTTTCTTTTTTAGTCTATTTTCTTTTGGTAACATAGGTATTTTGTTTAGTATAACAAAAGAACCTCTTTTAATCGAGGTCTTTTATATAGTACTATCGTGTTTTTCGTGTTCTTTTTCCTGTTTTTTCATTACTTACAGAAAGTTTTTTTCTTCCTTTTTGGCGTCGGCGTTTTAACACATTACGACCATCAGTTGATGTCATTCTACTTCTAAATCCGTGTGTTTTTGCACGTTTCCTTTTTTTTGGTTGATACGTTCTTTTTGGCATACAGTTTCTCAAAAATTATCACTAATAGTGTGATATAGATAAATACATTGTTTGCATAGTATATAGCAGAGAAGTCATATTGTCAAGTAGNCAGAAAAAGATATACNAAAACATCANCTTACNCAGACTTATACACATTGTCAACATTTTATCCACAGGTTACACACTTTTTCGCTTTATTAAGCAATTTTTTATTCCACANTTCTGTGTTACAATGAAAAAAACAGGCGTATTGCTTTTTCTTCTACAATACGTTACACTCAAATCACTTCTCTTTCATTTTTATTTCCCATTTATGACAAATTATGAAATTTGGCAGGCCGTACTTGCAGAGTTTGAACTAAAACTCTCAAAAGCAAACTTTACCACCTGGTTTAGAAGTACTGGCATTAGCATTTATGAAAACGGCGTGATTACCGTTTGTGTGCCAAATACGTTTACCAAAAGCTGGCTTGAAAAAAAATATCACTCTGACTTAGTAAAAACAATTGAACGTGTAACCGGAAAACCAGTAAAGAAGATAGAATACAAGGTGGAAAATGTAAAAGATATCACAGAAAAGGAATGTATCGTACAAGAACAACCAGCCTTTTTTAATCATAAGTCCTCTGCACGATCAATGCCTAGAGCAGTATCCCAAAGAATTCAGGAGTTTGGATTAAACCCAAAATACTCATTTAAACAGTTTATTGTTGGAAAAGAAAATGAATTAGCTTACGCTGCAGCACAAGCTGTTGCAGAAAGACCAGGTGATGCGTACAACCCATTATTTATTTATGGTGATGTTGGTTTAGGTAAAACACATCTTCTACAAGCAATAGGTCATGTCATGCTAGAAAAGCAACCAAATACAAAAATACTCTATGTAAGTTCAGAAAAATTTACGAATGAGTTTGTTTCTGCAGTAAAAGAAGGAAAAGCTAAAGAATTTAAAAACAGATACAGAACCGTCGACTTGTTATTAATAGACGATATACAGTTTATTGCCGGAAAAGAACAAACACAGGAAGAATTTTTTCACACATTTAACGAACTCCATCAGCACGGAAAACAAGTTGTTATGACAAGTGACCGACCGCCAAAAGCAATTCCTGCCCTAGAAGAAAGGCTTCGTAGCAGATTTGAATGGGGTATGATTGCTGACATATCGGTACCAAACATGGAAACACGTATTGCTATTTTGCAACTAAAATGCCAAGAAAAGAATTTCTCCATACCAAAAGAAGTAACCGAACTTGTGGCAACCACAGTTCAAAGTAATATAAGAGAATTAGAAGGGGCACTAAATAAAATCATCGCGTTTCACCAACTCAAAAATACAAAACCAACAAAGGAGAGTGTAAAAAGCATTCTTACAAGTTTTGAGAACCAAAACATGAAGCGATCTGCCACACCAAGTAGTATTATTAAAACTACCTGCGAATTTTATGGCATAAACAGTGAAGATCTTATTGGAAAAGGTCGAGAGAAGAAAATTTCTTACCCAAGACAAATTGTTATGTACCTTTTTAGAAAAGAACTACAACTCTCTTTTCCAGCAATTGGTCAAGAACTTGGTGGAAGAGACCATACAACAGCAATTCACGCGTACAATAAAATATGTAAATTGCTAAAAGACGACCTAAAAGTGAAGCAGGACATTGATATTATCCGCCAACAACTATACACCAATAAGTTATAATCTTTTATTTTTTCTGTGTATAACTTTACCCAGGTTATACACAACTGTGCATAACATTTTATTATACTTGGTGTATACTTTTTACAAAGGATACCGTGACATTATTCGTCCAGTTGTCCACTAAATTTCAAAAAATAATCCCAAATAATACACAGTTCTTTCCACAAAAACGTAAGTAAAACCATGTGAACAACATGAGTACAAAGTGGAATACAAGATGTGTATTTTTTTTCATGTTTTCCACAACCAAAGAACTAAGAGAAAAAATACTCCACAAAAAAATAACAGGTTCTCCCAACTTTTTTCTCTGTTTATCCACCTATAATATTTTTTTTCTTAGCTCAACACACTACTTTTTTCTACTTTTCCCCACTTTCCACAGCCCTACTATAAATACTATTAATATATATAAAAAATAAATAAAAATCAGTCGTTAATAATCCACAACTTGTTATGAAATTTACGTGCACCAAAGAAAACTTAATTAAAGGACTACAAATAACTTCAGGGATTGCCTCAAAGCCAAGTAATCTTCCTATACTTTCTCATATTCACATTAATGCAACCGATTCAGGAGTTGAGCTTGTTTCCACTAATTTAGAAATTGCTATTAAATCCTATATTCGGGCAAAAGTAGAAAACCCTGGTACATTTGCGATACCGGCAAAAACATTCTTAGATTACATCTCTCTTTTACATGAAGAACAAGTACATATAGAGCTAGAAGGAGCACAGCTTATTGTGTCTACTAGTACATCGAGTACAAAAATTAAAGGATGTTCTGCGGATGATTACCCAGTTATTCCTGAAATTGAAGAGACGCATGCGTACACTATTGTTGCAGAAGAGTTAAAGAAAGCATTTACTCAGGTGGTATTCTCTGTTGCAAAAAATGAAATACGGCCAGAACTTTCCGGAGTGTATTGTTCTTTTTTTGGAGAGAATAATCCTGGGCTTATTCTTGCCTCTACCGATTCATACAGACTCACCGAGAAAAAAGTTTCTGTTGATCAGGGAGGTGATGATTTTACCTGCATTGTTCCGGGGAAAACAATTGGAGAATTTATCCGTATTTTGGGGGTCACGTTATCAAAGACAGGTGCCGAGTCTAATGTTCGACTTTGGGCAAGTGAAAACCAGATTGCCATGAGGTACGGTGACTTTGAAATTACTTCTCGACTAATTGCAGGAAGTTATCCCGACTATACACAGATTATCCCCACTGATTTTGAATCAACCGCAGCAGTTCCTGGAACCGTTCTAATAAATGCTATAAAGGCTGCGAGTATTTTTACCACAACTGGAGTAAATGCGGTAATGTTTGATATTGATTCAGGGAGTTCCTTGTTGCGTGTTTCTTCTGTGAGTACACAAACAGGAGAACATACTACGAGTGTTGATGCTATTGTTGTTGGTGGAACTAACGCTATTCTACTTAATCATAAATATGTTTTAGATGGTCTGCAGCACATTGGGGCAGATGATATTGAATTTAAAATGAATGGACCAGATGCGCCGTGTGTGTTTAAAGGAAAAGAACGTGATGATTATGTGTATATAGTCATGCCTATACGACAATAAAATTGTGCTTACACTTGATAAATACGTTGCTGCGTGCTACAATATGTCTATGTAAATGGTACCGTAGCCAAGTGGTAAGGCAGGGGTCTGCAAACCCTCTATCGTGGGTTCGATTCCCGCCGGTACCTCAGAAATATTTTCTTATTGATGTAAGATAGGCTAGTACGTAATTAAAAAAACCCGGAAACGGGTTTTTTTAATTTTTATTTTTTTAAAATACTTCTAGAGTAGTCCATTGTACACCAAACTGTTTGGCTTTTTCTCTGGAAGCTCGTGTATCTACTGTACCATCTTCTTTCGTTTCTATCATGTACAGATCAATGCGGTTTTTTCCTGTATAGCGTCTATTCATTCTATCTCGAACGGTAAAAATAGTATCACCGTATAATTCCGGAAGTCGTATTTTTGTGCCAAGTTTATGATCGTTACTTGCTATCGCATAAACAGCACCGCGTTTCTGTAGTTCTTCTCGGTAATCAACACCGTCGGCTGGAAGAAATGGTGAATCATCTGTTTGCCATGGATCACTAGAGTAGGCGGTTGCTACAACGGTATATGAAAGTCGTGGTTCCCTTGTTTTACTTATTGGAAAGTGGAGGTGTTCGTTACCAAAAGTAAACACAGGACTTTCGTCTGTAAGTACGGTGGCAGCATCTTGTAAGAGTGTTTCAGAATTAGATCGCGCAACATGTGGGAGAGCTAAAACACAAACAATACAAATAAAAATAAGTGAAGAGATGCTTTGAATTGTTATTTTTTTATAGAAGTGTGAAGACAATTTCATAAAATTCAGTCCTTTCTGTGTCGTATACCCTCTTATACGAATTTATACCCAGGAGCATGTAATTGTGTAACCAGTCTTGAATTTATCACAAATATAGTATACCATAAAGTAAGGAATTTGTCAAGTAAAATTGTAAACAATAAAGCCTATTTCTTAGCTAAAATTAGCAAAATTTATGTCTCAAAGAAATCAGCGTCGTCGTGGTTTTTTACCTGGGAATGAGGGTGAGCAAGAGCAAAAAGAGCAACCAGCATTTAAGACAAAAAAAATCACCAAAAAAAGTAAGAAAAAACCTAAATTAAGGCAAAAAAACAACAAAACCTTGGGAAAAACTCTTTTTGGTCTTGTGTTTTTTATACTATATAAAATTATTCGCCTCCCGTTTTTCTTGTTGCGGCGTATTCGTGTAAAACGAAGCATGTTTGGTTTTTTGTTAAAAGCGGGTATTATTGCCGGTGTTTGTGGTTTTGTTGGGCTTATTATACTTTTTGTGGTAGTAAGTAGGGATTTGCCAGACCCAGATAAGTTGACCGACCGGAAAGTAGCACAAAGTACTAAAATTTACGACAAAACAGGGGAACATTTGCTCTACGAAATATTTGCCGAACAAAAAAGAACACTGATTGCCTTGGAAGATATTCCTCAAAATATTATTGATGGTGTTATTGCCACAGAAGATGCAGATTTTTATGAACACAAAGGTGTACGACCTCTAAGTATTGTACGGTCGGTGGTATATGGTTTGATGGGAAAAAGTAGGCTTGGTGGTGGTGCTTCTACACTAACTCAGCAATTGGTAAAAAATGCTATTCTTACCAATGAACGCACTATTACACGAAAAGCAAAAGAAATTATTTTATCTATTCGATTGGAGCAAAAATATACCAAAGATCAAATACTTAAAATTTATTTTAATGAAATTCCGTATGGTTCCACTAATTATGGTATCCAGTCGGCGGCACAAAATTATTTTGGAAAAGATGCACAAGACTTAACGCTTGCCGAGGCGGCAACATTGGCAGGATTTCCAAAAGCACCAACCAGGTATTTAAATGATAGTAATGCGTTAAAACAGCGGAGAAATTTTGTATTACGAAGAATGTTTGAAGAAGGATTTATTACAAAAGAGGAAAAGGAGCGTGCCCAAGGTGAGGCGTTAACCCTGAAAAGAACATATGAAAACATGACGGCACCGCATTTTGTGTTATACGTAAAAGAGCAATTGGTTCAGCAGTATGGTGAACACGCGGTAGACACTGGTGGGTTAAAAGTAATTACGTCGCTCGATTGGGATATGCAGCAATATGCCGAAGAGGCGGTAAAAAAAGCCGCTGAGTCTGTTTTTGAAAAAGCAAATGCAAATAATGCCGCACTCGTAGCAATGGATCCGAATAATGGACATATTCTGGCTATGATTGGTTCCAAGGAGTATGGTGATGATGAGATTCACGGACAATTCAATGTGGCGACACTTGGAAAACGGCAACCAGGTTCTTCGTTTAAGCCGATTGTGTATGCCGCTGCTTTTGAGAAAGGGTATACGCCACAAACCGTTCTTTTTGATGTCGAAACAAATTTTGCCGCATCAGGAAAAGAGTATAGACCGCTTAATTATGATTTACAAGAACATGGCGCGGTAACTATGAGACAATCATTGCAAGGGTCGTTAAACATTCCAGCGGTAAAAGCTTTGTACTTGGTTGGACCACAAAAAGGTGTAGATTTTGCCACCCGACTTGGGTATTCCACGTTTGGTGAAGGTGACTTCGGTCTTTCTTTGGTGCTTGGTGGCGGAGAAGTACACTTACTAGAACATGTCGGTTCTTATAGTGTTTTTGCAAATGGCGGAAAAAAGTATGAGCCGGTTTCTATATTACGCGTAGAAAATTCTCAGGGCAATGTTTTGGAAGAGTGGAAGAGGAAGAATGGAAAACGTGTACTAGACAAAGATGTTGCTGCAACAATTACCCATGTATTACAAGACGATGAGGCTAGGTCGTACGCATTTGGTTCTGGCGGCGTGCTGACATTACCTGGAAGACCGGTTGCGGCAAAAACCGGAACAACAAATAGATATATCGATGCGTGGACTGTTGGGTATACACCAAATTTGGTGGCGGGTGTTTGGGCCGGAAATACCGATAATAGTCCTATGACACGTGGATTTGGTGGAAGTAAAGTTGCTGGACCAATTTGGCAAGGTTTTATGAAAAAAGCTTTAGAAGGAAAACCGGTTGAATCATTTCCAGAATTACCAAAAAGTACGACAAAAAAACCAGCACTTACTGGTTCTCATGGTGGAAGTGTTGCTCTGCCTATTAATAAAATTACCGGAAATATTGCCACTTCTTCAACACCAGAAAATCTTATTGTGCAAAGAACATTTACACAACAGCATTCAATTTTGCATTATGTGGAAAAAGACGACCCACAGGGTCCGGCACCAACTGAGCCAGAAACAGATAGCCAGTATACCATTTGGGAAGATGCTATTTTGGATTGGATTACCAGAAAAAAAGAAGAGGATCCAGAATGGGATGTGAGTTTTGAAGAGCCACCAACAACAGAAGATGATGAATATGCGATTGGGTTAATTCCAAAATTAGAGGTTATCTTTCCTGCAGCAAGTTCTACGCTCACTTCTCGGCAAATCGATACAGATATTCGCGTTAGTGCCCCGCGTGGCGTAAGTAAAGTGACCTATCGCTTGGACCAACGATATGTTGGTGTTATTCGCGAACATCCATTTAATTTAAATAAACATGCGCCGTGGCTTTCCGAAGGAAATCATACACTTACTATTATTGTAGAGGACGATATTGGAAATAGATTAGAGGAGGTAATCCCATTTATTTTAAACACAACTGGTTTGCCACTTGAAGAGGTGGTTACAAATGAAGAAGTGCCAGCACAAATAGAAGATGAAATTACCCAAGAGGCGCAGACTCAAGAAGAATAACAAGTAAAAAAATAAGACGTGCAATTGCGCGTCTATTGTTTTCTAAAAAAAGAGCTTTAATCTAGTCTATGTTAAAAGATGTGTCAGTTCCCACCGTCCTTGTTTTTCTCCTTCTGAGAAAAAAGGGAGAATCGCATTAAACTTTTCTTGTGTTTGATTTATCACACGTTGTGGTACGTTGTGCACATTTCGTTTAAACGCTATTCTTGGGTCGCAGGATACGGTGAATATCTTTATGGTATAGCCATATCTTTCTGCTAGTTCCACATAAGGAAGTACATGTTTTTCTTCCACATTGGTATTGTCAACGTAAATGTGCGGAATTCCAGCTTCTAGTCCATTGGCGTACTTTTGTCGACACTCCTTGTGTGCCAAAGGTAATTGACGAAGGATTATTCTGTAGACACCGCTCTTGCAGAAGAAATGATCTGCACTGCAGATTAATGACGTAATTTCTGGGTTACTTTTTCTATTTCTTGCAACGAGTTTGTTTATCAAGGTTGTTTTCCCCGATCCTTGTGTTCCGGAAAAAATATGGACAATATTTCGGGTGCTCATTTTAACTCCTTTGTTTGTGTATGAGTGCTGTATATATATCACATTATCTCGTATATGTCAATAGTGGGGTGAAAATAACCTTTTTTGTTCAATAGCTATTCATTTAATTAAAAGTGCGTGGTACAATATGATTACTATGAAATATACAAACACTTTTGTCATTATTGACGGGAATGCCATTATTCACCGTGCGTATCATGCCTTGCCGCCACTTACTGCAAAAGATGGCACTATTGTTAATGCTGTTTTTGGGTTTTCTTCTATGTTATTAAAAGTGCTTAACGACCTAAAACCAACACATATTGCTGTAAGTTTTGATTTGGCAGAAAAAACATTTCGAGACAACATTTATGTTGAGTATAAAGCAACACGCGTAAAAGGAGATCAAGAATTATATGATCAAATTCCATTGGTACATTCGGTGGTTGAGGCCTTTAATATTCCTATTTATACAAAATCTGGTTTTGAGGCAGATGACGTGATTGGGACAATAGCACAAAAACAAAAGAATGCAGCAAAAAAAGATACAAAGATAATTATCGTGACTGGTGATAAAGATTTATTGCAGTTGGTGGATGGAAATATGGTAGAAGTGTATTTGCTGCGAAAAGGTATGTCAGATTTTGTATTATTTGATGAAAAAAAAGTACGTGAAACCTATGGGTTTATGCCGGACTGTGTGCCAGATTACAAAGCATTAATGGGTGATCCGTCGGATAATATTCCTGGTGTAAAAGGGGTGGGGAAAAAGACAGCAGAAAAATTAATCCAACAATTTGAAACAATTGAGTCATTGTATCGTTCATTGAAAAAAAACAGAGAGGCGTTTTTATCGACATACAAAAAAAGTATTACAGAAAAACTAGAGCAAGATAAAGAAAATGCGATATTAAGTAAAACACTTGCGACAATTGTCACGAATGTTACTGGGCTACGTTTTTCATTTACGGATTGCTTGGCCCATGAGTTTGATGCAGAAGAAGTAAAGAAACTTTTTCAAAAATTTGAATTTTTTTCCCTTATTCAGCGAATTCCTGGTGTTACACTTGCCCCCAAAAAAGAAAAAAAGGAAAATAAAAAGCAAAAAAAACATACATATAGTGTGGTGAAAAATGCTGAGGATATTACGCTATTTTTGACTGATATAAAAAAACAATCGCATGTTGTGTGTAAAGAAATATTGGCTGGCGATGATGTGCTGACCAATCCGCTTTTGGGTTTTGTTTGCATTACAAAAGAGCATGCGTATTTTGTAGACATTGCACATTGCTTGCAAAAAGAGCGGGAAAAGATTTATGCTATTTTTTCTGACCCAAAGTTAGTGCTTATTGGTCACGATATAAAACAATTACTAAAAGCATGTATTGTTTCGGGAATTCCGGTCACAAACACGTTGTTTGACTGTATGGTTGCTTCGTATATTACAAATGAAAGCACCAGATCGCATGATTTAAAAAATATTGTACTAAGAGAATTGCGTATTGAGCTACCAACAGGATCAAACCAAAGTACGCTTTTTGGTGTTGATCCAAAAATTATCGCCACAGAATACGCCCACCTTTTGGTTTTATATGAAAAGTATATCAAAGTGTTAAAAAAACAAAAACAAGATAGTTTGTTTTACGATATGGAAATGCCGCTCGTTTTAGTTTTGGCAGACATGGAATGTGTTGGTGTAGGTGTAGACACAGTAAAGCTGGCAATGTTATCAAAAGAAGTGCATGCGACAATTAATTTGCTTACAAAAAAGATTCATAAACTTGCAGGAAAAGTCTTTAATATTGCCTCATCGGTACAGTTACGTGATGTACTGTTTCTTACGCTAGCGTTGCCAACAAAAGGGATAAAAAAAGGGAAAACGGGCTATTCAACCGCAGCAAGTGAATTAGAAAAATTACGAGAAGAACATAGTATTATTCCATTAATCGAGGAATATAGAGAAGTGGTTAAGTTGCAAAACACCTATATTGATGTATTACCAAAATTGGTGCATAAAAAAACTAAAAGAATTCACACCAGCTTTAATCAAACGATTACTGCCACTGGGAGATTATCTAGTTCTGACCCAAATTTACAAAATATTCCTATTCGCACAACAATGGGAAGAAGAACCCGAGAAGCTTTTGTTGCTAAAAAAGGAAATACCTTAATTGCCGCCGACTATTCGCAATTTGAATTACGTATTGTGGCATCTTTGGCAAAAGATAAAAAGCTTATAGATATTTTTACCAAAGGTGAAGATGTGCACAAAGCAACGGCGGCCGCAATTAATGGTGTATCAATAGAAAAAGTAACAAAAGAAATGAGGCGCGCGGCAAAAGAAGTAAATTTTGGTGTTTTGTATGGCATGGGATCATTTGGGTTGGCGACGCGGGCAAATATTCCAGTGTGGCAAGCAAAACAGTTTATTGATTCATACTTTACATCATTTAAGCACGTAAAAAAATGGATAGACAAAACAATAGACTTTGCCGTAAAGCACGGGTATGTTGAAACATTGTTTGGGAGAAGAAGGCAAATACCAGAATTACAATCCGCAAATAGACAGCTTAAAAATGCTGGAGAACGAATGGCTATTAATATGCCAGTTCAGGGTACACAGGCAGATATTATTAAACTTGCAATGATACAATTACAAAAAAAGATTGCAAATGACCCAGATATTTCTCTTATTTTACAAGTTCACGATGAATTGATTTTTGAGGTAAAAAAAGGAAAAGAAGAGGTGTATGCAAAAATGATTAAAAAGTACATGAGAGAGGTTGTGGATTTGTTGGTGCCGATTGAGGTAGACGTGGCAATTGGAAGGAGTTGGGGGAAGCTAAAATAAACAAAAAAAGAATAAAAAATTACCACAAAACTTGAGGTAATTTTTTTACACATGTTTTCCACACAAAACATGTAAAATACGCTGAATTGTTAGAATTTTGTGGTATACTAGTTTCAACCCCCCCAACTTGTGAGGGTGTAAATGCATTGGAATATTTCTTTTTTTCGATACATGAAAATACGACGGGGACAATTTTGTGGTACTATCCTAATATCGATGGGCATATTTTTGTTTTTTGTCTTTTCTTTGTCCACTTTTTTGTTTAGCGAAAATGTAGTTGCTGCGACACCACCATCAATTATTACCTATCAAGGAAAACTCATAGAAAATAACGAAGCTGTAACTACAGAAAAAAACATGGGCTTTCTTATATTTGATCAACATGACACATTGGTATATACCGCTGCCGGAACACTATCTAACACCACAACAGTTGCCATAACTCCAAGTTCTGGAATATTTTCTGTAGATTTGGGTGGAACCGGAACAAACACGGTAACAAGTAGTATTTTTGCTTCTAGTACCGAACTCTATTTAGAAATTCATATTGGAAGCACAAAACTTACTCCCAGAAAAAGAATTACTAGTGTGCCGTATGCCATAAATGCAGAATATTTACTTGGCATTAGTGCCACAACAACATCTTCTTCAACATATATTCCTGTTTCTGACTCAAATGGACAGTTCACCTTTGCTACCACTACCTTTACCGCAGACATAACCGTAGACAGCGGCACACTTGCGGTTGACACTGTAAATAATCGTGTGGGAGTTAATACTTCTACACCAATATATGATTTTAGTGTCAGTGGAACCACGTATATTGGGTCAAACAACACAACAAACACACTTCGCTTTGCTTC
>PBBY01000003.1 GCA_002716765.1 Candidatus Magasanikiibacteriota bacterium
GGAGGTTTTGGCGGAGCCGGAGGTTTTGGCGGAGCCGGAGGTTTTGGCGGAGCCGGAGGTTTTGTTTGACTTTGCTTTTTTCTGTATATGCGAAATTCACTCAATGTCATATGAACCATTGAGCCATCCGGTTTTTTTACTGGAATTGTTGGTTGAAGTGCATCTGCTGGCATACATAGTACTGTTTAACTCCAAGAAAAAGTGCCGGTTTCTTCATTAAAATACACCATATCTTTTTTGGAGCCAAAATTATTATTGCGTAAAAATGTATCAACTTGAAGCAACATTGTTGCAGTTTCGTCGTCTAATTCTTGTGGTAAATTTTGTTTTAATTCTGTTGCAAGTGCGGCATGTGCAATGTCTGCCGAACCAAATGATTTCATCCAAGAAAGCAATAATGCCAATGTATCTTCTTCTAAAATCCAAAGAGCAAAGTCATGTTTATGTAATCCTAATTCTTGCGGAAAATCTACCGCTACTGTTTCTACTTGTGGGATTTCTGCACTTTTTTCTGATTGTGTTGGCATTTCAACTTGCGACTCAGTAGGTTTTTCTTCTGGTGGAATACCCAATGCTTCTGCTCGCTCTTCTTTGTTTAAAGAGTGTAATGTTTCAAAAAAACGTTCTGGGCTTTCTAATAATAACACCATTGAGTGGATGTTTTCTTTTTCTATTGCAATAAATGTTTTTAGTAATCCAATAAGTGTAAGGACAATAGCATTTATATCCCTATCATTAAAATATGATTTTTTTAATTCCAAAGCAATACGTTTTTCGAATTTACTAAAATATTCTGCTTGCGCCAAAGAATCTTTATTATCTAATGCAATTACTTCTTGAACAAGTTTTTCTATAGTAAATGGTTTGCCGTTTTCCATATATACCACTTCTTGTGAAGAAAGAATGGTGTCTCGAATCATTTTATCGTAAACCACACCTCTATCGCTATACGGTGATGTGTTTATAGCAAGCCAAGAAACAAGTTTATCTAGTATTTTTTGTTCCTGCAATATTGCAAGAAAAAATGTATGTTGCAACACATGCTGCAATTCAAATACATCTAACGACCGAAGTCTTTTCCATGCGATTGTGCTATACCAACGAAGATACGTTTCTCGAAACGGAAAAAACTGTTCTGGTGTAAAATTGCTTGTTGCTATATACAATTCTTTTCGCAATGTATGCGCGACATCGGCATTAGAATACGCATCACTTACATATTTTTCATATGCGTGCAATTCTTCTGAAGTTAATTGTTTTGGAATATACGAAAATTTCATATGGTATTATTTTGGTCTACGTTTACCCTTCTTCTTCTTCTTCCTGTTCACGAAGGTCTAAACTATCTAAAAGCGCCTTAAGCCTTGCTGTGTTCAATATCATATCTTTATGAGGTCTACCTTTTTCACGACCCTCATTATAAAATTCTCGCATTGCCTCGCCAACTGCAAACTCCTTATTTTGTCCTTCCCCAGTATTAAACACCTCTTTTGCTTTTCTAATACCTTTTGCAATTTCAGAAGCATTCATAAAACCAAAACCTAAGTGATTTGCAATACTTTCATTAGTATTACCCGCATCTGTCAAAGCTCTATTAACACCATCTAAATTAACAGGATCTGGATCAGCATTGGTATTAAGGTTACGAATAGCCTCCTGCAAACCTGTAAGATCAAGAGAGCCAACTTTATTTGTTGTTTCACTATGCGTGTTTTTAAATTCTGGTTCATCTGCAATTCTGCTCTCTAAACCTCTTTTATTACCAAATTGTTCCGTGCGTTTTAGTTGTTGTTTGCGGTGTTGTTGTTGTTTTGCTGCTTCTTTGTCTTGTTCTTTATAGTATCTATCACCAACTTTGGTAGTATGTTCGTCTTTTGGGGTCATACGACCTATTGGACTAACAGTCGCTCCAACTGTACCACTCCACTTTTCTGGCGCCTCTTTTGAGGCTGGTGTGTATTTTAACTTCGCGTCATCTATGGATCGCGAAATACGTTCTCTTGCTTCTGGTCTAAGAGACTCTAAAAGCGCAATAAATCCTTGTGTGTCGCTTTCAAACATAGCCCTTATGTTATTTTCTATCGCAGGGTTAAGTTTTGACTGATAAGTTAATGAATTTGCAGCGGTAGACAATGTACGAATAACAGAAGCATCGAGCTGTTTATTACCTTCTTCATCTATAATATATTCCCCGCTTGAATCCACCATATGAAAAGTGCTACTTCCATTAGCATCGGCATTCATCATTCCATCTATTCCTGTAATCTTTGCAAAATCCACTCTTTCTGCTCTGTATAACTGTGTCTCTTCACTCTTAGACTGTGCTTTCATACGTGCTTCTGGAGAAAGCCAACCACTTTCATCTAGTGCGGCAGCAATAGTATAGTTCATAGTTGTACCTATTTCTGCATCATAGCCTTCTATCGTAGTACCTTGGGCAGCACTATACCCTTCCGAGGCCAATGCTTTTTCGGTGTCTCTGGCTTGTTGCATATATGCGTTTACTCTTTCTGCGCCATAACGTTCTTTTTGTCTTTTTAACGCAGCGTCAAGTGCTTGTGCCTGAACTAACTCTCTGTCTTCACCTCTAAAACCGTCGCAAGTATACGTGCCGTTATCTTCTTTAAGTTCTAAGACTTCTCCAAAAGTAATAGCATGCTTTCTTCTTTGTAGTCCGATATCATCATTTTTATTTATATTCTCAACAAACCCAACCCTTTCTAATATTTTTTGTTCTACATCATCTGCCACCTCTGCGTCATATTTACGCATTGCATTAAGCAGTCCTTGTGTATCGGCAAACTGGTCGGTAGTTACAACACCCTCTGCCATTCTCCCGATAGCTTCTGGTACAAGATGTGCAAAGTTAGCCGCTTTAAGGTGTTCATAATCAGCGCTTGCGTTTTGTATCTCTCTTCTGACTTGATCAGCCTTGTGTATTTGTGGTCTTCCTTCTTTTTTTGCTATAGCATCTCTGGCACGCCCTGCAATTTCTGCAGTCCTTCTTTCTTTCTTTTTTCTTTCATTTTCAGAAACAGCCTCGCCTTTTGCTGACGCTTTTTCTATTTTTCCATACTTTTCTCCCCTTCTGAACATAGCCTCAAACCCACCACTTGTATCTATAGATTTTCGTTTTTTAGCCGCCTCTTTTGTGTCTGTAATACCTAATGACCGTATCAGGCCATTAACCAGTTCTTCTTGCCCTTGTGTAGTGTATGTATTTCTTGCTTGCTTTTCCATTTCTTTGGTAATTCTCTTCTTCTCTTCAGGGTCAGTGGCATTATTTACGTTTCTTGCATCAGCTAACTGTGACTCAATCAAACCTTTTTGAAATTCAGTAAGGTTTTCACCATTGACCCCTTTTTTATTGTTTAAAAAGTTATCTAGATCCAGCTGACCATCTCCTTCTTGAGCTATAAATTCTATTGCAAGACTTGCAGTGAGCGCCGCGACGTCGTCTGCTTGGTTTACCAATCCCATTGCCACTTGCTCTACTTCTGCTGTTTTTTGTGGGAATTTTTTTGTCTTTAATGCCTCTTGTGCTATTTTATCGGTTAAGGCTGCGGTTTTTCTGTCTCCTTCAGACGTACCACCAGTGGAAATTCTCATGTCTGTTACCTGTTTAATAATTTCCATAGTTTCTTTTGCTTGGTCACCACGCTTCATGGCTCTTTCGGCAGGTTCTGCAAAGAATAATTGTATTTTATCCTTCCAATTTCCGTCACCTTTTGCAATTTTTTCCTCTATGTCTTTTGCTCTCTGACTTCTATCCTGTATACTCCTTGCCCTCATGGCAGTATAGCGTTCTGCAATACCCAATCCAGCCCTGCGAAGTTGTGCCCCACCAAGTCGCTTGACCGCTTCTTTTCCTGCCCACTTTCCTGCTCCTTTTGTCACTCCCCACGCCTTTCCTTTTACGGCGCCAAATGCTTGTACTGGCAGTTCTTTTGTTTTTCTTCCGGCCCATTTTGCCACGCCAAAACCTGCAATGAATCCCCCGCCGGCAAGACCCACGGCTTTTGCTTTTCCGACCATATCTGCACCACGTGTTCCAAGTTTTTGAACTCGTTCTATCCCTAACCACATAAAACCAAGGGCAATAAAATAATTTGCCAAGTTTGGCCATGTGGCTGCAGCATTATTTGCTACAGCTAGATTATCGTCTGTACCATACACGGTATCGGCTAGTTTATATGGATTACCTCTATTTATTTGGTCTAATCCATCTCCCCCACCAAAAGAAGCAAATGCTAAATACAAGAAAAATACCATTATTGGTGCAACCAGAACATGATTAAGGAATTCTTTCCAGAAGTCATCCGCAGCAGACTTTGTGGTTTGTAATACGCCAAAAATAAATGCAAGTGGAGATAAAACAATGCAAATCCACAGCACCACAAGCCGCTGAATTAACATCCACAAATAGGCGCCAAGCGTAAGCATGGTAGTAAAAGCAAATATGACGGCAACTGTGGTTCCAATAAAAACGGTATAGTCTAAGTTTTCATCTGCTGTGGATCCACCACCTTGAATCATGTTAAATATTTCACTAAAACTGAACATTTTTAACAGGTTTCCTCCGGCCACACTTGCCACTGCATTTAAAAAAGTAATAGTAAATACTTGTGCAATATCTATAATTAACTGTGTAATGGAATTACTGAAATTAACAAAAATTGCCGCAAACACTAATTTGGTTAATGTTTTTTTCCATTCGTATTGTTCTAATCCTAAAATAGTACCAAACGCAATTACCATTAAAATAACGATAAAAAACATATTGGCAAAATCTCTTATTACTTGCCATCCAAGCCTAACCACATCTGCGTTTATATAGTCGTTATATGCTGCAATTGTAATAAAAAACTTTAATTCAAAAATAGCCAAATTTACAAACATTTTGGCAAAGTACAGGTTTATATTTATAAGCGCTTCTAAAATACCACTTTTAATAACACTTGCATCTACTTCGGCAGAAACTGGCATGGCCAAGAAAAACACAAACCCAATAACAGATAACAACCCAAAAGAAAGCACTGTTTTTTTTGTGCGTTTGGACAAATGACGAGATGTATATTGTTTTGCGCCTATGTTTTTCATAAACGCCGTCCAACGAGTAATAATTTTTTTACAAAATATGAGCATAAAAACACAGAAAAAAGTGTAGACGTGCTGAGATTTCTGTTTTATATAAAACAAATAAATAAGATAGTTATAGTATATCACAGATTGGAAAAAAAAGGGATAATGGACGTGGGGAAAAATCGAAACAAAAAACCACCCGGGTTTGGGTGGTTTTTTTATTACTGTTCTGGTGCAATAATAATATATCCGTTATATTCGGTCCATGGGTCAGATATTTGACCCAGAAAGTTGTCACCGTTACACTGATTACTTTTTACAACTAAATCACCTTCTTGCTGTGGTTCTTCATCTGGCTCAAAAGCACCATGACAATACCTATTATCTTCACCTTCAACACCACAAAATCCATTACACCATCCCCAATTATCTAAGACTTGTACTTTTGGTTTAAAGACGCAGATGCGGTCCTCTGACTCATATCCATATTCTTCTAATCGAGCCTGTGTCCCTGAAAGCTCCTCGCCAAATTTAGAAAGTAAGTCACCGACTTCTAAGGAGTATTCATCGCTTGTAAGCATATCTTCGTCACAAATATAGGCGTGACCAAATCGTATTGGCCCTTCAGAACAAGCGCGTGGTAAATTACCAAACTCTTTTCTTTTGGATCCAATTTCGCACCCAAAAGGAGTGTCACCTTGTCCCTGAAACCCCTCATGAACAAAACCGCATATATCAGATTCCTTTTCACATAATATATCTGTATTATACGAACATCTATCAAAACTTGATTGACCTTTAGTATTATTATTCTCACACAATGGTTTTGCGTTTTTATATAGACCTATTTTATCTCTCCCAGTTATATTTCCATCATCCCAGTTTACCATTATTCTTCTAATTGGCATATGATTGTGGTCTGCCCAGGCAAAGAATTCTATATCTGCAGAATAACTCTCTTTTCCCACCACAAGAATATATTCAATATCATTATTTACTGGGTCAATAAACTCGTCCCCGTTACCATCACCATCGTAATCCGCTGCTGTACCATTCTTCCCGTTAACAGTAATATTATCTCGTTCACCAAGACCACAAACACCTTCTTGCCCACCTCTTCCACACGTATATGGATTGGTTGAGTATATTTTCGGCACACGCTTAAACTCCTCTATACCTATGGAAAAATCAGCGTCTTTTAGACTTGTATTATACGTAAAATTATTAGTATCATCGTTTAGTCCTACTAAATGGACATAATTGAAAGTTTTTGCAAAAATTTTTCTTAATGCAACATGAGGTTGAGCATTTGGCACTTCTGTGGAGAAATCATGCCTACAATCACCTCTTGAAGAAGGAAGAAATATGTGTCTCTTTTGGCAAGCATATGGTACACCATCAGAAACAGCATTGTCGATAAAAGTGATTGACCGTAAAGTGTTTAGTCTGGAACCTTGTACATCACTATTTTCCAAAGGCAAACTACCGTATGGCTGATGTGTTTGGTTAAATTCTAATTTAATACCAATGTCATCAGGAACTTCCCCACCTTCCCAAGTTCTATCTGTCCATGCTTTATTTGTTGTTTCAGATATTGGGTTACCCTGCTCCTTGTAAACAGAAGCAAACTCTACACACTGGTCATTTATTGTTGCAATAATAGATAATTGTGGAACCGCAATCTCCTCGGGGTTATTGTTACAGTTTTTAGTAATGTACCCAAGAAATTCTCCGTCAGAATTAAAGTCCATACCAATTGCAAACCAATTTTTTCCATCATCTTTTTTATTATCAATTCCACACTCATTATCTTTATCAAAAGGATCGAAAAACCGATTATTCGCATAATTTATAAGATTTCCCAACTTATTATCATAATAAATAACAAAATACCTTCTACTCACCGTATTTCTTTCATCTAGTGCGGTGCATGGCTGATTATTACAGACCGAATCTGTAAGTTCAGAGTAATCATTACTTTTTTCTGGGTTTATTATAAGGTAATTACCAATCAATGCCCTTTCTCCCTGCCTATCGTTTCCTTCTGGCTCTCTATTATTTAGACAGGCATTCTTGTTTCGTCGATTCATTCTCCAATCACCGTAAAGCCCTTTTATACCATCATCTTCACTACCAAAAGGGAACTCTTCATTACTACCCAAACATTGTGATGATGCAACAGTTGGATCCTCAGACAGTTCACCTCTTATTTCCCCACTTTGACCTATTTCATACTTTTCTCGAAGATCATTGATGTCAAGAGACACTTCAAGAGAAAATAGTTCTGGTAAAACTTGGTCATCTAATCCCTGTGCAATTCCTGTGGTAATAAAGTAAACAGTATCCAAATCATAATCTCGGATTGTTTTTTCTACATCATGTCGCTTAAGCGAGCTATTTAAGCTATTTGCAAAACTTTCTTTTATTAAGGCTCTTGTATTATCTGATCCGTAGATAGTATTATCAGGATCATTATTACTGCTATGCTGTATTAGTGTTTGCTTATTTCTTGTACGAAAATCTTCTTCGTTAAATATCCTATTTACATAATCTGCATCTACATTTGTTGGTGTAATTTCACTTGCATAGGTACCTCCAGGTGAAAACAATGCGGGAAACACTATACTTCCCTGGGAGTTTTTATAGTGCAAGGTGTGATAAAATTTATCTGTACCAAAACGATTATTGGATACAAATCGTTTTGGATGCATTAGAATACCAAGACTACTGATACCACTAGAAAGTAATCCAACAGGTAGGACCCTATCGCTATCACCATCCTGGAATCCTAGGCTTTTTCTGTCGTTACTTATTACATGATCTCTAGAAAAGACTGGGACCTCTAGAGGTTGAAATCCCTCTTTTTCGACCTTCCTACAACCATCTTGTGCAGCCCACATCCCGGCTGAACAGACGTTATCGCATTGACCACCAAGGCCGTTGTCCACCTGATTATTTCCAAAATCTCCGTCCCCCTGATTATTTCCCAACAAACCTCCCCCTAGACAATTTTCATGACACGGGCAACCCTGTATTACAGCCTCCAAATAGTTATACTCAAAACCTGTCCGCCATTTATATCTTTTAAAAAGATCAAACAATGGTGCCGTTTCTCTTACATAGCGAAGTTCGGGGTTGTTATTGGTAGTGCAAGTTTTACAATACTCAACTGTTCGTGTATCTATTAACCTTTCCGTTCTTAATGATACAAATCCTTTTGTTATATTTTTCACGCCTTTATTCCTTTCGAACCATCTATACACAAACTTATCTAGATCTTCTGCATCCCAAAGATACTTTTTACACGTAGAATCACCAGGCTCGCATTGACGCCCTTCGTCACCTTCCATTGTCAGTACCCCATTAGACAATATATTTTTTCGGTTTATAGGGGGTACATTTTTATCTTGGTTAATGTTTAAACCTTTTTTTGTGGAAATAGCTCCCAACGCCTGCATACCGTAACCCATACGGTACCTTCGTGGAAGACCGTCTTCTAAAACAGATGTATTCCCACACATAGCGGTTTTATACCCGCCGTCTGTACAATAACTAAAACAAGACCTCTTATCTGCATGCATATCATTAATACCGAACGGACTATCACAGTTACTTCTTGCGGTGACATTTACAAAATACCCATCCTGAAGCCGGTTCTGAAAGTTCCCACCCTTTGTATAACCTCCGGTAGCCCAGGCACGACGTAGCTCATCGTTATCTCCCCCTGGTTCATTATCAGACGGTAAATAAACGTCGGTAGACATCATCTCACTTCTATAATACCCGCCTTTTGTATCTGTGGAGTTGGTACAATAGACCTGACCACCATCACCACCATCACCTTCCGCAGCATCTAATGTAAGAGAATATCCGGCATCTTGACTAGATGCTAATACGTCAAATTTGGATGTTGAAATTCGTAGTGGCAACCAGGTTAAACATAAAGTATTAAAACCATATTCCACAGAACGGCTATCGTCATATTCCAAACAATACCCTTGTGTTCCAAAACGTTTATATTTTTTATCTACCGGACTACAAATTCCTCCCGACTCACGAGGTCCACACTCATTACCGTCAATCGTACATGGTATACCAACAAACTTTTGACCTCCTTCTTGATCCACAGCGGTGCAAATTCCTTTTGGTTCTTTATATTCTTGTTTATCTTTCTCTATTCCATCTATGGGCCAAAAATCTGTTTCTCCATTTCTATAGGTTAGCTCGGTGTACTCACAGGAACAATTTCCCTGTTCGCAGACATTTGCATTTTCATAGGTATCAATAGTTTGTTTTTTGTAATACCTAAAGTAGCCACTATCATCTTTAATGAATGACGTAACCTCTGTTTCATCTTTGTTTAGTAGATCATTTGGAAATGGGCTGTCTTCTTCTGGATATGTCTTACACTGACTTTTTTCTTTTTCTATCTCCTTAACTAATGTTTTAATATCCTGAGAAATAGGTATCCCATCTTCAGTATTTACAACGGTTCTAAATACTCCATCAATTGGATATAAGCATAACCCACCATAACACCTTCCCCCATCTTCTGTTCCACAATTACTCCAATTAGGTTCGTACTCAGCACTAACACCTGTACCTGTACTAACACAATCTTTTTCATCACCTGTAATAGTCGTCGTTGCTTCACGAAGCATATAGCTAGTATTTTCTATTTTTTGAATATCCTTATCTGGTTCTGAAATACCAAAACTAAAACTAATCGACCGTAAATTATTTACTTGATATTTTTTAAAGAGTGAATACCCAACATAATCCTCGGCATGCCAAAATGTACCACGCTTTTTATATAGATTTTCTGTAAGTATTGTTTGTTGTATTTGTGCATTTTCTGGATCATCTGCATCAACCCATTTTCCACACGTTTCTCCTGCTTCTGGCAACCCTTCACACGCCTTAAATTCACTACATAAATTTTGCTTTGTTATTGGGTCATATTTCCAACTTCTACATGCTAACCATTCACTACACTCTCTGTCTCGTACAACCTTTAATAGTAGATTGGTGTCTGCTATTCCTTGTGGTGCCGTTACAATTGGTACTGCACTATATGGTGGGTTTGCACGCTTGCTTACATCATAAAGCGCCGCACTATTGTACAATTTATTTACATCGTCTGTTTTGTTAAACAAGACACACCCGTCTAATAGCCCTACTTTTCCTTCGCAATCGGCAGTATCTCTGGTTACTTTATCATTATAAATAACATAATACGGTTTTCCTTCTGGATGAAGGTTGGATGAGTCTGACGGATCAATAAGTTCGGTACATAAATTTTGATCGACAGGACATTGACCAACATAGCCATCGTAATTTCCAAAGGTTTCATTTGCATAAATACCATATTCGGAACCACCTTGAATAAAGTTTGCGTAACACGGTACATTTCCTTTGTTTATACATGCACTGTCCCCGTCACAATCTATATCCTCTGTACAAATTTGTGTACTATTATCCTCACAAAATCCCACATTTTGGTCGGCTAAATACCAGCCAAAGAATTCTTGGTCTTCGTCTTCTTTTTCTCTGTATTCACATCGCTTGTTTCCGGTAATTGTAGGATCTTTAAAATACCAAACACTCGCACCATGACCAAAAGCAGCACACCCCGAAACTTCTTCTTGGCATAATGCCGAATCATACATATCTGGATCATTTTTCACCATGACATCTTCATAAGAATATGATATGTCTGCCGTTTCATCTGGTAAAATTTGTTCTTCTAGTCCAACCACCATACAACCTCTTTCTGATTCAGTACAAACATGCTCTGGGATAACCGATAAATATATTGGCTCACTTGCCAAAGTATCTGCAGGGATAACAGTGGTAGAGATTCTCACATTCTGCCTTTCGAAAGCTGCTAATTCCCGATATACCGCTGCGTCTTCTAAAATTATTGGTTCACGCAAATAACACCCTTGTTCTCCGGCAAGAATAGTGCACGTGTATTTTCTTTCTTTAAAACAAGTTGCACCTTCATCACCAGCCACACCTCCTGCAATACACTCTTGCTCATCTGATGGAATATTGTCGTTTTCTATATTACAAGTTTGATCTCCTGTTACAACCTCACAACTATATTGTTTTGGTACAGAGATTTCACAATCTTGTTGTTCAAATCCATCACCTGACCTCGGGCAAAAAGCATTATATATATGCATTTTTTCTGCATCTGACCCAACTTCATGCGCATCATCTACGGTATTAAATGTGTCCCAAAGCGGTTGACAGCCAATAGCTTTTTCTCGGCATAATCGCTCAAATCCTGTTGCATGTCGTACTTGTTCTGAATTATTTTCTATAGCATATTCTCTACAACCCAAAGCTTCTCCAGGAAAACCATTTGCTGGAGTACTATCACAAGCAAGTGGTACTTCGTACAATTCCGGACGAACCTTCCACGCATCTTTAATAAGGTATTTTTTGTCTTGTACACGAATAAGCCTAACATTGTCTATAAAATAAACTCCAGCACCATCGCGATTAAAAGCTAATTTTACCACCTCTTCTGGATTTACAGTATCCTTTTCTATAGTAATTGGCCCAAGTCTGTACTCTTGCCACGCAGACCCAAGAGATATATTTTCTGTAAATACACCAAGCGATGAAACGTCTTGTTCTAATGTTATATTAAGTGTAAGAACACCTTGTTCTCCACGAAAAACTCCACGTTGTGCCCAGAAATGGAGTTCGTATAAAGTGTCTTCATTTGCTTCCATACTTCCCGGAAGGATTTCTTTGTGGACACTATTTTCATCTACACGAAGTGAGTGTAATCCAACATCTGTTGCTTGTGCGGCAACTCGAATAGTATTATTCTCTGGTTTCCATCCTTCTTTTGCTCTTGTCAGTGCCTCTTCGCTATCGCCACTTGGTTCAAAAGAGTCTAAAAACAATTCCTCTATATTGTCTGCTGTGTTTCCAGCATAAGCCCTACATCCACTGGTATTTTCAAAACAGGTTTGCGATTCGTTTGTTCCAACCATTGCCATATAAACACAAACACCATCGCGGATTTTTCCTCCACCAACACAACGTGTACAGCTATTATCTTCAAAAGTACCGCCACGCTCTTCACATATTCGCTCACCTAAATTTTCTTGTTTGTAGAGATTTGTTATGGTTTTTCGTAATGGATGACAGTCTTCTGAAACAGTAATAAGCCCTTCTAAGATTCTATATGTTACCTCACCATCTGTGTTATATAATGCTAAACATTCTGGTGGTGCAATTTGTGCATCTTCTGCTAATTCCTCTCTATTTCTAATTTTATTGCTATAGGTTTCTGCATTACAGACATCGGCAAATTGATTTAAAACTTCTGGAGTATCGTCGGCATACATTGGTGTATCTTGAGTAAAATCACTATACCCAATATCACCTTCGACAGCATTTAAGTATGCAAGATCGTTGTTATTAATCCCACGCAATGTGTGCGTACGTAATACAAACCCTGACTGCTCTGACCCTTCCCAAGAATAAAATGTATTCTCTGTAACTATATCCCCTGGTTCTTCACAATATTTAAATTTTGTGTAATACTCTAGACCCTCTCCGCCACGCTCTACTGCGTCTAAATTAGTAAACTCGTCACAGCCAATGTGTTCTGCGGCACAAACCAAACCATTTTCTTGCATATATGTTTCTGCAATTTGCGGAATGAAGTGTAATGGAAACACCTCTTCCTCAAAACCTTGTCCGGCTTGTTTGTACCCAACCTGTTTAAAAGTATCGTATCCGTTACATTCTGGTGCACACGCATATTCTGGGCCAATTTTTGCAGGAATTCTTACTCCTCCATCTACTGGAATATATGCATCACACCCCACTTCTTCGGCAACACAAACTGCAGCAAAATTATTACAAGCAACATCATTTGACACACCGCTTCGTGCTTCTTGAATAGTGGTTGGCCATTCTGTTTGCGACGTGTTTTGTTCGGTATCATAACACCCAAGATAGTCTGGTGCCTTCTTAATATGAATTGGTGATTTTGTATTATTTTCTATTCTTTGGACAAAAGAATCGGTTTCATCTGTAATATAAGCACCAGTACTTTCTCTTGCAGCCACATACATTGCACTACACCCATCACTTTCTGGTTTACATTCATTTGCGGCATCGATAATCTTTTTTGTGAAAAAGCTTTTTTGATTTCTTCCTTGTTTCTTATATCTCTCATCAACTTGTAAAACACTGTACCAATCACCACCCTCTTTTTCTGTCGCAAAAGCTCTACACCCGGCATTATCCGCGGAGCACTGTCCATAGTCAACTGTTTTTGCCAAAAGAGATTCTACTTTTCCGGTTTCTTTTTGTGTAAATGTTTTACATGTTGCATATTGCTCGTCACAACTATTTCCTGGCATGCGCCATACATTTTTCTGTTTTAGACAATACCCAAACTCCTCACATGTTTCGCTATTTTCTCGTTGTTTTAAACATGTTTGTAACCCAAAACATTGCTTTTGTCTGTTTGGTACGTTTTTTGAAACAAGTTCTGGACCATATGCTTCAAAGGCACATTGTGCTTGCGGTGCCTTTAATAACCAATTTGGGTTTATAAGGTTACACCACGGATACTGCCTGTCTGGAACTATATTACCATCGCGATCATACTTACAATCATAAAATCCATCAACAACTTCTTTAAGTGTTACTGGATTATCTGGATTGGATTTTTGTACCGCAATCTCAAAGCCAAGTGGTAAAATACCAAATTTTCTTAATTTTTGTATATTAGAAAAACAAAATCTATCGGTAAGACACTCTCTAATAAGACGCTGATCTTGACTACTTCTTGGATGATCAGCATGTCTGATAGAAATAAGTTGAGCATTTCCGTTAAGTAAACGAGGATTTTCCATTGCTTTTGCAATAGTTAAAAATTCATTTGGAGAAAATTTTAACGCATCGGCAAATGAAGAATTCATAGCACAGTTAAATTGTCCTGGATTTTCTGAAGGACAAGCCGATAATTCCGTAATAATGTCATATTCTTCTGCTGGCTTGAATTCTACGGTAAATAAATCAGCCAAACCAGCTTTTCCTTTTTCAATAGAAGATCGTGATGAATCTGCAGTGTAGGAAAAGATACCGCTTCCTGCACCACCGTCAGGCCCCTCAATTACTGTATCTTGTGTGTCTGATTCATCGGCAAAAAGTCCTTCTATAAGTCTGTTTACCAATGTTGAAACAAATGTGGTTAAAAAGGTGCTTCCGGCAATAATTGGCATAGACTCTAAATCCGAACCATAGGTTCCTGCAAGTTGTGTGGCTTGAATGTATTTTTGATGCACAGCTGTTAACCCTTCCTGCTCTTTTTTTGCATGTTGTGCAGGTTGTTTAATTTTGTTATCGATTTTTCCGGTTACCGGCTTAAACCCTTGTCCTTCTGTACGATCGGCTTTGGCACCAACAACAGCACTGGTCTTTATTGCGTTTACTTTACCCATGGCACCTGCCGCAATACCAAATTCACTTTGATCCACACTAAGGTTTGCTCCGAAAGATTCTGCTAAACCCTCTTCTGTTCCATATCGCTGCTTCCAAGCATCCCCATCAAACATTCCCCCTTCTGTAAGTTGCTGCCAACTACATGTTGGTTTTGGATCCCCAATACCGCTTAAATTTCCTAATCCTAATTGTAGGGAAATCTGACCTCCTAGATTTGGCATATTACACAAATCTAATCCAAGCTCTTTTCCTAGGGTACCAACAGCATCTCCAGCAGCATCTTTACCAACTTTTTCAAAATATTCCCCAGGACTATCGCCAAATATTTGAGCCCCTTTTCCTTTTCCACCATAAGCAAGCCACACCGCTGCGTCATGTGCCAACTTATTCAGAAAAAACTGACCACCATGCAATAATGTGGTCATTGCTATAGTTTTAAATGATTTTCTAGTCATTTTTTCCGCCTTATCGGCATACCATATTAAAAACCTCTGCTGAATGGCTGCGTAATCAGTCACAGGCGCCGCCTGAACGGGTTGTGCAAAAAGAAAGATACCAAACACTTGTGAAAAAACAAAAAACAAAAGCACCAAAGAAAGTTTTATTTTTTGTGCTTTTTTCTTAAAAAAAGACTGCATAGAAATATGTGGTAAAAATATGGGTCACATTAATCGATATTATTCATTTCCTACTAGAGGTTGTTCTGCATGTGCAAGGTCTAGCTCAACAGACTCTTTATCTTCTTTCGTTTCTGTAATTGTTTCTTGGGTTTCTGGTGTATTTTCTGCAAAAATATTATTAACAATATTTATTAATTCTTTGTCTGAAATATTTCGTAATTGCCGCTCCGAAACCATACCAGAATCAAGGAGCATAGTTTTTACCTCTTGTGGATCTTGTAAAACCTCTTTGAATGTATTTATATCAACTTGGTTTTGAAATGGGGCAAACAAGTTATTTGCTTCAGCCTGTAATGATGGTGAAGTTGCCATTTCTTGGTTTACTGTTGGTAATGCATCTGCCGGAGCGCTGCAAATTTTACCAATCGGACAATTTGGGTCTTCGTTTTTATTTATTTCTTCCTTGTCTGTTACACCATCTGAATCGGTGTCTGGAATATATGCACTTGTATTATAAAAAAATATTTCTTCATAATCACTTAGCCCGTCTTGATCGGTATCTATGGATTGCAAACGAACCATTTCTTGCTGCTCTAAGTCTTCGTACAATACAGATGGTGTTTCTGGAGTAACATAAGCAAAAGGTCCGTAAATATTATTACGTAGTTGTAGAAACCCCAAACCAATAGTTAATAACGCAAAAACAAACAAAAGAGAAAAACCTACCTTTTGTTCTTTGGAAAGCGATTGTTTGTTTTGGTCATTGTACATACATACAATTTTTCTCTTAGTATACCAAAAATTAAAACAATGCACAATTATTGTATGTGCATTGTTTTTTATACCAAAACTAAAGTCATGGTTTGTATACGAAAAGTATTCTATTGATATGTTTCTACTTATTTACCCAAACAGACCGCAAGCTGTTTCCATTGTGCAATAGATAATTCTTGTGCCCGAATTTTTGTATTTCCTGTCACCTCTTGCAAACACTCTTTTACCTGTTCGGGAGCTATATGTAAACCATTTACCAAATTATGCCACAACTGCTTTCTTTTACTAGAGAAACCCGCTTTTACTATACGAAAAAATACATCACGTTCTTTTACATCTTTTTTCTCTATATGGGTAATTGCCAGAACTGCTGAATCAACCTTTGGTTCTGGCCAAAAAGCAGTTCGTGGCACCTTTGTTATAATTTTTGGTGTACCAAGATATTGCACAGCAACCGACAAAAGACTCATGTTTCCTGGCACGGCACATATCCGATCCGCCACCTCTTTTTGCACCATTACCACCATTTTTTCTGGAGGATGTTCTGCTTCTAAAAAAAGACGCAATATTTGCGATGTAATTTGATAGGGTAAATTTGCCACCACTTTGTATGTCTCTTTTTTGGGGATATGTTCTGGTACAGTTTTTAATGCATTTCCCCAAATAACAGAAAGAGTGTTACATGTAGATTCTTTTTGATCCCAGTATGGTTGCAACTTTTTTTCTATTTCAAAACTAACTACGTTTTTTGCGCGTGGTAATAAGGCAAAAGTAAGCACACCAAGCCCTGGACCAACCTCAAAAACACAGTCTTCTTTTTGTATATCCGCAGCTGCACATATTGCATCAATGGCACGTGAAGAAATAAGATAGTTCTGACCAAAATGTTTTGATGGGGTAAGATTGTGTGTATTCAAAATATGTTTTATATTCTGAATATTATATAGTGATACAGTATCCATATATAAAGACTATAACATAAAGTGTTCCAAAATAAAAAGAAGCCCTGAGCAACAGGGCAAAAAAGAAAAAACATGGTGGCGTAATCTAGGATCGATTTAACTCATTAACGATCCTGCCAATGTCATTATCACTTAAAAAATATTCCTCTCCACGTAAGAACATTGCGAGATTTACTATGTTGAGTAACCCAACTATAGTCCGAATAGGAGTCGTGAACCAGGCATATTCCCGTACTGCCAAACGATAGTGACCCAATGGACTTACAGAGAAAAATGCTGGAACCCCTTCTATTTTACTATATACATCTTTTTCTAAAAGAATACACATGTGCTCGACACTTTTATAAAAGGTATAGCCTAATACCGCATCCCTTAGTTTTTCTAGAAAACTTTTGGAAGATTGCTGTATTGATATATTAAAACCAAATACCTTTTTTTCTACCTTTCCGGCATTTCTGTATATTATTGGTACATTGTATTCCGTACAATACACCGAAAGAGTCGTATTAATAAACACAGATAGCTCCTCTACAACAGCCTTAGCCAGGTCCACACTATTTTTTCCTGATGACCCTTCTAAAAAGTTATCAAATGCACGAATATTCTCTGATGCAACCCAAGCCCCCCGATCAATACGATAAGCACACAAGGCACTTGCAAGACGGGTAACATCTTGTGCAACCTCTGAAAAAATGGTTTGGTCTTGCATAGTATCAGCAAACCCTTGGAAAGTAACCCTCTTTTCGTTAAGAAATACAGTTTCGTAAATAACCACATCTCCGTTAACTAAAAATTCAGCATCTAGCGGTATGTCCACAGAAATAACTTTTCGCTCTGCCTCTTGGAGCAGTAGACTCAGCACCTGCTGTTCTCTTGTAGTAAAAATTGTGAAACCGTAGGGACTAGAGTCTTGATTATTCCGAATTTTATCACAAAGTGCATCTACAAAGAAATCCTTCCCTTTATCAGCAACAAAATTTTCCACCTGCTGTAACGGGTTTACTAAATGCATTGAAAAAATCCAGCCGGTAGATGTTGGTTTCATCCAAAATGCCTGCTCTGGAATTTTTGTCCTTTGACTATCGAGGGTAATACCTCTCGGATACGGTGTATCTACTGGATGATATGTGACCGTTTGCGCATTCATAATCCATACCCTTTCCTTTCTTTTTTTGTGTATGATTACACGCTCTACACTACTAGAAAAAACCACTTTTGTCAAGGGTACTATACACAAAGTGTCAATTACTTGGTGTAATTCCTGCTGAAGAATACCTATTTGCTGCATTCCACAAAAGCCAACCAGCTTCTGGATATTTCTCTATTTCTACTATTTGTTCTCGTATTTTTTGTGCATCATATACTGCGCCTATATTAAAAGCTTGTATCCAAGGACGCACAATAGCTCGTTTTTCTGTAAAGTGCGGCACACCCATTTTCATACCATTTTCTATAACTTTTCCAGGCTCAGCGGCAGGATTTATTAAACCAAGATGCCCACTTGGGTAATGCGATGGATACATCATGGGGCAAATATAATCAATATGATCGACCGCATCCTGTAGCCGCTGACCAATAGTCATACCATCATGTCGTTCCATTACAAACCCAAACATGTCTATAGAAATCCACGCTGGTTCGTGAGAAAGTTTTTTGTCTAGAAAATGAAAGAAGTCTCCCATAACCGCGTACTTTTCTTGATCACCGGTCGTGTATACCACGTTTCTCATATTTCCATCACTTGGAAATCGTACATAATCAAAATTTATCTCATCAAACCCAAGTGCAATAGCTTCTTTTGCAATTGCTGCATTATATTCCCACACATCTTGAATAGTGGGGTCAACCCACGCCAAACCTTTGTGGTCTTTCCATAACCCACCTTGCCTATGTTTTATTGCCCACTCTGGTTTGTTTTTTGCCAAAACTGGATCTTGGAAAACAGTTTGTCTGGCTATAACATATATATTATTTTCGTGCAGTGTTTCTATTATTTTTTCTACATCCCCAAGCCTATTATCTTCTAATTCTAATGCATTTACCAACGGGACATTACTGTCGTAAAGCACATACCCACTTGCATCTTTTATATCTATTACAATAGCGTTTAATTCTGTAGCATTAATTAATTCAATAGTTTGTTGTAGTTTTTTTGATGATCCAGCTGAATATGCCGTAAGATACAACCCTTTTGCCACAATTTTTTTTGGCTTCACTCTTTTTTTCTGTGATGAAAAATTAACTTTCGATGATTGGAATACAGTAACCAACATATCTTGATTATATATTGTTTGTTTTGTTGCGCAACCAACAAAAAAAACCGAAAACAGTACAATCCCAAATAGATAAAGCCAGTACCGTTTTACTTTGTTTTCCTCCTTCATAAATGTAGTGTTAGAATATATCTGTTTTTTTTATTATTACCTCTCCTTGGCGCAGAATCTGGAGTGTATTTTCCTGAACAGAGACAATGGTTGATCCAATTTTATGTGGTAAATCTCCTGCGTCAATAACAATGTCTGGCTGAATGCGTTGACTATCAAACATGGCATGCACATGCGTAATATCATATGGACTTTCCATAGAAGAAATATTAGCCGAAGTAGCAACAAGCGGTGCGGCAAGTTGTTCTGAAAGCGCAGCAGCAAGAGGATGATCGGTAATACGAAAAGCTAGTGTATTATTTTTACTTTTTACCCCATCTGCCAAACCATTTTCATGTGCAAGATCTGCCACAACTGTAAGTGGTCCTGGCCAAAATTTGCGTGCAATATTTTCCAACACATCGCTCCATACCACATATTTTTGAGCCATGGTAATATCTGCCATTATTACAAGAAGTGGTTTATCTGTTTGTCTTTTTTTTATACGAAAAATAGTATCAACAGCATGTTGATTAGTGCCATCACATCCAAGCCCATAACAGGTTTCTGTTGGATATACAATAGTTTTTCCTTTTCGTAATTCTTTTGCAATACATGGAATATCTGCGTCTTTTTGTAAAATAGTTTTCATATATTATTGGGTATATTTCCACGATAAATATGCTGTCACAAACCCATCCAGATCGCCATTTAACACATCATCTGGTTGTGCTGTTTCGTATTTGGTCCTTGTGTCTTTTACCATTTTATATGGATGCAAAACATATGACCTAATTTGATTCCCCCACTCCGCTTTTTTGTGTTCACCTTTTAGTTTACGTTGCTCTTCTGCTTCTTCTTCGTCCTGTTTTTGTTGTAATTTTGATTGCAAAATACGCATTGCTGTTTGCTTGTTTTGTAATTGTGATCGCTCATTTTGACACTGTACCGTAATACCTGTTGGATTATGTACAATACGCACTGCTGAATATGTAGTATTTACACTTTGCCCACCTTTTCCGCTTGCCATAAAGGTATCTATCCGCAACTCTTTTTCGTCAATTACCACCGCATCTTCTTCTGTAATTTCTGGAATAACATCAATATTAGCAAAAGAGGTGTGACGCATTTGTTCGGCGTCAAATGGTGAAATACGTACCAACCTGTGTGTTCCGTGTTCTGACTGCAGGTGACCAAAAACATGTTTTCCTCGTACCGAAAATGTTACTGACTTAATCCCTGCTTCTTGTCCGCGTGTTTCGTCAAGTAATTGAACTTGCCACCCCTTTTTTTCGGCATATCGCATAATCATTCGTAATAACATTTCTGCCCAGTCTTGCGCTTCTGTTCCACCACTCCCCGAATAAATAGTGATAATTGCATTATGTTTGTCATATTTTCCAGAAAAAAGCATGACAAAAGACGCGTCAGCATATTCTTTTTCAAGACTAGAAATACGGTCAGTAAGCTCTTTTTCTAACTCTTCATCTGGGGTTTTTTGTAAATCACCTAACAATGCCAAGAGTTCGGTAATAGTGAAATGTAATCTATCCCAAAGCGCTAGCTCTGATGCAAGCTGTTCATGTTCTTGGGAGATATTTTTTGCTTTTTCATGATTATCCCAAAAATCTGACGCTTGCATTAATATTTCGCATTGTGCAATTCTCTCAACCTTTTCTGGTAAATCCAACAAGCTTCTGGCTTTTTCCACCTTTTCTTGCAATGCCATAAGTTTTTGCTGATGCTCTTTCATATACTGGTATTTTAGCTACAATTATAGAAAAAAGCAATATATTTATAAAAAACGACTACTTTGTAAATAAGTTTGATAAAAAAGAATAAGCTTGATACCATAAGTAATATATTAGGTATACGTGCCTAATATCTGACAAAATCCTATTAAAGTAACCACTAAACAGAACAGAATGTATTATGACCAAACACATAACTGCGCTATTCTTAGAGAAAGAGAAAAAAGTATGGGAAGCATTGAAAAACGGAGATAGTAACGCGGATGCCGCACAACTGACAGATGATTTTTTAGGTGTTTATCCTACAGGATTCTCAAATAAAAATCAGCACCGTAAAATGCTTGATAACGGACCAATCGTGGCAGAATACTCACTACATAATCCAAAAATTCGCACCCTTACAGAAGACATGGTCCTTCTCTGTTATCTTGCGCACTACACTCCAATCACTAGTGGCAAGATTGAAACGAAATCCTCTATGTACATATCATCTATATGGGAAAAAGTTGACGGAGTTTGGAAAAATTCCTTTAGTCAAGATACTCCTACTAAAGTATAATTTTATTGCCTAGACCTTAAAACCACCATCATTGGTGGTTTTTATAATACTAAGATATTTTTCCCCACAAAAAAACACCTTCTGAAGAAATAAAACCACACATAAACATAAAATATTACACATTGACAGAGGTTAATAAAAAAAGCCCGCTACCCTCACAATAACGCGCCCGAAACACACTTTTTACTCACAAAATACTATACAATAACCAACCTTTCTCCAAGCAACAGAATCACAGATAGCAGAAAACCACAAAAAATACCATAACAACACTTCTTTGCCTTTATTTCTAACAGACCTAGCGGAATAAACAAAGAACAAATCATGCAAAGTAGTGTGATACATAAAAACACATTTGTACCAACCATCTCAAAGCGACCAAAAAGAAGTGTTAACGCCACAATAACAATAGCACACCTAATCGTATTTTTCTGTCCATACTTAACAGCGAACGTATTAATACCAGCAGCTTTGTCTGCGCTCACATCTATGACAGTAAAAAAGGCATGAATAGCCCCTAACGTTAAAAAGAACAAATAGTACCGAAACGACATGGAAAAAACGGACTCACCACTATACGTGTACCCAACCGTAAATGGCCCATAACCATATAGCACACAATTAATGATGGAGTCGAATGGAGCCCGCCCCTTCAACCGAACGGGAGGTGCGGAGTATAAAAAAGCACAAGCTACCACACCAGCCATAACACAGCTATTTGCCATATTCCCTGTCGAAAATCCACTTAGTACCATAAAAGTGGCCGAGACATATACGCCTACTTTGATCAACCTAAAGTGCGCAAGAGACAATGGCACACCATCAAGATACTTGTAGGTCTTACGATCATTGAGTAGGTCCGTACCCCGATCATACATATCATTAATACCGTACCCAATCAGACTGGCAGGAAATGAAAAGAGAAGTAGCTGCACAAATGGTAGGAATCCATATTCGGGATGACTTAATAAGTGAGTGAACAGTGGATGCTCCACCCGCTCATAAAAGCCCATAATAAATACAAGAGGTAAAACAATCCATCCAATAGGACGACTTACCTTGCACAACACATACACTGCTTCAAAAAAATGCTTCATTATACCTCCTTTGTTTTTCGTTTTTAGTTTCATACACCAGCCTGGTTTAGACACCATGTCGCTCTAGAACCTGACTAAAACCAGGTATGGCATCACGAAGGACACTTTCGGCAAATTTACGTAAGCCGAAGTAGATCTTTCTGAGTGCCCACCACTGGCTGGCTTTGGCTCGTCTATCAGTGATACTCAACACAGCCTGGATGATCCGTTCGGAATTATCCAAAGTATAGGTTTTAATACTTGGCTCAGAACATGCCATGTGTTCTACATAGAAAGACTCAAACATTTCTGACATTTCTGGCAGAAGTACGATCATGGTCTCTTGTACAATATCAGACCGAACCTTTGTTGCAGCCTTAAAACCATTCCGCAATAGGAATCCTAACTTTCCAACCTCTGCGTGTGTTAAATCACAAAAGTCTTTGACAACCTCAGGCCTTGGAACACCGTGCTCATCAAGTATAATATCTGCAAATCTCTTCATTTTACAATTCTCTTTCTTTTTCAATGTAAAGGAACAAAAAAATTAAACCACATCCTCTTTCGAGGTAACGAACTAGTCCACATAGTCACTTACTGACAAGTATACCATACCATGTATACTGATTATTTTCCAAACTTTTTACAGGGAACAAAAAACCAATAGGTATACCCTATCGGTTTTTAGTATCTAATACAGAATATTGTTACATCATTCCACCCATACCACCCATTCCTGGCATTCCGGCTGGAGCGTGTCCGTGTCCGTCATCACTCTTTGGTAAATCTGTTACCACAGCTTCAGTTGTTAAAATCATTCCAGCAACCGATACGGCATTTTGCAACGCAGATCGTGTTACTTTTGTTGGGTCAATAATTCCTGCTACCACCATATCCTCGTATTGTCCGGTTGAGGCATTAAACCCAAAGTTTCCATCGTGTTTTTTAATTTCATCAACTACCACAGCCCCTTCGTATCCGGCATTTTTAGAAATTGTTCTAATTGGTGCTTCTAGTGCACGTTTTAAAATTCCTACCGCAAGCATTTCTTCGTCATTTAAATTAATGTTTTCCAATGCTTTTGCTGCTCGAAGCAATGCCACACCACCACCTGGAACCACACCTTCTTCTACAGCTGCTTTTGTAGCACCAACCGCGTCTTCAATTCGGTGTTTTACTTCTTTCATTTCGGTTTCTGTTGCAGCACCAACTTTAATAACTGCTACTCCACCTGCTAGTTTTGCCAAACGTTCGGCAAGTTTTTCTCTGTCAAATTCTGAATCACTCTGCTCAATAAAGGTGCGAATTTGTGCTACACGTGCCTCAACAGCAGCATGATCCCCTTTTCCTTCTACAATTGTTGCAGTTTCTTTTGTTGCTGTTACTTTTCTTGCACGACCCAAATCTTCAATAGTAGTGTTATCCAACTTTAATCCAAGGTCTTCGGTAATCACTCGTCCACCGGTAAGTACTGCAATATCTTCTAACATTGCTTTGCGTCTGTCACCAAATCCAGGTGCTTTAATAGCAAGCACATTAAAGGTTCCTCGAAGTTTGTTTACCACAAGTGTTGCCAACGCTTGACCATCTACATCTTCTGCTAAAATAACCAACTCCTTTTTTCCAGTTTCGGCAACTTTTTCCAAAATTGGTAATACTTCTTCTAATGAAGAGATTTTTTTGTCAGTAATTAAGATAAACGGATCTTCGTATTCTGCCTCCATTCTTTCTGTGTTAGTTACCATGTATGGAGAAATATACCCTTTGTCAAATCGCATTCCTTTTACGGTTTCGATTTCCATACCAAAAGACTGTGACTCTTCTACGGTAATAACACCATCTTGCCCAACGTCTTTCATAGCATCGGCAATCTTTTTTCCAATTTCTTTGTCGTTTGCAGAAATAGCAGCAACATTTGCAATCTCATCTTCTTCTACATTTTTTGAAATGCTATTTTGTAGCGCATCTACAATTGCTTCCGCTGCTTTATGCAATCCACGATTTAGTGCTACTGGATTTGCTCCGGCAACCACATTTTTCATTCCTTCTTGTACAATGGCTTGTGCCAAGACAGTTGCCGTTGTAGTTCCGTCTCCGACCACGTCGTTTGTTTTGCTTGCAACCTCTTTTACCAACTCTACTCCCATATTTTCACCAGCATCTTCTAGTTCAATATCCTTTGCTACAGTTACTCCATCTTTTGTAATAGTTGGCGCACCGTAACTTCTACTTAATACCACATTTCGTCCTTTTGGACCAAGTGTTACCTTTACTGTATTTGCTAACGTATCTACGCCACGAAGTAATCCTTGGCGTGCCTCCTCGTCAAATCTAATTTGTTTTGCCATAAAATAATTAATTATTTACGTAAACCTATTATTCAATAATTGCTAAAATATCTTCTGCATCAAAGATTTTAAATTGCTCACCATCTACTTCTACCTCATCCCCACCCCAAGATTTAAGCAATACTGTCTGTCCAACAGCAACTTCAAAAGATGCGCGTTCTCCGTTTTCTAACAGTTTTCCCGGCCCAAGCGCAATCACTTCTGCTTCGGACTTTTTTTCTTTGTCAGCTGTATCTGGTAATACAATTCCAGACTTTGTTACCTCTTCTTTTTTAAGAAGTTTTACCAAGACTCTTCCACCAAGTGGTTTAATAGCCATACACTATATATTTAAATAAATAATATTTTTATATTAGCACTCATTATATTTGAGTGATAATAACACCTTATATTTTACATGAACTAAAATTATTGTCAAGAAATACACTTAAACAAATTATATAATAAAAAAGCCCAAAAGCGGTAACACACCCAATATGCCGTCTACAGGTTGATATCGTGATGCCTGTCGAGAAACACGATATCATATAGCGAACACTTGCGTAATGTTACCACTTTTGTGCTTTTTAAAAGATCGTAAAATGCCACGTTGTTTATTGTGGTCTATATTTTGCCATGTATTTTTTTTCTTGTCAAGTAAGGTACCCCCTATTTGCGTGACCTTTTACGAGCAGAAGTGGATAAATTGTGGATAACGTGCTCCATGTATTGACCAATAAGTCCAAAATATATTGCACCAAAAACTAAGCCAGAATAAGAAGAAAATAAATAATGATCAAAGAGAAGTAATACTGCGTACGGGATACATAACAAAACAAAGAACAATGTATATTCGGGATATTTTTTTGGCACACGAGAAAAAAAGTATACTAAAAAGTAACACAGAATAAGTAATGCAAGTATTGCACCAAGAAATCCAAGCTCAGCAAATACTAATAATATAGCATTATGAACTGGTTGATACTGCCAACCTGGTGCTCCGGGACTCATGATCATTGCTGCAACAGTATAATTACCAACACCAACTCCGGTAAGCGGTGCTGCAGAAAATATATGCAGCGACTCGGTGTATCCACTTATTCTCTCGGAAACCGAACGAAGTTCGTGTGGCGCACTACCTAAAAATCTACTTGCTACTAACGGTTGAAAAAATAATACTAACGCAACAATACCACACACACAAAAGAGAGAAAAACTAGTAAACTGCTCTGCTTTTTCGGCAAATACTTTGTGAGATTTTGCGGTATAGTACACAAGAAAAAAAGCAATAAATGAAAATACCCACAAGCCAAACGCAATCCACGCACTTTTGCTAAATGTCACAAAAAGCGCAAAGAGTTGAACACCAACAATAAGATATCGAAACAATGGATCCCACATACTTTTTCCTCTTTTTACAGACGAGAAGAATAGAATAGAAATAATAAGAGATAAACATAAAAATCCACCAAGAATATTTGGGTGTGGAAATGTGCCATATGCACGCAACCATCTACCAATAGACTCTCCAACAAGTACAGCCGCACCACCTTCCCACGCATGATGTGCACCAACACCCATAAGTGTGGTGCGCCCAACGGATTGTGTAAAAAACTGCATTATTCCCAAAGCACCTTGCGTTGTTGCACCAATAATAAACCATATACTCGCCTGATGCCATGACAAAGGACCGAGATAGAGCATAAAAAAGACAATACCCGCCGCCATAACCCACAACGCTTGCTGCAATGCCAGTTCTGGATGAATTGCCCAAAGTGCACTAATAAGACAGTACACAATAAACGCTCCAACCGCCATGGTAAATGCTCGATCCTTAGTAAAAGAAAATACTATCTTTTTTTTCTTTTTATATAAGTGTAATTTTTCCCAAAACCAAAATAAAAACAATACACAAGAAAACCATAATATGATTTCTGTAAGATATATTTTCATCGTACCAAATTCCCAAACAAAACCATTTACAATTGGTTGACTATATAACCAAACAGTTTGCCAAGGAATAAGAAAAAGTAATGCGCACAAACTAATACGTAACAAAGATTCGAGTCGAGAGGATTTTTTGACAGGCATATGTATACATTATTATGCAATGAAATATTATGTTGTAGTACGCAATGCTTGCCACTTTTTTTTCCACACGGCGCAAAAGTGTGATCGTCTGTCGTTTTCGTGAAATTTAAGCATTGTGTCAGATATACGTACATCGCGTACGCTACCTTGTTCTGGTTGCTGCGACAGTATATCCATTTTTTTCTTTTGTAACTCTTTTGCTTGCTTTTCTATCATGTCTCCATACCCACCTTTCCACGCAACGGTAAAAAATGTGTGTATTGTTTTGCTAAAACGTGCTGGTGGTGTTGTGGTATTTTGACTGGTAACCAACATTCTTTTTGGCGAAAAATATTCATTCAACCAATTATTTTGCTGCTCCATCTCTTTTTGAATAGACCTATCTGTAAAAATCGGCTCAAGCAGTATCAACCAATATGCCAAATAAATGTCTGGTTTTTCTATTGCAATCTGAGATAAATCTAATACATCGTCTGTGCAATAAAAACTAAGACACAATCTATTTGCAACACAATTCCCATGTCGACGAAAACGAAACAAGTGTAGTGTAATAGTAAGAAGCAGTCGTGTAATCCACAATCGGTTCTTTTGTACAACAATAAACACATCTATATCACTGTCTTTTTGTGCAGTAACTTGCAACATATTGCAAATAAACACACCGCGCAAAAATGGAATCCACCGAAGTGTTTTTACCGCTTTTTTTGCTTTTTTTATGCGCTCTTCCACAAACCACACACGCCGTTCTCGGGTATATATATCTTGTCTTTTTCCTACAAGAAAATAATACCCACCATATGTTTCTATACTATTTGTTTCCTGTAATATGTTTTCTAATTGTTGCACAAAAGTAGTAAACGAAATGTCTTCTGGATATTGCCATAAATACCGATACAATTCCTCTTTTGTTAACGGAAAAGAAAAAATATCAAAAAAGGAAATGGTTTGTATTATTGCCAAGAACAATCTATCATTCATAGTATACCGTATTTACGCGAAAAAATAAAATGCACCGTATCGTGTTTTATACATCTTCACGCATTGTTGCAGATTTTGGCCTCATGCGAGGTGTCTGTTTTTTTGTGCGCGACGCTATTTCTTTTGATATTGCCGCATCGTCTACAATTATTACTCCGGCATCAAACCGAATTACTTGCGCAACACTAATAGTGTGTGTTTTTCTAGAAAAAATCGTTCTTACATCGTATTGTATAATGCCATGCGTTTGTGTATCAAAGACAATATCAACCACATTTCCTAAATCAGTACCAGAAACTGTTTTTACGCGATACTTTTTTACTTGTTTATAACGTAAACGCATAGATACTTGTTACGACACTATCTCTCCTTCTAATACATCGGGATCTTTTTTTGGTGTATTATTTTTATCACTTTTTTTAGTTAGTATTACCTGTTGTACTGCCATAAACAATGTGGAAAGGAACCAATAGAGTGATAATCCTCCAGGAAGTTGCATACCAATAACCACCGTAATTACTGGCATAAAATATAACATTTGTTTGTTCATCATTGCTGCCATTCCTTCGTCTTTTCCACCTTTTCCAGCAGCTTTTGGTGGCCTTTTGCGAGATAAAGACTTTGCTTGCCAATATTGCGCACCACCTGCCAAAAGTGCAAGAGCTATTTGTGGTTTACTTAAATCAAAAAGCCCAAGCGAAATTGGATTGATTGTTCCAGGATCTTGTACAAAAGAATAGAGTATACTAAAATCATTAGTCGTAAGCCCATCTTGCAATACCCAATAAAGCGCAATAAAAATTGGTAATTGAATAAGTAGTGGCAAACATGAGCCAAGTGGATTTACTTTGTGCTCTTTATACAACTTCATTGTTTCTTGTGCCAACACTTGCTGATTATCTTTGTGTTTCTTTTTCAGCTCTTCTAATTTTGGCTGTAATTCTTGCAACGATCGCTGCGCTTCTATAGAAGAAGTATTCAGTGGATATAACAATAATTTTATAAGCACCGTAATAAGCAAAATAACGATCCCAACATCTGGAATAAGTGAATACACCCCAACAAAACCATTAAACAAAGGAATATACAATATAGTATGAAAAAATTCTATCATAGAAATACTAATAAATAATACCCGTATTGTATCAAACAAAGCCTTAAAAATCAAGCATAAGATAAAACAAAAAACAGCCGTAACAACGACTGCTCCCCTAAAAAACACGTAATACGCATAACCTTTAAACAGAGAACACTTTTCTATACAATGACAGTATTCCAACACCAAACACTAGTAAGAAGATCGCAAGGATTTGTAAGGCAATTGGCAAGGAATACACACCAAGGACATATGCAAATACCGCCATACCAATTACCTCAACCAATCCAGAAATGGCAGATTTACAAGAGATGACTGTTGCCCGGTGCTCGGATTTTGTATATTTGTTATATACACTACTAATAAACGGATTCATAAAACCACGCGCTATATTTTGAAATAACACCATAGCGACCATGTATTTTGTCACACACAAACCCATCGCAAGCATAGGAAGTGCTACTATTCCAATTAATACAGTGCAGCACACAAACCAAGAAACACTCTTCAAGATTAGATGTGCATATCTACTTGCCAAGAAAGCAACTATGTTGAGCAGAAAAAATATAACACCATAATACGCAAAGCGTAAATCAACAAGTTCAAAGTATGGATTATACGTAAAAAACCACAATTTCGAACTCACACTTACCACACAAACAAAGACAATCACCCAAAGTAATTGTGGCGATTTGGCAACCTCTTTTATTCCTTCTTTCATGTGGGTGATATGCTCACCAGCGTTATATCTCTTTGTGCGAACTGGCTCCACAAACAAACAAGTAGTACAAAAACCCACAAAAACACCCAAAACAGAAAGGTACAGAGGTATGCGTAAACCATACTCAGACACCCACCCTGCAAAAAGCGAACAAATAGCGGTTAACAACAAAAACCCCGAACGTGCTTTTCCTTGGATTTTTGCATAGTCATGAGCTTGTCCAATTTGCGTCAAAGAGTCATATAACAATGCTTGATCCGCTCCAGATTTAAGGGCAAAACTAATAACCCATAATATATTTGCAATCCAAACGTCGGTTCTACCTGTCATAAAAGCAAGAAATAGTAGGTTTACTATCCGAAAAAACAAACCAAACAATAATACCTTTTTTCTGCCTAGCAGATCAGCAAGCGCACCAGAAGGAATTTCTAATACCAGCAATAATCCAATACAGACCGACTCCATCGTATAAATTTCGTGCAAAGTCAAGTGTCCCAGTTTTTGCAAACAAAGAACAATAGTAGGACCCAAAAAGAGTGGCTCTGCAAATATCATATACCAAAAGTATACAGATACATTTTTTTTAGCCTGATTACTTGTCAAAATATTACTCCGTAAATGAAATAAAAGTTATAAAAAGAACTCTAAACAAAAATTCGGCTTCTGTTTAGCCGAATAGTTTCTTTACTGTTGAAGATATTACACACAAGAAAAAACTCGGTTAAACACAAGACTGGTGACTGTATCTGAAGACACCATAATATGACCAGCGTGATTGCTAGACATAAACCCTTTGTGTTGTTCGAGTTTCTTTTTCATAAATAGTAATTATCTTCATAAATTACCACATTCTTTTTATTTTGTCAAGATGGTGCCAAAAAGTGGATGAACAAGAATTCATTGTATTTGAGCATTGCCGTTCCAAACCGAATGTAAGAAATCTGCCACAAAACATAATACCACTCTCAAAACAAGCCTGCCATCAGCACTGAAACAACCATCTTCACTTTTCTTATCTAAACAAAAAATACTCAGAATCCTGAGTATTATAGAAACCGTTAGAGTAGGTTTTTAAATATCAAACCCACATATCTTTGGCATCTTCTGCCAAGAATCTTCGGCGATAAAAAACAAAATCTTTGTATATACTTCCACCTCGGTTGCCCAAATCCGTTAAAAAACCTCCTTTAGTTAGTGTGTAAATCTGAGGGAATATACTATTGTGCAGTATTTTCTTTGACGCTGTGTTGTCAATCCCCAGTCTACACAGATTTTGGGCTTCTTCTGGATCATGTGTTTCTGCAAGATGAGAAAAGCATGGGGAGTTATGAACTTGATGAGCAAATACCAGGTCGAACTCTCTCCCTTTTAACATATTAAGAGAGTTAGATTCTAGAAGGTTTACTCCACCATAAGCCTCAAAGGGTTCGCCTTCTAAGTGGCCAATATCTACACCCACTACATTTACACCTAGTTGGTGAAGTAGTCTTGTAAACCACGGTCTCCAACCATCATTCAGATAATAATCTTCATGATCTCTTGTGGTGCCACATCCTAAAACTAACACACTGAATTTACTTAAACTATCAGATTCATCATAACCCAATAGATCAGTTAGTACATAAGATAAGATTCTTTGGCGTCTATCCAATCCCCAGCTTCCGCAGCTGTATGGATCAGAGTTTTCTAAAACACTTTCAGGATCCATGTTTGCCAGATCCTTGATTGTATACTTTCTCAAGGGCATAACCCCCTCCTTTGTAAACCACAAACCTTAACTAAGGTTGTGGGAAAATGGTAAATATGAAAGCTGAATAGCTCTCAATAGTTAAAACTTACCATATTTTTCTATTTTTGTCAATAAAAAGAATTAGTATTTATATATTTTTTACGTTGTTTTAGGTAAATTTACTAATGTTGTCTAAAATATAGACAATAATTGGCTTTGGTCTTTTACTTCAAGTATTTTACTTTATACGTCTACTTCTCATACACCCTCACCGTTTCACAGGCAAGCTTGCTCCACGAATACTTCTGTAAAAGTATTTTTGCCTCTTCTTTTACTGCATACCTTGCGCCAATATCATCTAAACCACGATGTATTGCCTCTGCAATACCTCTCGTATTTAGCGAATCAAAGTATATTGCTGCACCACCTAAGACTTCTGGTAAACAGGTGGTAGATGAAGATACCACCGGGATACCATATTGCATAGCTTCAAGTGGCGGAATACCAAATCCTTCGTATAGGCTTGGAAACACATACAGTTTTGCTTTTTTGTATAACGGAACCAACTCTTCGTCTGGCACAAAACCGGTGTAGACAACACCATTCAAAGCATTGATTTTTTCTTGTAATTTTGTATAAAAATAATTTTCTTTCCCCACCAAAACTAATTCATGTGTGTTTCCGTGCGTTTCTTGAAATATTTGCCACGCATCTACAAGTCGATCAAGGTTTTTGTGTGGATATGCAGCACCAACATACATAACATACGGTTTTGAGATATGGTATTTTTCTAATACCTGTGTTGCGTCCTGCCCAACCTGTTCTTCTTCGAGTGTAAATGGCGCTTGATACGTTGTTGTCATTTTTTCTTCTTTTACCCGTAAATGTTTCGCAACATCATGTTTGGTAAATTCACTTGTAACAAGAATATGTTTTGCTTTTTTGACGGCATTTTTTAATACAACTCTATGAATTTTATCTTTTACAAAAAACTTGATCGGCCCAAGTGTGGTGGCTTCTGGTCGCGGAAAATGATACATAATTAAGTCATGAATTGTTACTACAAATTTTCCCGTGTAAAACAGTGGCACATTCCAATGTGGAAAATGCATTACGTCTAGTTTTTCTTTGTTTAGCAATTTTGGTAACTGCACTTGTTCGGCAACAGAATACCACGGAATATCTGCGAGCACCTTTTTTATTCTTTTGTGCGGCAAAACATTATCCCAATTATCTTTACGCAAAAAAAGCACATAGGTATGCGTTGTTTCCACCTCCAACAGATGTTGAACCAATTGTTGTGTATACCTGGCAAGCCCAAAACCACTACCAAGCATTCGTGCGTCTATTCCTATATTCATATCTGTTGTTTAAGGTATGTTAAAAATTGCGATGCAGTAGCGTTCCAAGAATATTTTTGTGCGTGCTTTTTTCCCATTTCTTTTCCTCTTTGTGCCAATTCTTCACTGAAGAGTAGTTGTTTTATACCCAAAGCAATCTCTTCTTCATTATTTGGATTGACTAAATATGCAGCGTCTCCTACCACTTCTGGAAGCGAGGATCTGTTTGAGGTAATTACTGAAACACCCATTGCCATTGCTTCTACAACCGGAAAACCAAACCCTTCGTATAAACTTGGATACACAAAAAGTGATGCATTGGTATATATTCCTGGCTTGTCTGCTTCTGGAATATAATCAATATAAGACACACCTTTTGTATTGCCAATTTTCTGCAATACATCTTTGCACTTCCATCCAATTGACCCAGCAATAAGGAGTGCATATCCATTTTTTCTTATATTTGATTTTGTATATGCAGAAATAAGTCGCAAAATATTTTTTCGTGGTTCAATCGTTCCTAAAAATAATATATATTTTTTGGGTAAGTGGTATTTTTCTTTTATCTGGATTGTGTTTGCCCGTGTTGTGTTATAAAAAATATGTGATAATCCGGGATACAACACATGTACTTTTTCTTTTTTTATACCAAAGACATCTTCCACATCACGCTTAGTATTGTATGATGGTGTAATAATAATATCTGCGCGTTGGCATTGTTTTTTTGGTTGCAACATATAATGCCACAACTGTCTTTTTTTTGTAAGACACGACGTATAAAGAACAAAGGAAAGGTCATGAATAGTGAGCACTTGTTTGCATGTTGCAGAAAGCGCACAGAACCCAATATTTGGTGAAAAAAAATAATCAAGCTTTTTTATATTTCCTTTTGTTTTTTTACACAAAAGCGTATCCAGTTTTGGGTATTGTAATAATAACAATGATGCATTAAGCACTTTATTTGGTATACGCGTAAAAACAATATCGACTTGATCGGGATTATATTTTGGCAAATCAAGAGATTGTTTTGTGTATGCATTAGCAAATAAAATATATTTATGCTCCGGGTGATTCGTAAACAATGCACGCAATAGTTCATAGGTATACTCTCCAACACCTGTTTTTTGTGCGCTCATAAGAGAGCGAATATCTATGCCAATAATCATAAACAAAATTATAATGGCATACGGCACTGATGAAGATCTCTTTGAAAATCTTCATATTTTTCTTCTATAAAAAGACGTATTCTTTTTTTAAAATGATGTGCACCAAATTTTTGCGCATAATTGTGAATATATTCTCTGTTCCACTCTTCTACATTAAACTGTAGCAATGTTTCTAGTAATGACTCCCACGTTTGTTCGGAAAAAAATACACCGGTCTTTCCTGGAATAACAGTTTCTGTAACACCCCCTTTATTAAACGCAATTACCGGACAACCACTTGCCATAGCCTCAATTGGTGTAATACCCAAATCTTCGATCTGCGGATGAAGAAATGCTTTAGCTTTACTATAAAGTTGTGCTTTTTCTTTATCGCTTACTCGCCCTAAAAACGTAATGTTTGGTCGTGCCATGGATTGTAGTTTTTCTAACTCTGGACCAGAACCAAATATTTTGAGCGGCCAACCAAGTCTATTAAACACCTGAACCAGCAAATCAAACCGTTTGTACGGCACCAACCTGCCTCCAGAGACAAAATAATTATCCACATTTTCTGATACAAAAAAATTATGTGTGTCTACCGGTGGATATAATATGCTACTATTTTTACGATAAAACTTTTGTATTCTTTTTTGTACGGTATTTGAATTTGCAATAAAATGATCCACTCTATCGGCACTTGCTTTATCCCACAACCGAAGCTTATGAATAAGTTTTGGTAATATATATTTTACTATTCTATTACATCTTAAATCATTCATATATGAATGCGTATCTGTCCACAAATACCGCGTTGGCGTATGACAGTACGACACGTGCAAGGTTTCTGGATGTGTTAACACTCCTTTTGCAAATGAACTGGCAGAAGAAAGTACCACATCGAAATCTGTTAAATTATGCTGTTCGGTTGCAAGTGGCATAACCGGCAAAAGCCAACGGTATTTTGTTTTTGCAAAAGGAACAGTATGAATAAACGATGTCTTCACATGTGCTTTATCAAACCCTTCTACACTACCCTCTTTATGAAATAACACAAAAATAGGCGCCTCTGGCCATATTTCATGAAACGCTTTTAATACTCGTTCGGCCCCTCCATCCTGAACTAAATAATCATGTACCAATGCAATATTCATATTACGCTACCGTTCTTCTTTTACACAAAATATACGGTGTTTTTAGAAATATAATAATATCTAACCACACGCTCCACTTTTCTATATATAACATATCAAGAGCCAGTTCTTCTTCATAAGACAAATCACTTCTTCCGGAAATTTGTGCCAAACCACTCATCCCAGGTTTTACTATAAACACACCGCGATGTTCTTTGTTATATCCAGCAACTTCGCGTGGTTGATGCGGGCGTGGTCCAATTAAACTCATTTCCCCTTTTAACACATTAACAAACTGTGGTAATTCATCTACACTCCATCTTCTAATACACTTCCCAAACGGTGTCACTCTTGGATCATTTTTAATTTTATAAATAGGTCCTTTTCTGGTATTGTGCTTATCTATTAATACTCTTTCTCTTTTTTCTGCCTCTTTTCCAGATACACCAAACTGTGGCCCGGTAGAATCTTTTTGGAACATAGAACGAAATTTTAGGGTAAAAAATGATTTTTGCCCATAACCAACTCGTTTATTTTTATACAATATCGGTCTACCCGTTTCGCACAAAATAATAATAGCCGTAATAAACATAATTGGACTGGTAAGAATAAGCAAAAGAATGCTTCCAATAATATCGGCGATTCTTTTAATAATTTTCCCCCACCCTTCTAGCGGTGTTCGTTTTAGTGAAACAACAGGAATTCCTGCCACGGGATATATTTCCATATGAGCACTTTTTGTCGCAAATATGTCGGCAGAATACGTAAATATAATATTACGTTCTTGTGCAAAATCAAGAATACGTAAGGCATCTTTTTTATTATTATTTGAACCAATAGTGTATATTTCGTCCAAAGCCATATGCTGCAACTCTTGTAACGCTACATCTTGCAAAGTGTCGTATCTTTTTAGGACCGTATACCCAAGTGATGTATTTTTTGTGAAATATGCCTGAAGATCTTTTGCTCCTGCTGTGTCGCCAAAAATAACAATACGTCTATGACCAATACCAAAATAATACGCAAGCTTTTTTGTTCCAAGTAAAATTATTCTCCCAAAAATAGTAAAGATTATAGCAAAAAAACAAGTAAATACCACCAAAAACCTAGAATCAAAAAACTGCAAACTAAACATAATATAAAGCGCAACAAGGGCCAACCCACAGATATTTGCCACCGTAACAGCAATACACTGTGCAGAAAAACGTTTCCGTGCTCTTGTTTTGTATAACCCAAAAAGTCCATACAAGATAAACCAGATTGGAAGAACAGTAAGAATATCTAGAATGTACTCTTCTAATGAAATATCAAAAGCAACCGCACGTTTTTGTACGGCCCAACCAGAAAGACGCAATGCGTAGGCACACATTGCAGCAAAAACTAACATAATGCCGTCGACCGGAATTTGAAGTATGGTAAATAATGCGTCAAAACGCTTCATAAGCATAATTTCTTTAGGAAGATTCGCAAAAAATATAAGGTAAATATACCGTATTTTTAGCCAATAGTCAATATTGACAGTATACCATTTTTATGCTATACTTTGCAGCATCTACAAGAGATGGTCGCTTAATTTTATTAAGAGGAAAGTCCGAACTCCCTGTGGAAACACAGAAGACGGTAGTGGGTAATACCCACCCATTATATGGCGACATATAATGCGGGAAAGTGCCGCAGAGACAATACTATTCCTGCAATTTACAGGAAGAAAGGTGAAAAGTGTGTACAGGTATGTATTATTTACGCATATGCATATAATCCATGCGAGTACACTCGCACACTGGCAACAGTGCCGCGTGGTAAACCCTACCTGGAGCAAGAGCAGCCCTTTTTAACACAGGTTAAAATTGGAAAAGTTCGCTCGCAAAGAATACTGCAGTAATGTAGTATCAAGATACATGACCATCCTTTGGTGCAATCCAAAGAACAGGATTCGGCTTATTCTTGTAGATAGCAAAACACATCGCACAAACGGTGTGTTTTGTTTTTAATAACACAAAAAACTCCCACTAAGGAGTTTTTTAGTGCTCAGAAGAGGACTTGAACCTCCACGACCGTTGCCAGTCACAAGGCCCTCAACCTTGCGCGTCTACCAATTCCGCCACCTGAGCATGGTATACAGCATACAATATGGCGTGAGATAAATCAAGTTTCCACATACTAAAACCGCCTTTTTCTTCCCACAATCATTTCTAGTCTTTTTTTTGCCAAACGAATTGTTATTTTCTTTTCTTTTGATCGTTTCCCGTCTGTTACCATAACAAATGGTGTTTTTCCTGTAACCACCATTTCTTCAAAAGGAAAAATACTCGGCTCTTCATACACCTCTTTAAAAACATGTTTCTTTTTCATAGGTCGTAAGAACGCCTCAAGCTTTCCATCTTGCGGATGCACGGTATAATCCCCCGCTTTACTATTTTTCCAAAAAAAAGGCTGAAGATTGCAAACAACTAATTCCATTTTTTTATACCGCGCACTTACAGAAAACATATCATCGTATGACACAGAAATATCGTGTGGTGGAATGTGTAATTGCGAAACAAAATACCTATTATTTACCCACCCAATATCAAGCGGTATCTTTCTTCTTCTTGACAAGATTTCACAAGCTTCTACCCCTACAGGAATACCTAAAACATCGGCTATGGTATTTTCTGGCCCAATTGGCAAAAAACCAAAAAGCGCTTTTCCAACCGCACCACGAGATAATACATGACCAAACGTATTGTCATTACCTACCATAATAATGGTTTTTGCGCCTTTTGCTATTTCTTCTTCTATGGTTGAATGTGCGTTTATTGACTTTTGTAATCGTAAAATTTTTCCTGCAATACCAAAATCAGTCAACCGTGTTTCTATTTCTTTTATAGTTGACTCATATTTTTTTCTTTTGAGGAATTCATCGTACAAATACACATACATACGCCAGTGTTAAAAAAGATAAGTTATGCTAAAAATGCGCACTCTTCTTTTCCTCACTAACTTTCTTCATCTACTTCGTTTTGTGTACGTGTACCGACCGATCTATCTTTTTTTGTTTTTACACTTCCTGCCACACGACGTTTTGCTGGTTTTGATGCTGATTGCATTTCTATACCACTCATCGTAATTTTGCCGGAAATTAGTGCACCAGGCTGCACCGTAAGAGATTTGCACGAAATATCACCTAAAATTTGAGCAGTAGCGCTAATTTCTATTGTTTGATTTACTCGCACACTTCCTTTTACCTGGCCACAGATAACAGCGTCAGCAGCTTTTATGTTTGCAATAATCTTCGAACCTTCTTCTGCCCGAAGTAATTTACTCGTTTTTACAGTCCCGGAAACCGTCCCTTTTACTATGATACTCCCCTCCGAAACAAAATCCCCTTCAACCTGCATAGATGGACCAACCACCGTTTCTAAATCTTCTGGACTAGTAGTGTTAGCGTATTGTTGTGTTTCTTCATCTTGATTTTTTTGGAACATAGAAAATTATTTTAGTATAAATGCGTATAGTATTAGTATAGCGTATTTCTGCACTTTGCTCAATAAAAAAGCATTATTTTTTATGTTTGTATTGGTTGACAACAGTTTGCTCGTCTTTTACTGTACGTTCTTCTGTTATTTTGTGTGCATGGGTTCTCTTTTTTGGAATCCAAAAACCAAATTCACTTCCTGTACCAGGTCCCATACTTTTTCCCCAAACATACCCACCATGAGCACTTACAAATTGCCTACACACATACACACCTAATCCAGTTCCATTTACATTTATTCCTTCTACATTTTTCCCTCTATAGAACTTAGTAAACAAACTCGCTTCGTCTTGTTTGTCAAAACCAATTCCCGTATCTTTTATACGAACAATAACACCGTTATCTTTTTGAGTAAACGTAATGGTAACACTCCCTTTTTCAGTATACTTGATTCCATTATCTAAAAAATTAAATATAACATTTCGCAATTTATCCTCGTCCACGTATACCAAACCAATATTCTTTTTTGACTTCCAATTAATTTTAATTTTTTTCTTTTTTGCCTTATCGGCCATTTCTTCTACAACGCTCGCAATAATATGGTTGACATCAACTTCCTCGAAATGATATTTTGTGCGCCCTTGCTCTATGTGACTAATATTTAAAAACTCGTCAACCAACTTTACTAAACGCTCGTTACTTTCTTCCATGTCTGTAAGTACGTGGGTTAATTTTTTTTCTACCTTTCCGTACGCACCATCTTTAATAAGTTCTAAGTACCCTTTTATAATAGAAAGTGGAGTACGTAATTGATGCGCAGCAATAGAAAGAAATTCTGTTTTCTGTCTATCTAATACTCGCAAACGAATATTTGCTTTTTCAAGTGACTTTGCTAAACGAGATACCTGCTCTTTTTTTTGTATCTGACCATACACTGACTTAATAAGAGAGCCACCAATAAGTGTAATAAGAAAAACCATAGCGGTTCGGAAAGACACTTCGTATATACTTTTTGATAAAAATATATCAACAATAAGAACAAAAATTGTGGCACCTACCAATATTTCTGTTACGATAACCCGAATATCTAAAAAGTTATATTTCGACACCGCGTAAAATAAAATAACAGGGAAAATAAACCCACTTAAGTAGGCAAAAGGGAAATGAGTGTCTATACCATACGCATAAAGAAATGCCGAGCCGCCACCAAAAATAACTGCAGCAAAAGCAATACAAACAAGTGCGACCTGTTTTCTTTGGTGTTTGGTGCGAATCTTTTTTATGTACTTAAGTATATTAAAGAAAAATAAACCAGTTCCTATAAAAAAGTATAAGAGGAAAAAGTGGTGTAATATTTTTGCCTGTGTATGTACACCCCAATTATAAACAAATAATTCATCAACAAAGTACGGTGTTCTACTTGCAACCAAAAACAAAAAGGAAAGAAAATAGTTGATGCGCAATATTATTTTCTGACGCTGAATCCTTGTGAAGACTATACTAAAGTGATGCATAAGTGGTGGCATAAACACCACACCAATATACACAAATCTATCCCAAAAAATTGATGCTTGTGTATTTTCCCCCCCTAAATAAAACATCATAAAAGTACCAAACATCCAAAAAAACATACTCAGGCAAAAACCAAACAACAGCTGGTTGACTCGTACACTTATATTTTTTGCAACAACAAAAAACCCAAAGATGAGTACAAAAATAGCACATGCAAGCGGAAGAATTGTAACAAGATTAGCAAATAACATAGATAAAAAAAGTATACCAATATTATACCGTAAATTTATAAAATTAGCTAGATTAAAAAACAGTGTCCTCCAGTACACTGCTTTATATTAGTTTGCCCCTTCTAAAGTAGACAAAGATGCATTAGAAGAAGATAAGATATCTGCGCCAATGAGTGCTTGGATCTGATTTCTTACAGTACCCCAACTTACGACTACACCATCTTTTGTGACTGGTTGCGGGTGAATTCCTAATATACCAAACTGTCTTTTACACCATTGCACCTCTTGCCAAGGAATATCTTTTCCAACAGAGTGACTACTTACAGTCCCTACAGCGGCACGGCACACTGTTTCCAAAAAACACCCCCAAGCAACATTTTCTCCACCGGCACCAATATCCCACAAACTACCACTTCCGTTTGGGCCAAACCCTTCGGGAATCACTGTAGGATTATCAATCTGACCACAGCCTGCACGAATTACTATTCTATCTCCCCAGTCATCGGAAATCCTGCACGCAGACGGTGTGGTGGTGTCAAAAATAACACAGCGAGGTGGTAAGATTTCTGGCAGTAAGCGAACGCCAGTAGTTGCAACAATCACTATCTGTATATTTTCATCTATACAAACTGTACTTTTGATTTCCCGTTCTGACTCAGTGTTTGTCAACACCTGCACTTCTGGATTATGTTCAGAAATAAAAGTGCTGAGTTTTGTAAGTCTATCTACGTTTCTACCAACAAGCAGCATCTTGTTTGGGGACTTTTTAGCCAACATCTTGGCGGTAACACTACCAATTGCACCTGTGGCGCCCAAAATAGCAATATTTGCACCGTCCCCTTTAATGCCCGCATACGAAAGAGCCTCAATAAGAAGCGCGGCAGTTCCAGCATCTCCATGTGTAATGGAAAATCGACTCACCATAGATGGATCGTGCTGCATATAGTGCTGCAATATACCCATACCATGACCAGTGGCGTTTTTTGTTAGAGCACCCAAACCAAGGTATGGATGTTTCCCCGAAGAGATCTCGGACTCAATAATACTGCTAATACCTCTTTGAACAGGACCAAAAGCTTTTTCCTTTAAAACATCTTCGTAAAAATGCTCCGCAAATACAGGAAAAAGATAAAATTTTATATTTACAGGACCTAACCCTGATGCATGTGTGGGGGGAATAAATGGAAATTCTAGCCAAAGAAATGGTTCGTGTGACTCTAACAAAGAGCGAACGTTTAACACTCCCATTCTTTTCATTTTTTCCAAAATTAGTTTTGTAGAACGCTCATCTCTTAACAGAAGATGAGCAAAAAAGCACACCGTTTCATATGTAGTGCTCATAGCAATCTCCTTTGTTGTAAAATGAGCGAAATTAATTCATCGGAATGATACTATATTTTTAATTTTTTTTCAAGCATTAAGGGTGCAGGGCGTGATCAATCTGTGGATAATGTTGTTCTACAAAAAATAATCTTCTTACATTTCTTTTACGGTTGAAATACCAAGCAGGTGTAATCCATTCTGTAACACTGTTTGTGTGCAATGCAATAGTGCTAATCGAAATTGTTTTTGCTCTCCTTCTGACTGTAAAACGGGACACATGGTATAAAATGTATTAAAACATTGTGCCATATCAAATAAATATCGTGCGACATAAGATGGGTCATACATTTGTGCTGCTTTTTTTGTTATATCTGGAAATTGCCCCAACATAAGCATTAGTCGCTTTTCTTCGTCGGTTATCCCAGTATATTTTTTTGTATCAACCATATCTTCTTTTTTGACCTTATCTAAAATACTTGCAATCCTTGCACCAATATACAGTAAATACGGCCCACTATCTCCTTGGGTTCGTACCGCGTCATCCATATCAAACGCAACATCTTTGGTGATATCGCTTTTTAGAGTTGTGTATTTAATTGCTGCCATTACTACCGCGTCAACAACTGCTGATTTATTTTTTAGCACCGAATCAGTCATGACGTTTTCTACCTCTTCTTTTGTGATCTGAACAAGGGTATCTCCGGTAACAACACTCCCCGCTCTTGAGCTCATCTTTTTATTTCCTTTTAATTGCAAAAAACCTCCCGGTATATGATATTCCTTTCCAATACTTTCTGGTAATGTTTGTTCTAGCGCCTTAAAAACCACTTTAAAATATTCAGTTTGCTCCTTGCCTACAATATGAATAATTTTCTCTGGCGAAAAGTCTTTGATATGTTTTTCTGCCAAAGCTAAATCTTTTGCTTCATAAGTAGGAAAACCTTCGCTGTTTATAAAGACCCTATCGTGAAGTCCGTAATCACTTCCTGTAAAAATAATAGCACCATCACTTTTTATAAATATATTTTTTTCTACACCTTTTTGCACAATCTCTACACCCCTTTCATACATTTGTGACTCAAAATACAAAGCATCGAACTTGGTGCCGAATACCGTATATAATTCATCAAAATAACTCAGACTCCAATCAATTGCTTTTTTATATACTTCTTGGATACTCGGATCTTTTGTGTAGACTTTTTTATTATAGGAAACCACCTCTGCTTTTTGTACCTCTCCTTTTTCGAAGTGCGCAGCACCATGCGCATAGACTTTACCAAGATATGAAATTCTTTCTTTAAGTGACTTACCTTCTAGCGCATCAAACTCTTCTTTTGAGTTATATATCCCCCACAAAGATTTTGCCACATGCATACCTACATCTCCCTGATAATTTACCCGCTTTATCGTGTATCCGGCATTTTCTAATACTCGTGCAACACTTTCTCCGGTAATAAGGTTTTTTACATGGCCCAAATGAAATGCTTTTAGTGGATTTGGGCAACCATACTCAACAAGTATTTGTGTTTTTTTACTTTGTGTGTGTTTTCCATAATCTTCTCCTTTTTCCAAGACCTCTTCCATGATGTGGCCTGCTAAAAAACTTCGTTCTATAAAAAAATTAATGTATGGTCCAGAAACCTCTACGCGACTAATAATCTCGGAGGGAATATTTGATAGTTTTTCTTGTACTTCTAATGCAACGTCTACAGGACTTTTTCCATATTTTTTTGCAAAAGGAAAGCAAGCCAATGCGATATCTCCCATTACCATGTTTGGTGGTGTTGAGAATACAAAAGGACCCTCAAGTCCTACTGACTCGAGCAATGGTTCAATATACGAAACAATGCTGTTCATAAATAGATATAAATAATATGTTATACAATCTTTACAAAAAACCGTTTTCCTTTTTGAATTATGTCACCACATTTCACTTGTGCGCTAAAACTACTTATTTTTTCATTATTTATCTTTACTCCACCACCCTCTACTGCTCTACGTGCGTCAGAATTACTCTGGCAAAACCCCATTTCAACCAAGACTGAAATAATGTCAGGCTGTTTTGGAGAAATTTCAGGTATTTCATCTGGGATTTGTTTTTTTGCAAATGTATTAACAAAATATGCTTCAGCCTCTTTTGCAGCACTTTCATTGTGATACATCGTAACCAATTCTTTGGCAAGTTCAACCTTTAGGTCTCTAGGGTTTGCCCCAGTTTCTATTGCCTCCTGCACTTCTGCGATCCTTTCCACAGAAATACGTGTAACTAATGTCATGTACCGAACTATATACTCATCTGGAATTTTCATTGCCTTACCAAACATATCATTTGGCTCGTCTGTAAGATTTATTGTGTTCCCCCAGCTCGAGCTCATTTTACGCCCATCAATACCTTCAATCAGTGGGTTTGTTAAAATATCTTGTGGCTCTTGCCCAAACCGCTCTTGCAAACTGCGGCCTGCCAATAAATTAAAACGCTGGTCTGTGCCACCCAACTCCACATCGGCTTTTACATGAACAGAGTCATAACCTTGCATGAGCGGATACAACATTTCACGAAGTGATACTCTTGTTCCAGCTTCAAGTCTCCGACGAACATTATCTCGAGCAATAAACTCTGCTACAGAGAATGCATCGGCGTGTTCCCCAACATCAGCATAAGATAAGCGACCAAGCCAGTCGCTATTTCTTAGAACGCTACATTTACTAATATCCAATATTTTTCCAGCTTGCTCTTTATATGTCTTTAGGTTTTCTTCTACAACATCTTTTTCTAACATTGGCCTTTCACTGTCTTTGTCAGAGGTGTCACCAATAACACCAGTAAAATCACCAATAATAAACACAATCTTGTGACCAAGTTCTTGAAAATCCCGCAACTTTAGTAGTGGAATTGATCTACCAATATGAATATTAGGGCTTGTTGGGTCAATACCAAGTTTTACTGTCAACTGATGACCACCTAACAACTTCTTGCGCAAACTCTCTAACGAGATTACTTCATCGACACCACGAATCAGTAATGCTTCAATCTTTTTTGGGTCTGTGCTTATTTGCATAATATTATTGTAATGTGTGTAATTGTTCTTGTAATTTTTTTAATTTCTGTTTTGCTTCTGCAAGTTTGTTCTTTTCGCCACTCACGACTGCTTCTGGTGCTTTTTTTGCAAAGTCTCCGGCTAACTTCTTTTCTAAATTGTCTATATATGGAGAAATACTTTCCATTTCCTTTTGTATTCTTTTCTGCTCTTTTTCTTTGTCGACTGCACCAGCAAAATCAATAGAAAATTCTATACCAGCCTCCACAAAAGAGACGGTATCTTTTGGGATTGTATCAACGGCGGATAATGATTCTAAACGAGCTAGCGAAAGTATGATCTGTGCATTTTCTTCTATTACTGAAGTATTTTTCCCTGATTTTATATACCCAATCAGTTTTTTTGCTGGTGGAATATTATTTTCTGCACGTAAATTACGAATTTTTGTAACACTCTGTTGAATACGTAAAAAATCCTGTGGATCTTGTGAGTCCATTTCCAAAGGTTTTGGCCATGGGACAACCATAAGTATGCTTTTCTTTGCATATACCTCTTGCCAAATCGCTTCCGTAACAAAGGGCATAAATGGATGCCAGAGTTTAAGTATTGTGTTTAATATGTAGTTTAGTATAACAGACTTTTCACCTTCTATCTTTGCAATTTCTAAATACCAATCTGCAAGTTCGTTCCAGGTAAAATCTCGGAGCAGCTCTCCTGCTTGTGAAAATCGATATTGTTCGATATCTTCTGATACCTGCGTAACAACATTCGCAAGCCGAGAGAAAATCCACACATCAGCAAGTGTTTTTGGTTTTGGTAATTCAACATCAATAGCCGGATTACTCATGTTCAGCAACATGAACCGTGAAATATTCCAGAGTTTGTTAGCAAAATTTCGATAACTCGCAATCTTCTCTTCTGAAAGTTTGGAGTCATTTCCTGGCGTTGCCCCAATCATAAGAGATAACCGAACCGCGTCAGTCCCATACTTCTTACACACATCAAGCGGATTAATGATATTGCCTAACGATTTACTCATCTTTCTTCCCTTTTCGTCGCGAACAAGTCCATGAAGATATACTGTTTTAAACGGCACCTCACCACGCAGGTATGTTGTCATAAGCACCATTCTAATCAACCAAAATGTTAATATATCATACCCTGTTTCAATAACACTTAGTGGGTGATATGCGTGCATATCAGTTGATTCACCAATAACATCTTCTGCAGAAGCAGGCCAACCAAGCGGAGAAAAACTAAACATACCAGCACTAAACCACGTGTCGAGAGTGTCCGGATCCTGCACCCACCCTTCTCCTGGTGATTCAGTTCGTACTTGCACTAATGATGACAATGTATATTCAATAGGTTCTCGACTTGCATGAGCACAAAGATTCTCATGTGTAAATGCTACATCGTACAAAATATTATTAAGTGCTTTACAGATACCCGAATGACCTACAATAACAATATGCTTTCCTGAATGCGTCTCTGCGACCTCATTCAAAAATTCATACACTCGATTCCTCACGTCAGTGTAACTTTCTCCATTTGGATATGTTGACATTCTGAGCGGATTTACTTCTTCTGTTGCAGCACCATTTAAATCACCGTAATCTATCTCCCGAAGACGAGCATCATAAACTATTTCTTTATCTCCAAAAATAATACTTGATGTTTCTTTTGCTCGCCCTAAATCAGAAGAAAATACCGCGTCATACTGCGAAATATTTTTTAATAATTCTTTTGCACGTAATGCATCTTCCTTTCCATTGTCAGTAAGGGCTGTCTCCATTTGCCCAGCGGCAAGATTAGATAGATTTGCCTCTGATTCCCCATGCCGTACAAAGGTAATTTGCACTGGCTGTATTAATTTTTTATACCACGCAGGAATTCTATGTCCGTACCACAGCTGTCGACTAATACACCAATCAAGGTAGTTGTCTACCCAATTAAAATAATCCTTCTCGAATCGTTTTGGAATAATGTCAATCTGACCACTATTTACAACATGTTGAGATATTTTTTGAATAGTAGTTTTTTCTCCTGAAGCAATACCATCAATTTTAGAATCTTTTACAATAAACTCTTTTTTGACTCCAACCCACCACTGTTTCATAATCTGCGGCTCAATAACACCACCGCCACGACTATTTGTTGCAAGTTGATGTACATAGTCCTCGTCTGTTTTAATCAACAACCCTTTTTTGTCTAACTTCTCTACAACTTTTAGTCGCGCTTCTTCTATACTCATGCCAGCAAATTCTCCGGTCACCTCCATGAGATTTCCGTGTAAGTCTATAATCTGCTCTTTATCAAGTCCGTGTCGTTCGGCAATAAAAAAATCTTCTGTACTATGCCAAGGTGTTATAGTCATTACCCCTGATCCGAACTCTGGATCAGCAGCCTCATCTTTAATAATAGTTGCCGTAATCGGCCCATTTATCCACTCACATTCAAATGTATCACCGTGTGCATATTTCGCATAACGCGCATCNTCTGGATGCATTACAACATANTTATCACAGAATTTTGTTTCGGGACGAACAGTGCAAATTTCAAACGGACCATATTTAAAATAATAAAATGGTGCTTTTTCTTCTTTTCTTTCTACTTCTATATTCGACACATTGGATTGCATTTTTGGATCCCAATTAACAATACGGTCTCCACGATAAATCAATCCATCGTTATACATTTCGACAAATGCGGTGCGCACAGCAAGACTCCTTTCGTCGTCAAGCGAATAATACTCACGACTCCAGTCCATAGATGTTCCCATCTTCTTTGCTTGATTCACAATAGTATCATGTGAATCTTGGGCAAACTGTTCGACGCGTTTTAAAAATTTCTCACGACCAAGATCATGACGGGTAATCTTTTCTTCATTCCACATAATCTTCTCGACTTTTTCTTGTGTCGCAAGCGCTGCATGATCAGTTCCTGGCACCCACAATGTTCTCTCCCCTTTCATACGATGATACCTTACCATTGTGTCTTCAACAGCAAGCATAACAGCATGGCCAATATGAAGAGTCCCCGTTACATTCGGTGGTGGAAGCACAAGGGAAAATGTTTCTGCATCTTTATCGCACACCCCTTTTTCAATACATGTATCTGGATTAAAAAAGCCACTCTCTTCCCAGCGTGTATAAATATCATCTTCGTATTTTTGTGCATCGTATGCTTTGTCTAGTTCTACTCGACTATTTTGCTTTTCAAGATCAGTAGTTGTATCTTGTATATTCTTCATAAAACAATAAGACCTTAATGTATATAGTGTATTCTAATAAAAATTGCTAAAAAAAGCAATTATGTCGCTAATTTTACTCGAATTCCTGTTTTGACACAAAAAAAGATACATGTTACTATTACTTATTACTTTTATCCTGTCCCGTATATGGCACTTTCTTCCGTAGAGCAAATTTTTACACAAATTAACAAGGCCAAACATATTCTTGTCACTTTTCCCCCAAACTCTTCTGGAGATGCTATAGCCAGCGCTTGTGCACTAAGAGCTCTTTTACAAAAGAAAAAAAAGCAAGTAGAAATAGTCTCTTCTGGATTTAGTTTACCAAAAAAATATGAATTTTTAGACCAGGTCAAATCTATTCTCCCTACACTACCACACTTGCAGAAGTTTATGATCACAGTTGACGTAAAAGATGCCGGCTTGCAAGAAGTCCAATATGATGTAAAAAATGAGCAAGTGTGTATTTATATCACCCCAAAAACAAGTTTTTTGACCAAAGATCATGTGCAAACTACACAATCAGCATTTCGATACGATTTAATCATCACACTTAATACACCAAATCTAGAAACTTTAGGAGATGTCTATATAAAAAATCAGAGACTATTTCATGATACACCTGTAATAAATATTGACCATAAGCCAAATAATGAACATTTTGGTGATATACATATGATAGACATTACTGCATGTGCCACTTCAGAAATACTGACCTATATATTTTTTTCAAAAGATGAAGCGGACATAGACGAACCTATCGCAACAGCTTTACTTACTGGCATGATTGCAAATACACAAAGTTTTAAAACCGAACATGTTAACCCAAAAACACTACACACTGCAAGCAAGCTTATGCATATGGGCGCACAAAGACATGCTATTATTTCTTCACTATACCAAACCAAAACCATTCCTATGCTTCGGCTTTGGGGATATGCACTTGCACACATAATACAACACAAAGATATAGGTCTCGTACTTACTTCACTTACTCGAGATAACATTATACGATCTGAAGCAAATGTAGAAGATGTGTATGATATTATTGATGAACTTATCTTATATGCACCAGAAAAAAAGATGGTACTTTTGTTACACGAAACAGAAGTAGAAAATACAACACAACCATCAGTTCATGCTATTTTTTATGCAGAAAAACATTTTTCGGCAAAGAAAATTATGCGAATATTTAATCCAAAAGGTGACGAAGATCGCGCCTCTTTTTACCTTAACAACCACTCACTTGCGCAAGCAAAAAATATTATTATTTCAGAAATAAAAAAACACGTAAACTAATACCTGTTCTTGTACTACGTTTACATCAATGCTCTTCCGGTCATTTCTGGTGGTTTGTCTACACCCAATAAAGACAGTATGGTTGGTGCCACGTCTGCAAGCATACCAACGGGTGGCGTTACGCTTAAATCCCCTTCCACCACATCACCGTTTGGTCCAGCAACACCTTTAAACTGTTCAGCAATGATAATTAATGGTACTGGATTATTACTATGCTCCTTATCTTTTTCTCCAGTTTGTATATTGGCCACCTCCTCTGCGTTTCCGTGGTCAGCAGTTATAATAAAGGCCCCACCTTTTGCCAAAACATGTTCAGCAATAGCACCCAACCCTTTGTCTACTTCTTCACAGGCTTTTATGGTTGCGGCCAAATCTCCGGTATGTCCAACCATGTCGGCATTTGCATAATTAAGCATGATCACATCATATTTTTCTGAATCAATTGCCGAAACAACTTCTTTGGTAATTTCTGGTGCACACATTTGCGGTGCCTGGTCATAAGAAGAGACTTTTAGCGATGGAATAATTTTTCTTTCTTCTCCAGGAAATGGCTCTTCTACCGTTCCATTAAGAAAAAAAGTGATATGTGCATATTTTGTTGTTTCTGCCACATGAAATTGTGTGAGATTATTTTTACTTATTACTTCTGCAAGACAATTGTGTACTACAACCGGCTCGTAGGCAACAACAACTGGTAAATCTTTTTCGTATTCTGTCATAGTGACAAAAAACAGATCTTTTATATAATTTCTTTCAAATTTTGGAAAACTTGGCAAAGTAAATGCTTGAGTTAATTCTCGTGCTCTGTCTGGTCTAAAATTTGCAAAAATAACAGCATCTTTTTCTGCAATCTTCCCTACTGGTTTTCCTTTTTTTCCAACAACCACCGGAACAAATTCTTCATCATAGACTTTTGCATCATAAGACTTTTGAATTACATCGATAGGATTTGTAGTATATGTTTCTGCCACACCTTCTGCCATTGCCTGATATGCTTTTTCTATTCTATCCCAACGATTATCTCTGTCCATGGCATAATATCTTCCGGAAATACTTGCTATTTCTCCTACGCCAATTTTTTTCATTTTTTCTTGCAATCTTTTTGCAAAATCTATACCGCTATCAAATTTAGCATCTCTTCCATCTAAAATAACATGAACAAATACCTTTTTTACTCGCTGTTTTTTTGCTAACATTAATAGCGCATAACAATGTTCTTCGCTGCCGTGTACATTTCCAGGACTAATAATACCAATAATATGTAGTGCGGATTTATGTTTTTTTACATGAGAAATACTATCTAAAAATGCCTGATTAGTAAAAAACGTACCATCGTCTATTGTCTTATTAATACGTGGCAATGATTGATAATACACTCTTCCAGCACCAATATTTAAATGCCCAACTTCGGAATTTCCCATTTCACCAAACTGAAGACCAACCTCGTTTCCAGAAGCTAAAATACTCATGGCAGGGTACTCTCGAATAAAACTATCTATATGCGGTGTTTTTGCAGTATAAATGGCATTTCCTTCTTGTTCTGGCGCTATACCCCATCCATCTAAAATAGCTAGCACAATAGGTTTTGGTCTCATAGGTAAAACAAAAATTATGCTAATTTTTTTCCAATACGATAAAACTCTTCTGCAAAAGTGTCCAGCCGATCTAACACATCTTTACTTGTTACCTTGTTTCCATCAAATGCTTTTCCGGTTGCGTACACAATTCTTGGAAGCTGTATCATGCGCCACTCATTCATACAGATTTGCGTAAGATGCATTGTTGATAAGTAACTTCTATCTCCTCCAGCTGCACACACAATACCAAATAATTTTCCGGTTGCGTCCCCACAAGAATAGTCAAGAATTGCTTTAAGCGCACTGTTTACCGAATAACAATGCACCCCCATACCAAAAATAATATTATCTGCCCATTTTACACTTTTTGCGACTTTATCCATGTCTGCTTTTTGTTTATGATAGAATGGTGTAATATTCAACTTTCGTGAATCTATAAAACGAACAATAGTGCCTTTTTTTGTTTTTAATCTTTTTTGCACTTCTTTACATAAAATAACTGAACGAGATTCAGGACTTTGTGAACCTGAGATAATAAGTGTTTTCATAATAAATAAATAAATACGTTATAGAAGAGAACAGCCAGACATTTCTTTTGGTATATCTTTTTCCAGTATACGCAAAACAGTTGGTGCAATATCTGCTAATGTTCCGGTTTTTTTTGTTAATTTTTTTGCCTTACTCCCAATAATAATGCATGGCACCAAATTCGTGCTATGCTGAGTAATAATTTCTTTTGTTTTAAGATCTTTCATCTTTTCGGCATTTCCATGATCTGAGGTAATAATAATAGTTCCACCAAGCTTTTGTACACAATGTACCAAACGAGCTACCTGTGTGTCAAGCACACGAACTGCTATCTTTGTGGCATCAAAATCGCCCGTATGGGCCACCATATCGGCATTGGGAAAGTTGACACACACAAAATCATATGTGTTATTTTTTAGAGCTTGCATCACGTATTCATTTACTTTCTCCGCCATCATTTCTGGACTCTCTGCGTAGGAATATTTTCCTGTTGAGCGAATCATTTTTCTTTTTTCTCCATTTACGGGATCAGCATACCCTCCATTAATAAAATAGGTAACGTGCGCATATTTTTCTGTTTCAGAAATATACAACTGTTTTCGTGATTTGCCAATCACAGCAGCAAGACAGTGCTCAATGTCAGGACTAGGAAACGCGGTAAAGATTCCGGGTAAGTCTGGTCCGAAATCAGTCATTGCAACAAAGCGGATATTTTTTGGCACAACGCAACGTGTAAATCCTTTTGGTGTTTTTTTCTCAAAATCCTTTTGCACAAATGCTTTGGTAATTTGCCGAGCTCTATCGCTTCTGGCATTAAAAAAGAAGACAACATCGTTATCTTGTACGGTTGCGATTGGTGTACTATTTTTTGTAATAACTGTTGGGCAAATATATTGATCTGTTTCATTCCTATTATATGCAGCCTCAATTGCCACCTCAGCACTTTTTGCCGTGCAGGTACCTTTGCCACACACAATCGCATTATATGTTTGTTCGGTTCTTTTCCACATTTTATTTCTATCCATTGCATAAAAACGCCCCATAATGGTGGCTATTTTTTCATTTGGTTTCATGTGCGCACGTAATTCTTTTAGGTACAGCATTGCCGAATGAGGTGGCGCATCTCTGCCATCGGTAAACAAATGAAGGTATACTTTTTTTATTTTTTCTCTCCTACAAAGTTCCAGTAATGCATAAAGATGTTTTGGTGACGCGTGCGCACTTTGTCCATTAGTTAACAGTCCCATTATATGCACCGCGGTATTATATTTTTTAACATGAAAAAGTGCTTGTTTAAATGCATTGTTTTTATAAAAGGTACCATCTGCTATAGCTTCTGTAATAGTAACAAGATCTTGTTTGATTGGTCGACCTGCACCAATAGTAAAATGTCCGGCTTCTGAGTTTCCTTCCTGATTCTTAAATAAACCAACCGCTTTTCCATGAGCAGTAAGTTGTGCCGATGGATATTTTTTCATATAGGAAAAAATATGTGGTGCTGTTTTTGGTGTAATCGCATTACCATCATTTTTTGGATTTGCTAAACCAAAACCATCTAAAATAGCTAGTACCACTGGTTTATTCTGTTTTTTAGATTGCTTTTTTTTCTTTGGCATACCTTATTTTTTCAACTCCTGCTCTATTTGCATTACTCTATTGTATTTTTCTACCCGTTCACTACGAGATAACGATCCGGACTTTAAATAGTCTGCATTAACCGCTACCGAAAGGTCGGCAATAAATGTATCTGTTGTTTCGCCAGATCTGTGCGAAACAGATACTTTGTATCCATGTTTTTTTGCTAAATAAATCGCATCAATAGTTTCGGAAAGTGAGCCAATTTGATTGAGTTTTATAAGTACAGCATTGGCTACATTCATGTCTATCCCCTTTTGTATCCTTTCAACGTTTGTAACAAACAAGTCATCTCCAACAACAGCAATATCTTTTCCTTGTTTTTTTGTATATGATTGCCAACCTTCCCAATCATCTTCATCGAGCGGGTCTTCTATAGAAATAATAGGATATTTTTTGAGCCATTGTGTAGTCGTAGCAATTATCGCTTCTGCATTCACTCGTTTTTTTCCTTTTTCAAACTCATACCACCCTTTAGTGTAAAATTCAGATGCTGCTATATCCATAGCAAAAGAGACCTGTTTTCCTGGTGTATACCCTGCATATTTTGTCGCTTGCATTAACAAACGCAACGCCTGCTCATTTGACGTAAGGTTTGGAGCAAAACCACCTTCGTCTCCTACGCTTGTAGCAAAACCACGTCTATTTAAAATATGTTTTAGCGCGTGGAACACTTCTGTACCAATACGAACCCGCTCTGCAAATGTTTTATGCATTGGCACAATCATAAACTCTTGAATCGATAGTGTGTTGTCTGCGTGCCTTCCACCATTAATAACATTCATTGTTGCCACTGGCATGCGCCAACCTTTTTCTTTTAAACGAAATGTGTGACGAAGATATGTATACAATGGTTTTTTAGCTGAAGCGGCAGCGGCTCGTGCATTTGCCAAAGAAACGGCCAAAATAGCATTTGCACCAAGCTTTTTTTTATTTGATGTACCATCAAGATGACACATTAGTGTATCAATATCTCGCTGTTTTTTTGCATCTTTTCCTTTTAGCGCTTTTGCTATGTGAGTTTCTATATTCTTTACCGCTTTTTTTACTCCCTTTCCGCCAAATCGCTTCCCTTTGTCTCGCAGTTCAAGTGCTTCATGAATTCCGGTTGACGCACCACTTGGCACAGCCGCAATACCAAATAACCCGTCTTTAAGTATTACTTTTGCCTCTATTGTTGGATTACCACGAGAGTCAAGAATCTCACGCGCAGTAATTTTTTTAATTGCTGTATTCATAAAAATAAGAAACATTAATTAATTTCTACCACCATTTCTACTCGTATACGAATGTCTTTACTTCCAGCCTGTATGTCTGGTTTCTCTGTACGCCCTCCAACACCGTATGCTTCGGTTTCATAATATACACCAGTAGAACGTGGTGAAACATGATCTTCATATTCATTATAATGAATAATGTTAACAAAATCTACACCCAGAAGCTGCGACAATGTGTTTGCTTTTTCCATTATTTTTTCTACCGCCTCTTCTCTTGCTTGCGCAATGTAGACATCGGTATCTTGTAATAAAAACTGTAAATCACTTACTTTTGTTATACCAATTTCTCCTGCCAAAACCACCACTTTATCTGCTTTGCTTACGTCTCTAATTTTTATATACACTTCTTGATTTACCGTGTACCCAAGAAATACTCTCCCTTGATCTTCTATGTAATCATAGCGTGGATACACCGTATATTCTTTTACTTGAATATCTTCTGATGCTATACCGAGTGCACGTAATCGTGCAATAAGTTGATTCATTTTTTGTGTATTTTCTGCTTGTGCCACCTGTACATCTGTTGCTTCGGATATTACACCCATTGAAATAGTTGCTGTGTCTGGCTGCGCAATAACACTCCCAACAGCCTGTAGTCGAACCGTTCTTTGTTGTTGGTTTTCGTATTTAATATAAGAAAAACGCTCCATATTATTTTGGATAAGCGTACCAAAAAATATTATAATATACACCAAAAGAATACCAAAAAATGTTATAAATAACTTTTTAGTAAAATCACACCAAAACGTATTCATGTCTGAGGTGCATAAATTTTGTAATGCCGAACTTTTTTTTGTAGCACGACCTTTTTTCTTATTTCGTAAAAGAGCCATAAATGTAAAATAAATTATATATAGTAATAGTATACAATAAAACAGACTACTCCACCAATTCTTTTGTGCGAATTATTTTTTATGCGCAGATTGTATTATCGCACTGATCCCTGGTAATGTTTTGTCAGATAAAAATTCAAGCATTGCACCTCCACCAGTTGAAACATAATCAACCATGTCGGTCATACCAACATACTCCATACTTGCAATTGTTTCTCCTCCACCAATTATGCCACGTGCACGCCCTTTTGACCTACTACCAAAAAGTCTAGCAATTGCGTCGGTTCCCATGGTGTATGGTTCTTGCTCAATATATCCCATTGCCCCATTCCACAAGAGTGTTTTTGCTTGTTTTATATACCGTGCATATAACAACACTGTTTGTGGACCAATATCATAAATAGCTTCTCCTTTTTTACAAATAGTATGCGGTGTTTTTTTAACATCTACAATGCGATAATGTGAACCATTTTTTGTGCCCACAATAACGTCGATTGGTGTAATAACTTTTTGTTTTTTACCATATAGTTTTGCTTCTTTCTTTACGACTTTGCTTATAATTGAATCACCAATCTTGTATCCACATGCACTGAAATAGGTATTTGCAACGCCACCACCAATAAGTATGTGTTTAGCTTTTGGTAACAAACATGCAATAATGGGTATTTTTGTTTCGGCTTTTGCTCCGCCTAAGATGGTGACAAATGGTTGACTTGGTTTTGTAAGAAGAGTGCTTAATTCACGTATTTCTTGTTGTAACAACACACCAGCATAACTCTTTAGAAACAAAGGAATACCGCTTACCGAAGCCGATGCTCTGTGTGCAACCGCAAATCCATCCAAAACAAATATGTCGCCAAAAGAAGCAAGTGTTTCTGCAAGTAAACCAGTATTGTTTTTTTCGTCTGGAGAAAAACGGATATTATCGAAGAACACCACACCTCCTGCTTTCATTTTTTGTATATATGTATGAATGGCACGTAATTTTCTTTTGGAAAAACGGAAATTACCACTATATATTTTTTGTATATCTTTTTTTAACAATGTCTTGTAGCGCTTTATTACCGGATCAAGACGCAATTTTCGAACCACTTTTCCATTTGGTCGACCTAAATGTGCCAAAACAACTACTTTTGCACCTTTTTCTGTAAGATATTGTATAGTTGGAAGCGATGCACGAATACGGGTGTCGTCTAAAATTTTTCCTCGCAATAATGGCACATTGCAATCAACACGAAGTAAAACCGTTTTGTTTTTTAGGTTTCTTACTCGTTTTATGGATGGAATTTGCATACCTACTACAGTATTATGACATTTTTTGTACTAATTCTACTAACCTATTTGCATATCCCCATTCGTTATCGTACCACGCCATTACTTTTACCAAGTCTCCACCAACCACACGAGTCATGGCCAAATCGATTATGGCCGAATGCGTGTTTCCTACAATGTCAGATGAAACAAGTGGTTCGTCTGTGGTGGTTACGATATGCTTATACTTTTCGCTTTTTGCAGAATCAACAAAAAATGCATTTAATTCTTCTGCTGTGGTTTGCGTGTTTAGTAGTAAGGTAATATCTGAAATTGAACCAGTGATTACCGGAACCCGAACCGAAACACCATCAAATTTACCTGCTAGGTCTCGAATAATTTTTGTGGTTGCTTTTGCTGCACCAGTAGACGTTGGAATCATATTATTTAATACCGAACGGCCATATCGTAAATCTTTAGTGCTTGGCCCATCTACCACACGCTGAGTTGCGGTTGCAGCATGGATAGTGGTCATGAGCGATTTTTGTACACCATACTTCTTATGAACCATATCTATAACAGGTGCAATACAGTTGGTGGTGCACGATGCATTAGAAATAATCGTATCTACATCTTGCACATCTGAATCATTTACTGAACATAAATATGTTGGAATAGTATCAGTTTTTCCTGGTGCCGAAATAAGTACTTTTTTTGCCCCTGCCTGAATATGTAACTTTGCCCCCTCTTCTTTGGTAAAAAAACCAGTGCATTCTACCACCACATCTATATTATGCTTTTTCCAAGGTAGTGCACTTGGGTCTTTTTCTGCATAAATATGGTAGGTGGTACCATTGACTGTTAAAGAGTCTTCTGTATAAGAAATCACCAAATCTGACGTACTTTGGGCACTGTCGTATTGTAAAAGATACGCTAAATTTTTTGGCGTCGTAAGATCATTTATTGCCACAATAGAAAATGGTGCGTTTTTTTTTATACATGCTTTAAGAAATTGTCGTCCAATCCGACCAAACCCGTTGATTGCTACATTCATATAAATCAGCTATGAATACGTTATGTATTCGTGAGTAAATATATTTATATTGTAGCACAATCATATGTATAACAAAAGAACACTATATTATGTAGTGCTCTTTTTTGTTGCAGGATATTATGCAATCTGCTCTTCCACTTCTTTGGCAAAGCTTTTTTCTTCTTTTTCTATTCCTTCACCCAGTTCAAATCGTGCAAATCTTCTGATAGAAATTTTTTCACCAATTTCTCCTGTTTTTTCTGTAAGAAGTTGTTCTATTGTTTTATCTTCATCTTTTATAAAAGACTGCTCGAGTAGACAAATTTCACTATAAAACTTATCCATTTTTCCTGTTATAATCTTTTCGATCATTTCTGCTGGTTTTCCTTGTGCCTCTAATTGCGCACGATACACGTCTTTTTCTTTTTCTATCATTTCTGCGGATACTTCATCACGACTTACACACTGTGGTGCAGCTGCAGCAATATGAAGAGCGATATCTTCTACAATAGAAGTAAACCCATCATTTTTTGCAACAAAATCTGTTTCGCAGTTTATTTCTACCAACACCCCAATTTTTCCACCAGCATGAATATAACTAGCAACAGTCCCTTCTGCTGCCACTTTTCCAGCACGTTTTGCTGCTTTTGCAATACCTTTTTTTCGCAAGGTGTCGATTGCTTTTTCCATGTCTCCTGCTGATTCGTCTAGTGCTTTTTTGCAATCAAGCATACCAGCACCGGTTTTTGCGCGAAGTTGCGCAATATCTGAAGTTGAAATAGCCATAAAGTTATGTTATTAATGTGAACAAAGTGACCAAAGTTTTGTTATGCGTCCTTTTTTTCTGCAACAGCAACCTCTTCTACTTTTTTTGATTTTGCTGCGTCTTTTCCTTTTTTAATAGCCGTAGAAATAGTATTTACAATAAGTGAAATCGCTCCAACCGCGTCGTCGTTTCCTGGAATTGGATGAGTTACGGTATCTGGATTTGCGTTAGTGTCGCAAATTCCTATAATTGGCACACCAGTTCTATTTGCTTCAATAACGGCAGTTTTTTCTCTTTGAACTGCTGGCACAAAAATCGCGTCTGGCATTTTTTGTAATCCAGAAAGCCCAGTAAGATATGTGTCCATCTTTTCTAACTTTTTTGCTATATCTAATTGTTCTTTTTTTGTATATTTTTCTAATTCACCAGAAGCTTGTTGTTGTTTAAGGGTATTATATTTGGTAATAAGTTTTTTCATTTCTGGAAAGTTGGTAAGCAGTCCACCTAACCATCGGTCGGTAAGATACGGCATACCACAATCTATCGCAGCCTGCTTTACAATGTCTCTTGCTTGTGGTTTTGTAGAAACAAATAATATTTGTTTCCCAGCTGCAGCCATTTTTTCCACATCAACAGAAACAGTTTCTAATTGTTTTTTTGTTTCCTCTAAATTAATAATATGCACACCATGTCTTTTGGTAAAGATAAATGATGCCATTTTTGGATGCCAACGAGATGTTTGGTGGCCAAAGTGTACACCGGCCTTTAACATCTCCAAAATGCTTGGTATAGTCATAGCAATTTCCTTTATCCTCCTTTTGCTCGCTCTTTGAGTGGTCAAAGAGAGGAAATTATGCCTTTTCTATAAGGCGTGCAAAAGTGAGATATATAAATAAAAGTGTCGCTATTATAGAATATATCCCCTCTTTTGTCAACAGACACATTAAAGCTATACTATGCAAGTCCAATGCATATCTATTGACTCTTATGAAAATATGGTATACTAACCGAAATAATACGCATTTATGACTCCCAAAAATACCACACCGCGCAAAAAAACTATCTTTTTTGCTGCCATATTATCGCCCATCCTTATTATTCTTGTCTTATTTCTTATTCTTCTTTCTTACCATCTTATAGTGGAACGATTTGGTGACCCAGAATTACAAGAAGAAATAGCACAAAAATATGGCCAAAAAACTGAAGTGCAAAAAGTACAACGAGTTTCTTCTATATCAGAAGCAGTAAACGCACTGATTCATCCACACAATCCACAACTTGGTCCACCAGATGCACCAATTACACTTATTATGTTTATAGATTTTGAATGCCCATTTTGTTCTCTCTCTTTTCCCATTCTTGAATCTGTTATAGAAACATACGGCCCAGCACTTCGTGTGGTGTTTAAACATACACCAATAGAAAGTATGCACCCACTTGCCAAACAAGCCAGTGTAGCGGCGCAATGCGCACACGAACAAAATCAATTTTGGGCATATTATAGACTTCTTTTTTCTACAGAGCAATTAGATACTGATTCGTTAATAACACACGCAAAAACACTCAACTTAAATCTTTCTACCTTTTCTACCTGTCTTACAAGTGAAGAAATCCAAAAACAAATACTAACAGACCTGCAAGATGGTCTTACACTCAAACTAAAAGGAACACCAACATACATTATTAATAATCAAAAAGTAGAAGGTGTGGTTCCAAAAGAAACATGGGACACTATTATACTAAACGCGTTACAAAAATAGCGCACAACAATAATTATGCTTTTCTTTTATCAAACTCCATTAACCAAAAAAAAAGAGCGCACTCATTGGCACAAGAACATACTTTTTGCGCTTTTTATTTTTACATTCCTTATTCCACAATATACATTTGCCTTTTCCGACGCACGATGTTTTGAAGAAAAAGACTGTTACGAAAAAAGACGAGAGCTTGGTGCACTCGACGAAAAATCAATAAAGGGCGGGTTTAAACAAACACCTGAATCAATAAAAAGTTGCGGTGGAAAAAGCATAAAACGAAAAGGCAAAGATATTAATACTGGATTTTGCCTTGCTGCCGGAAGTGTAGAAACAAATATCAAAATTGGCGGAAGAGCACAATTTGATGATATTGTTGATTTTATTATTTATATACATCAATATGCCATTATAGTTGGTGGTATTTTGGCTATGATTGTGGTGATTGTCGCAGGATTTCAATTAACCGCATCTGGTGGAAATAGCGCCATTATTGGTTCGGCAAAAAAAAGAATTGCCGGAGCCATTACCGGACTTATTATTTTAATACTCTCGTTTACTATTTTACAATCCATTAACCCAAAAACATTAGAGCTTGTTTTACCAAAAATTTGGTTATTGCAAGGCGTGGCACTTTCACCATTAAAGTGTGATGAAACAATAAAATCCGATGCGATATATAAATTAGTCGCCAAACAAAAAGAATATTTATCCCTTATTAAAAAACCAAAAGAATGGCAAGATGCAATTAAAGCAGTGCACGATGACACAGAAAACAAAATAGAGAGAGAGGCACCAAAGAAAACAGCGTGCGGCGACAGATATACGCACAAAGGAATAGCTGCAAGTTGTATGGGAACAAAATGTAA
>PBBY01000004.1 GCA_002716765.1 Candidatus Magasanikiibacteriota bacterium
AGCCTTCGAGACGAGTCCTTCTGCGACGGCGACTCCAGCTTCGTATTGCTCCACCTTGGCCTCGAGCGAGCTCTTGGCCTCGGCGTCACCTTGCGTGGCGGCCACGAACTGGCTAAACAGACCTCCCTTGGCGTTCTCGGCGATCTCCGGACGCTTGGGGTTGTAGGGCGGCAATGTGGCCATTCCCTTCACCAGCAGCATCGCGAAGTTCGACAGACGCTCGGGGGTTTGTTCTGAGCGAGGCCCATCGAGGATGACTGCATCAGAGTCGAGCTCGGGGTAGGTGATATCTAGTGCTTTCATTACTCCAAGGAGTCCGTCAGGGTCTGGATCCGCAACAATAGCATCGACACCAGTAAACTCGCCAGCACTCATGAGAAGTGAGCAGGCTGGGTTTTCGTCGCGGGTGCTGATGATGGCGTCATCTGCCAGATTACGCACGAGCTCTGCCGCTTCCTTGATTGCTTCCTCGCGAGGGTTCTGTGGATCAAGGACATTGTGGTGATCGCGAACGATACACTCGACGCATTTGGCCTGCAGCTCGGTGATGCAATTGGCGAGATGCTCGGTGGATGGGGTGTCAACAAATAGCACTTTTTGAGCGTTCGTCATGGCTTCAACCACTGATGTCACTGATTCTGTTGAGAAAAATTTGGTCATTAAGACCGGAATGTTTTTGATGATTAACTTAATCATTGTTTGTCTCCTTAAAGAGATGTCTGTGACCACACAACGTGACCGAAAAAAGTTAAACAACCCAACATGGACTGCCTAACGATGTAGATATAGTATGTTGCTATACCCACATCGTTAGACAGTACTAAACCCTCTTAATCTTCATTATTTTCTTAATGTCTTTTTTTCTTTGTAATAAACACTTGTGGAAATCTCCACACAACAGATGAGTACTGATCTGGGTGATACTTAGAGTTTAGCCCTTCTGGTACTAAGCATCTGTTGTGTAGTGACTTCTTTGTAAAGTGCCAACCTTTCGGGTTTTTCTCTTTGCCTTTTCTTAGGTTAACGGCATATTGTACCACAAATATCTTAAAATGTCAAGACTTTGGTTACAATAATTTTAATAAAACTTAAAAAAAGGCTAAAATAAGCCAAAAAAGAAGTATATATATTGTGCAAAAAAGTGTAAATATAGTATTGACAAAAAAAGAATAGTGTGGTATACTATTCTTAAATAAGACAAAAAATTGTCAAAGTGCACCGAATTTTAGCATGCCTATTACATAAAAAAAATTTACTTTATTTGCTAAATTTAGCCAAAAATATATGGAAAACATCATCAGCCAACCTATTACCGAGACGCTTGTGGAGCTTGGATTAAGTGAAAATGATGCAATGTTGTATCAGATTTTGCTTAAATACCCAGAAGCAACTATTGTGCAATTACAACAAAAAAGCCCGTTTAAACGGACAATGCTGTATTATATATTGGAAAGTTTGCAGGATGTGGATTTGGTATACACCAAAAAGCGTGGAAAAAAAACGGTGTATATTGCAGAATCACCAGCAAAGCTTGATCAGTTTATGCGAGATAGGGAAAAAGATTTGCGCAAACAAAAAGATATGCTTGCAGAAGTTATGAAGCAAATGCATGGTACGTATATGTTGGCGCATAATAAACCCGGAGTGCGGTTTTTTGAGGGACCAGAAGGGTTTGAAGAGGCATTGCGTGATACATTGACCACAAAAGAGACACTTCGAACAATTGTGGATTTCTCTTCTATTCGTTATGTGGAAGAAATTAATGCGCGGTATGTAAAACAAAGACGAGCACTTGGTATTGAAAAAAAGATTCTCGTGCCACATGCACCAGAAAATATTGCTTTTGGGAAAAAGCTTGGGAGTGCACTTACAGATACAAAGTATTTTCCAAAAGGGTTAAATCCTTTTGGCACAGGAATGCAAATATATGATAATAAGATTTCGTATTTTACCCTAAGAAAAGAGTTTATTATTGCTATTATTATAGAAGATAAACACATTTACGAAATGCATAAAAACATATATGATTATTTTTGGGAACATAATTCGGTATCTTTGGCGTAAAGATGTTATATGTTATCTAATTTTTCGCAAACATAATACCGTGCATCAGCTTGTTCTGGATCAATAAAATAGCGCGTTACATGATAACCATTTTTTGTGTGATCATCAATTGTATCAACCATTTGATTATGTTGGTCTTTGCTAAAATGCTCAATAATAACAGCATTCGCAGCTTCTTTTGATTGTCTTTCTTTATGTAAACGAATAATGTCGGATTGTGCTATTTTTTTTGTAGTATATGTTTTATTTTGTTGCACATCGAGTGAAATGCAAAAAAATGGTGTGTCTGATTCAAGAAAATTTGGTATTATTCCAGTAATAACAAAACCGTTTTCTTCGACATAATGTGTACCCGCTGTAAGTTCTGGCATAACGGTTGCTTCTAGTCGGGCTGTTTTACTTGCTTCTATTAAAATATTGCGGAGTACGGTTTCTCCAATAGCTGAGCCACGCATATTGTGGGCAATGTTCAAAGAACCAGCTTTTTTGTATGCTCCTCGCTCATCTTGCGCATCTTCAAAAGATACAAAACCAATAATCTGCTGGTCTTTTCTTAGGATATAAAAATCTACGCCAGATTGTTTTTTTAGATGTGCTTCAAATGCTTCTAGGACTTTTTCTCCGGTTTTACCTTTTGAATCCCAGTTTTTTGTTGCTATGGTGCGCATAGTTTCTTTTGTACTTTCTTGTAATGTTTCGACGGCAGTTCTTTGGTACTCCATGCCGTGCAAATCTTGTATATGTGCTTCTGGGTTATTTTTAAGATAACCAATACATACACTTTTAAATACTTCTAAGTTTGTTTGCATGTCTTTTAAGGCTGTAATAATTGGAGTGGTGTCTATTTGGTTTGATGCGGTGGTTTGTTGTATTGTTTCAGAAAGTAGGTGTTGTGCACGGTGTAATAAAGCGTGTGATATTTTTTCTGTGTCTACATGCTCTGTTTCGTGTGCAGTAAAGTATTGGCGCATAATACTCTGTTCTACATCTTGAGCTGCTTGAATTAATGCGCTATATGTGTGAAATAGTGTTTGTGCTTCGGTTTCTGGTAGCACTTCTCCGAGTGACACAATTTCTTTTCTAAATGTATCACCAAATTCTGCAGAAAAAAATGTTCTTGCGCCTTCTATGCCAAATTTTTTTGTAAATTCCTGCACTTTTTTTTCTTGGTCTAAAGTATAACCTTTTAATGATTCTACAAACCAGATTTGTTCTCGTGTGGTCATTTCTCGTATATTAAATCCAAAATCTTTCTCAATACCATCTAAAAGAGTTATATCGAGTAACATAATATAGTCTTTTTGGGCTTGCTCTTTTCGTTCTTTTTCCTTTTGACCCATTTTTTTTGTTGGAGAAAGGCTGGGTAGTTCTGCGGGGTGAATAATATCATTAGTTGTAAGCGCTCTTTCATTGTTTTTTGTTGGAAGTAATCCAAGTAAAACACCGTTTAAGTTGTATGCACCGGTGTATTCAGAGGATACTGCCAGAAACCTGACTCGGCCAAAAAACTGTTCCTGGAGTTCATGAATTTCATAATCATCTAAAAGTTCGTCCTTAAGGTCGTAGGCAGTTGGTTTACCCTTTTGGGCTACCAGAGATTCTGACTTTCTTTTAAGTAATGCATTTTGTGTTTCTACGCTAAATATTTTAAGAGTGGTCATCATTTCTTCGTTGAAATCCGCTGAATAGCTGTCACGCATACGTGTTAGAAGTGCAATAATTTCAAGAAATTGAATCTCTTCTTCTATTGTTTTTTTCCCAAGTTCTTGTATTTTTTCTTTAAAATAGCGTCTCAAGCCAAAAGTCCCTAAATAGTTTAAGCCGCTTAACAGTGTTATTTTTGTATGTTGATCTGTTTTTGGGTGGTTTATAAGCTTTGCCGCAGTTTTAAGAAGGCTTTCTGCGCTTATTATTGGTTGTTGGTAAATGCGATTAAGTAGTTCTCGGACTATGTTTGGGTGGGTTTCGTAAAAATCTGGAAGTGCTTCTGTAAAAGTGTCAATAAAATCCCGATCAGAGTGTTTAGTTTCTGGCATGTAAAGTTCTCCAAAATTCCACGCCAAAAGGCTAATATTTTTTTCTTCTGGATCAAGTTGAGAAAAATACTCAGCAACAAGCATCTTTTGTTCAGCTAAAGAGAGTTTGTTTATGTCTCCACTATGTCTCATATCCTTAATTATTTTCTCTTTTTCTTCTTTTGTTGCTGCTGACGCTAAAAGCTCCCATTGCGGTGTATGGACTTCTTCTTGTTCTACTTCTAATTCCGATGGATCTTCTAAGATTGACTCAAGTTGATGTGTTGTAAATTCTTCCGACATAAAAGAATGGTTGTGTGTTGTTTACCTTTCCGTTTTTATTGGCCCGTCTATTGCTTCCACTTCTATTTGTCTTTCGCCTTTTGTGATTCGTACCACGTCTTTGTCTATTTTTCCAAGCTCTTTGTATGCAGCATTGTAATGATTGGTGGTGGTTTGCATACTGTTACCTAACTTTTGCATATACGCTTCGTATGCTTTTATGTGCTTTTGTAACAGTTCTACATTTTTTCGAATACTTTTGGCACTCTCTTCTATTTTTAATGCGCGCAGGCCTTGTAAAACAGTTTGTAAATAGGCGGCAAATGTTGTTGGCGACACAATGATCACTTTCTTTTCTTTAAACGCGTATTCGATTAAATTTCGCGTATTTACTTTTACTGCACCAACTTCGTTTACGAGTAAATCATAATAAATAGCTTCGGCTGGAATAAACATAAAGGCAAAATCCATCGTGCCTGATTGTGTTTTTATATATTTCGACGTTTCGTCAATGCGTTTTTTTAAATCATTTTTAAATGCTTTTTCCAGCTCTGCACGCCGCTGTTTGTTTTCTTCGTCAACAAGTTTATTGTAATTTTCTAAAGGAAACTTTGCATCAACCGGAATAATGCCATCTTTGGTAAACACTGCTGCGTCAACCGTGTCTCCATCTTCAAATTCGTATTGCAAAGCAAAAGCACCGGGTGGTAATATGTTTTCCAAAACAAGTTGTAATCCTGCCTCACCTAAATTTCCACGTTGTTTTTGACTTGTAAGTACTTTTTCCAAATTTGTTAGTTGTGCAGAAAATCCAATTACTTGTTGATTAGTTTTATCTAAACTAGTAAGTTTTTCGGTAATTTCTCCTATCATTTTTGCGCTTTGGCCAGAAATGCCTTGAATGAGTCTGGTGTTTTGTGAAAATTGCTCTTGGAGTGTGTTGTGTAGATGTTGCTGTGAAGTACTCATGGCTTTTGTTGACTCTGCAATTTTTTGATCAAGTGTTTTGGTAAGGTCTTGCACACTTCGTGCTTGTTCTTGGATTTGATTTTGGATCATAATAAACAGGTTGTCGTCACCTTCTTTTGGTTTTTGTAAGTCAGTAAGTTTTTGTTGCATTGAAAAGATGAAATACAGTGTAATAAGTAGTATGACAAGAAGTACAAAAATAAGCATGATTTCCATAACACGTTTTTAGTATATTAAATGTTGTAAATAGTTGTACTAGTATAGCATGGTTTTAGAGATTTGCATCTGCATTGGTTTTTTGCTCTTATTTCTCACATCCCGTTCGAAATGACAGTATAAAACAAAAAAGACTACCTGTAATAGATAGTCTTGCACTTCTTCACAAAATAATCATTTTATAACCTAAAATAGGTGTTGTTTTGGAAGAATCTTAGCTGATCGACTCTTAATTGTCCCCGTTTTTGATCTCATTCAGGAGCCAATTGACTGCCGGAAGAAGGGTATACTCGTCTAATTTCTGCACCTCAGGGTGCAGCGATGAGTACAGGGGAAAATCTTCACGTGCGTTTGGTCCATAAGGTCTGGAACCAACGCGAACTTCCCCTGCTTGGAAAGACACATGATTCAGTCTCATAAGCATGTCGACACTCTCAAAATCTTTTCCACTGATAATCCCTTGCAGAAGATTTACCAGGTCGTCCTTAGTGGCGGCGTTCCCAAGAAGGAAGTCGCCAATTCCATAACACAAGACGAGTAACGGTACTAAATTCTTCCCCTGTGTCTCACTATCCAACTCCTCAAACGGAAGGTAAAGTGGATGGTAGACGTCATCACTTGGGTTGGCATCCAACAAAATGCCAAGGTCTGCCTTCTCTTTTACTGACAAATCGCCGACTTTTATTCTACTGGGTCCATAGCCTTGGAAGGGGTTATTGGGGTCCTTGAGACCCTCCTCCTTTGCTGTAAGCCACCCTTGGTGGGCAAGCTCCGCTGGCTCCTCCAGTTTCTTTGTTGTCAGTATACCGTCTAAAAATTCATGTACGCTAAACTTTTTGCTCATAATAACTACTCCTTAAAGTATTGAGCGGCTGGTAGTGTTATTGTACAAATATATGCACATGTTCTAGCTACTCGAAATAGAACTAACACTGTATAAAAAATAACAATGATGAGTAGCATGATATATACAATATCTTGTATACAGTGTGCTGCTCATTAACAATCGATCTAATCTTCGTTATGATTAATGTTATTTCTTTGTCATGAGACTACACCTTATCACACTTTAAATTATTCGTCAAGTGTTTCACGCACCTACTTGTATAAAACCCTACTTATGGTACAATATGGCAGTAAATGTCCCTGTAGTTTAATGGATAGAACACTCCCCTCCTAAGGGAGAAATCCACGTTCGATTCGTGGTGGGGACACAAATAGTTCAATGTATAAAGCTTTTGCTTTTATTATAGATTTCTTACATCCAGTTCGAAATGACTGTAACGCTATTCATTGAAATTTTCTTAGTCTATTCTTCTATTTGTATAGACTAGTATATACAAATATAAACTGTGGATAATTTCTATTTGAGTAGTCTAATCTAGACAAATAAATATGCAAATCATATATTTGAGTAGTCTAATCTAGACATTTATAAATAAAGTTTTTTTACTATTTTTATTTACTTTTTTAAAAAAATACAAAATACACGAATATTTTCTTTATTTGAGTATTCTATTCTAGACAAATAGGATTTTGTAAAAAATCTTTTTGAGTAGTCTACTCTAGACAAAAAACTGTGGATAATCTCTATTTGAGTATTCTAATCTAGACAAATAAAAGATTTTTGCCTTTTTTCATGTTTTTCGAAGAATTGTTGTATTTGTATTGATTGTTTAATTAAAGAAAGTCTAATGTTTCATGTGAAAGTATAACAGCTGTAGAACATCAGAATTTAGGCGATGTTTCATTAACAATATGTGAACTCGACTGTTTTTATGTCTACTCTCCGCTGTGGCGGGAATGTGAAGAAACTGTAATAGTGTGGATTAAATATAGAATTTACACAAGATCCTCGGTAGATTCCGAATAAGAAGCTGTTTCCGGTGAAACACTCTACCATAACCAGGTCCGTTGATTGTTAATTGAATTAATGAATAAACAATAAAAAACTTGTTTCCGGTGAAACAGTAGTTTTTGTCTTGGAAACTATATAAAAGGTCAATTTAAAAATAGTGAGAGCTCAAAACAATTTTTTTATATGTTATACACAATTTACTTATTTTATCCACAAGTTAATCCACAATTTGTTAATAAATAAGCAGTTTGTTGAATAAAGGACACTATACAAAACCCACCGGTTTCCCACAACTGTACACAGATAATAGTATTTTGAATTGTTTCATATGGAATTTTATAACAAAAAATATAATTTGGAGTGTCTAAAAATTTAATAACAAAGTAAGTTTGAGAATTTATTGGCCAAGCAAACACGAGTAATTGTGGAATTTTTTGTAGAGTTTGAAAAAGAAAAAAGTATAGTTCACGTGAAACAAATTGGGATAAAAAAAATAGTTTATTTTTGTGTTAAACAAAATCTAACGTAAATCTATTATATAATTACAGTCGTAAAATAAATATTAGGCTTCAATTATTTTTTTATGCTAGAAATGTGGCATAATATGTATTGTGTAGATATTGACCCAATTTGCTCACTAATTAAGAAAAAAAGACGAAAAAAAGGGGGTACAGTGGTACAAAAATAGTAAAAAAACGTGTGATTTACCTACTTTTTTGGCTAAAAACACCTGTTTTGGGGGTAATTTTTTGGAAATTAGAGGTAGAATTATAAGTTTTATTATTATTTTTTAACTAAGATGGTTTGCGGAGTATAGTGTGGTGTAAAAAGGAGGACAATGTTTTACGTGGTTTTTATGTGGTATAAAAATTTAAAAAAAACACGGAAAGTGTTTTTTTATTAAAGCAATGTTGATTTGTTGACGCAATAGATAAAATGCAGTATACTTCTACCTGTAAATAAGCCCTTTTTGGGGTGGCCATGGTGAAACGGTTATCACAGAGGTTTGTGGTACCTCTATTACGGGTTCGATTCCCGTTGGTCACCCCAAAGTGGGTTTTTTATTTTTTGTGATGCAGTATTTGGTCTTTATATGCATCTAAAAGAAGGGATGTCATGTTTTTGGCAGAAAGTTTTTGTGCTTTTTCTGCCGCTTCTTTTACTTTTTTGTTGTAGAGTGTTTTATTGTTTAATAGTGTAACAACATGACTTACAAATGATTTTTTTGTTTCTTTGGTAAGGTATCCACCAGTATTTCCGGCCAATACATCACAAACACCCATACCATTTACGGCAACCACCGGTATCTTCATTGCCATTGCTTCTAACAATACCAAACCCTGTGTTTCTGTTTTAGACGCAAATACAAATATTTTTGCAAGACTGAGTAATGCAAAAATATGGCGACGTTCTATGTAGCCAGTAAAAATAATTTTTCGTGAAATACCAAGTTTTTTTGCTAATTCTTGTAACGATTTTTTTTCTGGACCATCTCCTACAATAATAAGCCGCGTTTTTGGGTGAGTTTTTATCAATCCCGCAAAGGAGTTAAGTAAAAATGCGATATTTTTTTCTTTTCCAAGCCGAGAGACGGTAATAAGATAGGTAAGATTATCTTTGATTGCGTATTTCTTTTTAATTGCCCTAATCGTGGCTGCGTGAGGTTTAATACAATCAATTCCTGTAGGAATAGTAAGAATAGGTGAGGTTATATTGTATGATGTAAGCTCTTTTTTTATTGCTTTTGATGGTGCAATAACTACATTATTGGTATTACAATATGATTTACTTACCCACACGGCAAAGTTTTTTAGATAGTCAGAATGAACGGGAAGGTAATGGGTATATTCTATGTATAATGTGTGATATGTGTGAATTAATGGAATACGGTGTTTTTTTGCTAAATAGAGCGCAAGTAATCCAATTGTAAATGGGGTGTGTGAATGAATAATGTCTATTTCTAATTCCTGGAATTTTGCCAGTGTTCGGGAGTAGGGTAAGCTAATACGTGATTCTGGGTGAAAAAGTACTTTTGCCGAAGGAAAACGATACACATTTTTTGGATCATGACGTTTTCGTTTTGTGGTAAAAGCAGGGGCAAAAATATATACATTATGGCCCATTTTTTTGAGTTCTTTGCTAAATATTTGGATAGATGTAACAACGCCATTTATTTGCGGCGAATAGGTATCGGTGAAAAAGGCGATATTCATAAAAGGGAAAAAATAAGAAAGTTTCTTGTGTAATGATACGTGTTTTTTTGCTTTTTTGCAATGGTGGGGGGTTTTCTCGGTATTATTTGAAATGGCGGTATCGCGCGAAACAAAAAACCAGCGGTAATTGCTGGTTTTTTTAGGATTATAGCTGACTTCTGTTTGTGTTAAATTGGTTTTTTATAAAGTCTCTTGTTTCTCTTTCTATAGCTTGTAGTTCGGATTCTTCGTTTCGGATGTTTGCATCTGTTTCATATTTTTCTATGAGTTGTCTATTGTCATCAGGTTCTCTTAGGAGTACTTGTGTCACAAAGACGGTGATTGAGTATGCCGATAGTACAATAACAAGACCAAGTGTGCTTATTTTTAAAATATTTTTTGCTTTTGTTACTTTTTCTTCTTCTCCAGCAGAGGTAAACATAAGGATTCCGGCATAAACTATGGTTAAGACAAAAAGTGTGCCAACAAAAGTAAGCCCATTTCGTATAATTGCTGCAATAACATCGCGTGGGTCTTTGGATTGGATTATGGCAAGGTCTTGCTCGGCGGCAGCTGAGCCAAGTTGTTTTACTAAATCTGTTCTGTAGTCAGCAGAAGTGCTGTCTACAAACATAAGAAAAGCCGCAAGCGTCATGGAAAAACAGAGGAGTGTGAAGATGTTTCTTTTCATATATATAAAATATTATCTACTTACGCAGTCGAATGAGCCTTTTTGCCAGAATTTCCATTTATTTACTTTGCACTGAACCGTTGGCGGTGCCTCTTGGTGAACCCGATCTTGCAAAGATTTAAGCATAACCTGGCTAACTATTGTAGTAATGGCATATGCAGAAAGGGTGACAAATAATCCAATAACGGCCATTTTTATGGTTGTGAGCGCTTTTGTTACTTTTTCTTGTTCTCCGGATGCGGTTAAGAGCATGATTCCGGAATAGAGTACAAGTAGTAAGAAGACGGTTCCAACCACAGTAAGAAGTGACTTAATAAATTCGGCAATAACTACTTGTGGGTTTTCTCTTGCAACGCCCATTTCTGCACTTTCTGCGCCAGCTTTGAGTTGTTTTGTTACATTTGCCCCAAAACCCTTCTGCTTTGTGTTTGTTTCAAGAGCGTTAGCATTTACGAATGAAAACGTAAAAAAGAAAAAAGAAAGACAAATGACTGAAATGAGTAGTTTTTTGTTCATAAAATAGTATTAAAGTAATCCACCCGTGCCTTTTGTTTCGGATGCTTTGTTGAGTCGTTGGAAATTAAGACATTGTGATTCCCTGATTGTAACATATTCGCAGTCTAGGGCGTCTGGGTTGTCTTGTTTTGTTTTGGAGGCACAGCCACCCCAATATGATTCACAATTAGATTCTTTTACATATGGAATAGTTTTATATACAGAGGTGGTATCAATGACAGCTTTTGGATCAAATTTTTCTAATAAACAACAGCCAATAATTGGGTCTTGTGCAGAAGACTTTCCTTCGCCGGTTGCCCGTTTTACAAATTGTGGTACCACAAAGTTGGTAATGGTGTATGCGCCGGTGGTTATAACAATACCAATAATAGCCATGCGAATAGTGGTAATGGATTTGGTTACTTTTTCGTCCTCTCCGCGTGCGGTTAAGTACAGAAATCCAGCGTAAAACATGAGTGCAAAAAAGAGAGTTCCAATAAATTGCAGGGCAAGGTTTATTACTCTTCCAATATTTGTGGCTACACGTGTTTCGTCTGTTCCGGTTACATCAAATCCAGATTTCCTTGCAATGCTTGCACCAAGATCTTGACCAATATTTAGTTGAGCAAACACGGAGTTTGCAACAAAAAAAGAAAGGAGAAGTGCCAGGAGAATAAAAAGGTAGGTGGTGTTTTTTTTCATAAGGATTTTGCTGGGTTAATTAGTGTGTTTATTATCTTCTTTCAGGGGGAACACACTGGTTTTCTGGAATACGTTTTATTTCTCCGGCACAATTATTCTTTTCTTGCTGATTACTGGCTACGTTTGCGCCTGTTGGAATATTTTTTGTAAATGTTATACAACAATCAACTATTTTTGCTCCTTTTATGTCGGAGGTTTTTGACGTGATTCTTGGTAAAATAAAAGTAGTAAGGCTGTATGCGCCAATACATAAAACAAGACCAATTATGGATGTACGAATAGTACCTTTTGCTTTTGTGGCTTTTTCTTCGTTTTCTCTGGCAGTCATCCACATTAATCCGGCATAAACAGTAAGTGCAAGGAAAATGGTTCCGACAAAGGTAAGCAATACATTAATAGTAAACCCAATAGTAGCAGAAAGTGTTGTGTCTGTTGTTGATTTATCAAAACCAGCAGTTGCTGCTGCATTTCTGACTTTATTTGTACCAATGTCTACTACGGCAAAAGCGGGAAGAGTAACAAAAAATACCAATATAATGACAGAAATAAAGAGTGAAAGTTTTTTTCGCATAAAAATTAATTAACCTATACTTCCTAATTGTGCGGTAATAAGGTATGTAATAGCATAAGCACTTAACGTAATAACTAATCCAATAAGTGTGGTTCGAATTATTGTTTTTGCTTTTGTGGCTTGTTCTTCGTTTTCTCTGGCAGTCATCCATAAATAGCCGGCGTAAACCATAAGAACAAGGAAAATAAGACCAATAAAAGACAACGCCACTTGAATAACATTTCCAATAATAACGTCGAGTGATGCGGTCTTCTTTGTTACCCCAGCCTTACCTGCAGAAGTTGTAAGTTTTTTTTCCCAATCTCCTAATGTTCCGGCAGCGTGTGCGGTGCTTGCGTAAATAACTCCAGCAAAAGTAAGTGAAAGGGTGGTGAATTGTTTTTTATATTTGTTTGTCATATATTTGCTAACTTTTGTGTAAAGTATTAAACCTAAGATTTTTATTTATAGTTAATTTAGTTGCCAATTAGGTTCACTAAATAGAGTGGTCTGCAAGTCATCCCCGCCAAATTCATTGGCTTTATTGCATATATCTACACAAAGGCTGTAGCTGCTAAATGTAGAATTAAATCCCGAGGTTCCATTACCACAAACCGGGTCTCCAACCGAGCAGCTTTTTTGCTCTAGCACACACTCTTCTTTTGTTTTTATGGAACAGGAATATTCATTTGTACCCCAAGAGTCGTTAATCATGTTTATGCAACAACCATAAACCAGGTCTTTTGCTTCCTCAATTTTTTGGCCACCTGTTGGTTTTGTTGTTCCGGTTGCACCTTGTAATACAACATTTGTAATAGTGTAGGAAGAAATGACAATAATTAGCCCGATAATTGCTGTTGTCATCATGGTTCTGGCTTTTTTTGCTTGTTCTTCGTTTTCTCTTGCGATCATCCAGGTGTAGCCGGCGTATACCATAAGAATAAAAAACACGGCAGTAATAAGGGAAAGTGCAAGATTTATAATAGTTCCTGATTGGGATTCTACAGTTTGTGTCGCGTCTATTCCTGTGCCTGTTATAGAGGCTTCAAGGAAGTTTGTTGCGCCTCGTAGTGTTTTCTCATTTGCTTTTGTGTGTAATATGTTAAAAAATAACGAAAAACAGAAACAACTGGCAAGAAGAAAGAGAGTATTTCGTGATAGTTTTTTGTTCATAGCAGTGGTTTGAGGTTAAGGAAGGTGTGGGTTATTATTGACTGCCATCAGTCGGAGGAGATGTATTCTCTTCTACGCTTGTAAAGACAAAATTGGTAATGGCGTAGGCGGAAAGTACCACAACCAATCCTATAATTGCGGCAATAATGGTTTTTTGTGCTTCTTTTACACCCTCTTCGTTTCCTCTGGCGGTCATCCATTTAAATCCAGCGTATACCATAAGGATAAAGAAAATAACACCAATTATAGAAAGTATGGTTCCGATAAGGTTTCCAATAATAGCTTCTGGCTCCTCTTTAATGGTTAGTCCGGCATAATTGGCAGTAATCTCTAATCCACCAGCTTCTGCAGCAAAACTATGTGCCGCTGGAAAAAGTGTAAAAAGGAGAATAGTAAGACTGCTAAATAATATAATGGATTTTTTCATAGAGTTAAGTTAATGGTTTTTTTATATTTTTGTGTCGTTTTTTCATAATAGAGTTTCAATTCAATCCTAATTAGGTTCTCTGAGTTCTTGACAAATGCATGTTTCTTTATCATCAGTCAACTCACAATTACCAACCCATCCTTTGTTGGAGCATGCTTCTCCTACATTCTTACCAATACAAGCATCCCAAGTTGAAAATGTGCCATCTGGTTGTGCTTTTACTTCTGTATTTGGACAAAGTCCTGGTACAAGAAGCTCGGTAAGTGCTTTTATGTCTTCGTTTTGTGGTGAACATTGTTCCGCATTATTTGTAGGATAAAATGTGTTGGCAAAATAATCAGTATTTTGACCCCTTGCACTATTAAATGCATCATCACACTCTTTTTGGGTAAATAAACTTTCAATTAAGAAAATACCTTTTTCTTTATCTTTTGGGATCAGTACACAACACCCTTTATCTCCTTCATTCTCACTCTCACCTTCTAAACTGGAAAACAAGAAATTTGTTAATGAATATGACGAAAGTACTATGATTAATCCAACCGATGCTGCAATTATGGTACTTTGTGCTTTTTTTGCTTGATCTTCTTTTCCTCTTGCTGTCATCCACAAAATTCCTGCATAAACCATTAGGATAAAAAATATTACGGCAACGGTGTAGAGTAACGCGCCCAATGCTTTTCCGATCATTGTTGGGATGTCTCTATTTTTTCTAAAATCTGCATCTACTATGCTGTTTGTATCAGAAAATCCTTTTTTTACTTGTTCTATTGCGTTACTTTGTGCCAATGTGTGTTGAAATGGCGCAATACACAAAAATAATAGAAGTAATAGGAGTATATTTTTGTGTCGTTTTTTCATAACTATTTATCAGTTATTAAGGATTTGGTTCGGCTGCTGCACAGCCGCAAACAGAGTCTTCTAACTCACATACACTACCCACTTTTTGGTCACAAATTTCTCCAATCCTTCTTCCTATACAAAGATTTTGCCTTGGTTTTTCTGTGGAAACTTGTGTGTTTGGACAAAGTTCTGGTACAAAAAGGTTTGACTGTTCACTTGTTTGGAAGGCGGTTTCACAGTGACAGTGATTTGGAATATTTGTGTAGTTTTTTATTTGACAAGTACCTTGAATGTTACCCTGATTAGGAATAATAATGGTACAGACACTGTCTATTGGTTTATTGTAGCAAGGTGTTTCCATGTTTCCTCCATGAACCACCTTAGATGAGCAGTTCTGTATACTCTCACCCTCCAAACTCGCAAACAAGAAATTTGTTAATGAATATGACGAAAGTACTATGATTAATCCAACCGATGCTGCAATTATGGTGCTTTGTGCTTTTTTTGCTTGATCTTCTTTTCCTCTTGCTGTCATCCACAAAATTCCTGCATAAACCATTAGGATAAAAAATATTACGGCAACGGTGTAGAGTAACACACCCAATGCTTTTCCGATCATTATTGGGATGTTTGTTTTTTTAAGGCCGGAGTCTGTTATTTGTCCTGCGGTTTGATCTAATCCAAGTTTGCCAAATTTTGTTACGGCAGCAAATGATTGAATTGGGGCAAAACACACAAAAAAGAGAAATATGATTGATACTATAATGAAACATTTTTTCATACTTTTGTATGTGTTTTACGGGTTTTGCGCTGTTATTGTTGGTCTACTCTTTCTGTTTCTACGCCCGTTTCATAATCAATTCCTGTGGTTGCGCTATATAGTTGTGTAGTAACAAATCTGGAAATAGAGTAGGCGCTTAAAATTAATGCTAAACCAATAACCGATGAAAAGAGTACTTTTTTTGCTTTTGCTACTTGATCGTCATTTCCTCCGGAAGTCATCCACATAAATCCTGCATACACAATAAGAATGAGTGCGACAATACCAAGTAATCCAAGGGCAACGTTAATAATTTCTGCTGTTGTTGTTCGAATATCTTTTGCACCAAGACCAGAACGTGCACCATGACGAACACCAAGTGGGTCAGCACCTTGAGCTTGGGTTGCGGTTGGTAAAACAGTGAATGAAAAGAAGAGAAAGGCACAAGCAAAAAGACAAGCTTTTTTCATAGAAGTGTATTATGTAAATAATATGCGCATCACCTTGTAAAAGATGGTGTAAAAACTAGAAATTAGAGACTACTTTCCAGTTTTTAAAAGGGAATAACCCCTTTTAAATTATTAAAAACTATATTGATTTGCTCCGGTAACAGCAGTGGCTTGACCAAGTTGAATAAGCACAAATCTGGCGATTGCCCAGGCACTCATTATGATTGCCAAACCAATTATTCCAGATAAAATAAGTTTCTTTGCTTCTTCTACTTTGTCGTCGTTTCCTCCGGCAGTCATCCATTTAAATCCACCAAGAAGAATTATAACAACAGCAACGATTCCAAGTAAGCTCAGCATAACATTTATGATTCTGGCAACGGTTGTTTGCAAATCTGCTTTTCCAAGTGCAGTGGTTTCGTGAATTGGATCAATACCAAAAACATCATCATTTTGTGCGGCACCTTGATTGTTTGGTTCAACCCCACCATCGTTTGCAAAAACATTTGATGCGGCTAATGTAGAAAATAGTACGGCTGCAATAATTGCAATAATAGTTTTGTATTTTACTAAACGCATTGCTAAATACATAATATCACCTCCTTTTTTGTGTGGTTTGTCATATATTTTTGTTCTTCACCTAAAAGATGAAGTAAAAACTAGAAATTATAGACTACTTTCCAGTTTTTAAAAGGGAATAACCCCTTTTAAAATTATTATAGTTCGTATGCTGTTGCTCCGGTAACATCTGTTGCTTGGCCAAGTTGAATAAGTACAAATCTGGCAATTGCCCAGGCACTCATTACAATAGCTAAACCAATAATTCCAGCTAAAATAAGTTTCTTTGCTTCTTCTACTTTGTCGTCGTTTCCAGCTGCTGTCATCCATTTAAATCCACCAAGAAGTATGATAACTACTGCAACAATCCCAAGTAAACTTAATGCAACGTTAATGATTCTTGCAATAGTAGTTTGTAAATCTGCTTTTCCTAGTGCGGTTGTGCCATGAATGGAGTCCATACCAAATACATCAACTTGAGCTGCAACTTTACAAATACCATTGAAACAGACGTCGGTTTCTAATGTACAAGTATTTCCAGGTAGACACACGTCATCTGTATCACCAGCTGCTGCAAAAACACTTGATGCGGCTAATGTAGAAAATAGTACTGTTGCAATAATTGCAATAATAGTTTTGTATTTTACTAAACGCATTGCTAAATACATAGTATCACCTCCTTTCGTTGTTGGGTTTGTTTCATATAATAATACAGTATGGGAATAATATAATAAAAAAACGCTAAAAAATCCCCAGTATTTGGTTTAGTATAGCATAAGAACCAAAAATCACAAAAAGACCAATGGTTGCGTATAACATGGTTTGTGTGCCTTTTTTTACTTTTTCTTGGTTTCCGGCAGAGGTAAGCCACATAAACCCACCAAACATAAATGCCAAAAGCGTTAATGATCCAATAATTCCTAATGCTGTTTGCGCAACTTTTCCTATGAGCTCCTGAGGTGTGGCAGATGCAATTGGGTTTTGAAGCTGTCTTACTTTAGGTGCTATCTTGCTAAGGACGGGTGTTTGTGCTTTCGTATTTTGAGGCACTGCTGGAGCTGTTGCTGTAGCAGCTGTTGCAAAAGAGGTAAAAGAAAAACAAAAGCCACTAATTAAAATAAGAAAAAGAAATAATTGAATAGGAGAAAGGAGTTTGCGTTTAGCAGTCATAAAATACGTATAAAGTAATAGTTAATAGTATAGCATTAACGTGTTGGAAAAAAAAGGCGTAGCACTGTGCAAAACACACACGTAAGTTGTTATTTTATTACGCGTACGTTTTCTTTTACGCCAGTTGTGTCTAAAACAATTTGTATTATTAAATGAGCAAAAATTGCGATACAAATACCAATAACCGCGGCAATCATAATACCTTGACCTTTTTTAAACTTTTCCGGGTTTCCAAAAGACATAATCATGGTAAATCCACCAAATAAAAACATAACAAAAGCAATGGAACCAATAATACTTAAAATAAATTCAGAAATGTTAATACCAATACATAAATAATCATTGAGATTTCTACAATTGCCATCTACGGCGCATTGTGGTAATAATCCTTCCACTTTTTTGCATCTGTCTACAAGTGGTTCTTGGAGTTTTTTTGCAATTTCTTTTTCTGCTGGGCCAATGCTTGCGCTTATTGTTGTGATTTCGTCAAGTGTTTTATTTAAGACTTCAACACTTTTCAAAAAATCAATATTCTGGCTTAAGTTTAAGGGGTCTACTGTTAGAACTTCTAAAATAATGTTTTCCGCCTCAGTTAACAGATCTTTTACTTTTTCAATCACAAGTTTAGCTTCTGTTTGGTAGGCAAGGTCTTTTGTACTTGCTAATAACGTTTTAGCCTCATCCATAATTCTTTCTGAGTCTGTTAAGATACTGTCTTCGTATGATCCTTCTACAAACAAATCAGAAATTTTTTGCGCCTTTACTACAAAAGGTAAAAATAGAGCACAAATAATACTACATATAATGGTGTGTATAAAAAAGCGGGGGAGTGTGCGAGAGTGTGTCATATAGTGGTATTATTTTACAGCTCTAAAACTGTCATGTGTACCAAGAGTATCTAGAATAAGATCCACAATAAGATGTGCCGAAAGTGCAACAACAATTCCTACAACGGCCAAAACCATAATACTTCTACCTTTTTTAAACTTTTCTGGGTTTCCAAAAGACATGATCATGGTAAAACCACCAAATAAAAACATCACAAAAGCGATGGAACCAATTAATTGAAGGAGGAGTTTTGATATATTTATTCCCATGCAAACATAATCATCGGTATCAAGACAATTACCATCCAAAGCACATTGTGGTAATAAGCCTTTAATAGCTGCACATCGGTTTGGGAGGTTGTCTGATAAGGTGTTAAAACTAGCGCTTGTTTTGGTTCTTAATGCGGTAATTTTTGTTTCAATATTAAGTTTGTTAACTTCAAGAAGATCTGCTTGTTTGGAATTATTTTTTGCAAATGTATCCCACTTTTCTGCTAATTCTAACTCTGCTTCAAATCTTTTATAGGTAGTGTTTGCTGTTTCTTTTGTGGCAAAACGAGGTATGTCTCTTGCTGCATCTTGGGCGGCTTTTAGGTGTGTGTTAGCTTGGTCTATTGCTTTTTGTATTGCCGGATCTGTTATTGCTAAAGCAGTGTACTGAATGGCAAAAAAGGCACATATACAAAGAGTGGCATAAAAGAAATAATGGATTTTTTTAAAGCGAAAATAATTGCGCGTGATCATAAAATGGAATTACAATAAAAAGAGTAAAAGATTAATTTGTTCCTTGCATTTGGTTTGGCAGGTTTTGTATAATGTCTTCTTGTCGTTTTTGTGCAATATCTTCTGGATATTCTTCTATAATGGTGTCTAAGTATTCTTTTATTTTTGTATACGCACCGGTTGCGTCTGTGCCACGATACCAATTTTTTGCGGTAAGAATTTGCGATGCAAATGGTCCTAAAAATGGATCTTCTGATTGTGCTGCAATTTGTGATCGTAATGGCGATGGTTGATTTGTTGCTTTGGAGTATTTTTCTATATTAGCAGGTAATGTAATAAAGCGAACAAAATCCCATGCATGATCTTTGTGTTTGGATTTTTTTACGACACTTTCTATCCAATAAGACGCAACATTGACCGGTTCGGCTTCGTTGAGTTGGGGAAGTGGAATAATTTCTAAATTCATTTGTGGTGCTCTGGCGGTTATTCTGGATTTTTCAAAAGAAAACCCAATATAAAAGACGGATTTATTTTGGACAAATGCATCAAATGCACGTTCTTTGTCTGTGCTCCAAGAATAGACTTCTTTTGTTGGCCTGGCAAAGTCCGTATAAAAACGGGTTACTTCGTATGCTGGATCATTTTTGTTTGCGCCAGTCATGCCACGAGTAAAGGATAAATACCCTCTTTGTGCGACATCTATTCCTTTTTGCATTAATAGTGCGGCAAAAATATCTGCTGAATTGGCAATATTACTCCCGGTGCCAAGCGCAATACCAGATTGTATAATATCGCCATTATTGTTATAAATTGTTGCTTTTTTTACGGCGTCTGTTAATTCTGTCCAATTTGTTGGTGGTGTAGGAATGCCGGCACGGTCGAGTAAATCTTTGTTGTAATATACAGCCAATGTGTCTACGGCCAATGGTAGTCCATAAACGGTGTTTCCACTAATTACATCTTCTGAGACGGTTTTTATGTAATTACTTCTTATCCATGATTTGCTTGGTAGAGGGTTTGTTTCAAAGGTAACAACCGGTTCCTGTGTGTATTTTCCTTTTATAAAAAAGTTTGCGGTTGTGGCTGAGTCTGGCATTTTGTCTATTCTTGATCTGTATTTTTCTAATTCTTTTATGGGAACAGAAATAATATCTGGTCCAACGTCGTCTGCAAGGGCATTAACAAATAATTCATCAAATTCCTCTAATCGTACGCGGCGAATATTGACATTTACGTATGATCTTTGTGCATTATATTCTTTTGCAAAGTTTCGTAATTGGTTTACGTCATTATAAATAGTCCAATACGATAATTTTACTGGTCTAATTGCCGCCGTTTCTTTTTCCGAAAGGCCTTTGCAGCCAACACCAGACAAAAGAAGAACGGCACAGAGAATTCCGGTGGTAATATAACGAAATAAAGATCTTTTCATACAAAAAGGGATAAAAATACATTAAAATACATTTTTGAAAATAAAGTTAACAATAATATAACTGGTTAAAATAACAATCACACCAGCCGAAGTCCAAAAAATCATATTCATTGCTTTTTTCTCTCGCTCGGCGTTTCCGGCAGCAGTCATCCACATAATGCCAGAAAAAACAAATAATACAAGTGTAATGGAACCAATAATTTGCATAATAAGTTTTATGGCTTTTCCGATTACTTTTGCTGGATCAGACATTTGACTAACGCGGATTGTACCAAGCAGGCTTTGATATTCTTCGATAACAAGTGGTTCTTCTGTAATTTGTGTGGTAATCGGTTTGTCTGAACATTGGTCTTTAACAATAAAACAGTCTACACACCGAATCCTTCCAAATTCCTTTGTTGAGTCAAGTGCACCACAATCATTTTCCTGGGATTTGTGAGTGGCATTATTGTAAAAAAACTTTGTTTGTGAATAATTTTTACCATTAATAACAAAAGTAAAAGATTCACACGCTTCATTTCCCTGTAAAACAAAGTTGCCACAAGTGTCGCCACTTAGCCTATTAAGATTATCGATGATTTCTTCAGTATTTGCTACATATTTTTGTAATTGTTTTTCTAGTTTCATAAAACTAGTAGCCAAGTTAATACGTTTTTCTCTTGTGTCAGAATTACTGCAATAAAGATGTGGTTGAACTCTATCAACCAGATCCTGAATTCTTCTTGGTCGATTCGCACTGGCACTTATACTATAAGATCTACTTTTTCTTATCTTTTCCTTAATACTCTCAATTTTAGTAGAAGTGGTTTTGTCGGGTTTTTGTGTAAGAAGTGTATCATACATAGTTTCTACCTCAGCAAGTAGTGTGTTTCTCTTTTGTATTTCCTGTGTCCATTTTGTATGAGCCTTTTTTGCAAAAGACATTTCTCTTGGAGTACACTCTGGATTTTCAATCCTTTTATACCGTTCTCCCAAAGCAAAAACCGGCGTAGCACTACTTAATAAAAAAAACACTCCGATCAAAAAAGAGAAAATATATAGTATGTTTTTTCTTTTAGTCATGTGAGTGTTTTTAGTGGCACTGTTTTTTTGTGCGCACAGATTACCGCGCAAATTACAACAATCCTTGTTTTTTTGCAAAATGCATGGTGGTTTTTAATAATGCAACCTTGTTTCCGGTGTCAAAATAAATTCCTTCGTATTCATATGCCAAAAAGTCTTGTTCTTTAGCAAGGGAGTTTGCTGCATCGGCAACCCAAATTTCTTCATCTTTTCCAAATCCCTGTGCTTCTAAATGAGGCCAAATATCTTTGGTAAAAATATACCTCATTCCTCCAACAATAAGGCCGTTCGGGGAAACATTTTCTACGCTTGGTTTTTCTTTAAATTCTGTTACGTTGTATAATTTGTCTTCTTCTAATTTATTGCCGTAAATATTCCCGTATTTTGTCATGTCTTCTGGGTTTTCTATCTTTTGTACCCCAATTATTGGAGTATTGTGTGAGTTAAAGACAGAAATAAGCTGAGAAATAACAGGTGTTTTTGCATCTATAATACTGTCACCGTCGGAAAAGGCAAATGAATCGTTTCCTACAAAACCTTTTGCACAAAGAAGTGCGTGGCCATTTCCCAAAGGTTCTGATTGGCGAGTATAATAGAACCGTACTTTTTTACATAAATCTACTAATGGTTGTAATCTGTTTAATTTACCTTTCCCTTCTAAGAAATGCTCAAAGTCTTTGTTTCTGTCAAAATGATCTTCGATTGCACGTTTTTGGGAACTGGTAACAAACATGATTTCTTCTATACCACTTTCTACCATTTCTTCTACAATATATTGTACGACTGGTTTATCTAAAACGGGTAACATTTCTTTTGGCATGGCTTTTGTGGCAGGCAAAAAACGCGTGCCAAACCCTGCAACAACAATAACTCCTTTTTTTACCGATGTGCTATTCATAGTTCTTTTATTAGTATATCAAAAATATCGTATATTTACTATAGTGTGTCTATTAGATATATCATATTTCTATGTGTTCGTCAATTTCTATTGGTGCACCAAACCGACTACCTTGTCCTTTGGGGAATCCTGGAGGAGCATCTTCGAGGAGTTGTGGGTCAAAGGTATACTGCACCGTTTGGTACCCAGAGTAAAAGTCTCCGGCATTAGTTTTGTGCTTAAGACTTGGTAAAGAAGAGGCAATATATGTACCAAGCAAGTGAAAAGAGTTCCTGGTATTTTTTTCTAGTGCTGGGTCATATATATTTCGAAATAATCTTGATATTGATGGAGCCATCAATACCGCTTCTATTGTCATGTTATTTGGTGAATCATAAGGAATTATTAAAAATCCCCGAGTAAATAGTCCTAAAATATGATTACCGCTATTATCCTTTTTTGTAATAGTATCATTAAGAAAAAACCCATATCCAATATTTGGGTTCGTAAAAAACGTTGCTTTTCCGTTTATAACACCATCTATCCATACATAATTATGAACATAAATAACACCGTTTTCTGGGAAGTCGTAGTGGCCAACAAATACTTCGTTTCCAATAGTGTTACAGTAACTTCTGGAGCAGTTGTGTTGATTGCAGTGGCATTCTCGTGATGTTACTTTATACAAGTCAAAACCACCTGTTTCTAGTAACACCACATGCCAACCAAGCCCACCATGTGGTGCAGGAATTATTAATCCTTCATCATGTTCTGCCATTGATGATAAGGTGTTAATGGTGTCTTGTCTGAGCCCAACAAAATCAATTGGTGGAACTGGAGAATGCCATAATTCGGCAGGACCACCAGAACCCTGAATCATATTTGCTTGTATTTCTTGGTTTATAAGTATATTACATGTCAAGGTATTATTACTGTGAACACTTCCAGAAATTTGCATGTCCGAGGATAATATGCCTGGGTTCTTAATGGTAAGGATATACGGAAATGCAAAACCACCTTCTCCTTGTGTTATTTTAAAAGTTTTTTTGATGTTTGGGTAATTGTGAAGCCATCCGGTAGATTGAATGCTTGTTGCATCATTTTCGTCCTGTGTAACGGAAATAGCATAAGAGCCGATTACATTGCCGTGTGCATCGGTGTAATCATGAACAAATGGTCCTGGAGTTCCTGGTGGATTTCCATCCCATAAATCATCTGGGTTATTGTGTAGTACCCATGAATAATACGTGGTTCCAGCTTCTGCAATCTCACGAATTTGTGCATGTTTTGTTATTTGAGTATTGTGTCGTAACACCATTGTGCCATACGCGCTTAACCCAAGCGTAAGACTTAAAAGTAGTGCACTACCAAAAACAAGTACTAATAATAATGACGATCCTTTTGTATTAAATCTAAGTTGTGTTAAAAGATTTTGCATAATATCTAGTCACTATGGGAGTTGCACAAACGTTTGATAGGTTTTTGGTTTGGGATTGCTCATATTTTTTGACTCAACAATCAGTGTTACTGTAATTAATGATATTTGTGCTATATCTATTGGTTCTTCTAGTGGGTTATCTGTGTAAACGGATTGTCCGGCAGAATAAAAAGAAAATAATCCGGTTTGTGCGTGTTCATCATTAAGAGTAGTAAAAAGTACTGTTTCTACGGCGCCAGCTTCGTTATATGAATTAGTATTTTGGTCGTATGGTGTAATAATTTTACGAAGTATGTGGTTTTCCCTTTCGTATTGTATTTTTTTAGGGAACGTATGAGGTTTCTGTAAATAATAGAATGTAAGTCTGTTTTCTGAGGCAGTGGTAAGCGCAGCCTCTCCTGTTGCCCCCGATGTTATTCGTTTTATTTCTTCGGTTATTTCTGCAACAAATCGTCTCGCGGCAAATTCTGTGTCTAAGGTGGACTCTAGTTGTGTGCTTTGTGAACTGGCTGCAATAAAAAACTGTGAAACAGTAAGTATGATAAGTGTAGAAATAGCAATGCAGAGTACTAATTCCATGAGCGTAAATCCTTTTGTGTTTTTTTGCAGTAGTGTCATATGTTTAGCTTTTTGTCATAAACACCTGTTCGTTCATATTTCCTTGAATCGGCATGTTTTGTTGATGCATAATATATCCTGGGGCAGTAATAGTCATGGTATATACAGCATTATTAAGATTATTAAAAAATACTTGGCCTGGCATGGTGCAATCAGAAGTTTTTTCAAATGAAATAGCGGAAAGCGCTGGAGAAAGTGTAGAGGATGGAGTGGAAAAATGTGCAAAATACCGAAGATAGCGATGATCTGTATCTAATTGTATTCCTTGTGATGTAATATAGTATGAATTTGGTGTACCGTCTGGACCAAGGTATTCCCAATCCTGCTCTATTGGTTCATCGCTTGTTGCTAACTGCATTTTGAGACTATTGTATGGTAAAAATCGGTTTTGTATTTTTGGATTTGGCACAATCCGAACCAATTGCTGCGCTTCTTCTCCTAAATCTACAATAGATGACTCTATGTATCCGTTTGGTATGTATGATGTTCCTGCTTTGGTAAGGCGAATATTTCCTGGCTCGGAAAACACATCTACTGTGGCGCTGTCGTCCCAATACTTACTTGTGTTAGTAAAAAGTAATTGGTTGTTGCCACCAGACCAATCTGTTTGTGTTATGACACTTCCTGCGGTGGTGTGTTCTGTGGTTTGGTTATTTACTGTAAGAGAAACGGTAGCATTTGGAATAATAGCATTGGTTTCTTGGTCTAAAACAGAAATACGTGCAGTATGTTCGGATCCTTCGCCAATAATAATAGATAAATCATGAATGGTGCCAGGGGCAAGCGGTGTTGGGGTTGGCGGAGACGAGCCAATAATAACAAAACCAGGAACTTGCGGTATAATACGTTCGGGCAATATATTTTCAAAAAAAGCAGTACCTGTATTATCTGATAATTGTGTGGTATTAAGTAAATAAATGTCAGGTTCTGTACCAAGAAGAGTTTCTCCGGTAAGACTTATTTCGGTATTTGCTTGCGGTACGCATGCTTGGTCACGAATATGTAACCGAAGCGTGGCTTGTGCATCTATAATAACGGTTTTTTCTGTTAGCTCGCCATCCGTAATGGTAAGTGGTGGATTTGTTGGGTTGGGATTTGCTTCTGAAGCAATAATGGATTGGGCTGTGGTAAATCCGTTTTTTGTAACAGTAAATGCGTATTCGTTTATACCAATTGGAATTTGCGGTAACAATATTTTTCCTTCGGCATTGGTAGAATCAATAATAGAGAGTGGGGGATTGAGTGAGCGTGACGTAATATGCACTTGGGCTTGCTGAATAGGTTGGCCAGCAGTATCGCGTACTATAATGGTAAGTGCACCAGTATTTTCTGCAAGATCTTCATTTGGTGAAAATAAATACGCAGACGCGTGCCCGGTAAGTGTACTATTGCAATTGGTGCAGTGTGTTTCTACAAATATATGTTTATAATCAGCCGGTTGTGCGTCTGGTGGATTGCTTGTAGTAGTACCGTCTGTTGGGTGGTCTATAAAACGAACGGTTCGCGTGATAATAATTTCTTGGTTTTGGAAGGTGTGTGTCTGGGTTTTTTGTAATATTCCGGCTGGGATTCCTTCTAAAATACCAATATCACTATAATTAAGGTTTTGTATTGCTACCAAATCATTTTTTGCTACTTGTGACAGTGTGGAATGTAAACTGGTGGTTTGTATTAGTTTTGCTACCATACGAACCCCAGCAATAACACCAAAAGCAAATAATATAAAAATACTAACAGAAACGAGTATTTCTATTGTGCTAAATCCACGAGTATTATATGTGTGTTTCATGAGAGTAAAAACCAAAAAAACAAGACGTGGTTCGTCTTGCGTAGTATAGCATAAAAATATATTTCTAGCATTGCATATGTCGAAGATTTTTTTGTTGTATTACCTGTTCGTTCAACAATAACTACGCTTCTATTGTTTGTGTTATGAGTTGGTCTACCATGTTTCGTGCTTTTTCTTCTGCATCATTGGTAGAAAGGTGTGGTTGCGTTGTTTGTATGTCTATAGTTTGTGCACGAATCAACTCTTCTTTCATGGATAACAATTCATTTCTGTATGCTGCAATCCGTTCTTTTAGTTTCTCTACTTGCTCTTCATCTTGTTGCACCGAACCTGCATCATTTGTTTGTGTTGTGGCAAGTTGTAACTGGGTGCGCAGTTGTTTTATGAGTTTTTTGACTTGTGCAATGTGTACTAAAATATTCTTCATCATGGATTTGCTTGTTTTCATTTCCTTTACCAAATAATCTGCACGTTCTAATGTGGCAGCAGCACGTTCTTCTGGGCTTAGTTCCTGTTCTTTCGTTTCTTTTTTTTCTGCATCACTCTCACGTGATTCAAAGGATGGTTTTTTTTCAAATGTGTCGGACATACTATATAAAAAATAAATACAATAACTTTCTTATTGTAACACGATGCTACTTAGGCTGTATAGTAATGTGGAGAAAATAAAAAAACTCTTTTTATAAGAGTTTTTTTAGGTTTTTATTTTGGGACAAATGGAATAAGTCCGGCGATTCGTGCTTTTTTTATGGCTTTTGCCACCTTTCTTTGGTATTTTGCCGAAAGACCACTTCTTCTTCGTGGGCGGATTTTTCCATATGAAGAAAGGAATCTTCGTAACACATCAACGTCTTGAAAGTCGACGGTAGGAATGTTGTTTGCCTTAAAAAAACACTTTCGTTGTCGTTTCTTTTGCATAATATTTAGTAAATGTATGGTTAAAATGGTATATCTTCTACTTTAATTTCGTCTGTGCCAACGTCTGGGGTTTGTGGACCTGGATCGATTGGTGTAGGAGGATTATCTTGGGATGGTGCGACTCCGGAACCTTTTGGTCCATCGAGCATAATGAGGTTGTCTACGACTATTTCTGTTCGGTATCGTTTTGAACCATCTTGTGCGTCCCAGCTTCGTGTTTCAATTCTGCCTTCTATATATACTCGTCTTCCTTTAGAGAGATATTGTCCGGCAATGTCTGCGAGCTTTCCCCACAAAACACAATTGTGGAACTCTGTTCGTTCTTGTTTTACCCCACTTTGATCGGTCCAAATTCTTCCGGTTGCAACGGCAAATGAAGCAACATTTCGACCATTTGGTGTGGTACGAACTTCTGGGTCTCTGGTAAGGCGTCCAAGTATTGATGCGCGATTAAGGTCCATAGAATAAAACTATTAGATAGATAAAATTAAATGTCAGCGATGTCTTTTTCTAGAATTTCATCTAGTTTTTTATTAATATCTTCTATGTCTTTTTCTTCTTGTGGAGCAACGTCTTCTTCTGGTGTCGATACTTCCTTTTTTGTTTCAGGTGCTTTTTCTGTTTTTTCCTGTTTTACTTCTTCTTTGACTACGTTTTTCTTTTCTGGTTTAACTGTATCTTCTTTTTCAGCCTTCTTTTGAGAAAATTTTTCACTCCTTTGCTTCATTTGTTGAATCTTTGCCTCTTTTTTATTATGCTCTTCTTCATTGTATACATGAAGCATGGTACGAAGTATGTCAGTTACAAGACGTAGTTTTTCTTTTATGGTTGCAACTTGCGTAGTTTCTGAACTGAATAGTATGGTGTAAAAATAACCATATCGAATGTGCTTCATTGGGTAGGCAAGTCGGCTTTTTCCCCCTTCTTTTGTTTTTATGTCTTCTGCACCATTTTCTTTCATGATGTCTAAGATTGACTGGATTTTTGCATTGCTTTCTTCTTCTGTAAGGGTTCCTGGTAAAATACAGAACAATTCATACATGTGTTTCATAGTCAGTTTGAATTATACATTATTATGTATTGTATTATAATATATGAGTATATTTGTGCGCATACTATACCAATTCTTATTTTTTTTGTCAAGACGCCAAAAAGGGTTTGTTTTGTATAATCTTGTGCTATGGTATACTGTATCATATATTATACCCCAAGAGTAGTATAAAACTCTTCTTTTTGTGTATAATAGTCAATTATATGCATATTTCAAGCAAAATACAAGGTGGCATTGTATTATTGAGCACCTTTTTCCTTTTTGGTGCCACAACACCATTAACTAGTCAGATAAGTGGTGGGGATTACACTATTTATGCTGATTCTTTTGGTTTTGCCGAAAACACTTCAGTTTCTGGTGGGGATGTTACTCTTTATCACACAGGAGGAGAATTTGGTGTGGCGTCATCCACTGGTGGTACATTTGTATTACGGCCTGGATATCAGGCATTAGAACGAGGTACTATTTCATTTTCCTCTAAAAATGGCGAAAATGCTGTGGCATTTGGTCAAGCGCTTGATTCTGCGGTTTCTGCTAGCTCATTAGTTTTTTCTGTTACATCAGAATCATTATCTGGATATACTGTTACTGTAACAGAAGATGGAAACCTTCGTGATGGAGAAAATGATATAGATGATGTTGTCGATGGTGAAGTGACTGCAGGATCGGAAGAATATGGTATCCGAACCGTTGGTGGCGATGGTGATTTGGTGGCAGATACAGCTATTACCAATAATTTGGTAGTAATAAGTAATGATAACCCAGTAGAAAACCGTGAAACAACTGTAGAATTTCGTGTTGCAATAGATAATGACGTGACAGTCGAGGGGGATTATGCACACACCATAACATTTACCGCGACCGCAAATCCATAATATATGACTCGTATCCAGTATTATATTCTTATTTGTTTTGTGGCGGTGGTTTTTTTTTCTGATACCAAACAAAGTCATGCGATCACTATTTCCCCATTACGTCATGCTATTGTTTTAGAAAAAGGAGAAGAAAGAACTGTCTCGCTTGCGGTATATAATGAAACGGCAGAGGTTGTGACTGTTGTACCAGAAGTAGATGCGTTTTCTATTCATCCAAAAACAGGGGTTGCCCAGTTTGGGGCACCAGACAAAGCTAAAACATGGATAAGTGCGGCACAAAAAAACCAAACCATTGTACCGGGCGACCAAAAACAATTAGACTTTCTTATTCGTGTACCAAAAGACGCAAAAGCAGAATCACACCATATTGGATTATTTGCAACACAGCCGTCTACTTTGGGTGCGGTAACGATCGGTTCTCGAACAGGTTCGTTATTATCACTACACATTGCCGGAGAGGTAGAAGAGTCTATAGCCTTACGTGATTTTTCTGTAGAAAAAAAATTGGTTACCACACCAAAAACAACTCTGTTTCTTCATCTTAATAATGCGGGGACAATTCACCTGGTACCAACTGGCGGTATTCGCCTAATAAACAGAAAAGGAGAGATATTGGAAGATATATCGATCAACCCAGAAGAAAGTAGTGTGTTAAACGGAGAGCAATTTGTTCGTAACTATGCCACATCTCAGCTATCTGTTAAAGATGTGGGAAAAATACGCGTACAACTATATATGAAATATGGTATTACACACCGTGAAATGAGTCATGAAATTGCCTTTTGGTATATACCAAAAATACTTTTTTATGGCGGTATTTTTTTTGGTATTAGTATATTAATAGGTATGGTTAGTGTGTGGTATAAAAAATTATTATACGCCAATGACTAAACAGAAAAATAATTCACTTGGATTTATGTATGGATTTTTTTTCTCTGTATTTTTTGGTACATTTTTTTTGGGGCAAACTGTTTTTGGTTTTGCTGTAGACGTTACAACAAGTGTGACTTATGGTTGTGGTAATGGGGTAAAAGAAGCGGGAGAAGAATGTGAAGGAAATGATTTTGGTGGAAAAAATTGTTTTAATAGAGGATTTAATGGTGGTACATTACAATGTATTAACTGTCGTATAGATACTAGTAATTGTGAGGTTGCGCCAGGTCAGGGTGCGCCAGCTGCACCACCTCAGCCACCAGACCCAGTTTGTGGAAATGAAATAGTGGAATTCGGAGAAGTATGTGACGATGGAAATGACATAGAAACTGATGCATGTCTTTCTACTTGTGTTGCTGCAGCATGTGGTGATGGATTTATTCAGGAAGGTGTTGAAGTATGTGACGATGGAAATGACATAGAAACTGACGCATGTCTTTCTACTTGTGTTGCTGCAGCATGTGGTGATGGATTTATTCAGGAAGGTGTTGAGGCGTGCGATGATGGGAATATTGCCAATAATGATGGGTGTTCCAATATTTGCGAAGAAGAAGCGCCTGCGGTAAATTGTGGAAATCAAGAAATTGACGAAGGAGAGGAGTGTGATGACGGGAATATACTTCCAGGAGATGGTTGTGATATTGCTTGCATTGTTGAAGTCTGTGGTAATGGTGTTGTGCAAGCTGGCGAGGATTGTGACGATGCTAATCAGGATAATACCGATGCCTGTTTAAATAATTGTACCGCTGCTTTTTGTGGTGACGGTATTGTTCATGCAGAAGTGGAAGCGTGCGATGATGGGAATATTGAGGATGGAGACGCATGTAATGCAGAATGTGAAATTCCAGAAGTGGCGATTTGTGGAAATGGTATACAAGAAGCCGAAGAAGCTTGTGATGATGGAAATCAAAATAATGGAGATGTATGCACCAACTTATGTAGTGTGGCGGTGTGTGGCGATGGTTTGGTTCACGAAAACGTAGAGGCCTGTGATGATGGAAATCAAAATAATGAAGATGTTTGTACGAATCAATGTGTGATTGCGGTTTGTGGTGATGGTATTGTTCGTGCAGAAACAGAAGAGTGCGACGATGGAAATAATATTAACAATGATGGGTGTTCGGCGCAATGTACTAATGAAGTGGAGCCGGTTTGTGGTGATGGTATTTTGCAATTTTTAGAAGAGTGCGACGATGGTAATAATGACGATACAGATAATTGTACCAATAATTGTGCTTTTGCAATTTGTGGAGACACCATTATTCGTGCTGGCGTGGAACAATGCGACGATGGTAATAATGACGATACCGATGTGTGCACCAATCAATGTTTGGTTGCAATTTGTGGTGACGGATCGGTGCATGTTGGTGTGGAGCAGTGTGATGATGGAAACGTGCAAGATAACGATGGTTGTTCTGCGCAATGTGTAAATGAGGTTCAGCCAGCATGTGGTGATGGTATTGTTCAACCCCCGGAAGAGTGTGATAGTAATTTGTTTGGTGGAAATAGTTGTATTACCAAAGGGTTTGTTGGAGGAGATTTGTTGTGTGATGCTGTGTGTAGAATCAAAACAGATAATTGTTTGCCAAGAGTCTTACGTGAACAAGATCCAGAAAATCCTATTATTGCACTAGAAGAACCATTAGAAGAACCAGAAATTCCTCGTATTGGGTTAGGAAATATTATTATTACCATTGGAAATGGAAAAATTCGTGCAGGGACACAAGAGCGTCGTATTACGACATTGGTTGGCGATACCATTACATTTGCTGCCGAAAACAAACTTTTCGAGGATTTTGATATTACACGTATCACTATTGTTGGTAACGGACAAGCAAAAGAATTACGTTTTCGCGCAGATAAAAATAGATATCTTATTACACACACCGTTGACCGGGTTGGAGAAACACCGCTTCAAATGATTGTAGAATATGGCGATGGTGAATCAATTCCAACCCCTTTTGCAGTTATTGGAGAAATGCGTGGTAGTATTAGCGACGAAAATGGTAACGGAATTGTTGGTGCAACTATTACGCTTATAGATGAAAAAACTGACAATGAATGGAATGGGCAATTATATAATCAACAAAACCCGGCCGCAACACAAGCACCAAATGGAACCTATGGATTTATTGTTCCAAATGGAAAGTACATCATGCGTATAGAAAAAGAAGGGTTTCACACAAAAGAAACATTTACGCTTCGCATTACTGATAATATTGTACAGCAGTCATTTACTTTGGTAGCATTATTACCGCCGCTACAAGAAGATATTGCAGAAATTTTGGCACAAGATATTCCTGCGGTTGCAAAAATAGGACAAGTTGCCGAAGTAATTACCAAAAAATTAGGAGAAAATACTAAACTTGCTGCACAGGCTGTAGTAGAAACAGCGCAACTTATAGATGAAATTGCCGACGACCCATTGGTAGAAGAAATTACCGAAGAAGTTGTTGTTCCGGCTGGTGGAAGTGCTGTTACGGTTGTAATGGCACCATCACTGTGGAACATTATTTTACCATTAACACGATTTTTATTTTTACAACCACTGCTATTATTATCCAGAAGGAAAAAACGTGAATGGGGAATGGTCTATAATAGTTTAACAAAGCTACCTATAGATTTGGCTGTCGTTCGCATTATTGATGCAAAAACAAAAAAAGTAAAACAATCTCGGGTAACCGATGGAAAAGGAAGGTTTTTGTTTATTGCCGAACCGGGGTCATATATTTTGGAGATTGCAAAAAGTGGTTTTTCGTTCCCTTCAACTATTTTACAAAATACGAAACAAGATGGTGCATTTGCCGAGGTGTATCATGGAGAACCAATTGTGGTGACAGAAGAAGGTGTTGGTGTCACGCCAAACATCCCACTTGATCCAGCTGGTGCAGAAAAAACACCAAAAAGAATTATTTGGGAAAAGCGTATGCGCATTGTACAGCATGGATTTTCTTTGTCCGGAGTATTTTTTACGTCGATCTCGGTATATGTAACACCAACACCAACTGTTTTTGCTTTTCTTGGGTTACATATACTTCTGTATTTTGGATTTGTCCATTTTGTTAAACCAAAAAAACCAAAAGGGTGGGGAATTATTTACGATACCAATTCCAAAGAACCGCTTTCACAAGCTGTTGTTCGGTTGTTTACCAAAGAATATAATAAATTGGTTTCTACGTTTGTTACAGACAGAAAAGGACGATACGCCTTTTTGGTTGGGCCAAGTACTTATTTTTTAACCATGCAAAAAAAGGGATATACAAACGAATCAATTGATCCAATTGTGGTAAAAGCAAAAAAAGGTGAAGAGGGTATTATTAAAACAGATGCTGCATTACAAAAAGAAAATGGTAACAATGCGTCTACAAAACCTGCAGAAGCTCCAGAAAAATTACCAGTAGTACCGACAGAGGGTGAGTTAAAAATAGAAGAAGAGTTACCGCAAGAAAAAAAGTAGAAGAATAATCAGAAAACCCTTTTAATTTATCATATAACAATGAAGAAGGTAAAACAAAAGAGGGGTAAAAAAATAGTCATGTTACCACATGACTATTTTTTGTTTCCATGCTTCTTTGTAAATATAATATCGTTTGAGTAAAAAATATATTGGCCATTTTGAAACAAACAGTTGCATGTTTCTTTTTCCATTATATACAAAACGAAAAAAAAGAATGGGAAAAAGAATTGGAAAAAAAATAAGATAGATATATTCTTTTGGCTGAATTATTTTTTCAAAAAGAATTGGTGGAGAAAAAATAGTAAAGTGGTTTGGGTATTTCTTTTTTAGTATTGGCCAAACTGATGCATTTTTTGCCGAAGCAAAAAGTGTTTTACTTGTCCAAAAACTTTGTTGATGAAAACATAATGCTTGTGGTTCGTAAGAAAAAGAAAAGTCGTGTGCAACTGCGCGAATTGCCATTTCCGAATCTTCATTATGATATGCATCAAACACCGAATCAAAACCACCAGCTTTTTCAAATACCTCTTTTTTGTATAAAATATTTCCTGCGCCAGGCCACCGTGAAATAGACACGATTTTTTCTGGAAAACGTGCGGTATTATTTTTTTGCATATAATGTGTTTTACCAAAAACAATGTCGCTTTGTGACAATCTTCCTGTTTTTGTTATACGGGAAAGCCAGTTTTTATCCACAACACAATCATCGTCGGTAAATGCAATAAGATTGTGTGTTGTGTTAGCAATGCCGGTATTTCTTGCGCAACTTATGCCACGATTTTTATTATGATGAATAACACGGAATCGCTTCGTTTTTATCTGGCTTAGATAATACCTTGTATTATCTGTTGATCCATCATTAACCACAATAATCTCACATTTTTCTTTTGGATAGTGTAAATTGTGGAGCGATTGCAGGCATTTTTTCAGTTGTTTTTCTCTATTATACGTACAAATTACAATAGAACAGAAGGGAATTGGCATATGGTAGTTGTGTATTGTGTAGGTAGTGTATCACAAACTATTCGTGTTGTTGAGTCGGTAATCTTGACAAAAATTTGCATATATGATACGGTTTTTGTGTACCCAATCTTTAAAGGAGGTTATTATGGTACGATTAAAAAAAGTTAGTGTAGGCACAATTGTGTGGCTATATATTATTACAAAGGGGAAACCCTTCCGAGTTACTACTGTGATATGGCGTGGGGATAAATATATTGATGCAAACTTTGGTCTGGTGTCCGAATATGTCGCAAACCAAGAAATTGAACACTTTCCTGTAACAAAGTCTGTGTCCTCTTTTAACAGGCTCATTAAAATTCTTGTCGCCGAAGGCACGCTCTCTGTCGTACGTAAAGTAAACGGTATAAGAGTAGGAAAAGTGTACTCTTGGGAACTACCTAAACAAGAATTATTGGAGCGGCTGAAACTAGATAGAGAAAGTTGTGGCTTAGTGGATTCTTTGCTTAATAAAAAACCACAGAAAAAAGGTCCAAAAAACATTGATACACTAACACTTAATGAGCTAAATAATGAGCTTTCACAAAATGCGCAGAGAAGAGAGTTGTTAGAAGAGCGAAAAAGGGTTATTATGAGACAAATGATATTAGAAATCCTTCAGGATCAGCTTGATCTTACAGAACGCGAGGTAATTGAATATTTACGCTAAGTTAAGCGGCACTAGGTAAGAGGGGATTCACATAGCACGTAATAGTGCTTTTTTATTTACTTATTTTTGCTTTGTTGACTTTTACTCCTTTTGTGATACGATATATATACAATTACAGAGACGTCATACCTGTTATCAGCAGGGAATTGCTTCTACAATACGTCGAAGAAAGAACAGTATATTATTACTTAGTAGACTCTTCCGGATAAGCCCGTAAACGCCGTAATAAAGCGCCACGATGGAATCGAGATGGTACCGCCCAAATTTGGGTTCTCGAACTGTGTGGTTTTTTTATTTAATTCTATTTCTATGGCATATAATGCACACAAAAATGAAGAAAACATTGCTGATTTTTGGGAAAAAGAAAGTATATTTCAGAAGTCTATTGAGCAGCGTTCTAAGGACAGGCCGTATGTTTTTTATGATGGACCTCCTTTTGCCACAGGTTTGCCACATTACGGACATATTGTTGGGAGTATTCTCAAGGATGCGATTTCGCGTTATGCAACAATGCAAGGGTGTCGTGTAGAAAGAAAATGGGGGTGGGATTGTCATGGTTTGCCTATTGAGAATATTGTAGAAAAAGAATTAGAAACAAAAAGTAAAAAAGATATTGAAACTCTCGGTGTTGATGTGTTTAATCAAAAGTGTCGGACAAAAATAGCAGGATTTGTTGATGGGTGGAAAAAAACAATGCGTTCACTTGGTCGTTGGGCTGATATGGAAAACGCCTACAAAACAATGGACGTTGAGTATATGGAAAGTGTTTGGTGGGTATTTAAAACGTTACACGAAAATGGGTATATTTATAAAGGGCACAGATCAATGCATGTATGTCCACGTTGTGAGACCACACTATCTCAGCAAGAAGTTAGTGAGGGGTACAAGACAATAAAAGATATTAGTGTGACAGCAAAATTCAAGATTACTTCTTCTACAAAAGAGATTGTCAATGAAGATGCAGATGTATATGTTCTTGCTTGGACTACAACACCATGGACACTACCGGGAAATGTATTGCTGGCATTTGGGGAACATATTACATATTGTGTGGTAAAAAGTGATGGTGCCTATTATATTTTGGCAAAAGATTTGGTTGAAGATAATTTTGCTGAAAAAGAGTATGAAGTAATTGGAGAACATGATGGAAAAACATTTGAAGGGTTTACATATGAGCCACTTTTTCCATATTATAAAGAAACAGAGAAGGCATTTACTACGGTTTTGGCAGATTTTGTTACTGCAGAAGATGGTACGGGGATAGTCCATATTGCGCCAGGTTTTGGTGATGATGATTACAGGCTTGCAAAAGCGTTTGGTGTTCCTTTTGTGCAGCATGTTTCAATGGGCGGTCAGTTCGTTGATACGGTGGTGGATTTTGCTGGTGTACAGGTCAAACCAATCGGAGATCATATGGCAACCGATATTCTTATGGTAAAATGGCTCGCACATAACGGAAAATTATTCTCAAAAAAGAAGTATGAACATAGCTATCCACACTGTTGGAGATGTGATACGCCGCTTTTGAATTACGCAACAGATTCTTGGTTTGTTGCGGTAACAAAAATAAAAGCACAAGCATTAGAAACAGCAAAAAATATTTCATGGATGCCTGAACATATAAAAGGCGGTCGTTTTGGAAAATGGCTAGAAGGTGCGAAGGACTGGTCTATTTCCCGTCAACGGTTTTGGGCATCGTGTATTCCTGTTTGGGAGTGTGAATGTAAGTGCGGTGAGCAGATTGTTATTGGTTCGATTGCTGAGCTTGAGAAACGTTCTGGTGTGGTGGTGACCGATTTACACAAAGATGTATTAGATCCAATTACCTTTCCTTGTGGTTCTTGTGATAAAGTGATGAGGCGTGTGCCAGATGTCCTGGATTGTTGGTTTGATGCCGGGTCTATGCCTTATGCACAGGCACACTACCCCTTTAAGAATAAGGAGGAATTTGATAAAGCGTTTCCAGCAAATTTTGTTGCGGAAGGGATTGACCAAACTCGGGCATGGTTTTACTATCTTCACATTTTGTCAAACGGTGTTATGGGGAAGAATGCCGTGGATAATGTTGTGGTTAATGGTATGGTTTTGGCGGAGGACGGAAAGAAGATGTCAAAAAAATTACAAAACTATCCTGACCCAGTAGAGGTGATGAAAAAATACGGTGCGGATGCTTTGCGCTGCTATATGCTTAGCTCTCCGGTAGTTCATGCAGAAGATTTGCATTTTTCCGAACACGGTGTTCGTGATATGTTTAATAAAACCACAAATTCATTGGCAAATGTATTATCATTTTATATGATGTATTATGATGAGCAAAACACTGTTTCGCACACGAACACAACACACGTTTTAGATAAGTGGGTCTTGGCACGGTTAGATGAGACAAGATTAGAGGTAGAAAAGTACTTTGAAACATATGACCTGTCGGCTCAGATGAGAACGGTGGTTGCGTTTATCGGTGACTTATCACAATGGTATGTGCGCAGAAGTAGAGAAAGGTTTAAAGGATTAACACATAAGGAAGATGCAGGGTTTGCACTTGCTACACTAAAACACGTATTACTTGAAACAAGTAAATTTATTGCACCATCAATGCCGTTTATTGCAGAACATATATATCAGGAAATGAAAAAATTAGATAATACAGAAAACAATTGTGAATCTGTACATCTTGAGTTGTGGTCAAAAAGTAACAGTGTATTAGAAAATAAAGAATTATTAGAACAAATGAATCATGCGCGGCAAGTGGTGGAGTTGGTCTTGTCACTCAGAAAAGAAACAAAGATAAAAGTACGACAACCACTTGCGCAAATTAGTGTTTCTGGAGTAACACTTTCCAAGGATTTACACTCTATTATTTTAGAAGAAGTGAATGTGCATGATTGTGTTCAAGATGTTTCTTCCGAAGATGTTGTAACAAAAACAGAGTATGGCATAACCGTTTCGCTCGACACTACTATTACAGAAACATTAAGAAAAGAAGGGCTACTTAGAGAAATTGTCCGTGCTATTAACCTACTAAGAAAAGAGCAGGGATTTACTGTTGAAGATAAGGTTATGGTCGAATATTTTACAGAAGACAAGTATATTGCTGCAGTTTTTGTAGAATATAGTCAAGAATTACAAAATCAAGTACTTGCAGAAAGTGTTGTTGAGAATAAAAGTGGAGAAGTGGTGGAAATAGAAAAGATTCCTGTGTATCTTACAGTTAAGAAGGTATAAGAATTTCAGAAACTAGAAAATATAAAACACACCTTTTGGGTGTGTTTTTGGTAAAACAATTAGCGTTACTATTTAGATAAAATGGTCATATACAGAACAGGAAACGCTGTGTCTATGTTTTTGTTTTGGTGAACTCCAACACAGGTGTAGGTGTTTGGGAGAAAAGAGCGATGGACATGAACCGCATGGATCGGTTGGTGCTTGACATACGAATAGGAAGCAAACAAAGAAAATGCTGCTTTTATTGGAACGGGAATACCTAGCCATCTTCTTGATGCACAAAGAGGTAATGGCCGAATAGAAAGGATTTGCACACAATCACTTTTTACGGTTTCTGCAAGTAGTGAAAAACTTTCTTTTTTCGATTGTTTACCAAATACAACGGTCAACAGAGGTTGAGATTTAATAGAGCGTGGTGGAAAAAAGGAGCTATACTTGATCCACATATAATAGAAATAGGAATGAATTTTATGCATTATTTCAATATTCTCCGAACGTGACGCTCATACCCTTCGGCGATAACATATTCTTCTCCACATCTGTGATAAGAAAAACAGAGCGCACCTTTTACAAACTCCAGCTTTCTTTCTGAAAGGTTTATTAAGCCAGGTCTAAACCTATCCAATTCATCTTCAATAGTTTTTTGAAAGACATGAATATTGTGTAATTGTGCTGTTTCTGGATCACATATTTCGTTGTACACTTGAGGTTGCCCACCTTTTGGGTTTTGTGCAAACTGGATGTAGTGTGCACTGCCAAGTTCTGCATGAAAGCCAAGAATAAAGAATAATACAGAATGATGCGCATCTGACCCAACTCTTTTTTCTAGTGCATAAGAGAGTCGTGGATTATTTGAAATAATGTCTTTGAAAAAGTAATATCGACTAGACGCCTCATTTTGCATGAGTCGTTCAAATGGGTCAGCTGGTGGCATATGCATTAGGTGTGCAAAAGGGTCAAATGTTCTTGTACAGATCATTTGTTGCTCATGTGCATTTTGCATTGCACCGCTACAAAGAGTCAAAATCCGAGACAGCTTTTGACTAAATGTTAGGTAGCGTAAACGTCTTGCTTGGCGTGTAAGTTCTTCAAGAATTCTACACGAGGAAATCAGAATTCCAGCCGGCATAAGATTGAGATATGTTTGGTATATTTGCATACCACCCCTTTCTTTTCGTTGTAAAAAAGAACAAAAAACATGTATATACGGTATCATGTTGTGTGTATATCAGCAAGCAATTGTATAAGTATAAAAAACCTCAGCAATATTGCTGAGGGCTAAAAAAGAACAAGAATAAGATTAAGAGAAAGGGTTAAAGTGTACTATTCGTTCGTCGCAAGAACGCTTTTGCGAGATGTTTTGGCAATAGTGACCCATGTGTTACCTTGTAATCTAAAAGAGAAAATAATAGTAACAATGATAATTTCTATGGCAATACCAAGCCAGCCACCTACGACACCATATCCCATTTTTATTCCCACCAGCCACATAATTGGAGGTGCTACACACCATGCCGTTATCGATGAAACCCATGCGGTAAAACGTACATCGCCAGCAGCACGAAGTGTGTTTGATACTGGTATTAATATGGCGTCAGCTATGTGAAATATTGCGACAATGACAAAAATTTGTGCTGCACGTTTTTTCACAGAAGCATCTTCGATAAATAGTGACGCAAGCTCTTCTCCAAAAAATAAGAACATGGTGACACCAAAAAAGCTAAAGATGAGTCCAAAGCATAATGCATGTTTTGTGGTCTTTTTAATGAGCTCAAACCGATCAGCTCCACATGCTTGTGCTACAAGAGTGTTAAGGGAAGAGGCGATTGCTAGAACCGGTAACAACACTAAGTGCTCGACATTGAGGACAATTTGTTGGGCTGCCATGTCGGTTGCACTAAAGAGGCTTACTAATATGCTCAGTAGAGTAAAACTACCAGTTGCAAGAAAGTTTACAATGATTTGAGGTTTTCCAAGTCGCCACACTTGTTTTATGTGTAACATATTTTTTATGCGCCAGTTCAAACAGTTGAGTGTGTGGTTTTTCTGAGTATATAACAATACACAGAGTTGTAAGATGGTACCAATATTTGTTGCATAAGCAATACCATCAACACCGTACGTAAAATACACGATGAAGACGTAGTCAAAAATGGCATTACATGTATTGCCTAAAATTGCCGCAATCATGGGTGCACGTGTGTTGCCTCTGGCTTCAAAATTCTTTTCACATACTGCAATCAAAAATATGGCAGGATAGATAAGTACTCGTGTGAAATAGTACGTACTTGCTGCATTTGCTTGAGCAGGATTTTCTGAGAGGTGGTCAATGCCTTGTAAAATACCAAAAATACTTACAAGTGTCATTAACATGCCGACTGTTAGGGCAATATAAATACTTGCAACGAAGTATTGGTTTGCTAAGCCAGTCTTTCTGTCTCCAATTGCATTGGCTATTGTTGTTTTTGTACCATCGAGAAGGCCAAAAACTGTTGATATTATGAGCCACAGCAAGGAGCATGCGAGTCCAGTGCCAGCCAACTCATTTTTTCCTAAGTATTTTCCAATAAAGAACGTGTCTATTGTACACATGAGTGCAAACGAGAGTAGGGAGATTGCAGATGGCCAAGAAAGTTGCCAAAGTCGTTTTGGTATGTTTTTTTCCCAATTTTTTGGGTTGTTAAGATCGATTTCTTGCACGAGTGGTTACTCCTTGGTGCAAAGATTTTGGAGAGACAACGGTTTTGGGTGTGGTACGCGTTGCCGTAAAGGATGTTATACACAATGTATTATATACAATATCCAATACAGCAGGGTCGTACTATCTGATACCGTCGGTAGTTTCTTTAGTAAGTTTCATAGTCGTTTCTTGCTAAATATGTGCGGAAATGTGTTCCGTAAAAAAAACTATACACGCTCTAATTAATTTTGTCAAGTTTTTGTTAAACAGGCATTGACTTTTTTATCATTATTTGGTATTGTTTCTTTGTCTTTTGTTCTTGAAAAAGGAGTTTCTATGAAAAAAGATATTCAGGTGACACAACTACCTGCCGAGCTGTTTGATGATGAGCGTCGTATTGTAAGAAGAAGGGTGCTGAGAGGTTGTGTATGTTGGTTGCCAAGTATTTTATTGTTTGGTTTTCTACTACTTGTTAGTGGGTGTGATCCGCTGATTTCAGTTGGTGTTATGTTTATTATCATTATTCTTTTATCCTTAAGGGGGATGTTTATTTTACTTCAAGAGTTTGAGGCTATAAGAAAGCTATACACCAACCCAGATTTGTTGGACAAGCTTAACATGGAGATCAATGCTCAGGTTGAGCAGATCAGAAATCAGTCGCGACCTGCCTCAGAAAACCACAAGGACTAGCCGTCCTTTAGTGAAAGAAAATTCTTTCACTTTTTTATTACAAAAAAAGACCGGTCTGGTCTTGTGAGTTTTATATTATAGTGGAATGTTCATTCTCCACTGTGAGAACTGTCTAAGGATCGGGTGGTCAACACCACATTGGATGTCTTCTAGGGCGTTTCGTAGTCGTTGAGTGATTTCACCAACGGTACCGTCATTATACATTACGTCTTTGTTTTTGTAACTAATTCTTCCAACCGGTGCAACGCCTGCTGCGGTCCCAGTACAAAAACACTCTTGAGCACGAAGAACGTCCGTAATTTTTAGAGGTGCTGCAGCAACGATAATACCTAGTGCTTTGGCAATATGAATAATACTGTCTCGTGTAATGCCAGGAAGGATTGTGTCATTGAGTGGTGCTGTGTATAGCACTCCGTCTATCATGGCAAAAAAGTTTGCTGCTCCACACTCTTCAACATATTTGTTTTGTCGCGCTTCAAGATATAGTAACTCATCAAAACCTTCTTTTTTTGCCTCTAGGACATGGAGCATTCCTGGTCCGTAGTTTCCTATCGCTTTTATACCACCTGTCCCACCAGGTGCTGTGCGGTGAATGTTTTCTGGGACTTTAAGAGAGATGGGTGTGACACCGTCTTTGAAGTACGGGCCAACAGGGCACACAAAAACAATAAATGTGTAGGACTGAGAGGGGCCAATACCTAGTTTTGCTCCAGAGCCAATCAGTAGAGCCCTAACATATAAAGATCCTTTTTCTGTGGGGGGAACGTGTTTTATGTTTTTTTGTACAACCTGTTTTACGGCTTGAGTGAATTGTTCTGTGTGGACGCTAGGCATGCACATTCGCCTTGCGCCATTTTGAAATCGTTCTGCGTTCTGCTCAGGACGGAAAAGCGTAACATGGCCGGTCGTTGTTCTTTTTGCTTTTAATCCTTCAAATATGCCTTGTCCATAGTTTAGTGCACTGGCAGCAGGATGTAAAGAAAAATCTTCAGGAACAACAATATCAGGGTCCTGCCACTCTTGATCGTACACTTGCACATACATGGCTTCTGTGTCTCTGTATGAGAAGTCTAGCGAATCCCAATCGTGTGGTATGGTTTTTTTGGCTATCATTGGCACCTCCTTTTTGATATATATATTGTAGCCACGTCTGTACCGTATCACGGATTCGTTATTTCGTCAATTATAAAAAAATCCTAGTTTTGACTAGGATTGCGATTATTTCCCCCCTTTTTTCTTAAGGTGCTTATTTGGTTTCTTGATTTTCTAGTGAACTAAAGTATGCTTTTTTTATTTCATCTATTGTAGGGGGCTCCTCTCTACTTTTTCTCAAGGTTCGTAAAAAATTTTTTTTGTGGTTGCTGTCCTGAAAACTCGTAATAGTATTTTCAACCATTGAGAGAATGTGTTGTGCAGCGATTTGTCTTCTTGGTTCTTCTGGGGTTTTGTATTCACTTATGTATTGTAGGAGTGTGTCCCTGCTGTGAGGGTGCAACTTATCAATACCATACATAACCAGAGAAGTTTCTGTGTATTTTTTCTCTCTTGTCTGAGAGAGGTTGAAAAAATTACCAAGTAGGCCCATGCGTTTCTTTTCCTCCGTTTTTTGAAATGGGCTTCTTATTTTATGCTATATTGCAAATTTTGTCAAGTGCTGACCTTCCTGTGTTTTTGCATTGTTTGTGCTTCTTGTGTTTTTTTTGTGATATACTAAGGATATATGAAAATAGCGATTATAGGGACTCACTCAACTGGAAAAACGTCAATAATTAGGCAACTATCATTAGGATTGCAGGAGAAAGGGAAACGTGTTTTTGTTGTTTCTGAGCTCTCTCGTTTGGCACCAGGCGAGATAAATGAGGGCGCAAAAATAGAGACACAACTCTGGATTCAGCAAAAGCAAAAAGAGGAGGAATTAAAATACGCCTTATATAATGGACACGTTTTGTGTGATAGATCTACGGTAGATAATTTTGCTTATCTTCAGCGTATTGCCAACGGAGTTGATGTTTCAGAAATAGAGAAGGAGGCGGTGCGCCACATGCAAACCTATGATTTTGTCTTTAAAACCAAAAAACTATCGTTAGCCGCTGTAGACGATGGTATTCGGAGTGTGGATGATGTTTTTAGGGACGATATAGAGCGTCGTATCGAGTTGTTGTTGAAAAAACATGATATTTCTTTTTATCACCTGCCAGAAACTTTGGAGTATAAAAAGATTGTTCGCTACATTGAAGAGGTTGCTGGTCTCAGACAGTGACTTTCTTCGTGTTATTGCATGAGCTTTAGTGCTTTTTTTAGGAGTGATGGTGTGGTTTCTTTGGGTGAAAAAATACTCTTAACGCAAGTGTTTGATTCCTGCTTACTATACCCAAGTGCTACAAGAGCATCGATTGTTTCATAAAAAACAGAAGCTTCTTTTTCCGTCAGAGGTTCTTTTGATGTGAGTGATTCAATTTTTGTATGAAGCTCTACCACAAGTCTTTCAGCTGTTTTTTTTCCAAGTCCTTGTACTGTCGAGAGGTGTTTTGCATCTTTTCTTGCGATAGCGTCTTTTGTTTCTTGTATTGGTCCAAGACCAAGAATATGCATCGCGCTTTTTGGGCCCACAGATTTGACACCAAGAAGGAGTGAAAAAAAATCTTTTTCTTCTTGTGATGAGAAACCAAAGAGTTCCATGGATTTTTCCGAAACTTTAAGATGGGTAAAAATCTTTACTTCCAGGTCTATTGGGTATTTTTCTCTATGTGTTTTTGGTATTTGTATACCATACCCAACACCTCCTTTTGTAAGCAGGACTAGTGTGTTTTTTGTAAGCGCAACGACTTTCCCCTCCAAGAATGTGATCATAAGATTTTTTAGACTGACTGAAGGTAGGTGATCACTGTTTGAACACCAAAACCGTTTGCACCACCACGTATCCATGGTTTACCTTTTTCTCCATAGCTTGAACAAGAAAGGTCAATATGTGTCCAAGGGTAGTCGGTAAAATATTCAAGAAATGCCGCGGCAGTGCTTGCGCCTGCATAGCGTGGTCCACCAACTCCGCCTATATTTTTCACATCAGCAACTTCACATTTCATGGCTTCGGAATATTCTTGACCCAAGGGGAGTCGCCATAGTTTTTCGCCAGACTGTGTTGCTGCGTTTTGTAGTGCAGTAGACATGGCATCGTCTTTTGTAAACAGTCCTGATCGTTCGTTTCCTAAAGCAACCACACATGCTCCTGTGAGTGTGGCAAAATCTATTACATGTTTTGGGGTGTACCGACTTGCGTAACTCAGAGCATCAGCAAGAATAAGCCGCCCTTCTGCGTCAGTATTTTGAATAAGTACTGTTTTTCCGTTCATTGCACGTAATATGTCATCTGGTCTGTACGAGCTACCACTTGGCATGTTTTCACATGTTGGAACAAGTCCTACAATGTTTTGCTTTATATTTAGGGCGGCCACAGCGCGCATGATGCCGATAACTGTTGCGGCACCAAGCATGTCAAATTTCATATCACGAATATATGGGTCTGGTTTGAGAGAGAGACCGCCAGAGTCAAAAGTAATACCTTTGCCCACAAAAACAATCGGCTTTTCTTCTTGTGCACCATTCATGTGTTCCATGATAATAAATTTTGGCTCAAGAATGGATCCTTGGGAAACACCAATAAGACAACCCATGCCATGTTCTTCAATCTGGGTCCTGTCTAGAACATTCACTGATAGTTTTGGAAATGTTTTTCCTAGTTCTTCTGCTTCTTTAGCTAGGGAGGCGGGGGTCATTTCACTTGGTGGTGTGTTTCCAAGGTGTCTTGCGAGGTTTACTGATTCTGCAATATGCACAGCATTTTGGGTTGATAATTCCCACAGCTCTTTGTCGGCAGGGTTTTGGTGGTCCCAATAAATTGTCATCACTTTGGTTGTTTCTGCTTCTTTGTCTTTGTGTGTGTCAAAACTATATGTCGCAATATGTGCAGCAATAACACTTTCTGTAATACTGTGATTTTTTTTAAAATGTTCAGTAGCCCATTCCGGGAAGTGTATGGTAATTATTGTTGATTTTTTGTCTTGTGCTGTGCGAACTGCAGTACCAATTGTTTTTTTCCATGCTTCAATTGTTAGATCTTCTTTTTTCCCCACACCAATCAAAAGAATACGTTTATGTCCGCTATTCTTTTCATAGACTGTTGCTTGCTGTAGCGCCTTTGCTTCAAAATCTTTTGTTTCAACTAAGGTAGTTATTGTTGGGTGGAGCATCTCATATTTTTCTGGAATTTGTGTAATAATTTCTTCATTTTCTACTATTGGTATAATAAGACAGTCTGTATATGTGTTGTCTTTGTACGGTTGGTGTTCTGGCATACGAGATTTTTATGTAGGTTAGTGTCTGTATTGTATAGTATGATGATTGTTGGGTCAACACAGTCTATGCTTGCAAAAATTTCTGTGTTCTTTATACTGTAACTATATAGTATTTTTGAATTTATGAAATCAGCAGAGTATCATTGGGTTTTAGAGAGGGCTAGTTGGGATAGTGCGGCACAGCACATATTGTTTTTGAAACAAAGAAAGGCGTATGAATACGCTGCAACATTTGTTTCAGGAAAAAAAGTGCTAGATTATGGTGTCGGTAGTGGTTTTGGTACGCTTTTGTTGTCTGAGCATGCGTCACATGTGTGTGGGGTTGATGTTTTTCCAAAGACTATAGCGTATTGTAAAAAATTTCACCAAAAAGAAAATACAAAATTTATACGTATTCCAGATAGTTATACGACGCCATTTCCGGATAATCATTTTGATGTTGTCACTTCGTTTCAAGTAATAGAGCACATTCCTAACGTGGGGGATTATTTGCGTGAACTTGCTCGTGTACTTAAGCCAGGTGGGACCATTATTATTACCACACCAAATAGAGGCTATCGCCTACTCCCTTTTCAAAAACCGTGGAACGAAGAGCATGTACGCGAATATCATGGACCACAATTACAAAAAGAGGTTGAAGAGGTTTTTTCTTCTGTTGATGTACGAGCTATTTCCGGCGTGAAGGAGGTTGTGTCGATTGAGCATGCGCGGGTTAAGCAATCACCGGTTGCTGTCTATTTGCGTAATCCAATAAAACGGTTGATGCGTTTGGTAGTCCCAGACTTACTTAATCGTTTTGCTGGTGCTAGTGTCAAAAAAGAAACCTCTTTGAGCCATTACACTCCGACATACACAACAGCTGATTTTTTCGTTGGTGAGCAGGTTGAAAATCCTCTCGATTGGATTGTGGTAGGGAAAAAACAATAGACATGCGCGTATAAAAAAACCAGACTAAGTCTGGTTTTTTTATTGCATGATTTTGCTCTGAATTATTCGACTGACTTTTCTACTTTTTTTTCTACTTTTTTTTGTGCGTAGGCTCTTTTTACTCCTTCTACACGTAAGCCAAGTCTGTGCTCTGTTGGGTCAATTGTAATAATTTCAAATTTTTTGATTTCACCAATACTGAACATTTCTTTCAGTTGTGCAAGGTCGTGCACTGGTGTGTTTGACACCTCAGAAATATGAGCAAGTCCGTGGATGTGGTCATCCAGCTTTACCATTAGTCCGAATGGTTCAATCTTGTGAATAGTTCCGTCAACCTTTTGACCTTCTGTGTATGTTTCTTTTACTGTCTTCCAAGGGTCGTCTTTGAGTCTTTTTACTGAAAGATATATTTTTGATTTATTAAGGTCGATAATTTGTGCTTTTACTTTGTCGCCAATTTTTAAGACATCTTTCGGGTGGTCAATTCTTTGCCAGACAATTTCTGATATATGGATAAGACCCTCAAGGTTTTGTCCAAATTTGATAAATGCACCAAATGAGGTTAGCGCGCTAATTTCTCCCTCTACAATGTCGCCAATTGTGTATTTATCAAGGATAGATTTTTGTGCATCTTCCCACACTGCTTTTTCTGATACAATTAATTTTTCATCATTTCGTTGGATGTCGAGTATCTTGACTTGCAATGTTTGGCCAATAAGTTTTTGTAATTGCTCAAGGATGCGATTCTTGTCTCCGCCTGGAACACGTGGGTAGTTGTTTGGGGCAAGTTGTGAGACAGGCATGAATCCGTCTATACCACAGACTTTCATCATTAAACCACCTTTGTTAGCGTGTACAATCTTTGCGTCAATAACGGCTTCTTTTTCAAGATATTCCGCCAAATTTTCCCAAATTTTTTGGTGACCAGCAATACGAAATGACAGTTCCATCTCACCGTTTTCGTTTTCTTGTTCGATAACCGTTGCTTGTACTTTGTCTCCAACCTTAACATTTGCATATTCAGGGGACTCTGCAAAAAGCTCTTGCCCGCGAACAATACCAACAATAAGTCCGTTAATGTCGATTCGGACAGCACCATTGCTAATAGAAATAATAGTACCTTCTACAAGGCTATTTACGGCTGGGATCTGTGTAAAGTATTCTTGTAAGAGTACTCCAAAATCTTCTGTTTTTTTTGCCATATATTTTTTTGGACCGTTTTTATGTATGTGGCCCATTGTTTGTCTTACCCCACACATACAAGTGAGGTCCCTATTGTGAGTCAGGGTGAATAAATAATTTGTGTTACTATAGCACAGAAGAGAAGATTTTGCAAGGGGTTGTTTGTGGACATTTTTTCCTAAATCCTAGGCTAATTTAATCTTGCAACAACCATGGTGTTGGGGTATACTGTATCTACGTAGTTTACTGAAGCACTTACTTAAAGACAAAATTATGCATATTTCTTGGCTTGGCGGTACCGCAATTAAGATTCAAACAAAGACATCTGGAGAGGATGTTACTGTCTGTATTGATCCATATAAACCCAAGGTTGGGGCTTTCCTAAAGAGTACTGCAGCGAGTATTGCGCTGTACACTAGGGGGTCTGGCGGGTCTATTCCCGTGTCTGGAAAACCATTTATTTTGGCGGGCGCTGGTGAGTGTGAGGTCAAAAATGTGCTTATTCATGCGGTTCAAGGTCATGCGGCAAAAGATTGTTTGTTTCGCCTTGATCTAGAGGGGATGAGTCTTGGGCATCTTGGTCAGTGTGGGGCTGCGCTAACAAATGAACAGCTTGAGGCGTTTGTTGGTGTAGACATACTCTGTATTCCTGTTGGAGGTGCTCCTGGCTTTACACCAGAACAGGCTTCGGCATGTATACAGAAAATAGAACCCCGTGTAGTCGTTCCTATGGCTTTTCTTTCAGAAAACGACCCAGAAGCATCTTCTCTTGAGTCTTTTGTTAAGGCCGTGGGTGTTGCCCCGCAAGAACCGATGAAGAAGTTGGTAATAAAGAAAAAAGATTTACCACAAGAAGATATGCATGTTGTTGTCCTGAATAAGGAGTAATCGGTGTTATTATTCATATAATATTAGCATTATGCCAGCAAAAAAAAGGAGTAAAAAAGAGGCTTTAGAAAGTGAAAGCCCGAAGAAGGTGGCAAAGAAAAAGACTGCCAGTTCTGTCTCTAAAAAAAGACGCAAAACTGTCGATGCTAAGAAAAAAAAACCGTCCCGTGTGTCTGTTGTAAAATCGACCGGTAAAAAGAAGCGTGTTGCTAAAAAAACAACAGCAAAAAAAGGTGTAGTGAAAAAAACAAAAACAACAAGAAGGAGTGTGTCCAAAGAGGATCACAAAGATATGCGTGCGGCCGTTGAGGCGATACCAAGCTTAATTTTTGAGGAGGTTTTATTTGATACATCTGCTCAAGAGGTGTTGGCTGATTCGAAGAAACAAAAAATATTTCTTTCAGATACCATAGTTGAGGATAGAAAGAGAAAGCATAGAATACTTGTGGTAGGAGTAACCTTTTTGTCAACACTGATTTTTTTGGTCTGGGGTTTTGGATTGCGGCTTCAGATTGGGAACATTTCTGCGCAGGAACATTTTTTTGATAAAGAGGTTGAAGGATCATTGTCAGAGGGTTATTCGGAGCTTTCTAGTGCAATCTCAGCAATTCGCGAACAAAAAGATGCTGCGGTGGGTTTACTTGAAAAAGTTGAGGAGGGTAATCAGAATACTGATTCTTTCACAGAGAAAGATGTTGCTGTTTTTGATGAGGCGGCGCTTGCATCTGTGTTAGAAAAAATACAGCATAACACAGAAGATTCCGCTACTTCTTCAGAACGTGTAGAGGTGGGTGATTCATTATAATTATCTTAATACATGTAATATAGTGTAGGCAGTGTGATATTTCGTACTGTGTCCGTTGTATTATATGAATTTTAGCTATGTCAAAACAAAATCCCGAAGCGGTGTTGCCTGGTGGTGGTGCTGCTGATTCAGCAGGTGAAAGAATTGTCCCAATTCATTTGGTTGATGAAATGAAAACGTCTTATCTTGATTATGCAATGAGTGTGATTGTTGCGCGTGCACTACCTGATGTTCGTGATGGGTTAAAACCAGTGCATCGGAGAGTCTTGTATTCTATGTGGAAACTAGGATTAAAGCATGGGGCAAAGTTTAGAAAATCTGCTCATGTGGTGGGTGATGTTATGGCAAAGTACCATCCGCACGGTGATGCATCTATTTATGATTCTCTTGTTCGTATGGCGCAGGATTTCTCTATGAGAAGTCCTATGGTTAATGGTCAAGGAAACTTTGGGTCGATGGACGGTGATAGTGCGGCTGCGATGCGTTATACGGAGGCAAAATTGCAGCACGTTGCAGAAGAGATGTTGCTTGATATAGAAAAAGATACCGTTGACTTTGGACCAAACTATGATGGTTCAACAAAAGAACCACGAGTTCTTCCGAGCAAGCTCCCACATTTGCTTTTGAATGGAAGTATGGGTATTGCCGTGGGAATGGCAACAAATATTCCCCCACATAATCTGGGTGAACTGTGTGATGCGGTCACGCATATTATTGACAATCCAAGTACAACGATTGAAGGGCTTATGGATTTTGTACAAGGACCCGACTTCCCAACAGGTGGTATTATTTATGATAAAAAAGATATTCTCACAATGTATGCCACAGGAAGAGGTGGGGTTGTGTTGCGTGCAAAGGCTGAGATTGTCGAGGCAAAGTCTGGATTGTTTAAGATTGTTGTCAAAGAGATACCTTATCAGGTAAATAAGGCAAACCTGATAGAAAAGATTGCTAGACTTGTTCAGGAGAAAAAGATTATTGGGATTAAAGATTTGCGAGATGAGTCAAATAAAGACGGTGTCCGTATTGTTATTGAGCTTAAAAAATCTGCATATCCCAAAAAGGTGCTTAACAAGTTGTATAAAATGACTGATTTGCAGACCACGTTTCATATGAATATGATTGCGCTTGTCGATGGGATTCAGCCAAGGCTCATGACACTAAAATCAGTATTGGAGGAGTATGTAAAACATCGACAAATTGTGGTTCGCAGAAGGACGGCGTTTGACTTAAGAAAGGCTGAAGAGCGTGCTCATATTTTGGAAGGTCTTTCAAAAGCTTTGGACAAGATAGATCAGGTAATCAGTGTTATACGAGCATCAAAAGACAAGGAAGAGGCAAAGCAAAATTTGATGAAAAAATTTAAATTTACCGAAAGGCAGGTTGTCGCAATACTTGACATGCGTTTACAGCAGTTGGCAAACCTAGAAAGAAAAAAAATAGAGGACGAGTTAAAAGAAAAACTTGCACTTATTAAGGAGTTACAAGGAATACTTGCAAGTGAGAAAAAGATTTTAGGTATCATTAAAGACGAGGTGTCTGATGTTCGGGCGAAGTTTGCTAACCCACGTAGAACAAAGGTGGTTGCCAGAGGGATTAAGGAGTTTACCATAGAAGACTTAGTGCCAAATGAGCCTACAATTATTATGGCTACACGTGATGGGTATATTAAGCGTATGCCAATTGACACCTTCAAAACACAGGCTAGAGGAGGTAAGGGGGTAATTGGGTTAACAACAAAAGAGGAGGATGTGGTCGAGCATTTGCGGACAACCAACACACACGATAGTTTGTTATTTTTTACGACTCGCGGACGTGTGTTTCAATTGCATGCTTATGAAATTCCAGAGGCATCTCGTACAGCAAAAGGTCAGGCATTGGTAAACTTTTTACAACTTGCTCCACATGAAAAGGTTGCGGCAATACTCTCTATGGAAGATATGACGAAGTATGAGTATCTTGTCATGGTTACAAAAAAAGGTGTTATTAAGAAAACAAAAATTAGTGATTTTAAGAATGTGCGCAGGTCTGGTTTAATTGCACTAAAGATTAAGTCTGAAGATATGCTTGAGTGGGTTCGACCATCAGGCGGTAAAGATGACATTGTTCTGGTTACTCAGTTTGGGCAAGCAATTAGGTTTAAAGAGGCTGATGTTCGTGCAATGGGAAGGACAGCTGCAGGTGTTCGCGGTATCAAGCTTAAATCCGAGGATGATGTTATTGGTATGGGGGTTGTGTCTCCTGCTTTGGTTAAGAAAAAAGTGATGGAGCTCTTGGTTGTTTCTGAGAATGGTCTTGGAAAACGAACAAAAATATCCGAGTATAAGGTTCAGGGTCGCGGCGGAAGTGGTATAAAAACAATGAATGTTACCGACAAAACAGGAAGAATTATGAGCGCACGAGTGATTAACAATACAGAGCCAAACGATTTGCTTATTATTTCAAAAAATGGGCAGGTTGTACGAATACCACTTAAGACCGTCTCTACTTTGGGTCGGGCAACACAAGGTGTAAGGATTATGCGTTTTAAGAAGTCTGGTGATATTGTGGCTGGGATTACGGTCCTTTAGGTTCGGTTTTTAGGACAACATATTCTTTTTATTTGCCTCTTAGGAGATACCATTCTTTTGGTTGACAAAAAGGTATTTCTTCTTTATACTATTGGTCATACTTATGATAAAAATTTATTTATCATCATCCAATAGTTAACACGTATATTTATGAAAAAATTATTACAAAATTTTGGTATTATTATTCTTACACTCGTACTACTTGCCGGTGTTATGAGTGTGCTCCATGCAGGAGAAGAAAAACCAAAAGATGTTGGAATAAACACACTTGTTTCTTATGTTATAGAAGATAAAGTAGAAAAAGTAGAGGTTGAAAAAGATACCATTCTTGTTACGGTAAAAGATGTCGATACCGTTGATATGGAGGAGCGAGGAAAGCAGTTAAAAATAAAAAAAGAGTTTGGTCAATCTTTTACTGAGTTGATGGAGAATGTTGGTGTGTCAGGTGAAAAACTTCAGGCATTAGATATCAGAATTAAAGAGGATCCGGTTTGGAAGACTATTCTTATAGGTATGGCACCATTTTTGTTTCCATTTCTTATTATTGGTGTGTTTTTATACTTTATGACAAGACAGGTGCAAGGGGCTAATAGCAAGGCGATGGGTTTTGGGGCAAGTTCTGCAAAGCAAGCAAAAACTGACGAAAAAAGTAAAAAAACATTTAAAGATGTTGCTGGGGCTTATGAAGCAAAAGAAGAGTTAGAAGAGGTCGTTGACTTTTTAAAACATCCGCAAAAGTTTACCGATATGGGGGCAAAAATTCCACGCGGTGTGTTGCTTATGGGTTCACCAGGAACAGGAAAAACATTATTAGCAAAAGCTGTTGCTGGCGAGGCGCAGGTGCCATTTTTTCACATTTCTGGTTCAGAATTTGTAGAAATGTTTGTTGGTGTGGGTGCAAGTCGTGTTCGAGATTTGTTTAATAAGGCTAAAAAAGCTGCACCTGCAATTGTGTTTATAGATGAAATTGATGCTGTAGGAAGAAAGCGTGGTGCTGGCCTTGGCGGGTCTCATGATGAGCGCGAGCAAACATTAAATCAAATTTTGGTAGAAATGGACGGGTTTGATCCAAATGTTGGTATTATTGTGATTGCCGCAACTAATAGACCAGATGTATTAGACAAAGCTTTATTGCGACCAGGTCGGTTTGATCGACGTGTGGTTATTGCTTTACCAGACATTAAAGAGCGTGAAGAAATTCTTGGTGTACATGTTAAAAACAAACCGCTTGCAAAAGAGGTGAGTGTCAAAAGTTTGGCAGAAAGGACCCCGGGTTTTTCTGGTGCGGATTTGGAAAACCTGCTTAATGAGGCAGCAATTCTTGCAGTGCGGAAAAAATCAAAAACTATTACAGAAGAGATGGTGCGAGAAAGTGTAGATAAGGTGTTACTTGGACCAGAAAAAAAGTCACGACTTATGACAGAAGAAGACAAGGAGATGACAGCGTATCATGAAGCAGGTCATGCAATTGTAGGTCACTTCCTTGAAAATTGTGATCCAGTGAGGAAAGTGTCTATTATTGGGCGTGGTATGGCAGGTGGGTATACGCTTTCGATGCCAGACAAGGATAGACATTATCGAAGACTTGTTGAGTTCAAGGATGATATGGCAATGATGATGGGTGGGTACGTTGCAGAAGAAATGCAGTACGGAAGAGACAGGCTCACTACCGGACCGTCGAGTGATTTGAAAAAAGCAACACAGCTTGCAAAGAAAATGGTTATGCAATATGGTATGAGCGAAGAGCTTGGCCCGCGCGTATATGGTGATAATGAAGAACTTATTTTCCTTGCACAAGAAATTCACGATAAGAAAAATTATTCCGAAAAAACGGCAGAAATTATCGATAGAGAAATTAATGAACTCCTTAAAAATGCAAAAAAAGAAGCAGAGCGTATATTAACCAAACACAAAGATGAGACAGAACGATTAGTCAAGAAACTTCTAGAGGTGGAAACAGTAGAACAAGAAGAGTTTAATGCTATTATGGAAGGAAAGGGTGTGGAGAAAAAATAAAAAAAAGACGAATCATAAAAAACACCAGGTAGTTAAGTGGTGTTTTTTATTTTTTGGGTACAAGCTTGACAAAAATACTATCATTTGCTAAGGTCAGAGGGTTGGGTAATTCTGCCTAATAACCTCATTGAGAGGATTGTGTAAATGAGTGTAAATAATTCAAACAAAGAAGAAGTAACCTGGAATCCTGAGCATCTTGCAAATGCTCTT
>PBBY01000005.1 GCA_002716765.1 Candidatus Magasanikiibacteriota bacterium
TGCATTGCCAAACTATATACATTCATCTATCCCCAATCAGCAACAGCAGGAACAATGGGCATGAAAGGTGTTAAAATGTTTGGCGGTATTCAGAGAATCATATTACCTATGTTCGGTCGATTAATAGGTATGTTAATTACGATAAAAAGTATGGTTGGTGAACATTTTTTTAAACTTGGCGCAGTTGTGTTATTAATTGGTTATATTATCGGCGCCCAGTATCTTACAGGATTATATCAAGCAAATAATACGGCCCATACATATTCATCTCTAATAAACACCATTTTTATTTTAATCGGCGCGGTTTTAACCATCGGAGTATGGTCTTTATTTATAAAACAAAATAAAGATGAACATGTTTTTCCAACTGGTTTTGTAGATAGATTATCATGGATGTTTAAGGTTTCCTTACCAGTCTATAAAAATATATTAATGATTGGGGTTACATTGGCTTTAATGTTATTCATTCTTTATATTATCAGTCATTTTTCTTCTCTTTCTATGGGTATTAGCATTATCTTACAAATAGCTGTTATAGTAGCTATTATCTCTGTAGCCTTTTTGTTTATTCGAGGGAACCCAGAATGGATGAAGAAAATAAAACATATACCTATGTTAACATTTTTGTATCATTTTATTTTTGTGATTCCATGTGGTATATTATATGTGACCAACTATCTTTTCAACCAAATAAAAGAAACGCCTTGGGTTGTTTGGATTGTATTATTGGTTGAAATTATAGGTATCGCATTGTATTTTCTTCTTCCTATACTTTTTCGATATTTATATATTCATACATCAAAAAAAGACACTGCTTTAATTGTGCAGGCGGCTGGGGACGGCAATCAAACGAGTCTTTTATCTGTTGAAAACGAAATGGTCAATATAATGGATCATATAGATATAGATTGGACTATGGTCATGCGCGATCATCTCTATAGTAAAAACAACCAAGAATCTTTGGAGAATTATTTAAAAAAACAAGGCTATACATCTGCGGATCAACCCTATCAAAAGCAAAGTTTTTGGGCCAGATTGTTTAAAAAATCTCTTAGTCTTGAAGCGGCTGTTTCATATGTTCAAACCAATGGCCCATTATTGGTTTCATTAGAGAATGATGTGTTACAATTAAAAAATCAAACGAAACAACAATCGGAAAACAAACAATCATCATTGTTTAAAAACAAAATATTACTGGATAAACCCGTGTATACAGATAGTATGCAAGATATTGGATCTTATGAAAATTTAGGCGGGGATATAGATATTTACAACTACAATTATGCTTTGTCGGCATGGTTTTTTATTCATGAACAGCCTCCCAGTGCGCGCTCAACGAACAATCGGTTTACATCTCTATTGAATTATGGTGATAAACCGAATATATTGTATAAGGTTCGTTCCCATACATTGCAGATTAAGATGAATTCGGGCATTGACAAAGAGATCGTTCTCTTCGAAACAACCACGTTTCCTCTGCAAACATGGAATAATATAGTCATTAATTACAATGGAGGAACTTTAGATGTTTTTATAAACAATACATTGGTTTCTTCTACAAATAATATTGTTCCCTATATGTCTTATGATAAAGTAACTGTTGGCGAAGATAATGGGGTAAGCGGTGGTTGCTGCAATGTAACTTATTTTTCTTCTCCTTTAACATTGCGAAAAATAGCATTAAACTATGATGCTTTAAAACATAAAAATCCACCCATTATTTAGATAAAATATCTTAGGTTATAGTATATTATGAATCGACGCAATATTATAATTGGGATTGTGATAGTTATCCTTATTTATCTAGTATATTTATGGGTTTTTGGAGATAGTGGGCGAGTATACTTATCTGGCATGCGGAATGCCGAACATACCCATGTAATTTCAGGAAGACATTTGCCTGCTGGCGGAAATGCGGATTATACATATTCCATATGGCTTTATATTTCCAATTGGAATTACCGTGTGGGAGAGTCCAAAGGAGTATTTGTGCGAAACGACCGAAGTGGGCAACCCGCACCATGGGTAGCGTTGGATAGAAACCTTAACAACCTTACCGTGACTTTAGCAACTTATCCATCTGACCGCGATCAAAATAGTGGCGTCGCTTCTACCCATTCTTGTGTGTTGGAAAATATTCCCTTGCAAACATGGGCAAATGTATTGATTACGCTCAACAATCGTGCACTTGATTTATATTTAGATGGAAAATTGGTCCGGACATGCGTGCTTCCGGGGGTTCCAAAAATGAGCAGCGGCAGCAACCTTATTTTGTGTCCGGCAGCTGGTTCAGAACCCTCGTCGCAAAATGAAAGTTGCACTTATGAGATGGTATGCGATGGTAAAAAGGATGTTCTAGGATCTGCTAGTATCGGAGGTGGTGGAGGACAGGGTGGTGCGGGTTTTGAAGGTTTCGTTTCTAATTTCCAGTATTTTTCTCGCGCCGTCAATCCACGTGAAGCGTATGCAATCTATAAAGAAGGTCCAGGGGGTAGCAATTGGCTTTCGAATTTGTTTAATAAATATAGATTAAAGATTGCTTTTATGAAAGATAATCATGAAGTGGATAGTTTTGAAATCTAAAATATCTGTTATAATATATAGATATGACAGATATTAAACAAAGATGGAATCAAGCAACAAGTAACTTTAGCAATAACAGATATGTATCCGGTTCGAAAGAGTTTTTAGCTTCCAACACGTTGGCCGCAAAGTTGGTGTTCCTTATATTGGTCATTATTGGTTTCATTATTGTGCTTCGTTTAGGCGTAAGTTTATTGGCTTGGCTGTTCGCACCCCCACGAAGCCCAAAATTGGTATCTTGTGTAAAAGACGCCAAAAAGTTTTTAAAGATACCACAAAATCCAAATGTTCATGGATCCAAACCTATTATGCGTTCCGTAGATCAGCGTGGTGGTCTTGAATTTACATGGACGGTGTGGTTATATATAGATGATTTAGAATATAAGAATGGACAACGAAAACATATATTTCATAAAGGCAATGATAGGCTTGATGCCAATCAAACCGCGTATCCCAACAATGCGCCCGGAATGTATTTACATCCTACACGCAATACCATTATTATTGTTATGAATACTTTTGATAAGATATTGGAAGAAGTTGAGATTAACGATATCCCTCTTCATAAATGGATATGTGTAGCAGTGCGTCTCCGTGGAAAGGTAATGGATGTATACGTAAACGGTGATATTGTGTTGCGTCATGTGTTTAAAGCTGTGCCTCGTCAAAATTATGGCGATGTGTATGTGAATATGAATGGCGGATATTCGGGACAATTGGCCGATTTATGGTATCATGATTACTCATTGAGTGGAGTTGAAATTCAGAAAATAGTAACTTCCGGACCGTGTCTCCGTCTTCAGAACCAACGTGGACCAGCATTGCCACCCTATTTATCTATGGCATGGTATTTCCAAAATGATCAAGCCCCCTTACCACCCGCGGGCGCTCATTGGCCTACGTTAACATCATAAATTTCATAAATATATAAATTTCATAAATATATATTTATATACACAATATACGATTACATCAACTGAAAAATGGTGCGGCTTGTATATTATATTTCTTCCTATATTATTACGGCTATTGTCGTAATGATGGATTAATGCATATTTTCATGGTAGGAAAAATCTTTCCAGACATACATTTATCACTTTGTCCGACTGAAATGCAAGATCGATAGCCGCGGTCTGTGCCAACATAACAAAAACCTGGTTTTTGTGGTTTCTGAATACCACTATCAACTTTATCTGGCTCATATTGGGGAAATTTATTAATACCAGGTAATTGGCGTTTATCTACAGCCTGTTGGATACCTTGGTCACGATTTTTCCAAAGCTGACCACGCTTCATTTCCAATTCGCGTCCTAATACGGCTCCGGCATCTTCAATAACTCCCCCTACAACATTCGCCCCTAATTCTACCCCTTTCCCAGATGTTGTAAGAATACCACTCGCTTTATCAGCGACATCGCCTGTAATATATTCCAATATATGGGTTATATAATCAGTGCCTTTTGCTAAATAAGCAAATACATTCAATCCTAAGAGTGCCAATACAAGAAGAATCAACACAATTTGTATTATTTTATGTGTGCCCCAACCAGATGGGTTTGATGATGGACGAAGAACTTCTACAGGAGAAGGCTTACTAAATGTATTGGGTGAACCTGTAATTAGATCGGTCATATACAAATTATATATATTAAATTATTTAGAATATATATATTTATGGCTCGATTTACAAAAAAGAGAATGCGGAAGAAAAAACATAATAGAAAAAAGAAATTACTTACTAAAAAAATCAAGATAAAACATACGCATAATGTTCGAAAACCCTTCTTTCGCGTCAGCAGATCTGATTATATACCTCATAAAAACCAAGAAACGATTATTCCAAATACAACTCCTTATCTGAATAAACAAATACGAAATGAATTACAGTCTTCGATAACACCTTTTCTTCGTGATCCGCATTCCTTTAGTCCCGTTGTAAATAGAATGTTGTCGGATCTTAAAAGCATCTCTCCAAATCCCAAGGTATTTACTTGTCTACAAGAGCGCAAAGTAAATATTATTAAAAATGGGCGTAAAAAGTGTGTTCCTTGGAGAACAAAGATTGCACGTCAAACAATGTTACGTAATCTACTATCCAAAACAAAGATACGTTGCGATGATATTATTGCTCCTAAGCAAAGTTTATCCAATTGCTGGTTTAATGCTTTTTTTATGATTTTTTTTATTAGCGACAAAGGGCGAAAATTTCATCGTTTTTTGCGCGAAACGATGATTACCTCTATCCTGCCTTCGGGAAAAAAAATCAAACCAACTCTGCAATGGCCATTTTTTTTATTAAATAAATACATCGAGGCTTCNNTGCGGGGNCAACAAGATCCCAGCCGNTTTGCCAAACTTATGGATACCAATAATATTATTCGCCNAATATACCATTCCATTCATAGAGGNTATTCAGGCATCGCCAAAACGAGGNTTCCTGCCAATCCCTTAAGTTATTATATGTCAATNATGGAATATTTGGGAAAGGGAGANGNCGAATTTGCACTCTCTTGGATCAATACACATAATTCATCTTATGATAATATTCGTAAACAAATAACATACAGAATAAAACAAGGCAATATTCCTGATATTCTCTTTATAGAATATTCGGATACAATGACTTTCAAAAAAAAAAGAGAAATACATGTATTGCGAACGTATAAATATGTATTAGATAGCGCAGTGTTACGAGATACAAAAAAACAACATTTTTCAGCTTATATTACTTGCAATGGAAAAGATTATGGTTTTGATGGAGAAAGTTTTTCCAGACTTACCCCCTTTATATGGAAAACAAAAATTAATAAAGATGAGCAATGGAAATTTGCTGAACAGTATAATACCTATTTTAATTTTACGAAAGGATATCAACTTCTTGTATATTATCGAAATTAGATAGATTCTTCTGAAAAATATACATCTATATATACATATATAGATGAAATACTTACCTCCTGACCTAGCGTTTCATATTATGCGTTTTGCTGGTCCCAATGCTATTTATTTACAGAAAGAATTAAGGCAATATGCACAAATGTACAAAAAGGAGTTTGAAACGGAGCCTTTGATTGTGCATTATCAATTGCAGCGATTAAAAGAAAAGGTACATAGCAAACGGCGTAAAACATATGCTACAGGCTCTCATCGTGCTCGTTGTTCTATGTATCTAGAGAAGCCGCGCAAAATACAATTATCAGGGAATATTCCATTGGGATCTATTCATAAAAGTGGTACAATAACACATAGTATTCAATTAAAAGATAAGATTATACCAGCTTCTTTAATGAGATATAGCATGGGGACAACAGAATGTTGGAAGGTTACATATTGGGAAATAGAAAAGGTATGGATAGAGGATACTGCAAGAGGTGCTTTGTATTGTTGTTTATTTGGATAAATCATCCGAGCGAAATTGTTTTACACATTCAAAAATTTTTGCGGATTCATTGATGGCAAAACAGCCTCTTTTTTGGGCTAAACCTAAGAATCCTACCATTACATTTAATGCTGTATTTTCATCCTTAATATCTATCTCTAACAGATTGGTATGTGTTGTTTCCACAGGTTTGGGGGTGGGGCCTGTTGTTGCTTGGGGAGCGCTTTTGCCGTAAAACTCAGACATGTATACATAGTATCTATTATTTTTATACATCATTACTGACGCGGAATAAATCCTGTAAGGGTATTCATTTTATCCAGTTTATGAATGGTTTTTTCTATATTTGTCTTACCCGTAATGGAATTGTTAAATAAATAGTCCGTATCTGGTTTTATTTCATTTTTTTTTATTTGTCGGTAAATAATATTTATTTTCTGTTTAATGTTTTCTATTTTGTCTGTTTGTGTATAAATAGGAATGGTTTCATTATATGGTTCCATGGTTAACATAATAGCATAATAAATAACAAAGCGTCGACGTTTTTTTACACCGGTTTGATAGCGAATACAAAAAAGAGATAAAAGCGCTTCCAAAATAGACATTATCGTTAATTTCTTCTTGCGAGCATTGGCAAATAATAGTTCCCAGACAATCCAAATCATATCTGTTTGATATTTTGCTTCCACGGGCATATTTGTTCGACGTGCTGCTTTGTAAGCATTTGGATTCCCTTTTTTACACAAAGTATTAAAAGCCAATAACCATTCTAACCAATAACATGCAGATCTCATATCATTGCTATTCAAATGATATCCAAATTCGTTGATCGCGATAAATAGTTCTTTAGGATCTTTCCTTCGAAATACAGTCGTCGCATATTCAATATTATCCGCTTTTAATTTATCACTTAATTGAGACATAATAAAATCTTTTTTATTCACTTTAATGGCATGCAATCGTATTTTTTTCTGAGATAAACTAATAATGCTGATTATTTCGGCAAATAAAATGCGGATTTTTTTATTATTACGTAACTGTAACTCATTATCTTTATAACCCGCGGAAATAATTGCCTTAAAATTATCATAACGCAAACGAATATACAAGGGGAGCTTGGGATTTCCTAAATGTATATGCTGACACATGAAGGCAATGATAATCTCCCATAATTCTAGATAATGCCCTGCACAAATAAATTCTGCAGACCAATAACAAGCAGGTTCAATTGTTTCATGTATGAGACTATTTAGTAATTCTTTTTTAACAGCATTTTTTTTGTATTTTGAAAAAGTAATGCCTTTAAAATCTTTATATGTTCGTTTGTCACTAATTTCATCCATTAGAATATTTTTACATAAAAAATATTCCAATAATACATATATGGCAAAAAATATCATTGCACGTTTTTATTCATCTTCCAGATGGTGCAAATTAATGATTCTTCTTACACTTATTATAATATTTTTTATTATGTATAAAAAAACACCTATATTACGCGAAGGATTTATACAACGAGAAAAATTTATATTGAAAAAGGGAGCGAATGTCTATGATCGATTTTATGCCAGTCTTTATGATGAACTTCTGTTTGATAAGGTGAAAAATGAATATGAAGTTGGAGAGATCATTCAAAATACACATCCTACTCAACAAAGCCTTATTTTAGATATTGGTTCTGGAACCGGCGATCATGTTGCTCTTTTTTCATCCAAAAAGTTACATGCAATTGGAATAGATGCATCGCCCGCTATGGTTATGGCGGCGCAAAAAAAATATCCAAACGAAACATTTGAAGAAGGCGATGTAACCAATATACGTCTTTTTCCAGCCCATACGTTTACTCATATTACCTGTTTTTATTTTACATTGTATTATATTCAAGACAAAGCACGATTTTTTAAGAATTGTTATGAATGGCTTCAACCGGGCGGTTATTTAAGTATTCATTTAGCAGATCGTAATATGTTTGATCCTATTTTAAATGTAGCCAATCCACTTGCTTTTATCTCTCCACAAAAATATGCTAAAAAACGTATTACTACTTCTATGGTTAAATTTAATGGTTTTGATTACAAGAGTGAATATATATTAAACAAAGCCAAGAATAAAGCAGTGTTTGAAGAAACCTTCAAAGATCCGCAAGGAAAAGCTCGTAAAAACGAACATATTATGTATATGCCAACCCAACAACATATTATTCAGTTGGCCAAAGACACAGGTTTTATTTTAGAAGGAAAGATTGATCTTATTCCCGTGGAATATGAATATCAATATATTTATGTATTCTACAAACCTACCTAATTAAAATAATAGAATTTATCTCTCCATAAATCACATTTTTTACAATAATATTTACAACTATCGTCAAAAGAGACAAAATAATCTCGCACCCATTCATGATTACATATTGTCCATAATGTTTGTTTATAATTACGTATACACTTTTTTTTCTCAGCGATGTGTTGTTGAAGTGTTTGAATTTCTTTTTCTTCTTTTTTTATATTTTGTAAAAATGCATCCACAGATTGCACAGATGCATTCGCAGATTGCAAAGATGCTTGTTCCATATAAGATATAATCCAATGGTTACTCTTAATTAGTTTACAATATTATAAGTTTATCTCCCATAATACAATGTTCTTGTATCTTATAATCATTCTATTATCGATTCTTTTGCTGTTTCATTTCTTTTTAAAATTAAAATTTCATTTTTGGTCACGACAACCTGTTTTTCACCTCCATAATCTTTATTATTGGTTATGGCCCCCTGGTTTATTACAACATGCACAACCTCCTATCACGCGCTTCTATGATTATAACATTATGTGCGATTCGTTTCAACATATGTCAACTGAAAAAAAAGCACTACTGTATTTTCTCATTCGAAATCACTTTTTGTACAATAAAAAAGCACATTATCATCCACCCCAAAAAGGCGTGTTTGAGTATTTTGCATGCCATGATTCTCCCTCATATATATCTCTCCATTATGATTCAACCCACACAAAGTTACTTGGTTGCATGACATCTAGGCCATTGGTTTGTTATCTTGCTGGTCAAAAATGTAATGTATCCTATGTTGACTTTTTATGTGTGCATACAAAACATCGAAAAAAAGGTATAGCTGCCAAGCAAATTTATACCCATTATTATAAAAGTCGAGAACAGGGGGCAGCCCCAATATTTCTTTTTAAGCGTGAAGGTGAGATGAATTTAATGGTTCCGTTAACTATTTATTATGCATATGTATTTTCTACTAAGAAATGGGAGAAACCTAATTTTAGAATACCCAATACAGTGGTCTGTCATCTCATAACAGAAGCCAATATTGCATTAATGTTTCATTATATAGATGAAATAAAAATGGCTTTTGCATGCACTATTTTACCCTGTCTTTCTCATATTAAACATTTAATTATACATAAGTTATTGTTGCCGTGCCTTATTATGGAAAAGCAAAAGCCTATAGGCATCTATTTGTATCGTTATCCTTATACCAGTTATAATGGAAAAAAAAGCATTGAATGCTTGGCTTCTTATGTTACTCCTGGTTATGAGCAACTATTCACTGATTCTTTTCAAAATACCATAGCCTTGTTACAAAACAAAGTCTCTTTTGAACTTATTGTGTTGGAGAATATTTCCAATAATAATATTATCATTCGAAATATAATGAAAAAAGATACCCCAAAATGGAAGTGTCCAATGGCATATTATTTTTATAATTTTATCTACAGACCGTTTATATCAACAGATGTCTTTATCATAAATTAGCGTGTGTATTTACTTGCTCGGGCGAAAGAATCAACTACAAAAATAACAAAAACGCCTAAAAACATATATAAAACCAATTCTTCGGTAACATTGTTTGTTTGTTCATCCTTTTGTTCTTCCAATAGATGGATTAAATAATTTAACTTATGCATCAATTCATCTTTTGGACCCGAGACATCTTGGCTATTGGCCAATTGTGAATAATAAGGTATATTTTGCTGTGTTCCTGTATAACTTGGAACATAAGGATTATCATATATATTCTTTTCTAAATGATCATAGTATTTTACCTGTTGTGATAGACCTTCTCTTAATCTACCATGTTGATCCGTATGTACATCTTCCTGTGATTGAACGTCTTTTGCTTGATCGGGTGTCTTGGTAAGCATGGGTTTGGGCGGGGGTTGAAAAGATGCTAAATCGGAACCATCGTTGTCTGATTCCATAGCACTATAATTCATAGTAGGTTTCATTTCTTCCTTGCCCATATTTTCTCCGTTCATTGCTTTTAGGAAACTTGCTGCTTTTCCACGTTTTCTTTTTATTGTGCGTCCGCGATTCTTATTTATTTTTTTTGGTTCATCGGATTCGAATGATGAAAACCCTAAAGTGGATGACATACTTATAAAGAAATAAGATATTATTTTAAAATATAGTTCATAAAAATATATCTTTTTATGTATATAAGATGACATTTTTGGTTGAGTTGATATTAGTTGCAACTTTATTACTTTTAATGTATGAAAAACCACGCGCTTTAGTAGATTTTTCACATACCACTTTAGGCAAAATTGTAATGATTCTTATGATTGTCGTGGTTGCCAAAATGCGCGGTCTTGTGGGTGGACTCTTGGCGGCACTTATCATGGTGGTATTGATGCATACTTTTAAAGAAAGTTTCACAGGCGCAACTGTTGCCATCAAATCCGATGGAACAGCCTTGGAATGTGTGAATGATAAAGATTGCGGCCCTTGTATGTGTCATAGCAAATGTGACAATACCAGTGGCAAGGCGGTCTGTACTATGAAATATATGCAGTCACCATGGCGCGAAACCATGACCGATCGTATGACACAAGAAAATATGGTGAATCGAGCAGCCGAGGAAGCTACCGCTGCTGCTTCTAAACAATCAAATGATCATACCAGTAATCATCAAGACACAAACTAAAAACAAATTGTTCTATTATAATTTTAATAGAACAATAATATAATGAAATATATCTATGTTTATATTCTCCTTTGTTGTGTGCTGTTCATATTGTTTTACCCTAGACGAAAAGAATCCTTTAGACCATTGCGCGTAGTCTACAATCGTGCCCATAAAACCATTCGAAGAGGATGGCGGCCTTATCATACGCGCATTCGGAAATGGCTACTTCCATATAAACGAATGTTGTTATAAATTTTAATCTCTAAATATGTTAATGTTAAAGCATATCAAATATACACTTCATTATTTAAATAATAGTAAATTTTTTGCTGGCTTGGTAATGATTATGTTAAATATTGGCTCAAAATATATTACCATAAAGTTAAGCAAATCACAAGAACAATATTTAAGAAATACCATTGCGCGTCAATTGCTCATTTTTTCTATTATTTGGATGGGAACCAAAGATATCTTAATTTCTTTAGCAATGACGGCTGTATTTGTAGTAATGACCGATCATCTATTTAATGAGCAGAGTCAATATTGTATTATTCCTCAAGCATTGCGAACATACGAAGATGTGTTAGATGTAAATGATGATGGGCGTGTGACCCCTGAGGAAGTGGAAAATGCCCAACGGGTGTTAGAAAAAGTAAAACAACAGCAACAACGGCGCAACCATCTCCGTATGCTTGAAAATTTTCAAATGCGGGCTATGTAAATTATATCCCATGGTTATAATTTAAATCCATGCTATATATAATATGGTCCGCGTGTCAAAATCAACATTTGTAAAGGCAGCACGTCGAAAAATAACTCTAAAACGGTTGGATAAGAAAATAAAACAATTAACCGATCGGCGCACCAAACTTATGAATAAAAGAGATCGACTTACTGAAAAAATTCGCACTAGCAAAAGTTGGCGTGTGAAACGCAATAACCGCCAAACACGAAAACATGTTCGGGATGAAGTGGCTGGTCTGAGTCAACAGATACGTGAACTTGAACGCCAAAAGAAAGATAAAGATCTAGCCGATGCAGGAACAATGTTGGTTCGAGCTTTTAACAAGAACGCGCAATTGGCGCGTATTTCTACATACCAAGTGCATTATCTTCTCGAAAGCGATGAAATAGACCGAGACAATCCTATCCTGTATACTAGCTCGATGTCACAGAGTGCACGACAGAATGGGGGTGCGGGTAATGTATATCAAACAGTTCGTTATCCAACCATTCCGCGCATACCTAGTCGGGTATCTCCCTATGCGCACCCGCTTACCTCCAAAAATAAGGAATGGAAGCGTATTCGTCAGGAATTAGAAACCCAAATGCAGGCATTGTTCAAAGAAAACACTGTCCTACATATTCCTAATCCTCTGTATCCCAATGATTACAGGAAACAGTTGATTTTTACGATTCAATCAATGGACTGGCGTCCCTTTCCTTTCAAAGGAGAATATCAAAAATATGCTTCCTTTTTTAAAAAAAGTCCCTTTAAATTTATTATTGTTCCTTCCAACAAAGGTTCCAAAATGATTGTTGTAACCACTGTGCATTTACAAGGGCGTTTGCAAACAGCCTCGGAGAAGTCGGCGGAAATTGCAAAACGTATTGCACTTAAAAAGGCTGGAAAAACACCTGCACAAATCGATAGAATTATGGGCACTACCCACCGTAAATCTACGCCTATCACACGTCTAGAAAAAAGGATGAAATGTGCATATCATTTAGAAGAATTAAGGGAAATTATGCGTCAATCGGGGTTGTTTCCAAAACCACATTTAACCAAGTATCAGCAAATGATTGAACGGCAAAAAGATGAGGCGCGAATCCGTAATCGTAGTGATAAATCGGGTATTCCCGGTGTCTCTAGACGCCCAAGCGCACCTCCATTGGCTCGACCATCCACCGCACCATTACCCTCGGCACCAAATCCTTGGGGCACCTCACAAATGCAGAATATCCCAATGGCTCTTCCCGCACAACAGTCCTGGCTTCCAACGGCGGTCCCAGCACCGGATGATCCAGTTGCTATACCTGCACAATCTACAAGCTCAGCTGGATTGTTTGGTGGAGGAAAACGTCGTAAACGAACGCGGCGACAGAAAAAAAGACGGCGGCGGAAGAGAACCCGTCGGTTACGATACTATTCATGATTAAATATATATGTTCATTCTATATATTTAATTAACGACGGGTTTTTCGTTTTTTTCTTCGGCGTCCCCGCTTCTGGCGGGGTTTTTTCTTGCGATATCTTCGCCGTCTCGTTCTCTTTTGGTGCCTTTTACGGCGACGTGTCTTTTTGCGGCGGGCGGCGATTCGCCCCCCTCCCCAACTGACACCCCTATCATTGACGATGTTGGTAATACTGGGCGTCACCCGCTCCGTGGCACCGAACCCGCGGGCCGCTTGTTGCTTGAACCCGCGGGCCGCTTGTTGCTTATCGCGGCGATTTTTTTTTTGGGTTTTTCCATAAGTTGCCCGTCCTTTCCGAACAGCGCGCGCTTGGGTTCCATGACGTTTCTCGTTGCGGGTCCATTTTCGCCGGCGTGCGTCCGCAGTGAGCAGTTTCTTACGAGTGGTGGAACTTATTCTAGTCGCCGCGGCCGCGGGCGCGCGCGCGGGCGCCGGGGCCGACCAGCCGGACGGTGTGGTCAAGGAGGAGGGCGCAGGTACCGCCTGTGCCGCCTGTGTCGCCGCCTGCTGCTCCGGCCGCTGCGCGGCCATCTCCGCGTCGTCGTCGCCCGCGCCCGCAGGCGGCGGCCACTGGCCCCGCGCGAGCTGCTCCTGCTTCCGCGCGGCCAGAACACGCCTGTCGAATGTGAAGGTGGCGGCGTCTGCGCCCGCACCCGCGCCTGCACCCGCGCCTGCACCCGCGCCTGCACCGCCCGGTCTTGATCGCCACGAATCGGCGAGGGCGTTGAACTGCGCTCGCGATTCCTTGTCCTTTGCAATAGCTTCTGGAGAATATATATGGGTATATAGCGTCTGAAGGGGCGGTGCCATGACCGTTTGTTGCGTGGCTGCGGCGGCGAGTTCCTTCTGCGATGCGGGGTGGCAAGTGGGTTCATCAACTAACCCTAAACGTTGGGCAGATGCTGTCCCTCCTCCGGTTAGCCATCTCGCAAATGATTTACAATTCATCTTCGGATTTCCACCACACACAACACACAATTTCGAAATAACCGACCCGCTTGCAGTGCTATATGTTGCAAAATCCGGCGACATTATATATGAGTTTACATTGTGCGCGTCGGTCTGTGGCGGATTACGTGTATGGGTTATCACATATTTCAATTTCTCCATCATATGTGTGTTATAAAATCCTATATCACTTATGTACTGTGTATGCATTATATCTGCGGGAAGAACACCCCTATATTGCCAACGTGTATTGGGTATTACTTCGTGATAAATAGCGTTATCTGGTGTAAAAAGTTTCAAAGGACCTGAGAAATTTCCTGTCCATTGTTGGGAAGTCTCGGGTTTATGATATCCGGCGCCTATTGAGAATATTCGTCCCTCCTTTATTATAACAACCAATGAATGAGGAGCTTTCGGCAAATCTACGATAACCCATATACCTGGATAAAACATTAGTTTTGGATATTTAAATATTTGCTCCATCACTTGCTTGTTGGCGATGGTCGGGTCATAGTTTGGATTGAAGTGTGTTAATATAGGGTCTAAAACTGTTTTTTGGTCTACACCTCCGCTAGTACCCTTTCTAGTAACTGGACATGCGTTCCTTTGCGGTTTTGTCTGATGGACTGCGGTTATAACGCTGCCACATTTCCCCTTACTTCTGGCCTCCACGGCCTTCTGTGCGCGATCCTTGTCGTCTGACGTCCCAGTCGCAAGTGTGGCAATTATAGACTGAATACAAAATTCATCTATTATGTTAGTAACAGCGCCGCGATTAGTAAAAATTTTAGCGAGTGTAAAATTTAACAAAGATATAGCCTGTTTTAGGAGTTCTTTGCTATTATAAAATGCCCGCAAGAAGGAGGTCCCAGAAAAATCAGACCGCAGCGCCGACTCTCGGATATAATTCACCACGTTCTCGGGGTTCAGGTCTTGGTGGCGGGCGTTGAGCGCCTCCAAGACCGCGGCCGTCGCGGCCTTAATAACGTGCGGGTCGGCGTCGGCGAGGTTGGCCGCCAGGTCCTTGGTGAGCTGCTCGGCGCACGAAGACAGCAAAGCAGACCCCGAGAATCGACCATTCTGCGGGGCACAGAAGTGGTTCCAGCGTCCTTCCAAGCCACGAACACAATCTGCTGGTAAGGGATGTCCGATCGCGCCGCCAAATGGACACGGCCCAAAGATAACTTTCCCTTTAGTAAGATTACCCATAAAATAGTGTTCAAATGGGTAAAGATTGGATATTTTGGCCGCTTTATTTAAGTCCTCCTGCTGGCCGGCCGCCGCCGGGCGTGGTTGCACTTGTTCTAGAATGTGATTTTCTGCCCCTTTGCAAGGGCAGCTTCGGGGCTTGCAATTGGGGGGGCAGTTGACTCTCTCTATTGGAAGATTATATGTTGATTGCACCATTTTATAGTTTAATTCACCTGTATATTTATTTCCTGTCCATTTTGCACCTTGATGTAACCTATATTCAACCCATGATTCGGTACCTGTTCCTTCTATTTTAATTCTGAACGAATCTGTTGGAAGTATCATGGTAGACCTGAATTCTAACAGTAACAATCCCATAAAATGAATAAAATCTGGATTTTGCCAAGGATCAGCCATCTATCTATATATATAAATAGATATTAATACTTCACAGGAGTGTTACATATCTTTTTTAATAGGGCCAATGCAATGAAATTTTTTGTTATCACTTGCGCCATTTCCTAAAGGTAAATCGGAGGCCGCTGAAATATCCGTTAGGCGAAGGCTTTCTTCCCGCGACTCTCCATTGTCTATATTTACTATACGCACCGTAACTGAATCTTCCACATTTAAATATATATCGTTGGTCGGCGTGTATTGGTTATAATATAATCCCAGATTTTTACCATTTGTATGGGTAATAATATTCCTAGATGGCACAACATTAGTGCCGGCTAGATAATATCCTTCAAGATTATAGTTATATTTGCCGTTGGAAATTAAATAACTAGCATCGACAGGATACATTATATCTCCAATTGTTTTTCCTATAAAGTTGCTATTTTGTGTAATTATACGTGTACAGACAATCTTCATAATGGAGGAACTGCATCCCCAACACAAAGTGGTGTCAGCATCTTCAGGGCCCATTCCAAATTGAAGAATGCCAATCACATTTCCATCTTTATTTATAATCGGGCTGCCTGAATTTCCAGAATAAATGGGTGTCGAAATACACATAGATTCTATCGCAGTATAATAAATATATTTATTATCTCTTACGATTCCCGATGATATGGACGCGGCGTCCATGCCTAAAGGGTCGCCTATAACATAACTTATTTCTCCAATCTTTGTTTCTGTAGAATCAACCATCGTTAAACTTTGTTGTTGTATAGATACATCCTTTAACGATAAAACCGCAATATCTGCTTGCCCTGCTACACCAATTACATTACATTCCAATAATTTATGAATTCCGGTTTCTTGGAGATTATTAATAGAAGCAAATATTTTACTAGGTCTATCTGAACGATTGTTATTCACAAACAAGTGCGCCGCTGTAATAATATATTGTTTACCATTATATTTATAAAAAAAACCACTTCCAAAAGTTTGTCCATTACCTGCCATAACAGTAATACTAACGATCGCATCTCTTGTTCTATTATAAATATCCGAAGCGTTGGAATCCAATTCTGTGATACGAAATTGTGGGCCTATCACCCCGGGTTCTCCCCGTTCACCCTTGTCACCCTTGTCGCCCTTGATGCTCTGGCCGGCTTCGCCCTTCTCGCCGCGGTCACCCTTTTCACCCTTGTCGCCTTTGTCGCCACGGTCGCCTTTGTCGCCCTTGATGCTCTGGCCGGCTTCGCCCTTCTCGCCGCG
>PBBY01000006.1 GCA_002716765.1 Candidatus Magasanikiibacteriota bacterium
AGAAAGTGAGATATCTCTTGTTCCGGCAATTTCTGGGACAAAAGATATCTGTTGCCAAATTTCTCCAGTGTCAGTTGATATATACATGCCAGCAGGCCCGGTTGTTTCTGCCCCACCACCAAAAGAAACACACCCTTGTCCTAAAAGGATGATAGCAGAAAAAAGAACTACCGTATGGACGAAATATTTCTTCATAAGAGTAAATAGAGTTAAGGAATATGTATAAGAATTTTTTCTATAAGTAACCGTGGGTGAATATTTTTTTGTAATAATTGCTGTGACTCTTGTATATAAGAATAAAGCGTAATACCAATTTCTGGAGTAAGTTGGGAAGGTAAAGTAAGTCGTACTCCTTCGTAACTAATACCTGGCATTTTTCTATGAAGGGCATCATGAATAACAAGTTTCCAAATATCGAGCACGGCTACAAGATTTTTTCTTGCCAAAATAGTATCTTTTTTGTCACCAAAAAGCTCTTCGACACCTTCTCTTTTATCGTGGAACGATTTTCCAAATATATTTACAAAACGATACATTTCTTTTTTATACGCCTCATATTCTTCGGGGTTTTCTTGCCAACACATAATGCGGCCTGGCAAACCTCTGGAAAGAAATAACATTTCTTTTTTTTCATTTTCTGGCACATCTTTTTTTATACATGCTTCAAGCTCACTTTGTGCAACCGGATGAAAAAATATACCTTGACACCGTGACCAAATTGTTGGAAGAAGCTTCTTTTCATCAGTGGTAAGTAAAAAAAACAGTGTTTTTCCTCGCGGTTCTTCTAGTGATTTTAATAAGGCATTACTGGCGCTGATATTCATTTTTTCTGCACCATCTATTATTACCACGGTATACCCACCTAAAAAAGACTTTCTGAGTAATCGATCATGCACATGTAACAGCTGTGCAATGTCTATATCTTTTTTTGTCTTTCCTGTTTTACTGTTTTTTTCCTGTGCAATATATAGAACATCTGGATGATGATACAAATCATCGCGATTACACCCAAGTAGTTGGGTACTTATTTCTTCTGCCACGCGACGTTTTCCTACGTGATTTGGACCAACAAAACAATACGCATGAGAAAATTTATCGTGTTTTTTCACTGCCGAAAAATACGTAAGTATTTTTTTGTGTCCTATCACTTCTGTCATATATATCTGTATATTACCATAATATAATGGAAATCACAAACTATGCACACAATATATCTGCAGTCTTTTTTCCGCAAATACTCCATGAATAATTACGTAATACTGTATTACCTTTTGTGACATAGGCTTGTGTTAACTTGTCTGAATATATGAGTGTGTATATTGCGTTGGCAATCTCTGTAGTTTTTAATGGATCTACGTACAATGCTGCATCTTTTCCCACCTCTTCTAAACAGTTTCCTTTTGCCGCAACAACCGCTGTTTGTGCCGCAAATGCTTCAAGTACCGGCATACCAAATCCTTCGTAGAGACTCGGAAAAACAAATACCCTTGCAGATTGCATAAACGCATACAATTCATGTTGTGACATCCAACCAAGTATGTGAATATCTTTTTTGTGTGCAGATTGTGCTATTGCATTCATTACTCCATCATAACCAAATCCTGGTTTACCGATTAACACCAACTGAAGATCGTGTATATCTGATTGATCTTTATATTGTTTTTTAAGATAAGAAAATGCTTGCACGGTTTGTATAGTATTTTTTTTTGTTTCTATTCTTCCTACAGAAAGAATGAATGGTTTAGTAACACCATGATTTTGTAATATGTGATTTGCTCTTGACTCTTCTACCGGTTTGTTATACCCCTCATCGTATCCATGAGGAATGCTATGCACAATACCACAATCTTCTTTTTTGGTAAATGCACACAACTCTTTTTTGGTAAAAGCACTTGGTACAATAATACGCCACATATGTTTTACCGCATAAGTTGCACTCCACAAAGAATACCATTTTTCAAACCAATTATAACTTTTTGGAAAACGCATTGCCGCAACATCGTGAATTGTTGTTACAGTTTTTTTCGGATGAATAAGTGGTGGCACATGCGAAGGAACGAACAATACGTCTGGTTTGTCTTGTATTATTTGCCAACTTAATCGAATATGTGTCCAAAGCCGTTTTGGCGGCCAAGTTAAAACAGACGACTGCCAATGTGAAGGGAGTTTGGCCAATGTGCCAGAAAGCGGTGTTTGACTATAGAGTATTACCGAAATATGGGCTGGGATATGTTTCTTTAATTCTTCAATAATATAAAATGCATACCATTCAACACCGGTTTTTTTTGTATAATTTGCTCTGGATGCATCTATAGCGATAATCATAAAACAATTTTGTTGCTACAAATGCTTACTTTGTGGATAATACGGTTCTTTTGTAGGTATCGAGATTTTCCAAGGCTATTCCTGTACCTTTTGCCACACAAAGCAATGGCTCATCTGCCAAATAACATGCCACTCCAGTAGATTGCGCAATAAGTTCGGTAAGGTTGCGTAATTGACTCGATCCGCCAGACATAATTATTCCTTTATTCATAACGTCAGCAGACAATTCTGGTGGTGTTTTGTGTAACACCTCTTTTACTGCTTCGATTAATCCTTCTAAATCATGCTGCAACGCTTCTGTGGTGTCGTCTGAGGTAACCGTAATGGTTCGCGGAAGTCCGCTAATAATATCCCTTCCTTTTACCTCCATAAAGAGTGGTTTGTCCATAAACATGGCAGAACCAACACGAATTTTTACCTCTTCAGAAGACCTATCCCCAATCGCAAGACCATATTTTCTCCTAATATGCTCTGAAATAGATGCATCAAAACGAGTTCCACCAATCCGAACCGAACCACAAGACACAATACCACCCAAAGAAATAACAGCAATCTCACTAGTACCACCACCGATATCTATAATCATATGACCAGATGGACTTCCAATTGGAATATCGGCACCAATTGCCGCAACAATAGGTTCTTTTATAATATAGGCTGCACGTGCACCAGCAGTCATAGAGGCATCTATCACCGCACGTCTTTCGGTTGATGTAATTCCTGCAGGAACCGCAACCATTACTTCTGGACGAAATAATCGAACACCGCCAAGCGCTTTGTTAATAAAATAGCGCAACATAGCCTCTGTTGTGTGATAGTTTGCAATAACACCATCTTTTAATGGTCTTTCTGCGATAATGCTATCCGGTGTTCTTCCTATCATTTCTTTTGCTTCTATTCCCACAGCAAGAACTCGTTTTTCGTCTTTTGATATTGCCACAACCGATGGCTCATTTATTAAGATACCTCTTTTTGGGATATGTACCAAGACATTTGTTGTTCCCAAGTCTATCGCGACTTTTTTTATTAACATAAAGCGTATAATTCAATAAATTACTCTAACTCTATACGAAACACACGGTCTGTACGTAAATCTGTTTCCATAACATATTCTGCGTTTCCCCACTCCACTTTTTCTTCGGGTGGGTTTGCTCCTACTATAGTTTTACCAAAATCTAATAAAAGGGTCAAACCGTGCGCAATTGTTCCTAATTGTTTCTGTATAATCAGAGAATAAGATCCCGAAATAATCTGCTCCTGAATAGTTTCTGGCAATTTATATGACAACGACACGGTTTTTTGTGTCTGAGGTTCAATTGATATAAACAAACCAAACCATGTTTTGTCTAAAAACTCACCAGAATCTATAGATGACAATGGAATATTTTTTCTATTACCATTATGCACAATTTCTGCCGAAGTAAGTATTGCACCTTTTGGCACATACACTTTTGCAAATGTTCTATACCGTGATGTGCGCCAATCAAAGTTACCGGTATGATTGTAATTCATGCGCACTTGTGATGTAAATACGCCATTACTATCTTTTTTTATTACATAGTCCAAAACCCTTTCCATTGCGTGATCAGTTTTAAGTGCAGCAAGATTGGTGTCTACCCACAACAAAAAATCTCCATCTGTTTTTTGTATTAGCCCATCTGCACCATATGCAGCGACCACTGATCGCTCTGGATTATTTGGGGCATATACCAAAATATGCTTTTCTTGTATCATGTCTTGCGCAAGGCTCAGGTAATCAGAAAGGTGAAACAACACAGAACGTTTTACTGCACGTATAATATGTGTAAAAAATGGCTGAATAATACGCTTTCTTTCTTCAAAAGGAATATTTCTCTTTTTATAATCATACTCCACTTCATATTCTAACACCTCGGTTACATTACTTGCTGTAAACTCTATATTATCTATTGTTACCGGACCAATGATAGCGAGAATACGTTCTAAAACTGTTGGCGTAACACCAATAACCATATCTATGTCATTTGCGGCAACCCCTCCTTCTAAACGATAAAACTCAAGTGCTTTTTGTGCACTTTTTTCAAAATCCGGAAACCAGTTGCTATCACGAAAAAACCAGGTATTAATACCTAAGTATTCTTGAATCTGTTTTGGCGGTTTTGGCTGAAATGATGCTGGTGCTCGCGCATCTAATCGCCCACTCCCTTCTACCGTTACCACATTAACACTTCCATTTTCCACACGAACAACAGCATAGGTCCCGATAAATCCACCACCGGGACGTAATTCCGTATTGTTTTGAAATAACACAAGATAGGTTTTTGGACCTTGGAAGCCGCCAAATAGTTGTGCTGTTTCTATAATACTTATTTTTTCTTCTTTCTTACTTTCTTGCGCATCATACGATGGTATTTGAGTAAATACCGCTTCCACTAAAGGAGCTTGTTTCTTATAAAAAAGAATACCCGCAATAACAAACAATACTAGTATTGCGACAATACCAAGTATCCAAAAAACTATGTAATTCTTTTTCTTTTTTGGTAAAAAGCTCATACTTTTATTGTATCTTATTTTCTCTTTTTTTGCGAAACATTAAACCCTAAATATTTTCCAAATAATAAATGGGTTACGGCATCAATTGCAGGAATTGCACTCACCACTATCATGGTAAACGGCATTAATGCCCACTGAAATAACATAAAAACATACGTGTACTTTCCTTTATTTTCTGGTTTTTTTGGTAATAAGAATATACTAAAAAATGCTGAGAGGAACAACCCTAATAGTGCTGCGGTCATTAACGTAGAAAGCACATGTGGCGTATTTAGAAAAAGTGCACTTTGTCGCACCTCTTCTGAAGCAGTGTACATTGGCAACCACCCCAAAATAGTAATAAGTATCGCCACACAACACCACGACACCTTTCCTTCTAGCTCAATAAAAATCCATTTCAGTTTTTTATACAGCGGCATAGCCTTTCCTTTTTTTCTAAACTCCCAAATAAGATATGGTACATGTTCCACACCCCACGCCCACCGTCTTTGTTGTTTATATAAATTTTTTATACTCTTCCACCATTTATCATCTCGAACCGTGTCCATTGAAACTGCTAAGTACATTGGAGTAACCGTATATTCCCCATTGTATTGCAACAAACATTGATAAAATATTCGAGAGTCTTCACTTACTATTCTTTTGTCGTGAAACCCAGCATCAACCAACGCCTTCCAACTCATAGAATGTGAAGAAAACGTTACTAATACATCTTGCCGCGCAGCACCCATTAAGATCCAAAACGTGGTCCCAAAAGACATAATACGTAAAATGGCCGGTGATTCCCAAATATTATTATTAAATAATGCAATTGGCTGAAAGGAAGTGCGGGTTGGGTTTGGACTAGAACAATACAAAAAAGTAAGATAGCTAAAATAGTTTTGATCACAAATAGTATCAATGTCAAAAATAGTAGTAATAACTTCTGCGTAATCCCACTGTTTTGCATCTATGTATTCTTTCATGTACTGCTCTGCATAATGCAAATTAGACCCTTTCCCTGGTATTTCATCAACCAAATCAGGGGGATGAATCACAGAAACAATATCGGCAAACACATCGGCATAGTTTTTTTGTATTTTTTCTGTAATAGCAACAACATGTTCCTTTACTCTCCCTTCTCCAGCAATAACTAATATAAACTGCTCTTTTGCATATACAGCCTTTGCGATACTAGCAATAGCTGTTTGTACCACCTCCCACTCTTCTTTATATAATGTAAGAAATATGACATGTTTTTTAGCTTGCCACGCAAATGAACTATTCTCCAACTCTCTTTTCCAATCAATCTTTTTTACTTTTTGAAACCGTAACCACGACAAAATTAAATAAAAAGAAAAGTTAATCACACGTAATACCCAATAAATATCAAAAAGTATAATGAGATAAATAGCCCACAGTGGCTTAAAAAAGGTTAATAGTACCGAACCAATAAGTATGGTCCACACTATAATACCTGGCAACATTTCATACGCTCTGTACGTGTAGTAGTTATTTAACATAATGCCTTATTTTTTTCCTTCACAAACCACCACAAACTCTCCTTTTTCTGGTATGTTCATGTCGAGCAGCTCTTTTGCGGTGCCTCTGTAAGTTTGCTCAAACTTTTTTGTTATTTCGCGACAAACACACAGCTTTCGTGTATTACTAGTAATTTCTGCCAAGGCCGTGAGTGCTTTTGTTATTCTATACGGTGATTCATAAAAAACAGTCGTATACGATGCGTCTTCTACTTTTTCAAAAAATTGTTTCCGTTTCTTTTTATGAGGAGGAAATCCCAAAAATAAAAAACTATCGGTAGCAAATCCACAAACACTAAGCGCGCTAATAACGGCGGAAGGTCCTGGGATTGGTTCTATAACAATAGTGTTATCATGTGCCACAATTCGTTCCACCAACACGTTTCCTGGATCACTAATTCCTGGTGTTCCTGCATCGGTGACCAATACAATATGCTTTCCTTCATCAAGTAATGTGAGGATTTCTAGTATTTTTTTCTCGGAAGAGTGTTGGTGATAGCTTTTTGTTGGTGTTTCTACCTCAAAGTGATGTAATAATTTCTTTGTTACTCGCGTATCTTCGCAGAGGATTACATCAGCAAGCTTAAGCGTTTCAACCGCACGAATCGAAATATCACCAAGATTCCCGATTGGTGTTGCGACAAATGATATTTTTTTAGTCTCCATATAGCCAAATTTTACCAAGAAACTACCCAAAACACAAGCCCTATTATGCAGACAAAATTATTCTCTGTTCTTGAAAGTCTTACTTCATATGATATACTTACCTATACATTATTTACCCCTTATGAAGAACAGCATAGTATTTTTCTGTGTCATCCTGTGTTTTTTTCTAACACAGCCTGTTTTTGGTAGACAAGCAATACCATTTACACCAAACAATATTATCTCTGACAAGTCTATTCAAGATGCAAATAGCATGAATCGTGCAGATATTCGTGGATTTTTGCGGCAACACAATGGGTTTCTCTCTTCTTTTATCGCAACAGACAAAGATGGAAAAAGACGTCATATTGCCGATATTATTTATAATGCAAGTAAAAAACACCAAATTAACCCAAAATACTTATTAGTAAAACTCGAAAAAGAGCAGAGTTTGATTACCATGAAAAACCCAGAGCAAAAACGACTTGACTGGGCAACAGGTTATGGTATTTGTGATGCATGTAGTAAAAGTGATCCAGCACTACAAAAACACAAAGGTATTGCTACACAAATAGATAGTGCGGCTGCGATTATTCGTTGGTATTATGATAACATGCATAAAAAAGCATGGATAAAAAAAGCAGGAAAAACCTATACTATTGATAATACTACAGTAATTCCTGCAACAAATGCGACCGCTTTTTTATACACCTATACACCACATATTCAAGGAAATAAAAACTTTTGGAAACTGTGGAATAAATGGTTTGATCAGGTCTACCCAAACGGCTCACTCTTGCGTGCAGAAAATGATGGTACCATTTATCTTATTAAAGACACAGTAAAACATCCGTTTGAAAATACAACTGCTTTTACCACGCGTTTTGATAAAAAAGATATTATTTCTGTACCAAAAACAGAACTGTCAATATATGAAACCGGATCATCCATTTCACTACCAAATTATGCTATTTTACAACAAGGTGCTGCCTTTTATCTTTTAGATAATGACATACTACGTCCATTTGCAAACAGAGAAACTGTGCGTCTTTTTGGTTTTAATCCGCTTGAATTTATTCAGGTAACAAAAGAAGATATTGCTCCATATGCTTTAGGAAAAAAAATTACCACAGCAACAAAACATATTTCCGGAGAACTTATTCGACTTACAGACGATAACGGATTATATTATAGTAAAGATGCGACTCTTTATCCGATTATAGATTCTGCCATAGCAACGGCCAACTTCCCAAAACATAATGAAAAACCCGCTTCACTTTCTTCGCTCGGAGAAGTGGTTATTGGCACACAAGTACTCTTTAAAGATGGGGTGTTAGTAAAAGACAAAAGAGATCACAAAGTATATGTCATTGAACATGGAAAAAAAAGACATATTGCATCGGAGAAAGACTTTACCACCTTAGGTTATGATTGGGAAAATATTGTAATAGTCGAGTCATTTACTCTTATGCAACACCAAACCGGGCAACCATTGTACGCAAGAAAAGCGCCGGCACCTCAACAGGTAAATAAACAAACCGTTGTAGCAAAATTATTAGACACAAAAAAAGAACATACCACGTTGGCAGAAAAAATGTATCGTACACCAAAAGAAAATACGCAATATATTGGTGATGTTTTTGACACAGAAGTAGATGCATATTTGGTTCAAGATAAAAAAACAGGAGATATTTTAATGGGAAAGAATATAAATACTGTTCGACCGATGGCCTCTTTTGCAAAAGTAACAACCGCCCACACACTCCTAAAAAAAGGATTAAATCTCACCAAACCATCGGTCTTTGACCCAAAAAAACACACCGCGCTTTATCATAAATTCCGCATTGCTGCAGGAGAAAAGGTTTTTAATAAAGACTTACTCGACGCACTACTTGTATCTTCTCTAAATACTCCAGCCTATATGTTGGCACAAAATGTGTCACAAATCCCAACAGACATTATCCCCTCTCTTAATACTGAAGCAAAAAAACTTGGCCTTACAAACACACAATTTACTAGTATTACAGGAGAAGAAGTAGATACCGTTTCCACCGCAAAAGAATATGCAACTCTTTTTACCACTGCCATTAAAAACAAAACAATAAAAGCAGTGTTGCAAAAAAAGGGGTACACCTACACAGAATTTACCGACCTAGATCGTAAACCAAACCACTATGACTACAACACTAATCCGCTAGTGAACAAAAACCACCCGAACTTTACTGTTTCAGCAAGTAAAACAGGTTTTTTATATGAATCTGGCTCTAATCTTGCTATGGTTGTTACCAGAAAGTCAGACGGAAAAGAATTTGTTATAATAACAATGGGAAACCCAGATTATCCCAACAGGTTTGTTGAACCAAAACGCCTTATTGGATACGTTTTGTCTCATTTTTAACTCATTAAATTAATTTTATGTCACTTGTTTTTGCTGCAATTACTCCACACTCTCCATTACTTATTCCAGGAATCGGAAAAGAGCAAACAGAAGAACCACTACAAAAAACCAGAGAGGCATTAAAAACGCTAGAGCAAGAAATGTATACAACAAAACCAGATACCATTGTTATTATTTCTCCACACGAGGGATTGTTTGACGATACGTTTATTATCAATGCACACACACACTTTTCTTCTTCTTATGAAACATTTGCGGATTTTAACACACAAGAATCCTGGAAAGGTGATCCAGATTTGGCAGCAAAGATTAGCCATGTGTCAAATAAATCAGAAGACATCCCGGTACGCCTTATTAGTGAAGAAAAGTTAAGCCACGGCTCTTCTGTGCCACTTCATTTCCTTACGGCACATAACAAAGACGTACGAATTTTACCCATTGGTTTTAGTAATCTTTCTCCAGAAAAACATATTGCACTTGGTGTAATGTTAAAAGATATTATAATGAATCACGAGAAAAAAATTGCGGTTATTGCTTCTGGTGACTTATCCCATACACTTAGCGATGTATCACCATCTGGTTTTAATGCGCAAGGTGCCACATTTGATGAAACTCTTATCAGGCTACTTGAAGAAAATAATATAGAAAAAATTATAGCAATGGACCCAGAAACCATTACGCTAGCAAAAGAATGTGGGTATCGTTCCCTGCTTATCCTTTTAGGGATTATTAAAAACATGAAACACACCTTTACAAAACATGCGTACGAACATCCGTTTGGTATAGGATACCTTACCAGCAATTTTGTTCTTTAAGTTTTTTACGCATGATTGCTCACATTATTCCAATTAAGCGTGTTCAAAAACATATTACGTTTTTTGATTATCTTGTTCCAGAAGCATTGACACAAGATATTCGTATTGGTCAACTGGTGTCTATTCCACTAAGAAATACCGTTATCTTTGGTATTGTTTTTTCCCTTTCAAAAAAACCAGAAAAACAAGAATATGAAGTAAAAGAAATAGCTGCAATAATACACAGTATACCACTAGTGTCTCGGCAATATCTTCATATTATTCGTATTTTATCAGCGTGGTACGGTCTTGCAATGGGTACATTTTTATTACTTGCATTACTACCAATGCAAAAGAGAAAGTTACAGTCCATTACTCTTAAAAATATTCCGCCATATAAAAAGAAAGAGAAACCATTCGGTAAACTGCTGGATCATTTTTCTTATGAAAACAAAAAAGAACACGGGGAAAAACTCCAAAAATTATGCAAAAAACAAACACTCATTTTGGTGCCAAAAAAGTCTCTTATGCCCGAAGTGTTTGCATCACTTACCAAAGAACAACAAAAATACACTGCTTTTTGGCACAGCGACCTAACTAAAAAAGAACAGTTTTCTACATGGCTCAAAATCCGTAATGGCGAAGTAGATAATATTATTGGGACACGCAGTGCAATATTGTTACCCTTTTTTTCGCTCAAACACATTGTTATTGATTATGAGTATGACGAGCAACACAAACACTGGGATCAAACACCGCGGTTTTATACAAAAGATATTGCGTTACTGATACAGCAAATATATAATACACCTATTACCTATTCTGGATATTCTGTGAGTCTTGCAGAATTTGCGCGTGGCACAATTCCTCAAAAAACAAAAGAGACGCCAACAATAATTGACATGCGCAGCCAAAGAAGTAATCATAATTATTCTGTATTTTCAACGACAGTGGAAGAGGCTATTACCACCACAGAAGATGATGTGTTTTTATTTCTTAACAGACGAGGTTACGCCACATCTTATGGGTGCAGAGATTGTGGTTTTACGTTTTCTTGCACATCTTGTAACCTACCATTTATCTATCATGAAAAAAGTAATACATTACAATGTCATTATTGTAAAACAAGCGCATCAATTGTATTTACTTGTCCAAAATGTGCATCTTCTGTAGTAAAACTCAAAGGTGCGGGAACCGAATTAGTAGAAACACAAGTCCGCAACAGTTTGCCGGAAAAACATAACCATGCTATTGTTCGTATTGATGCCGATGTCAATGACACAACATATACAGACGAAAAAAAACCACGTATTCTTATTGGTACAGAAAAAGCTCTCCCGTTTATTCGGTGGAACAAAACACAACATATTGTTTTTATACATATTGACCAACAGCTCGTAATCCCAGAATTTTCTGCACAAACACATATGTGGCACATGATTCAAGATGTCTTATACAGGAAAAAACCCACTAGCTCATTTTATATACAAACCATGAATCCTGAACATATTTTATTCCAAAGTCTGGCAGATCCAATACGCTTTTATACTCATGAAAACACACTTAGAAAACGCTTTAACTATCCACCGCACACATATATTACTCGGTATTTTTATGGACATCAAAACGCACAAAAAGCAAAAGATGAAGCCGAGAAAGTATATCACATTCTGAATCAGACCTTGACAAAAGCACAAAAAGATATTATACTTGAACGTCCATATGACATGCACCCAAAGTACTATAGAGGAAAATACTGGTTCTGTATCATAGCAAGAATGAATAATACTACGTGGAAAAATGATCTTATTTGGCTCAATCGCTATATTCCACGACTTTGGCGCATAGACCCACATCCTATCTCACTCCTATCTCCATAATATATATGCCACTTTCAATAGTTACCCACCCAAATCCAATCCTTAACACTCCCTCAAAAAACATTGCAGCAGACGTTGTGGTACAAAAAGATATGCAAACATTTATTACTGACCTTACCGAAGCAATGTACAAATTTGATGGTGTTGGCTTGGCTGCACCACAGGTAGGAAAAAATATTCGGATGTTTGTGGTAGACTCCGATGCATTAAAACATACAAAAATACTAAAAGGTACAGTTAACAAAGATAAACCATTTGTCGCGATCAATCCACAATGGACATTGTTAAGCAAAAAAACAAATTGGGACTTAGAAGGTTGTTTATCGATACCAAATGTATACGGTAAAGTAAAACGATTCAGTGCTATTATTCTTGACTGCTTAGACAAAGATGGTAATACCGTTTCACTTCAGGCAAAAGGTATGTCAGCAAGAGTAATCCAACACGAGACCGATCATGTTGATGGCGTACTTTTTATAGAAAAAGCAAAGAATTTACGTGAAATTACCCATTAATCAGTAAACTATATGAACCCCATTACGCTTTCATTTTTTGGTAGCCATGTTTTTGCGGTATCCATATTAGACGCTCTTATTGCCGCACCAAATATAAAAGTAGCGTACATTATTACACAACCAGACAAGCCAGCTGGAAGAAAAAAAGAATTACAATCACCGCCAGTTAAAGTATTTGCACAAGCACATCCCAACATCCCCCTTTTTCAGCCAGAAACACTCAAAAACTATAACCTGCCCGACACACCAATTGATCTGTGTGTTGTTGCACAATATGGCAATATTATACCAGAGCGTATTATTACATCCCCAAAACATAACACACTCAACGTTCACACTTCCCTTTTACCACAATATCGTGGGGCTTCTCCTATTCAATCAGCATTAATAGATGGACAAACCACAACCGGAGCTACTATAATGTGCATGGATAAAGGACTGGACACTGGACCGACACTTGCGCAAAAAGCGATAACCATAGATCCTGATGACACGTATATAACGCTCAGCGAAAAACTTGCGACACTTAGTGCCAAACTCCTTATTACCACTATTCCAAAATACGTCACTGGCACAATTCTTCCACAAAAACAAGATGAAAAAAAAGCAACACATTGCAAGCAAATAAAAAAAGAGGAAGGGCAAATAGATTGGGGAAAAACAGCTCAAGAAATATATAATAGATACAGAGGTTTATATTTTTGGCCAGGAATTTGGACCACATGGAATGGAAAGCGATTAAAACTCTTATCAATTGAACCCGCAACAGAGCAAGTGGCAATTGGCACTGCCAAAGTTATTCATGATATACTATATATTGGCTGCGCCAGTGGATCCATTCGTGTACACAAATTACACCTAGAGAATAAAAAAGCGATGGATACCACTGTCTTTCTAAAAGGAAATAGCACAATACACGGCGCGCAACTTGGATAATGTATTCAATTTACCACCATTATGCTGTATAGCACTTACCTCACCACCAAATCAATTTGTAAGGATTGGTATACCTTGTATTTACTTCTTGGATTTCTGGGCATTCGCATTCTTTCATTCCTTCTTGCGGGTCACGCTATTATTCAAGGCATACTTGTGTTTGCTATAATAATGTTATTTAGTGTACTGTATTTTAAAAAACCCTACTATGCCTTTGGTCTGCTATTAGGAGAATTATTTCTTGGTGGTGCAGGGCATTTTTTAGAGCTTGGTGGACTTTCTTTACGTCTTCTATTATTGGGAACATTTGCTTTTTTGTGGATTATACACGGTCTTACAGAAAAGCACCTTAGAAAACGGCTCTACATTCCACATAAAATTTTTTACCTTCTTATCCCGCTATTACTCTCTGTTTTTCTTGCAATCATAATTGGTTTATCTCGACAAAATAATATTACGGCAATTATACAAGACCTTATTCCGTTTGCCTTTTTACTTATTATTTTACCGGCATACCACATAATGCGTAAAGAACACCATCACCATCTTTTTATTAGACTGTTTATTGTATTTATTATTGGCTCTTTCCTTTTTGCTCTTGCAAACGAACTCCTCTTTTCTCTTGGAGTGGTCCACATTCATGGAGAATACTATAATTGGTTCAGAGATGTTGCTGCAGGAAAAATAACATACATGAGTCTGGGATTTTTTCGAATTGTAGCACCGGAACACCTTTTTATCCCAATATTTACACTCATTATTGCATCACTACTTATGCGTGAGGAAAAACATCATGCATATTGGTATGTATTATTATTTTGTACCATTACCATTTTAGTCCTTAACTTTTCTCGTGCATATATTCTTGGTACGCTCGTAGGATTATGTATACTAAAATATTCTCATTCGTGGAAAAGATGGGTAGAAGTATGTGTCATGAGCATTGGATTATTTTTTATTTCGTTTATTGCAATAAATATATTTGTTAGCAGCGGTCTTTCTTCTGGTTCCGACATGCTAAAACAACGAGCAAAAAGTTTTACTTCACCAGAAACCGAAATTAGTACCAGTACCAGAACTGCACTTCTTTCTCCTATTATAGAAAAAATTAAACAACAACCCTTTTTTGGCTCTGGACTTGGTAGTACGGTTCGATTCTACGACCCAAATAAACAAAAATTTGTTACCACCACACAAATGGACTGGGGTTATTTAGAGCTTATTGTAGAAATTGGCATACTTGGTCTTATTTTCTACTTAACTCTTATAGGTTTTATTCTCTATGAATTACACCATCACATTACCCACATCCATGATCACCAACATTTTTATGTAGGTGTTTTGGCAAGTGTTTTTGCAATTCTTGCAATTCATATGTTTACTCCGGCCTTATTCCATGTACTTGGTGTTGTGTATCTGGCTCTTGTTATTGCATTTATTACCCAATCACGAGATATTATTCACCACATAACCAGTCTTCTTTACCGAATCTTTCGTAAAATACGCCACCAATAAATGATTAATCTAATTGATGTTTTTTACATATTTCAGCTTTTGCTGTTTCAAATTGCCTTACTCGCTTTTTTATACCGGGAAGATATTTCCATGGCACAGCATAAGCACATCGCGGAAGCCAACTGCTTATGCCATATTTATGAGGAATGGCACGAAACAAATACATGTTTACCCAGACACCTTTTTTTCCTTTTTTTGCCAAAGTAAGCCACAGATCCCAATCCTGAAACCTATGTAAACCTGAATCAAAACCAGGAAAATCACTATGCCGGATTAATGACATGGTAGAAATATAATTTCTTTGTTGTAACACCTTATAATTAAATGCCTGAGATGGCATTTTTTTCTTACCAAAATAAAAATTACAATAGGCAAAAGCACATTCTGGCTGCTGCTTTAGTGCTACATATAGGCGCTCTACCATATATGGTCGACCAATAACGTCAGCATCCCAAAAAATCACAAACTCTCCTGAAGCATAAGAAAATCCTTTATTGCGTGCCGCTGCTGCTCCCGCGTTTTCTTGTCTGTGCACCTGCAGTGGAATATTACCTCCCTTTTTTTGTTGATTATCCTCCTGATACGCAAAACCTAGTGCAGTTATTTGTGCTTTTTCTTGCTCAATCGGTATTTTTGATCCATCGTCTATGATAATTACCTCAATATTATTATGGGTTTGTGCAGCAATAGAAGATAATGCGCGATGTAATACTTTTTGTTGATTATATACCGGAATAATAATACTAATGCGTGGAAGTGTTTCTACCATATTTACAATAAGTCAGAAATACGAGCTATTTGTTTTTCCCACTGAAATTCTTCTGCCATGCGTCTTTTTCCTGCAGCACCCAATGTTTGTGCTGCATCTGGATCAGCCAAAAGCGAAATAATGCTTTTTTTAATCTGGTCATGCTGTTGATACACATCTATAACCATACCTGTTTTTTGATCTATTACCGCTTCTTCCACTCCCCCACTTTTTCCAGCAATTACGGGCAAGCCCGTTGCAGCTGCTTCTAAAAATACTAAACCAAGCCCTTCTTCTTTTCCGCGATACGGATGAGTGAGCAATACAAAAAGATCGGCCAAATAATAAAATTTCTTTACTTCATTGTGTGGAACTTCTCCTACAAAACGCACATTATTTTGTAAATTGTGTTGTATAATACTAGCAAAGACTTCTTTTTTCTTTGGACCATCACCAATAATAAACCACACAACATGCGGCACATCTTGTACAATTTCTGCCATTGAGCGGACAAGATGTGAATAGCCTTTTCCATAATCAAGACGAGAGGCTGACAAAATAACCTTTTTTCCTTCAAGTGCATACACATGCCGCAACCGCTCTATTTCTTCTTTTGGCGGTGGCGTAAAAAAGTCTTTATCTGGACATGGATAGACCACACGTACTTTTTTAGATAAATGCGGTAATACCGTTAATAAACGCAATGAAAGGTTTTTACTGTTTACAATAATAGATTCTGCTTGCAAGGACACAGTTAATGCCAAAAAGCGTTTTCTTTTTTTTGCCCCGGCCGCCGCAATATCGGTCCCGTGAGAAAATATAATATATGGAATATGTAGTAACTTTTTTATGATCCAAGCAATATAACCGACTGGTAAAATATGGTGAACATGAATCACTTCAATATGCTCTTTTTTTACAATGCGCCAAACCTGAAAAAAAAGACGTATCCATCTTGGCCATAAAAATGGTGGGAAGTAGAGATTTTTTCGTATAACTTTATATAACTTTTTTTTGTCGAAATCTTTTGCATTGTTATGTTTTGGCGCAAGCACCACAACACGCTCTGGAGAAAGCGATGAAGCGACCTGATCAACATATGTTGCAATTCCTCCCACAATTGGTGGAAATTCCAATGTAATAATAAGCGTTCTTTTCATAAAATTATTGCTTAAATACTTGGCGAATAGTCGTATATTCACGTGGTTTAATTACGTGTGTACTATAAATCATTATAGGATAAATCACAATACCTATCAGAATCGCAAAAAGGAAGTGTGCCACAGTGTTTATATACCAAACAACACCTCCCATAACTGCGGCTGATAATGTAATCTTGCTAAAAGTTGTTAGTAAATACGAATAGTTTAACGATGTAATACGAGCAACAAACACAAAACCAATACTGCTGAGCAATACATTCCCAATAAGGGCAGAAATAGCCGCACCAGTCACACCAATTTTTGGAATAAGTATAATATTGAATACAATATTTATGAGTAATACACTTCCGACTATTTTAGTTTGTGTGGTCTGCCTATTACACGCATTAAGTAATGCACCAATCGGAAAACTAATAAAGGAAAAAATAATGCTCGATATTAATACCTGCAACGGCACAACTGCACCTGCGTACTCACTAGTATACAACAAAAGAATTATATCAGATGACAGAATACCAATACCAACCGCAATCGGAAACGCAATAAGGAGTAAATATGTTATAGTATACTCAAATGTACGCGCGAGCTTTTTATTATCTTGTACAAAATAAGCACTAAATCGTGGATATACTGTCGCAATAAGCGCAATAGGAATAAACTGAAACGCAAAGGCTATTTTATATGGGATAGCGTATAAACCAACCGCAATATCTCCGAGTATCCGTGATAACAGCATTGAGTCAATGTACGAATATACGCGCGCAAAAATTCCTGCCAAAGCAAATGGAACAGCAATACGAAACAAGTAGACAAAAATTTTCTTATTCCATTGTGGCACAAACCGTATATAATATTTTTTGTATAATATCCAACAAACAAAACAAGCATTCAGTACACTTGGTATAGTAAATGCCAAAATAAGATATATAAGCGGCAATTTAAATAACAAAAAGCTTATTCCCATAATTAAGGTGAGTATTTGACTACACACAATACCAACTGCTTCAAAACGTAAATCACCTAAAGCACGTAATATGCCGTACATGGTAATATGAAAAGAGTCAAAAATCATGGTAATTCCGGCCAAATACACTAACTGCCTTGTTTGATCTGGATATCCAAGTCCTTTTATGGTTATCACCACAGCAATATATACAAGCGTGGCTAAAACCAGTTTAGTAGAAACAATAGTAGAAAAGTACGCTTGAATTTTTTCTCGCATTTTTGCCCCTTCTCTGATTAATACATTTGTAACACCTAAATCTATAAAAATAACAAAAATAGCAACAAAAGACAGGGAAAAGAAGTATTTCCCCAAATCTTCTGCACCAACCATTCGTGCAATAAGCGTAAAATAGAAAAAAGCCACCACCTTTTGCCCGATTGATGCAAGAGTCATAATACTGGTATTTTTTGCAATGGATTGAGTCATATATACCTAATGATACGCAAAATATGAATATATTTCAATGGAAGTATACCACAAAATGACTCATATTTTATATTGACAAACAGCATACCGCATGGTATACTCTAAATAGATAACTTTATTCACAACATAGGATTTTTAACCAGAGAAGACACGAACAAACTATTACCCGTAATATTTTATGCCGTATTATTTAAATACTTATTCTACACAGTATTCCTATAACAAAAATACTACTATTTTTTTGTTTTTATAATACTTTTTTTATTATTCGAGTAATTTTCAGATCATAAGGTTAATCATTCCTATACGTTTTATTATAGGATTTTTTTATGGAAATATTATTACCCATTCTTGCGGCAGCAATTGGTATTTATGTGGGGTACATATGGAGAAAACAAACCGCACAAGCAAAAGCAAACTCAATAGAGGCGCTTGCGGAAAAAAGACTCATTGAGGTAAAAAACAAAGAGCAAAATATTATACTAAAAGCAAAAGAACAAGCAATACAAACCATCGATGAAGCAAAAAAAGAAGAAGAAGCCAGAAGAAAAGACATAGAAAATACACGAAAACGGCTCGAAAACCGCGAAAGTTTATTTGATAAAAAAATAATTGACTTTGATAACAGAAAGGTAAAACTGGAAGAAAAAGCAAAGCAAATTCAAGATATTAAGGTAAAAATAGATGAGGCACATAATGCGGCAATAAAAAAACTTGAAGAGGTGGCGAATTATTCGAAAGACGAAGCAAAAGCTGTATTATTAGAAAAGGTAGAAGAAGAGTCAAAAGACGATCTACTTAATTTTAAAATGAAGCTGGACCAACGTACTCGTGAAGAAATTGAGGAAAAAGCAAAGAGTGTTATTGTTGGTTGTATGCAAAGAACGGCTTGTAACCACGCGGCAGAAACAACCGGAACTATGTTTACCTTACCAAGCGAAGAAATGAAAGGAAGGATTATTGGTAAAGAAGGGCGAAATATTAAAACTATCGAAAAAATGACTGGGTGTGAACTTATTATAGACGAAACACCAGAAATGTTAGTCATTTCAAGTTTTTCCCCAATCCGCAGAAAAGTGTGTCAACTTGCACTAGAGAAACTCATCACCGATGGCCGAATCCAGCCAGCAAAAATAGAAGAATACATAGACGCAGCAAAAAAAGATTTAGCCGTTGATTTACGAAAGAGTGGTGAAGCAGCATTGCAAAAAATGGGTATTATAGGTATGGACCCTAAACTAGTTTCTATTGTTGGTCGCCTAAAATACCGCACCAGTTACGGACAAAACGTCTTAAACCACAGTATTGAAGTAGGGTATTTGGCCGGACTTATGGCAGAAGAAGTTGGTATGGACCCAGCAAAAGCAAGAAAAGGTGGTTTTTTCCACGACATTGGAAAAGCGATAGACCACGAAACCCAAGGATCTCACACAGAAATTGGTCATACCATTTTAAAGAAATTTAATGTAGACAATGACACAGCCGAAGTAGCACTTACCCATCACGACACCAACCCACCGCTTCTTCTTACAAAACTGTGTATGGCTGCTGACGCTATTTCCGCTTCTCGAGTTGGTGCTAGACGAGACACTTTCGAACAATATGTTGCCCGCTTAGAAGAATTAGAAGGAACAGCAAAAGATTTTCCTGGTGTAGACAAGGTTTACGCTATTCAGGCTGGAAGAGAGATTAGAATTTTCGTTAATCCAAAAGATATCGATGACTACCAATCATATACATTGGCCAAAGATATTGCTAGAAAAATAGAAAGTGAATTGCAATATCCAGGAGAAATCAAAGTAAATGTCATAAGAGAATCACGAACCATAGAATACGCAAGATAACAAAAAAACCTCCACATTTATTGGGAGGTTTTTTATTCATCAACAACTTAAAAAATAGCTTTGTTGACACTAGTTTATAAATATCGTACAATAGAAATACTATTATATACATAATACACTTCTATGAACAAAGCAGCACTTGCACAAGCCATAGCAGATCGCATTAACATCTCAAAAAAAGATGCAGAAGATATGGTAGGTGCATTCGTTGACATCACTATAACAGAATTACAAAATGGCGGTAGCGTAAACATAGCCGGTTTTGGCCAGTTTAGTGCCAAAACACGCGCAGGAAGAATTGGTGTAAACCCACAAAACCCATCAGAAAAAATCACCATACCTCCAGTAGTCGTACCAAAATTTAAAGCAGGAAAGGCGCTCAAAGATTCTCTTAAAGGAAAACGAGATGCACCACCAGCTTTTCCTTCTCCTTCACAATCTCCTTGGCACACATTGTAAAACACATAAAAACCAGCAATAAATGTTGGTTTTTTTATTGACAAGGACCCTTGTTTTATATATACTATTACCACTAGAAATGTCGCCTTCGTCTAGTGGTTAGGACACCGGGTTCTCATCCCGGCAACAGGGGTTCGATTCCCCTAGGCGATACACATGTCAAGGTAGCTCAGATGGTTAGAGCGTCGGATTCATAACCCGGAGGTCGGGAGTTCAATTCTCCCCCTTGACACAACAAAAAACACCATAACATTGGTGTTTTTTATATACTCATAATTACCGCAATGGTGCCACGCCATAATAATCTAAAATAAACCTTGCCACTTTTCCAAATGTTGGCGCAGCAGTAGACGAAGAAAACCGCCTCTTTGGGTTTTCAAATTTCACTACCATAACAAAAGCAGGGTTATCTACCGGCGCAAATCCAATAAATGAATGATTATATTTATCGCTATACCCCCCTCTTTCGGCAATTTGTGCTGTTCCAGTTTTTCCCGCAACATAATAACCAGGGACTCGTGCACCAGCAGCATGACCGCTATCCACCACACTCACCATCATGCCAGCTGTAAGAGACGCTGCCCTTTGCGATAACACCCGACGTAATTCTTTACTTTTTGTTCGGTCAATCTTTCCGTTTATATGTCGTATTTCTTGTATAACATATGGTTTCATAAGTAGACCACCATTTGCAATAGCACTAAAGGCACTTGCCATTTGTAATGGTGTTGCCGTGATTCCTTGCCCAAAAGACGCGGTCGCGGCATAACAATCTATTGCGTCTCCTTTATTCTTATACAAACTATCTATAACCCCAGACACTTCGCTGTCGAGTGCAATACCGGCTTTTATCCCAAAGCCAAATTGTTCCACATAATCACGAAATAATTCTTTTCGTAATTGCTGCGCAACATAGACCATACCTGTATTAATAGACTTTTCTAACACCCCTGTTATAGTTTGATCTTTATACACCTTATGATCTGCATTTCTTATTCGGGTTTCACACACATCATCAACAAATCCTTTGTCATAAAACACCGAGTTTGGTGAAATAAGCTCTTCATTAATAGCTGCAGCCATAGTGATTGGTTTAAAAATTGACCCCGGTTCGTATGGCGTAAAAATAGTTGCATTATTATAGGTTTGAATTGTTTCTACCTTTCCATAACTATTTGGATCAAAATCAGGCAGGCTACACATGGCGCGTATTGCACCACTTTTTGGATCCATTATAAGTAGTGACGCACTTTCTGCCTCATACTCTTTCATTGATTCTTGTAATATCTGACATGCTTTATATTGTATGGTCCTGTCTATGGTTAATAATATGTCGGCACCATCTTCTGCTGACTCAAATACTTTTCCTGCCGAAAGCACTACCCCGCCTTTTCCACCACGCAACCCCTCCAAAAAACCAGCAGTTCCTGCAAGCTCTTTATTCCAATACCCTTCTGCACCATATCTTCCTATATTTTGCCCATCGGTGTCTTTTCCTAGAAACCCAACTGTTTGGGCTGCTAATGTTTTTTCTGGATAAAATCGTTTTGCACTTCGCACAAAATGAATACCAGTTAATTCTTTTTCTTCTATTTGTAGCTTTACCTCTTCTGGTAAATCTTTTTCAATTGGCTCATACGGATCATCGCGTTTATTTAGCTTATAATATAGCGCCAACTTTTCCTCATCGGTATACCCAAAAATTTCTGCCAACCCTATGGCTGATTTTTCTGCGGTATTATCATCTTGAATTTCTTTTGTGTTTGCATATACCAGAAACACATCTCTATTCATCGCAATCGGTAATTCCTCGCCATTTCGTGAGTCTTGTACGTAAATTGCCCCTCGTTTTGGGTTGAGTTGTGCAAATAATTCGTGAGACCCCGATGCTAATTGCGCATAAAATCCATGATATATAACCATAAGAAAAAAGAGTCGCACCATTATAATAGCAGCAACAACAAGAATGCCCCAATATACTCCGCGAATACGAAAATCGATACTATCCCCTTCTTTCTCTACAGAGCATATTTGTTTCTTTTTTCTTGCATGAATCATAAATATAAGAAGGCTAGCCAAGTAAGGATTTGTCTGAAACACTTTCTTTATCTACGACCCCCTCTTTCACTAATTTTTCTACCGCTTTTTTCATAGGCACCATTCCTTCTTCTGACCCAGTTTGCATAACACTATGTAATTGCGCAATAGCATTTTGCCGAATAATATTTGCTGCAGCCGGTGTGTTTATTAATATCTCTCTTGCTGCCACACGTTTACCATCGACAGATGGAAGCAGGTGTTGTGCAACCACACCACGAAGAACTGATGCAAGCTGAATAAGTATTTGTTTTTGTTTTGGCCCATCAAATACATCTACTATTCTTTCTACTGCTTCTGGCGCACTTGCGGTATGTAATGTAGAAAACACCAAATGCCCTGTTTCTGCGGCAGTAAGCGCCGTTGCTATGGTTTCCGGATCTCGCATTTCTCCTATAAGGATAATATCCGGATCTTGTCGAAGTACATGCTTTAATGCTAAATCAAAAGAATGTGTGTCGGTTCCGATTTCTCTTTGCTCTATCAGACTCTGTTTACTTTCAAATACAAACTCAATAGGATCTTCTATAGTTATTATATGCGATTTTCTTGTCCTATTAATTTGATCAATAAGACATGCCAACGTTGTAGATTTTCCATGTCCGGTTGGCCCAACAACCAATACCAATCCCTGCTCTAGTGTAATAAAATCATGTAATTGCGTTTCAAGCGTAATATCTTCTGGGCTTGGGATATTTTTTGGAATCAATCTTGCAGATAATCCAAACCCGCCCTCTTGTTTGTGTACATTCACACGAAATCGTACACCATTATGCGCGTAACCAAAATCTAATTCAAAATGCTTTAGGAATGTTGCATATTGTTGTTCTGAAACAATAGACTGTATTTCTTTTTCTACATACGCTGCATCTAAAACATCTTCTGTGACTGGCGTCAGCACACCATGAATACGAATCATAGGTTTTTCTCCAGAAACCACATGCAAATCCGAAGCTTTTTTTGTAATTGCTTCATTAAAATAATCAGTAATTGTCATACATATATTGTTAGTACTTCTATTGTAACACAGGCAATACGCACAAACAATATTGCATTACTCGCTATTTTTGCTATTATAAGGATATATAACCTACAATAATGAGTTTTTTATGCCAAAACTATTTGGAAAACCAATCGCAGAGTCTATTTTAGCAACAACCGCACAAGATGTAGCATTATGCAAAAAAGATGGGATAACACCAACCATGGCCGTCATTTTGGTTGGTGAAGATAAACCATCTCATACATATGTGCGAAAAAAGAAAGAAGCTGCAGAGAAAGTTGGTATTGATTGCACGATTTACGAACTTCCAGAACATATTACACAAGACGAGCTTCTTACTAAATTACAAGAAATTCAATCAAATCAAACCCTTCATGGTCTTATTGTGCAACTCCCTCTTCCAAAACACTTAGACACAAACACCGTACTTAATGCTATTGATCCAGAAAAAGATATAGACTGCTTAACGAATGTAAATTTGGGGAAACTTGTTATGAAAGATGCATTAATTATTCCACCAACTCCTGGTGCAGTTATGTCTGTGCTTGAATCAATTGATATTGAAATTGCTGGAAAAAATGTCACGATAATTGGTGTTGGTGCACTAGTTGGCAAACCACTTGCGATAATACTTATCAACAAGCGAGCAAGTGTTACCACATGTAATAGCGCGACACGCGATACAAAAGAAAAATGTTTGGCCGCAGATATTATTGTGACTGGCGTGGGGAAAAAAGACACACTTCGAGGTGATATGGTAAAAAAAGATGCCATTGTTATTGACACTGGCGTTGATTTTGAAAATGGTAAAATGTATGGTGACGTAAACGTATTAGAAATTGATGAAAAAGGTGCTCGCGTAACACCAACTCCTGGTGGTATTGGTCCAATTACTGTAGCAAGATTGTTATATAATACCGTGGTTTGTGCAAAGAATGCTCAATAATAAAAAAACAGCACCAAAGTGCTGTTTTTTTATTTCTATAATTAGACCAAGTTAAAGTATTCTTTCATTTGCCGTATTCCTTCTTCTATTTCTATAGTTGGACTCCAACCAAGCAATTCTTTTGCTTTTGTGTTATCGGCACAAGCATAGCGTGGATCTCCTGGCCGCTCGGCAACGTTTACTGATTCTCCACCAATAATTTCTACCAACCGATTTACCGAAACGGGATTATTATTTCCTATGTTAATCATTTCTCCTTTTCCTACCGTATCTTTTGTCATGGCTAAAATATTTGCTTCTACCGCGTCATGTACATGTGTGTAATCTCTAAAAAGTTCTCCATCCCCACAAATGGTCATTGGTTTACCATCTTTTACTTGTTGTAAAAACTTTCCAATCACAAGCGCGTATGCGCCGTTTGGATCTAAATATGGACCATAAATATTATAATAACAAAGCGCTACTGTTTCCAGACCATATAACTCGGCAAAAAGTCTGCAATATTCCTGACCCATAAGTTTATGTAGTGCATATGGACTTTTTGGTCGTTTCGGCATATCTTCTCTTAAATCAATTTTCTCATCACACCCAAAAACAGAAGAAGACGTGGCAAAGACCACTCGTTTTACTCCCCTGTCTTTTGCCGCTACAAGTACATTGAGTGTTCCGTTTACATTATTATCGTGGGTTTCTACGGGATGCTCTACCGAATATGTTACACGCGGTACGGCAGCTTGATGAAACACACCGTCAACTCCTTCCATTGTGCGGATCAAGATATCTAAATCACGAATATCTCCTTCTACATATTCAACACCATCCTGAATATGGTCTTCTTTTTTTCCAGCGCAGTAATTGTCTAGCACTACCACATCATGCCCATCTTTTTTTAACCGAATCACAATATTGGTTCCTATAAATCCGGCACCACCGGTAACAAGATATTTCATATAAAATAATTTAATTGCTTTATAGAGTTAAGTATACAATTACATTCCCCAGTAATGCAAGCCAGCATCCTCTATTTCTTTTTTGTTACACATGCGTTTTATGTCTGCAACTAATCCACCACTTTTTACGGTACGTAGTATATCTTTTGTAGAATATGCAACAAACTCTGTATGTGGAACGGCAAAAATAACGGCATCAGCTTTTGGCAGGCCATCTTTTTTTGCCAATGTAATACCGTATTCATGCATCATGTCTTCTGGATTTGCTATTGGGTCATAAACAACCAACGAAATACCAAAAGATTCCAATTCTTTATATAACTCCACCACTTTTGAATTACGAATATCTGGTACATTTTCTTTAAACGTTATACCACACAACACCACTGTTGCATTGCAAATATCTATACCACTCGCAATCATCTTTTTTATAATTTCGTGCGCAATAAATTTGTGCATGGAGTCATTAATTCTTCTTCCGGACAAAATAACTTCTGGATAATGTCCAACCGCATTTGCTTTGTGGGTTAAATAATATGGGTCAACACCAATACAATGCCCACCAACAAGTCCGGGAGAAAATGGAAGGAAATTCCATTTTGTTTTTGCTGCGCTTAATACATCGTGAACACTAATACCCATTTTGGTAAATAACATGGCAAGCTCATTCATAAACGCAATATTAACATCTCTTTGTGCATTTTCTATTGCTTTTGCCGCTTCTGCCACGCGAATTGATGTTGCTTCAAATGTGTCTGTAATGGTGCCATATACCTTTGATACCACCTCAAGAGACGCTTCATCTATTGCCGAAACAACTTTTGTGATATTGTCTATGGTGTGCTCTTTATCTCCTGGATTTACTCGCTCTGGAGAATACCCAACCCAAAAATCTTTTTGACAGACTAAACCAGAAATGTCTTCTATAATTGGTACACAAATATCTTCGGTAACCCCTGGATAAACGGTTGATTCATATACAACGATACTCCCTTTTTGCAAATGCTGTGCCACAGTTTTTGTAGCACTTTTTAAGATACGCAAATCTGGTTGACTACATTCATCAATTGGTGTTGGTACCGAAATAATAATATATTTTGCGTTTTTTATTGCTTCTGGATTTGCAGTGTATGTAATATGTACTTTTTCTAAATCAGCCCGCGATACTTCTCCGGTTTTGTCTTCTCCGGCAACAAGTTGTGCAATTTTTTTTGCATCAACATCGTATCCAATAACAGAAAAATGTTTTGCCAAAAGCACGGCCAGCGGTAATCCAACATACCCCAAACCAACAAGCGCAATCTGTTCTTCCTTTTTCTCTAATTGATCAAAAGTAATCATACTACACTCTTATGAAAAATATGGACTTCCAACAGCAATAATATTACACCCCGATGCCTGTAAATCACTATATCTGTGTTGCAACATGCGTCGTCCATCCATAATAAGTGGCGTTGAACCATTCTCCAAAATCATATCGGCAAGCCCACGAAATTGTGGCCAATCAGTGGCAACAATAACCACATCGGCGTCTTTGACTGCTTCGTATTCATGATCAACATATACAATAGTTTTTGCATCAGGAAAATGTTGTGCAAAATTATCTTTTGCTACCGGATCATAGGCTAATATATTTTTAACCCCCTCTTCTTTTAAGGTGTGAACAATATCTATACTCGGGCTATTTCTTACGTCATTCGTGTCCCGTTTAAACGACAGTCCAATAAGTGCGACCGTCTTTCCTTCCCAAGAAATATCTGCCTCCGTTTTTGCACGACTTAAAAATAATGTCAGCTGTCGTTTGTTTGCTAAATAGGACTCTTCTACAATACAGGCGGCTTTTCCTGCTTTTTGTAATTGATGCGCCAAAGAACGCGTGTCTTTTATAAAACAACTTCCTCCAGCATACATGCTATTATAAAATCCCCAACCACCAATTCTTTTGTCACCAATTAATATTTTTCGCAATTGCTCAAACTGCAAATCATCAAAGGCTTCGCATGTTCTTCCTATTACATCAAAACAAACCGCAAGCTTGTTAAACAAATAGAAATTTGCAAGGAGTTTTCCAGCAGCCGCTTCTTTTGGGTTTACTTCTATGTATTTTGCATCTGGTGAATCAAAAAATCGTTGATACATTTGTCGCATAACAGAAAAATCTTTTTCTGTGCTTGCACCAACCACGACGCGGTCTGGTTTTAATGAATCTTGAACTGCTTTTCCTTCTACTAAAAATTCTGGATTCGACACGACACCGTAATTCTTTACACCTGCAGAATCCATAATATGCGCCGTTTTGTCTACCATATCTATTGGAACGGTACTTTTGTTTGCAATAACAATATACTTTTCTTGTGTACCGGCGTTTCTTTTACATAAAGATTCCGCTAACTTTTCTGCTGCAGCATTATAATAAGAAATATCACTTTCTCCTGTTTCACCTATTTCTGGTGTCGGCAAACACATAAACACCACATCGCATTTCTCTAAAAAAGTATCAACCTGGGCATAGTCGCTAGTAAACACAATACGTTCTGTATTTTTCACAAGTAAATCCCCAAGTCCTTTTTCAAAAAGGCAGGATTCAATAGTATCTCTATCGTTGGAGCTTAGTATCTCCATTTTCTTGGTATCTATATCAAAAACAAGGGTATTATGCCCACTAGCCGCCGAAACGGCTGCAGAACATGCCCCCACAAAACCTCCACCAATATATAAGATATTCATAAAAATCCATTATAGTGCAATAATATAGGGTATTATAGAGAGAATATATGAGAATGTCAATACAAAAATGGCATAAACAGCGCTAAACTACGCACTTTTCCTTTTAAAAAAAATACTCCTAAATGTAGTCAAAAAGCTTGACAAAAACCCAAATACATGGTAAAAATAGTACATGCCAAACGAGCATTTTGCTCATTACAACCTAAAGAGGAGAAAAAACCAATGAAAACCTTTTTTGCTTTAATTATCATAACTCTTGTGTCAGGCTGTAAACCTGATATCAATTTCATTGATACAACCCTAAGTATCAAGACATCCTGTCTTGAACAAGTCCACAAATGTGGAAAAGTGGAAACAAACACCCCGCTCTGCATAACATTTGCAGCAGCAGAAAAAGAAATTGCCTTAACCGGACAACTGAAATGTGAGAACGAAAAATGTGAGGCAAGTATCCTAGAAGAAACACACCTCGACGTAGAGGTGGCAGGCAAAGACCTGGAACTAAACATTTTTCTCATGCGCGAACCAATGGTGGATTGCAAAGGCTTCCTAAAAGATCCAACATGCACAGGATTGTGCTTTGGGAAACTACATGATCTAGGGAAAGAACTTGACCTACGAAATGGTGAAGGCAGGTGCAACATTGAGATGGTCGAAACCGAAGATGAAGTCTGCTCAGATAATATCGACAACAATTGTGATGGCAGAATCGATGAAAACTGTGTAGAAACGGGAACGGTTTGCCCAGAACTACATGCCACCGTTTTAACCGACGAAGCGTGTGGGCAAAACGGACTACGCTCACTTGTCTGTGAAAGTGGTCTTTGGAGGGAAGATATCTGCATTGAGCAAGAATCACCCATGTTAGAGTGTATACCCAATGAAACTGAGAATGGTATGTGTGGCACAACCAACACCGGAACCAGAAACAGAATCTGTGAAGATAATGGTTTTTGGGGAGAATGGAGTGAATGCAGTTTTAATGGCGAATGCCAAAATGAAGGCGATATTCGTCCTGTAGCCTGCACCCAAACCCATGGCCCTAACAGCACCAAGCAAGAGATATGCTTGGAGGGGGTTTGGCACACACAAGAAGAGTGCGTCTGTACTGAAAATTTTATAACAACCTTCACTTGTACAAACCTTGGCATGGCAACACAAGTCTGTAACGAAGACGGGACACTGGGAAATATTGTCTGCCCAGATGAATGTTTTAACGGCAATAGTATGGACTGCTACTCTGGTCAGGAAAACACATTAAACGTAGGGCTGTGCTTAGCAGGAACAAAAACCTGTACAAACGGCCACTACGGCAACTGTGTGGGGGAAGAACTCCCACAACCAGAGATCTGTGATGGATTAGACAATGACTGCGACGGCAATATTGACGAACAGGCAATAAACATTCCGAATATCCAATGCTTTGAAGGCATTGGGGCCTGTCGCAACGCAGGCTCATACGTTTGCCAAGATGGAAACGTTATTTGTAACGCCGTTGCTAGCATGGCCCAACAAGAAATCTGTGACGACGATTTTTCAGACGAAGACTGTGACGGTCTGCAAAACGAGGACTGCCAGTGCAATCCAGACGGCTTCCCAAGACCAGGGCAAAATTGTGGCATTGGTGCATGCCAAGCACAAGGAGTAATCACCTGTGAAGGTGGAATGATTATGAACTCCTGCGTCGAAAATGAGTCATCAGAAGAAGATAATAATTGTGATCTCATCGACAACGATTGTGACGGGGTGCTTGATGAAGATTTTGAACCTACTGTGACAGCTTGTGGTATTGGCGAATGCCGAAGAGAAGGAAATACCAGATGCATCAACGGAGAGGAAGAAGATGTGTGTGTCCCCCACTTACCACAACGAGAAATCTGTGATGGATTAGACAATGACTGTGACAACCAGGTCGATGAGGATCTTGGTTTAGGGGACGTCTGTTCCGTTGGTGTGGGCGAGTGCGGAAACACAGGCACGTTTGTTTGTGGAAATAATGGGGACGTAGTATGTAATGCGTCACCAAGAGAACCACAAGTTGAAGTCTGCGATGGGTTAGATAACGACTGTGACCGATTTGTCGACGAAGACTCAACCGATATGATTATTGGCACTGCCTGCGACATGTCTGAAGAGCATGTCTTGGGCGAATGTGCACGGAACCGAGGTACGTACATGTGCACAGTTGGTGGCGAAATCACCTGTATCGGAGGTAATACTCCACGTGCTGAACAGTGTAACCGGCTGGACGATGACTGTGACGGTAATGTAGATGAAGATTTCCCAGGACTTGGTGATGAATGTTTTGCTGGATTAGGCCTCTGCGAAAGAAGTGGTTCCATCGAATGTAGTCAGGACGGATTGACTGCAAGCTGTACAGCAACACCAAGAAACCCTCTTTCAATTGAGCAGTGCGGTAATAATCAAGATGACGACTGCAACGGACTCGTCGACGAAGGTGAGGAGTGTGTTTGTATGGATGGACAAGAGGTGGAATGTGGCTCAAATATTGGGTCATGCCTTCTAGGAACCCAAACCTGTCAGTTTGGTCAATATGGTGAATGTCTCGGTGGAGTCCAGCCCGTAGATGAAACCTGTAACGGAGAAGACGATGACTGTGATGAAGCCGTAGACGAAGGTTTTAATGTTGGGAATGGCTGTAATATTGGTCAAGGAGTTTGTTTCTCTGAGGGTGTAGTAACTTGCGAAGGTTGTAACGCACACATTATTGAACCGAACGATGAGATCTGTAATGGGTTAGATGACGACTGTGATGGAACGGTAGATGAGAATCCAACCGACCCAACCATCGGAGAAGACTGTGGCCCAGAACTCGGCGTCTGTGGGTCAGATCGAGGAAGTCTGGTTTGCTCCAACGCAGAAATCATCTGCGAAGGAGGTGTACAGCCAGAAGATGAGGTCTGTAATGGGCTCGACGATGACTGTGACGGAGATACCGATGAACTCTTTGTATTGCTTGGCACACCCTGTTCTGCAGGTGTTGGCCAGTGTCAGAGAAACGGGGTCTACGTCTGCAGTGAAGACGGAAACGATACGCGCTGCAATGCAGTAGCAGGCCAACCTCAGAATGAAACCTGTAACAGACTGGATGACAACTGCGATGGAAACGTCGACGAAATTCAGTGTAACTGTTCAAACGGTGACACACAGCCCTGTGGTAGCAATGTTGGGGCATGTCAGCAGGGTGTTGAAACTTGCACCAACGGCCAGTGGGGGGAATGTGTCAACGAAGTTAGTCCTGTCGAAGAAGCTTGTAATGCGCTAGACGACGACTGTGATGGGCTTACCGATGAGGATTTTACTCTTGGTGAGGTTTGCACGGTCGGACTTGGTATCTGCATTAATTCTGGTGTAACCCAATGTCGCCAAGATGAGACTGATAGCGAATGCTCTGTCCAACCACTTCCACCACAAAACGAGATCTGTGATGACCTCGATAATGATTGTGATGGCATTGTGGATAACAATGTGGTGCCAGAGTGTGAGTGTGATAACGGTAACACACGGCCCTGTGGTAGCAATGTTGGGGCATGTCAGCAGGGTGTTGAGACTTGCATCAACGGCCAGTGGGACGGTGAATGTGACGGGGAGATCGTTCCTGTTATTGAAACCTGTAATGGGCTAGACGATAACTGTGATGGGAATACCGATGAGAGCTTCAACCTTGGCAACCCCTGTTCTGTTGGACTTGGTATCTGCCAAAGGTCAAGCAACCTCGTTTGCAGTCCTGACCAAAGCGCTTCTGAGTGTGATATTGAGCCAGGCAACCCGGTTGATGAAGTCTGTGACGATGAACTCGACAATGACTGCGATGGTTTTACTGATGGCGATGATGATGATTGCGGCTGTGTTCCACAAGCCGAAGTGTGTGATGGGGTTGACAATGACTGCGATGGCATCATAGATAACTTCACCACAACAATCAACGACCACACTATTTGGTGGTGCAGTGATGAGGTTGAAGTTGGTGGGTTGTTTTATGAAAGAGGTTATGCTGAGATCATGCATAATTTTGCACAAGCGCAAACTTACTGTGCAGAACAAGGAAAAAGGTTGCCTACAATTAATGAACTCCGTATGATTATCCGCGGTTGCCCACAGACAGAAACGGGAGGGTCATGCCCGGTCACCGACCAAAACCCGAATGGGAACCTGAACGAGTGTGGAGGTTGTGCACGAAGAAATGGTGATGCAAATTTTGGACTTTATTTTCAAGCCAACACTTGGGAGCACACTATATATAGAAGTAAAGCTTTCTCATCTACAGTCACAAATAACGGTAACGTACTAGTGTTAGACATGGCTAGGGGTAGTATAGGGGCCTTAAGAGCAACTGAACGCGAAGTTCAGATCTGCGTCCGATAGTATCACATTTTACAGCTCTTTAGATTAGGAGGATACCGTCTTGTAAAATTATGCAAGACGGTTTTTTAATACAAGAGATATATTTTTATTTTTTTAAGAGATTAGTAAAAGACAGGACATTGGCTACACACTCTTCTATAATTGTGTTTTCTGTCTCAAGTAATATATCTGGATTATCTGGTTCCTCGTATATACTTGTAACTCCGGTAAAATTTTCTAACTCACCAGACCTTGCCTTTTTATAGCGTCCTTTTGGGTCTCGTTTTTCACACACCTCTACCGGCGTGTTTACATAGATTTCTGTAAAATTATCTATATTTTTTTTCATTTCCTCTCTTTGTTCTTTTATTGGAGAAATAAAACTTGCAACCACAATAACTCCATGTTTTGCAAGTAATTTAGCAGCATGTCCAGCAATATCTATATTTTTTATTCTATCTTCTTTTGAAAAACCTAAGTGGGCTGTTATGCCGGAACGCAACACATCACCATCCAACCTTTCGACTTTGTAACCACACTCTTGCAATCTAGTACATACCGCATTTGCAATAGTACTTTTTCCTGATCCAGAAAGTCCCGTAAACCACAAAACACCTCCTTTGTGAGGTTTTGTAATACCAGATTCAATAATATCTTTTTTGCTATTGCAACTATCTGTAAGAGGATTTGTAATTATAGCAGCACCCACCGTATTGTGTGTTTCTTCATCAATAATAATAGCAGAGCCGGTATGTCTATTTTTTGTATAGTTGTCAAAAAAGACTACGTCTAGAGCTCGCACATGCACTCGCCCCATCTCGTTAAAGGGTAATGTATTAGTTTCTTCCCTATGAGCAGTGTCTACATTTATTTTATGCACTATTTCTGTAATAAAACACGGTGTTGTTTTTGTGCTATGTTTTAATATATACCGTTTATGTTTTTCTAAAGGGATGTTTGCAAACCAGAACATATGCGCTTCAAATGTATTACCCATATGCGGTATATTCTTTTCTCGCACAACCATATCCCCTCTACTTATATCAATGTCCTCAGAAAGTTCCAAAACTACAGATTGAGGATTAAACGCGGATGCAACTTGTTTTTCACCAATATGTATTGTTTTTATTTTTGTAGTCTTTTTTGAGGGTAAAATCATTACCGACTCCCCTTCTCTAATAGCACCACCTTCAATTTTTCCTGCATATCCTCTAAAATCTTGATTTGGGCGTATAATATATTGCACAGGAAAACGAAAATCTATAAGATTTCTATCTGTCGCAACCTGTACATTTTCCAAATAATCCACCACTGTTCTTCCTTGATACCAGTCTAATTTTTTTCCACGATCTACAATCATATCTCCTTTTAACGACGATATGGGAATAAATTGCAAATCTTTTATATGTAATTTTGCGCAAAAAGACGCACATTCTTCTTTTATTATATTAAATTGCTCCTCGCTGTATCCAATAACATCCATTTTGTTTATAACAACCACCATATGAGGAATACCAAGTCTTGATGCAATAAATAAATGACGTTTTGTTTGTGTAAGCAATCCTTTGCGTGCATCAATTAACACCATGGCAATTTGTGCATTTGAGGCGCCTGTTACCATATTTCTAGTATATTCTTCGTGCCCTGGAACGTCAGCAATAATAAAACGACGGCTCTTTGTAGAAAAATACCTATACGCCACATCTATCGTTATTTTTTGCTCTCGCTCTGCATCAAGCCCATCAGTAATAAGCGAAAAGTCTATTTCTCCATCAATACGCTCTTGTTTTTTTAGTGCCTCAACCTGATCTGTGTACACCTCACCCAAATCATAAAGTAATCTGCCAATAAGTGTAGACTTTCCATCATCAACACTTCCTGCAGTAACCAGTCTTACGAGTTCTTTTTTATGGAGTGATTCAATAATGTCTTTCATATATGTCACAATTAAAAATACCCTTCTTTTTTCTTTTTTTCCATAGAGGACTCACCTTCATAGTCAATCGCACGATTTACGCGCTCGGATTGTGCGGCTTCAAACACCTCTTTTACAATATCTTCTACCGTTGTTGCACGAGACTCAACCACACCGGTAGATGGTGCACAACCCAATGTTCTATACCTACACCATATGTTTTTTACCTCTTCACCTTCTTTTGGTTGTGTAAATTCATCTACGCGAACTGTTATACCATTTCTATTTACAACCTCACGTTCACAAGCAAAATATAATGGGACAATATCTATATTTTCTTTTAAGATGTATAACCAAATATCTAACTCTGTCCAATTTGACAATGGAAATATTCTCATTGATTGCTCTTTTTTCATGAATGTATTGTACAAATGCCATAATTCTGGTCTTTGGTTTTTTGGGTTCCACGTATTCCCTTTATCACGCAAGGAAAATACCCGCTCTTTTGCCCGAGACTTTTCTTCGTCTCTTCTTGCCCCACCAAAAGCTGCCGTAAAACCACCCTCTTCTAGCCCATCAAGCAGTGGTTTTGTTTTTTTGTGATAAATATAATACTCTGTATGCGCATCTTTTGCGCCAAGTTTTTTTGCTTCTACTGATTCATTTTTTTCTACTATCAGTTTGGTACCGAGTGTTTTTGCTGTATTGTCTCGAAATGTAATCATTTCCGGGAACTTAAATCCCGTATCTACATGTAATAAAGGAAAAGGAATTTTTCCTGGAAGAAAAGCTTTTTTTGCCAAATGCAATAAAACAGAGGAATCTTTTCCTATTGAATATAACATAACAGGGTTACTACACGTAGCAACCGCTTCTCGAAATATATGTATACTTTCTGCCTCTAGTTGTTCTAGGCATTGTACTGTGTAATCTATTTTCATATATACCTAACTAAAATGTAAACCACACTCTTTTCTCTGACTATTAGAGTCAGAAAACCTACCCGATCTTTCTCCAAGAGTACCGTCTACACCTTTTTTTGTACATGGCTCGCACCCAAGTGACGGATACCCTTCTTTGTAAAGAGGGTGATAACTTAGGTTGTTTGTATTAATATACTCCCAAATATCATCCACCGTCCAGAATGCTAGTGGGTGAATTTTAACAATACTCTCACTTTTTTCAATCACAGGTATGTCTTTGCGTGTTTCACTCTCATCTCGACGTAAACCCGTAATCCATGCGTCATGTTTGTTAATAACAGGGGTAATCGCCGGCTTTTTCATTGCACAACACTTATATTGTCCATTTTTTATAAACTCAGAACCAAAAACAGTATTCACCTTTTCTATATCCACTTCTGTTGGCCTAAGCCAAGAAAAATTCATACCAGTCTCTACCAATAACCCTTCAGAGAACTTAAGAGTTTCAGAAAATTCATATGTTGTGTCGATTCCGTAAAAAGATACTTCTGGATTAACCTGCATAACCAAATCAACCAATACTCGTGAATCTTTACCAAACGAGCACGTAGCAAAAATATTTGGATATTTTAATAGGGCGAACTCTATAATGAGTTTTGTTAGTTCAGTTTTTTCTTTTATAGTCATAGCCATCTATCAAAAAATTAATCGTGATATACCTTATCATCTCTTACTGAATCCACATACCCCTCATTCCTCTCAAACTTACTATTGATTAATAACATATCATTGTCATTCTTTAAGATATCTACAACTGTAGCCATATTGTAGCGCAAAATACTGGTTTTGTCTATGTACTCCAAAATGGTTTTTATTAGGAGTAAATCTTCTTTTGTGTCTAGTGTAATCCTGTATTGTGACAAATCCTCATCATTTTCAACATTTTTCATACGAAAAATATGTGGATTTTTCCAGATATACGGGGTGACATGCTCTCTTTCTGAGGCAAGTTTTGCCTCCTGCCACGCTTTTTCTAAGGATGAAAAGGAGAAAACCTCAACATCTAATCCATCTGGGAATGTGGGGGGGTGTATATTTGAGACATAATCAGATTCAGATGTAAATTCAGAAATTACCCTGTCTATAGTCTCCGGATCATGCAATGGACAATCTCCTGTAATTCTTACGATGGTATCGGTATTGGCTTTTTTTGCCGCCCTGTAATACCGATCCAAAACATCTTTTTCGCTTCCACGATAACAATTAACACTATTATCTTTTGCCCAATTATACAAAACATCGTCCAAATCATTTTCTGTTGTAGCAATCCAAATATTATCGACGTTTTTACACAAACGGACTCTATCTACGACATGTGCAATAACAGGTTTTCCCAACAAATCCTTCATCATTTTTCCAGGTAACCGTGTCGCGCCCATTCTTGCTTGTATTATTACTGTAACCATATATAGTTATGTTAATCGCTTAAACCCGGTATGGGCAACAGGTCCATCTAGCAAATCTAACACGGTATTAGTTTCAATCGCCTTTTTTATAATCTTAAACACTTCATCGACTGTTTCAAGATATTTCTTCACATGCTCTTCTTTGTGGGCAAAAGAAACATACACAGCAGAAGAAGCTAAAATTCCTCTTTTTAACATTTCTTGCGTAAATAATGTTCGTATTTCTTGTGCATTATCGTAATTAAAACTAAACATAACCAATTCTGGCGGTCCTTTAACTGTAATAGCAATTCCATGCTTGTTTGCAAGGTTTTCCCAGCCTTCCCAAATATGTTTTCCCATTTTTTCTAAATGCTCCGGAACATTATTTTCTTGCATCTTCTTAATTGTCGCTAAAGCGGCAACCGGACCAATTCGTTCGGTCCAATACGTACTACTTATAAAAGAAGACTGAGACGCGTCTTTCAAGTTTTCTCTTCCAATAATTGCTGCCATAGGAAAACCATTACTTATTCCTTTGGCAAAAACGGCAATATCTGGATTAACATTATATATTTTGTGAATTCCACCAATACATTTACGAAAGCCTGAAGTTACTTCATCAAAAACAAGTATTGCGCCAATTCTGTCTGCAATCTCTCTTACTTTTTGTAAAAAATTATCTTCTGGTTCATTATGCCGAACAACTTCCATAACAATAACACCAACGTCATTATTTTGGGTTATTTTTTCTAGTTGTTCTATCTTATTATATTCAAAAGGCAATGCTGATTCATGCAGGCCACGAGCCACACCTTTTGGTTCTAAACCAGGAATTAGGTGACCGTCTAAATTACTATTTTCTGCTAGATTACTCGCCAAATACCAGTCATGCCATCCATGATACCCACAAAAAGCTACTTTTTCTTTTCCTGAGGCGGCTCTGGCTATTCTAATGGCCACAGTCAATGCTTCGCCCCCGGTTCTAGCATAACGAACCATTCCTGCCCAAGGATGAAGGTCTAATAATACATGAGCTAGCTCAACCTCCTCTGGACAATTTAGTGTTGTCATAGAACCTCTATCAACCGCATCTTTTACCGCGTTGTTTACATCTTCATCCGCATAGCCTAAAATACATGAGCCAATTCCCATATATGACATATCCAAATACGTATTTCCATCCAAATCTGTAACTTCTGCACCTTTTGCATCGGTATAATATGCTGGCCATTGATCTGGGAGAAACATTTCTGCGCGTTTCGTTAGTAACTGAGAGCCTCCTGGCAAAATCTTTTTTGCTTTTTTCCAAAGCGCTAATGTTTTTTCTGGTTTTTCGTAGTTCATAGCATTTAATCAAATAAAATAAACTTATGCTCTTTTGATGACTCTTTTGCTGCACAAATTAATTGTAGCACTTTTGCACCTGACTCAACCGAACTTATGGTGTTGTTTCGATTTTTAACACTTTCTAAAAAATGTACTGTTTGTTCTACATACATAGTGTTTATATCATAATTTTCGTCGAGTAAAAATTCTTGCTCTTCTTTATCTTTTTCTAAAAGGACAACTTTTTTTTCATTGGCGCTCCATAAAATGGAACCATTTTCACCAAAGAACTCAAAATTTCTTCTATAAAATCTTTGTAGATAATCAAGGTGTATTTCCCCAATCGCTCCATTTTTAAATTGCAAAATAATCTCAGCCACATCTTCTGTATCTATTTCCAAGTCACTCACTTGACCCGCAAAACATGCTAATTTATTTACTCCTCCTAAAAACCATGTTAAATAATCAAACTCATGCGAGTCAAGTAAAATACCACCACCTAATTTTTTGTTCGCACTATACCCTTTGCGATAATCTTCCCACGGATGCCAATCTGGTAAATATTGACCAAACTGGCAACGAGCTGATAATATTTTTCCGATTGAACCACCATCTATTAACTCTTTCATCTTTTGAAAAGAAGGGTAAAACTTCCAATTACTCCCCACCATTGTAATAAGATTTTTTTCTTGCGTTATTTGTAACAATGTATCAATATTATCCAAACTATGAGATACTGGTTTTTCAATAAATAAATCACACCCCTTCTGCGCACAAAACAAGGCTTGTTCAATATGAAAAATTGATGGACTACAAATAAAAGCTATAGTGAACTCTTTTTCTGCAAACGCTTCTTCCAAAGACCTAAACGTGTTAATATTATACTCTTGCTCAATCTCTTTTTGAGCTCTTTCTTTGTTTGGTTCAACAACAAACACATTCTTTTCTCCAAGAGATAAAAGATTTCGTAAATGTCTTTTGCCAATCGACCCTCCACCAACTACTAAAATTGTGTGTTGATTATTTTTCATTTGATTTTTCTATTTTTACTATATATCTATAACCCTTATGGTCAAAAAATGCTGGATACTTCTCATTATCTACAACTCGTAATAAATTAAATTGCTCTTTGATTGATTTTTCAATATCAAGCTCACTATCTTTTGGTCTACGCCGATCATAAAAAGTTTCTTCTCCCTGTTGCGAAGTTGCAGTGATTGACTCATACTGATCAATAAACTGTTTTACCAACTTCACAGTTTCTTTTCCTTGCATATCCTTCAGTTCATCATTTAATTCATGCCCTTCAAATTTCATTTCTGATTGTAAATAAATATCTCCACTATCAACCCCGACTTCTGCTTCAAACAAAGTTATAGGAATAATACTCTTTCCTCCTAAAATTTGCCAAGTAAGTGGTGACCACCCCTTTCCTTGTGGTAGCGCGCTTTCATGTATCACAAGATTGTGTTTATTTCTTTTTAACACAGACTCTTTTACTAATTGTATGCATCCCAAAAAAAATGCACAATCCCCCTCTCTTATATCGTTTGTTCTACGCACAAAATGGATGGTGTGTTCACCGTCTGCTTTAAGTTCTTCTATCAATGTGTCCACATAGGGAAGAATCCAGCTATTATTATCCACTAGGAATGTAATAATCATACGGGTACATTTGAATAAGTGTAAGTGCTTTGCAAGGAGACATCACGTGTTCCTTGTACAAAGAAATCTTTTCTACTTCATCTTGAAATACTTCTTTTGAGGTTTTATTTCTTCCACTTGGAATATCCGTTGGCAAAATATCATCTGTTAGATTAAAAATTATACCATTCCAGTTGAGTTCTGTTGCGGCTTGCAAAAATGTCAGAAATGGCCTGAGTTGATGATGAGTTGAACCAGAAACAGCAACCCTCTTCCATCCTTTATCTTTTACGAGTGTAAGAGTGTGCATAGCTTGGTCTCTGGTATGCATTGCAGAATCAAGTGTAATAACATCTTGTTCTTTTACCCCTGACTCCACAAGCCAATCATTCATTTCTTGTAAAGAAATATTGGTTTCACCAATGCGGGTCCCTGTTCCAACAAGGATATCATTCCCTACCAATAGAACTGTTTGCACAAATTGTTCCTGATAAAGCTCAAGTACTTTTTTTCCTCTATCATACTGATCACCTTGCAGCCAGATTACCGTATCTACCTTTTGAAAAGGTTGGGTTGTTACATACTCTTGCAAGATACGAATACACTCATCATGTTCCATACTAAGTAAGTTTTCTTACCAAACAGAGTGCTTCTGCTGCATACATTCCAGCCTCAATTCCACGAAATTTCGCAAGCACGCGGATTCCTTCACTTGAGCGTGAATGTGGAAAGTCTCGAATCTCTGATGCATAAGCTTCCATAGCCTTCACCTTTTGTTCCAGCACATCTTTTATATCTACATACACATTTGGAGAAAATTGTTTATGATCTTTATGTTGCCATTCAGTAGAAGAAAGCGTTTCAAATGTATAGAGCTCCTTTGGACAATTATCATTGCACGGTCTACACGCAGTAATTACTGCATGATATATTTTTTGATGATCAATATTCACATCATATCCATGATGCGTATAGACCACCTCTGGTTTAATGTCTGCAACATACTTTTCAACTTCTTTTGCAATATCAAGAAGTGCAACACTATCAAATCTGTTATCTGGAAAATCTGAGAAGAATACCTCTTTAAACCCAATAATATCCCCTGCACGTTTTGCTTCTTGACGAAGCTCTGAAAAAGCATCATTTGCATACTCATCTCGGGAAGCCACACCTTCTCCCAAAATGAGTGCATAGACTAAGTCCCCTGCTTGCGCGTGTTTGATTGCTACACCACCACACCCTAAGAGTTCATCATCAGGGTGTGCGGCAATAACTAATACGTTACTCATACCTTTTTTTGTTTAATAATTACTGTTGCCGTGACTTTTCCACTTTCTTGCAACTTTGCATTTTTGAATTCAATCTTTACTGACTCATTTTCAATAAATGCTGGTGGATATCCCTCAGCATCAAGCATGCGGATGTAGTCATATACCTTGGTAACACCAACAAGCCCCGCAATGTTTCCGTCTTTTGCTTTTCTTCTTGCAAAAGCGACAACTTCTCCTGTTTGTGCAACGGGTTGCAAGTCTTCCTCTAAAAATCGTGGAATCATTTTAGTAAACACCACGTCAGAAAATCGATTAAAAATTTCTGTTGCAGATCCTGCAAGTGAAAGTTCCTCTTTCATGAAAACGTCTCCCGTATCAATTCCGTCAGCCACTTGAATCGCACTGATCTTAGTTTTCATTTTCCCACGAACAATTAAATTTTGCAGCGGACTCCCACCTCTTCCGTACGGAAGATCGGTCATATGAAACACAATACAGGTAAACATACCAAAGACACTACTAGGAATAATCCAAGACCAGTGCGGTAAGAACACATATTTGGGATTAATTTTCTCAAGATTTTCTTTTGTGAGCTCTTCTTTTTCTGTAACCAAAACCCAATCATGCTCAGGGTGCCCCTCAATAAAATGTTTTGCATTCCCTATATTCCAACTTTTAATTGTGGCAATAACATAAGTGGCCATACAACTCTGCTTAACTAATTAAATCCCAGCTTATACGTACACCTCTTTCAACATCTTTTGTTGCCGTTTTTCCAAGCACATTCGGAAGTTCTTTTGGCTCAAGCCCATGCCCTGGACGAATACAGCGTACATTTTCTCTGGTAAATTCATCTCCCGCTTTCATATCTTTAATTACATATAGCGATCTTCTAAATACTAAATTTTCTGATTCTTTTTTACCAGTTATATAATTTGGCTTTCCAATTGCTTGTTCAGCTTCTCTTACTGATTGTACAAGTTGTTTTAATTCTTCTGGTTCTAAAGAAAACGCTGCGTCTGGCCCACCATCTGCACGACGCAAGGTAAAGTGTTTTTCAATAATAGAGGCCCCAAGAGCTACTCCCATAAGTGGTACCACAATTCCTAAACTATCCATACTGTGGTCTGAAAGCCCAGAAACAACATTAAACCGCGTGCGGATATCTTCAATAGTTGCAAGATTCATTTGATCAGCCGTAGCAGGGTATGAGCTTACACAGTGAAGTGCCGCAACTTCTGGCGCGCCTGATTCTTTCAATGTGTTAATTGCAAGCTCTAAATCTTCTACAGAAGTCATTCCACGAGAAATAATAACGGGCTTTTTTGTACTTCCAATTTTTTGCAAAAGCTCAATGTCTCCTGATTCAAAAGATGCAACCTTGTAAAGCGGTACACCTAGCCCTTCCAGAAAATCCACGGCGCTAGTATCAAACGGTGTTGAGAAGAAAAGCAACCTCTTAGATTCAGAATACTCTTTTAATTCTTTTTGCCATTCCCACGGAGTGTGTGCCCATTCATACAATTCATAAAGTGTTTTCCCTTTCCAAACATCGTTCACGCCAACCAAAAAATCTGATTTATCACAATTTATTGTCATAGTGTCTGGTGTGTAGGTTTGCAATTTTACGGCATCAACACCAGCTTCAACAGCAGCATCAATCATTTTTTTTGCACGCTCAAAATCATGATTATGATTTCCAGACATTTCCGCAATAATAAAACACGGCTCCCCTGGACCAATTTTTCTTTCTCCTTTTGGTGTTTGAATTATTATATTTTTCATATATTAGTTTAATCTTACAAACTATTGATTATAGTTTCTACATTTGTACCAAGAATTTTAATGTCTCAACAACAACATCTTGATCCTCATCACTCAAGAAAGGGTAAAGAGGAATTGAGATAATACTATCATACCAAGACTCAGCAACAGGGCATAAGCCCGACACATACCCCTTTTTTTTGTAATACGGGTGATAATGCACAGGAATATAATGCACCTGTACCCAAATTCCCTTAGCTCTTAACGCTTCAAAAAGTTTTAATCGTTTTTTTGAACCCCCCTTTCTGAGTCTTATGACATACAAATGCCATGCAGACAAAGAAAGGTCTGTGTCATTGGGTGGGAGTATTATTTCTGAAACATCGCCCAACAACTCCTCATATCTACTCGCCAGAGTAGCTCTTTTTTCTATAAACGAGTCTATTTTTTTTAATTGACTCAAACCAAGAGCAGCATGAATATCGCTCAACCGATAGTTTAAACCAAGGGTATTCATCTGATAATACCAACTCCCATGTATTGTACCATCTTCTACTTTTTTATCAATACCATGGGAAGAAAAATGTTTCATTTTTCTATAAAAATTATAGTTATTTGTTAGTACGGCACCGCCTTCCCCTGTGGTTATTCCTTTAACAGGGTGGAAACTACATGTTGTGAGGTCGGCCAAAGACCCGATCTTTTTTCCTTTATATGAGGCCCCGAAAGAATGGGCAGCATCTGAAATAAAATTCAAGTTATGACGATATGCTATATTACGAATTACATCATACTCAACAGGTCTTCCGGCATAGTCAACAGAAACAATAGCCTTGGTTTTTTTTGTGATTGCTGATTCTACCAATGTCTCATCAATATTACCAGAATCTTTCTTTATATCAACAAACACCGGTCTTGCCCCCTGCCAAACAGCAGCATTACTTGTGGCAACAAATGTCATAGGTGTTGTGATAATCTCATCACCTGGAGACAAATTAATTGCATTATACGCCGTGTGTAGTGCCGCAGTACCATTTGCCACAGCCACAGCATATTTTACGCCGCAATAATTTGCCAAGGCTTGTTCAAACGCTTCAACTTTTGGCCCTTGTGTCAGGTAATCAGAAGTAAGTGTTTCTAGAACTGCATCTATATCATCCTGTTCAATTGTTTGTCGACTGTAAGGAATCATATTGTATTTAACAACTCTTTTAAACTATCTTCACTTAGCCAATCTTTGTTATTATTACTTGCATAAAAAAAGTTTTCTTTTGTTTTTTTAAGATGTTTATATTTATCAACCAACTTTTCATCGGCTGATGCTGGTAATATAATGTAATTAGCTTCATCTTCATATGTATTTCTAGACTCTTCACAGGTAACCAATGACTCATGTAATTTTTCTCCTGGTCTTATTCCAACTGTTTTTATACCACAACCTGGAGCAACAAAACCAATAAAATCCTTTACGTTCATGCTTGGAATTTTAGGTATAAATATCTCTCCACCATAACTATGTTCCAACGCATGGCAAACAAGTGCAACGCCTTGATCCAAAGTAATCCAAAACCGTGTCATATCTTCATGAGTAAGGGTAATTTCCCCAGTACTTTTTTGTTTTTCAATA
>PBBY01000007.1 GCA_002716765.1 Candidatus Magasanikiibacteriota bacterium
ATATAGAAAACCCGGTAACCGGGTTTTCTTTTTGTGCGCCGTGAGGGATTCGAACCCCCGACCGTTTGGTTAAGAGCCAACTGCTCTACCAACTGAGCTAACGGCGCCTCTTTTATATAATCGAACTATTTGGCTCTTTTTTTAAAATTTCTATCTTTGGTCCTTTCCACTGTTTTACTTGCAGTCCATTTTCTGCTGCGTCAGTTTGTGCCTCTTGTTTACTACCACCTTCTCCGGTTGCTACTTTTTCTTTTCCTAAAAAGACACCGACGGTAAATGTTTTGTTGTGGTCTGGACCTTCTTCGCTCAGGACTTTGTATGTTGGTGTTACTCCCACTACTTCTTGGGCTGTTTCTTGGAATCGTGACTTTGCATCCATCCACAACCCTTCTTCTAGGACTTGTGGTAGCTTTACAATAATCCAGCGTGTAATAAACTGATCAGCCATGTCGTAGCCTTGGTCTATATAAATTGCGCCAATAATAGCTTCTATTGCGTTGGCCAAAATATAGTCACGCGCTTTTACGCTTTCGTCTTTTGCTTCTCCGTGGCTTAAGAATAAATATTGTTCTATATCAATTTCTCTGGCAATCTGTGCACACATTTTACCATTTACCAATGCAGCGCGCCAGTTTGTTAATTCTCCTTCTGGATTTAGGTAGTTATTGAAAAGGAATTTGGTCACAACAAGTTCTAAAACAGCATCACCTAAAAACTCAAGACGTTCATTGTGAGGAAGTGGAAAGTCTCGGTTTTCGTTAAGAAATGATCTGTGAACTAGTGCTTGAACAATAAGATCAGGGTTAGTAAACGTGATACCTATTTTTTCCTCTAGTTGTTGGAAATTTTTTTCTAAATATGCTGGGACTGGCATACTGTTATAATAAATACCACATCTCAGTATACGACTATGTCATATAATGAAATATGGAAGCATTGTATTTCTACATGCTACATATATAAAATTATGTACTTTTTTCTTCTACTGGAGACGCTTCTTTTTGTGACTCTTCTTCTTTTATGTCATTATACATTGCGCCTAAAATACCATTAACAAATTTTCCCGAAGATGGGCCACCATAATTTTTTGCAAGTTCAATTGCTTCATTTATGGCTACTTTTGAGGGAATATTTTTATTAATATACAATTCGTAAACACCGATACGTAAAATATTTCTGTCTATAAGTGCCATCTGGTCGATTGGCCAATTGCTTGCGTAATCTGTAATACGAGCGTCAACCGCATCGATATTGGTAATAATAGCCTCGGCGGTTTTGGTAATATACGATGCGTTTTCGTCGAGATCTTTTCCAAATTGGTTACGTAACTCATCTATAATTGCAGGTAGTGCAGCGCTTGGTTTGTCACGAAAGTCCCATTGATAGAGGGTTTGCATAACAATGGATCGGGCCAGGTGTCTGTTAGACATAGTAATAAAGAGCTAAGAATAAAAAACTTATGTTAAGGGTTTTAATTTTTTTACCCGTCTTTTCATTCGTTTTTCTACGTCGATAACTTGACGCCCTTTGTAGGTCCCGCTTACCGGAGATGCATGATGGGCAAGACTTGGGTTTCCTTGTTCGTCGACATGAATTTGAAGAAGTGGACCATTTTTATGTGATCGTCTTCGTCCTTTTTTTGATTTTGTGGTTTTTCCTTTAGGTGTAGACATAAAATATTATATATATTAACGCTCCTTCATTCTTAAGGTGAATGTGTAATGAGCTTATTATATGATAAAATGAAAATAAAATCAAGAGTGTGTGTGTAACGCTTGACAATAATTGCCTAAATGAGCCAAATTCGCTATCATAAGACATATGAATACACAGATTTGCCACAGTAAAAGCAATTGGAAGGAGGGTTTTGGTGAAAAATCCGAGGAAAGCTTTCTTCAGTCTTGGGATTGGGGTGAATTTCAAGAAAAAACGGGAAAAAAGGTGTTACGCTTACAAGTTATAGATAATTCATCTGTAGTATATCAAATACAGGTGTATATTCATGAACTTGCCTTGGGGAAATATTATGCCTATATTCCACGTTGTATTATTGTAGATGCGGCTATTTTTGCGAAAATTACTAATTTTTTAGCTAATTATGGAGTAGTTTTTGTAAGAATTGATCCTGTTTCTCCTTTTGAGGTAAAAACAGCTTACAGAACAGAGGTAGTCAAAAATAGGCAGCCATCAGATACTATATTATTGGATATTTCTGAGGATGAAGATAAGCTTCTTGCACAAATGCATGGAAAAACACGATATAATATTCGATTGGCGCAAAAAAGGGGTGTGCAGATAAAAGAAGAAGAAAATAGTGATATATTTTGGGAACTCCACAGGCAAACAAGTAAAAGAGATGGGTTTTGTGGGCATGATAAATCGTATTATGAGCATATGATTGCCTCACCTTGTACAAGGCAGCTTGTGGCATATAAAAACAATACGCCACTTGCGTCAAATATTTATATTCTTCACAATAGTGTGTGCACCTATCTTCATGGAGCATCTGGAAATGCGCATCGTAATGACATGGCGCCACACTTGCTACAATGGAAAGGTGTTGAGTTGGCAAAGAAACACCAGTGTCATGAGTATGATTTTTGGGGAGTGGCACCAGAGCCAAAACATAAAAATGAAGAAAAAGCATTACATAGTCACGTGTGGAATATAAATCATTCACTTTCTGGCGTGACGCGGTTTAAGGCAGGGTTTGGTGGAAGGCGTGTAACATACGGAAGGTCGCATGATGTTATTCTTTCTTCTTTTTGGTATAATACGTACAGACTTGCAAAAAAGATCCGTGGAATCATATGATCAAAAAATGGGAAATTCAATCAATTAAAAAAACAGTTTGGCCAAAAAAATACTGTACAGTAGATGAGTATCTGTTTAAACGACAAGATGGAAAACTGACAAAATGGTATATTCATCCAGGAGATGGGGTGGTTATTATTGTGGCACTCACTAAAAAAGGAGAGGTGATTTGCATAAAGCAATATCGACAAGGTATAGATATGATTGATCTGGGATTTCCTGCGGGTGGAGTAAAAAAGGGGATAACGCCATTACAAAGCGCAAAAGAGGAGTTAGAAGAAGAGGCTGGGTACATTTCAAAAAATTGGGAATGTATAGACAAGCGCGCAAGAAGTTCTGGAACTAGTAATTCTTGGCAATATACGTATGTTGCACTTGATTGTGTGGAGGTTGGGCAAAAACTCGAAGATGATGAATTTATAGGGGTGGAATATTACTCTATTAAAGAAGTTGAAACACTAATTCAAAATGGTACAATGAATGATATGGGTTGTGCGTATTCTGGGCTTTTGGCACTCAAACATTTTAATACAATATAAGGAGTGTTTCTATGAAAAAATCAATAAACCAAAAATTATTTTTTCGCATTAACAAACAAATTGGGTCAAAACCATTGCTAGATAGATTTATGCGTTTTTGTGGTCATGATCTGATATATATATTGACGTTTGTGGTATTTATGTGGGGAACAATCGTGCTTTTTGATACAGACCCAGATAGGTTCAGATTATTTATGAAACTATTAATGACAGCCGCTGTTTTTGGTTTTGGAACTAGCTGGCTTATTGCGTTTATTGTGCCACGAAGAAGACCAATCAGAGAATTTCCAGAAAAAGTACAGCAACTTATAGAACCGCTTGGTACATGGAAATCATTTCCATCCGATCATACTATTGCTTCATTTATTTTAGCAGAAATCACTATTATGTTTGGCGCACCACTTTGGTTTGGATTACTATTAATCCTCTCGGCAACACTGATTGGATTTGCGCGAGTGTATGTTGGGGTGCATTATCCACGAGATATTTTGGGTGGTATTGTTGTTGCGACTATTTTTTCTTTTACCTCTTTTTTCTTGCTTCAGCATATTACAGAACCGCTCTATTCTGCATTTAGAATATTATTTTTATGAGAAAAAGATCGACCGCACTTGGCGTATTCTTAGTCTTATTGTTGTTTATTGGTATAGCTTGTGCGTGGTTTGTTGTTTCACAAATTTATTTTGCCAGCACAAAACAAGACGGTTCTGTTACGTTTGATGTGGAAAAAAATGAGTCTATCGCATCACTTGCTGCGCGATTAGAGCAGGAAGGGGTGATTCACCATGCATGGTTATTTAAAAAATATAGTGTTTTAAAACAAGTTGATACAAAAATACAAGCTGGAACCTATACTGTTTTTGCGCCGGTAACACTAGAAACCGTTATTGCACAACTGCTTCATCCAGACTCAAAAGAAGAGCGAGAAATTACTATTATTCCTGGATGGAATGTGCGAGATATGGCAGTATATTTTGAAAAAGAGGGAATTGCAAGCCAAGAAGATTTTTTTATGCTTGTGGGAAATCCTGTACAAAAAAAACAGCGTCCTAAGATTAAAAAACATACTTCATCGGATTTTTTGACACAAGAAAAACCAAAAGATATTTCATTTGAAGGGTATTTTAGACCAGATACGTTTCGGTTTTATAAGAGTGACACAGTAGAAGATATACTGTCACGGTTATTTACAGAAAGAGAGAAAGAGTTTACACCAACACTTCTTGCAGATATTAAAAAAACGAATTATTCAGTTCATGAAATTCTAACACTCGCCAGTATTGTAGAGCGAGAAGTGCGTGGGAAAGAAGATAAAGAAAAGGTGGCGGATTTATTTTTACGAAGACTAGAAAAAGGCTGGGCATTACAAGCTGACTCAACCGTGCATTATATAAGTGGTCGAAACGGTGATGTGTTTACCAAAAAAACAGAACGAGATGTCGATTCTCTTTGGAATACCTATAAATATCCAGGACTACCGCCTGGGCCAATCGCTATTCCAAGTATGGAAAGTATAAAAGCGGTGGTGTACCCAAAAGCAAACCCGTATTGGTATTTTTTAACAGATTTTAATGGAAAAGTGCATTACGGTAAAACACTCGATGAACACAATAGTAATAGATATACTTATTTATAACCATATGAACCCTATTGAATATCATGAAAAATTACACGGAAAAATTGAGGTTATTTCTCGGGCAACAATTAATTCAAAAGAAGATTTGTCACTGGCGTATACACCAGGAGTTTCCGAGCCATGCAAGGAAATTGCAGTAGATGTGTCTAAAGTATATGCGTATACCAGAAAAAGTAATATGGTTGCTGTCGTAACCGATGGTAGTGCCGTGCTTGGTTTAGGAAATATTGGTCCGGAAGCAAGTTTGCCAGTCATGGAAGGAAAGTGTGCATTATTTAAACAATTTGCCGATGTTGACGCCTTTCCTTTAGCGCTGGCAACACAAAATCCAGAAGAGATTATAGAAACAGTTGTTCGTATTGCACCAATGTTTGGTGGAATAAATTTAGAAGATATTGCGGCTCCACATTGTTTTACTATTTTAAAAGCACTCGAAGAGCAATTGGATATTCCTGTATTTCACGATGACCAAGATGGTACAGCAATAGTAGTTTTGGCAGGATTAATTAATGCATCAAAAGTAGTTGGTACCGCACTTTCGGATTGTCGTGTAGTGATTAATGGTGCTGGAGCCGCTGGTATTGCCATTGCACGTTTGCTAACGGCATTTGGTGTTGGGAAAATTAATATGCTTGATTCAAAAGGGTTAATCCATAATGGTAGAAGTGATATAAACAATGCAAAAAAAGAATTTGCTGTTGCTTCGCGTGGTGAAGAAGTGCAGATACCGCTGCAAGACATAATTGTGGATGCAAATATATTTATTGGTGTCAGTCGTGGCGGTGCGTTAACACAAGACATGGTACAAACCATGGCAGATAGTGCTATTGTTTTTGCCATGGCAAATCCAGATCCAGAAATTTTACCAGACCAGGCAAAAGCCGGAGGAGCCGCGGTGGTTGCAACCGGTAGAAGTGATTTTGCGAATCAAATTAATAATGTATTGGTATTTCCGGGATTTTTTCGCGGATTACTCGATAAAAGAATTGTAAAAATAACTCAAGAAATGAAACTATCTGCTGCAAAAGCGCTTGCCGGTTCTGTACAAGAACCAAATGCCGAATATATTATCCCAAGTCCATTTGATGCGGGAGTTAGTGCAAAAATCGCACAAGCTATTTCTTTTAAATAAGGTATGTCGTTGCATACAAAAGATTTTGATTATCATTTGCCCATTCATCAGATTGCACAACAATCTGTAGAACCGCGCGACCAGGCAAAAATGATGGTGATTAACAAAAATAACAAAAGGATTGAGCATACACAATTTTTTTCTATAATAGATCATCTGAAAAAAGGAGATGTGCTTGTATGGAATAATTCAAAAGTGTTTAAAGCTCGTTTATCGGGAAAACTTTTAACTCAAAATAATAAAGGTTTGTGGGACCATAAACGCGATATAGAATTATTTTTGGTTCGACCAATGGAAAACAAAGGCGTGTGGAAAGTGTTGGCAAAACCAGGAAGACATGTAAAACACGGTACGCGAGTTATGATTAATAAAGATGCAAATTTTTATTGTGACGTGATGATAAAAGAGGGTGGGGGCACCATTTTGGTACAATTTCCTTTTGACGAAGATGTGGTACGTAATTTAGCAAATCGTTTTGGAAGTATTCCTATTCCACCATATGTAAAAGATGAGCCACATCAAATAGAGAGCTACCAAACAGTATATGCAAAAGAAGAAGGGTCGGTCGCGGCACCAACTGCCGGGTTTCATTTTACTCCAACGCTTATAGAACAATTACGGCAAAAAGGTATTATTTTTGCCGAAGTAACATTACATGTTGGTTTGGGAACATTTTTACCAGTCAAAACAGAAAAAATAGCTGATCATACTATGCACAGTGAATGGGTAGAGCTTACCAAAGAAAATGCCGATATTATAAATTTAGCAAAAAAAGAGGGGAGGCGAGTTGTTGCTGTTGGTACCACGTCAGTCAGGACTCTTGAAGGCATTGCGTCGTTGCCGCTTTTTACCAATAATCACAATAATTTACCAGTATTTTCCGGAGATATTAATATCTTTATTACTCCAGGCTTTTCTTTTCGCATTATTGATGGCCTTATTACTAATTTTCATTTACCAAAATCAACACTTCTTATGTTGGTTTCTGCGTTTATTGGTGACAGGGAATACACATTAGACTGTTACAATGAAGCAGTAAAAGAAGCTTACAGATTTTTTAGTTTCGGGGACTCAATGATTATTGTGTAATTAAAAAAACCAACAAAATGTGTTGGTTCGACAGAGGTTTGTTAAAATGAAAAAGGATAAAAAATACTATTATCATTTTTATTTTCTCCAATCTTCTTGTAGGTTTTTGAATGTATCTTCTGTAATTGCTTTTTGTATATTTTTCATAAGGTCTAGCAAGAAAAAAAGATTGTGTTGGGTCGCCAAAACCTTCCCCAAGATTTCTTGTTCTTTAAATAGGTGGTGGAGATAGGCTCGCGAATACGAGTGAATAGGGGAATGCGGCATTCGTGAGTCTAGTGGTTTTTGATCGTATTTAAATTGACTATTGGTAATATCTACCCAGCAATTTCGCGAATCTTTTGAGTCCTTTGGTTTTAATGCTGTATACGTTTTTGGATGAACATAAAATGCGCCATTTCGTGCCATTCTGGTTGGTGCCACGCAATCAAACATGTCTACACCACGTTCAACCACGTCAAAAATATCGTACGGAGAAAATCCTACGCCCATCGTATAATGCGGTTTATCTTCTGGGATAATTGGGGCAATCCAATCCAAAATGTCTTTTGTGGCTTCCATATTGTAGCCAATACTTTCGCCGCCAATAGCAATACCATCAAAATCCATTGCGCTAATTATTTTTGCGGATTCACAGCGGAGTGTTTTGTGATTTGCACCCTGAATAATACCAAATAAATATTGGTTATAGCCATGATGTGTGGTATTTTTTTTATGTTCTTTTATGCAACGCGCGGCCCATTTGTGGGTTCTGTCCATTGCCTTTTTTGTGTACGCTTCATCTGCTTTGTCTGGTGTACATTCGTCAAATGCCATAATAATATCGGCACCAAGTTTGTGCTGTATTTGAATGGCTGATTCTGGTGTAAACCGCCGTTTTGATCCATCAATATATGAGCGAAAAGTAACGCCACCATCATCAATTTTTACAAGTTTTTCATTTGAACCACCTTCTTTTGTTTCTTTTTGTGCACCAAGGCTAAATACCTGAAATCCACCGCTGTCGGTAAGGATTGGTTTTTGCCATTGCATAAAATTATGTAGCCCACCAAAATTATCTATTACATCTTCTCCGGGTCGAAGATGAAGGTGGTAGGTATTGCCAAGAATAACTTCTGCCCCAATGTTGAGTAAATCTTGTGTCCGTAGACTTTTAACCGTTGCTTTTGTGCCAACCGGCATGAACATTGGTGTTGTTATGTCGCCGTGATCGGTAGAAATTACACCAGTTCTTGCTCGACATTCTGTTGATTTGTGTAGTGTGTTGAAAAACATAATGTGTGTATCATAGTATAGTTGTACCTTTTTTTCAAGTATGAGTTTTTTGGTGGATTATGCTATACTATAACATATGTCTGAATCGCAAAAAATCTTTACATATTGCTGTGCTTTTGTGCTAGTGTTTCTTGTTTTTGTTTGTGCGCGGGAATGGTATGGGTATGTTTCTTTTAGAAAACAAAACCCCGGAGTAAACAAACCAATTCGCTCTTATTCTATTCCTCGAATAAACGAAAAAGATGTTCGGTCGGCAAAAGAGGTAGAAACTACACTAATAACACCAACAGAGCCGGTTGTAAAAGTACAAAAAAACGAGCAAAAAACAGTTCGTGTTAGTGTAACTCAAGTAAATGAAAAACCTCTAGAAACTAACCAAGAAGATCTGGGGTTGGTGCAGAAAACCATAAAAGTATCATTACCAAAAGACGTTAATTTGCCGGTGCCGTTTACTTCACAGGCGCCAGAAAAAATTTGGACACAACCGTGGCAAGATGCTTGCGAAGAGGCGACGATTCTTATGCTTGATGCATATTATAAAAAATATAACCTTAGTCCACTTTTTGCCAAAGATGAAATGCAAAAAATGGTAGACTGGGAAGACGAAAAAGGGTGGGGATTAAGTATTTCGGCAAAACAACTCCAAGAATTATTTTTTGATTATTCCGGAGGAGCACATGCTTTGCGAATTGTAGAAAATCCCACTTTATTGCAATTAAAACAATTTCTTGCAAATGGGCATCCTGTTTTAGCGGCGGTTCATGGAAAGTCATTGCGTAATCCATATTTTAATGATGGGGGGCCAGACTATCACACGGTTATTCTTCGTGGATATACTGGAACTGACTTTATTACTAATGAGCCTGGAACGTGGCGCGGTGAGGGTTTTATCTATTCACAAGACATAATTATGAATGCGCTTCATGACTGGAACGGGGGAGACGTTGTTAATGGAACACCGGTTGTTTTGGTTTTAAAATAATGTTATCCACAATTTGCTTGACAGAAAAATAAACATTTGTAATACTAAGTATTACATGAAGTGGAGTACTTCTGTAGGTTTTATTAGGTATATGAACATACATACTAATACAATTATACATAACACCATAGCGGCGATGGAACTCATGATTGCATATTTTTGGTTTACTCTATTTAGTAAGCGAATGGTGGTTTGTACGCATATTGGTAAATAATATATCTTAAATAAAATATTTACACAAATCACCAGAAATGGTGGTTTTTTACTTAAACTTATATATGACAAAACAACACATCTCTCATGAAAATATCGCTATTGCTAATCTTGGAGGCATAGACCTTTCTCTTTCGGTAACCCATGTCGGAAATAGAAAAGCACAAAATAAGGTATTAATTATAAATAATTTGCACGGTAATGAGTTGACGGGTTTTTATGTATTAGAAGAAGCGCTTCAAAGTATGCCAATAGTTGAAAATGGCTTACTTTCTATTATTTCTTCTGCAAATCCTTTGGGGCTTTTACATAAACAGCGCTTTATGCCAATAGATAATGTTGATCTTAATCGAGGTTACCCGCCACAAGCAAAAGAAAGGGGAATACAGGTGGTACTTAAGAACACACTTCTTGAAATAGGGTCTAAATATGATGTGATTATAGATCTTCACACATTTGTTCGCCCATCGCTGAGTGCTGCAATGGTTGTTTCGCAGGCAAGCGAGAAAAATACTGAACTAATAGACGATTTGTCAAAAACACTTGGTGTTGAAGTGGTATATAAAATGAATATTCATGGTTCGGAGGAAAAACGTGTAGCGAGCGCATTTGCTTTTCAGATGATAGCACAGGGTAAGGCAGCCTGTGTAGTCGAGTATTCGCCAATTCAATATACATCTGGATCCGAGGTTACACAGTTTGCACAAGGGTTGGTGCGAGCACTAAGCAGGTGTGGACTATATGATTTACCAGAAGTTAGCCAGGTAAAAAAAGAAATACCAACGTTTGAAAGAAGGCAAATGATGAGTCGAAGTTCTGGCTTATTTCTTCCTAAAAAAGCATTAAAAGAGCAGGTAGATAAAGGAGAGGTTTTGGGGTATATTATTGATGTAAAAACATTAGAAAAAAAACCACTTATTTCTGAATATTCTGGAGTAGTTACGGAGATTGCGGCAAGAGAATTTTATGTTTTTGGTGAAAAGCTTGTAACGATAGGAGTAGAACAGTAATGTTCTCTCCGCATAGATATGTATTTGAGATGAGTAGTTTTTTTCTCCTCTAATCATATCTGTGAGAGAGTATATTACAATGTAAAACCCGGACAAACACAAAGGAGGTGTTTTTATGTCCAACATTCCTACCGAGAGTCGAGAGTCGGTAAAAATCGCGTTTGCAAGTAAATACACAGACGGTAATCAGCTTGGATTTGATACCTTGCCAAGTCCTATTGTACTACCTGATTCAAAACGTGAACTTATTATGACTGCAGGTCGTCGTGCTGCAAATGTATTGTTGAAAACAAACACCCTTTTTTCTGAAATTCTAAGAGGTCGACACAAGGAATTGGCTTGGATGGAAGATTTATTTTTCGCAAGTATTTTACCAGAACATCGTAATCTTGCACGTGAATTGGCTGTTGCAACAGCCGGACTTGTTCCAAAGAATTTTCGTCTTGACTTATTCAGTGATGGGACTATCGCAGAAATCCAATGTCCTGGTTCAGGTTGGGGGTTTATTGCTGGTCTTGAGGATTACTATAACGTAAAATCTTCCACTGCTGTCAATTCATTTTCACAGTGGTTGGGAGGACAAACAGGTGTTTGGTGGTTATACAATGAGGGTATGGAGAGTAGTGTCACGCACCTTGCAAATAAGCTTGCATTAAGCGGCGTTAATCTTTTGGTGCAAAAAACACCAGAATTCGACCCAAACAGTACGCAGTGGCGGGTTGTCGTAAAGCGCCCACCATTACCGCAACTCTTAGAGAGCGAAAAAGGACGTACCCTGCTTTATCGTTGGCTTGATGGTCAAATTGACATGGATCCTATTCCATCAATGATTCCGGAGACTAAATTTGCGATGGTGTTACTACATCATCCACAGACCAAGGATTTCTTTACTAGTGATGATCGATCTTTGTGTCATCCGACAACGTTGGTAACAGGTCTTGATCATCCTATCGGATCATATCGTATTGGAGATGCGTCAGGTCTTTCGCGGAGTCGTCGGCAGTTTGTGTTAAAGTATGGGGGTGCTCGAGCGTATGACCGTTTTGGGGGCCATTGTGTTTATGCACTAAATAAAATGAAGCGCCGACCAGATATCGCTCGTGTTGTTGCCCGCGCAGTAAATGAGTGGAATAAGGATCGCGAGGGGTGGGTTCTTCAACCTTTTGTTTCTTACAAATCAACACTCAAAGAGCTTGGTTTCGGCAGTGGTTCTGATAAAATGTATGTGTTATGGCGACCGGGCTTTCAGGTGCAAGATAATGGAGAGGTTGCCCATGTTGGCACAATAGTAAATCTGCGCAAGTCGTGGAAGGTTCACGGAGCCTCCGACACCTGTTTTGGTTTGTGTGTTCTGTAGGATAGTTAAGCTAAACTAAACTAAACTAAACTAAGAACCTCCTCAATCTTTTTTGTTCTTTATTTTGCCTAAGTTGTATCAGCTTAGGCTTTTATTATTGTACTTTTTTATAAACAGAAGTATTTGGATTCCTATGATAAATTTGGTATGATTATGATACTATGATACATTTTGAAAACGAACTTAATGCTGAACAAGTCGCCATTGTAAAAAATGCCAGCGGACCATGCCTTGTTTTGGCTGGGGCTGGGTCTGGAAAAACACGAACTATTTGTTATCGCGTGGCGTATTTACTGGAACAAGGTGTGGCACCAAAAGAAATGCTTTTGGTAACATTTACCAATAAAGCGGCAAAAGAAATGACAGAAAGAATTCAACAGATGACACAAGGAGAAATTCGTTTGCCGTGGTCTGGAACGTTTCACAGTATTGCGTGTAAAATATTAAAACAATATGCACCTCTTCTTGGGTATTCAAATGCATTTACTATTTTAGACAGTGGAGATAGTGTAGATTTAATAAAACAGTGTATAAAATTAGAAGGGGTCGACACAAAACAACGAAGATTTCCTTCGGCTCGTGTTGTGCTTTCACTTATTTCTTTTGCAAAAAATGCACAAAAAACAATAGAAGAAGTGTTAGACGACAAGTATCCAAAATGGCTTGATTTTACCGACACTATTTTGCGGATTGCACAAGAATATGAAAAAAGAAAACGACTGGCAAATGCAATGGACTTTGATGATTTGCTTACCAATATGTTGGCACTTCTAGTTTCTTCACCTTCGGTAAAAGAGCGATTTGCACATCAATTTACCCATGTCATGGTTGATGAGTATCAAGACACAAACAGGGTTCAAGCAGCTATTATTTCGTTACTTTCTTCTCGGCATAATAACCTACTTGTGGTAGGGGATGATGCTCAGAGTATTTACTCTTTTCGTGCCGCCAATATTGCTAATATTTTAGATTTTGAAAAGACGTATAATACTGCACAAATATTTAAACTAGAAACAAATTATCGCTCGACGCCAAATATTTTGGATGTGGCAAATTGTGTTATTACAAAAAACACAGAACAATACGAAAAAACTTTGGCAAGTATGCAGCCACATTGTAGCAAACCAGAACTTCATGCATTTGCCGACACAAAAGAAGAGGCAGAATTTATTACAGAAACTATCGCAACATTGCATAATGAAGGTGTTCCTTTATCGCAGATCGCTGTATTGTTTCGCGCTGCATTTCATTCACAAGCTTTGGAAGTTGAATTAGTAAAAAGAAATATTCCATATGAATACAGAGGTGGTGTACGATTTTTTGAACGAGCACATATAAAAGACACGTTGGCATTTTTGCGAATTATACATAACCCAAAAGATGAGATTGCGTGGAATAGAGTGCTTACTATGCAAACTGGTATTGGTCCGGCAAGTGCACAAAAAATTATTCATGCAATCAAAAATAGTGAAGAAGATATTTCTTTAGAAACGCTTCAAGAGTGTGGATCATTACTTTCTGTAAAAGCAAAAATTGGATGGCATGATTTTATGAATATGTGGCAAAGTGTATGTAATGCAAAACAAGAGCCGGCACATATGATTGATGCATTGCTTGAATCAAAATATGCAGAATATATAGAAGGTGAGTATGTAGATTACAGAGAGCGTTTGCAGGACATAGAACAACTTGCTACTTTTGCAAGTGCAAATGATGATCTTCATACATTTTTAACAGAAGTAACATTACAAGAAAATTTTACCATTGCACAGGCACAAAAACAACAGCAAAATAATACGGAAGAAAAAATAGTTTTATCCACCATTCATCAGGCAAAAGGATTGGAATGGCATACTGTTTTTGTTATGCACATGAGTCAAGGACAATTCCCAAATGAACGCGCAATGGGAGAAAGAAATGGGATAGAAGAAGAACGGCGACTATTTTACGTGGCAATTACACGAGCAAAAAAACAATTATTTTTCTCTTACCCTATTACCTCGCAAAGACATATGGTTATGAATGGGCCAAGTATGTTTTTAGAAGAAATTGATAAACGCCTGATCGAAGAATTCCATTTTGGTGGATCAACGGTATTTTTTGGTAATGAGAACGATCAAAAATCTCTTCTTTCTTTTACTGATCCAGGTGATGACATTGATAATATAGAATATATTCCAGAAGATGAGCCGGTGTGGTCAAGGAAAGGAAAAACAAATTTTTTGGGTGATATTAATGACTTTTAGTTCGTGTTGGATACACAAATTACTCAAAGTAAAAAAGTGTGTTGAGTTAGTTGACTTTTTTGTATATTTTCCGTATACTTAGGCAATATATTTTTAACATATTCTATTATGGCAAAAAAAGAGCGATCATATGTAATGATAAAACCAGATGGCGTACAACGTTCACTAATTGGCGACATTATTCGTCGTTTTGAGAATACAGGACTCAAAATTACGGCACTAAAAATGGTAATACCAAAAGAGGAGCAGTGCTGGGAACATTACAAAAAAGATGATGTGTGGTTTAACGAGAAAGGAGCTCTTATTGTAAAAGACAGAGAAGCAGCAGGTCTTGCTATAGAAAAAGAAGCGATTGAATATGGAAAAGACATTATTCGCCAACTTGCAACATTTATGACTTCGGGTCCTGTTGTTGCAATGATATTGGAAGGAAATCAAGCGGTAGCAATTGTAAAAAAACTAGTTGGTGGAACAGAACCGCTAACATCGGATGTTGGAACAATTCGCGGAGATTACACGCTAGACTCTTATGCACTTGCTGGGGTTGACAGTAGGGCAGTAAGAAATTTAATTCATTGTTCAGATAAGCCGGAAGAAGCAGAAAGAGAAATAAAAATTTGGATGACAGAAGAGGAGATTTTACAGTATCGTCTTGTTTCCGAAGAAATTTTATACGATGTAAACCTCGATGGTATATTGGAATAATAGAAAGTATTATAGCATAAAAACCGCAAAAATGATGCGGTTTTTATAATGTAAACTTGACAATAGTCTTATTATCGGATATTATAAGTAATACGCTTGACCCATTTTATGCTAGGTTAAGGTATTCGTTACGACTTTTGTCGTTTTTTTGTTCTTTTTATTCACTGAAAGGGAAAACATGGAAGATGGTTTAAAACCAGTATCTTCTGATACCACAGGGATAATTTCTCTGTATAAAGAAACAATGCAAGAAGAGAGGTGTAATAAGGTAGCTTTTCTTACTGAATGGATTGAGTTTGCTACTAAGCACTCTTGTGTGCACTATGCAGACTACCAGACATTATATGGCTATGCGTATAGCACTATTCAAACTGAACTATCCAACCAAGAACAGGTAGAGGTTACACAAAATCTTGTTGACAGGATGAAGCAGGATCGTTTCATGAACAATATTGTATCCATGCCACATCTTATGACATGTCCACAAAAAACTTTGTTAGAAGCAATTCATCAGACTGTTGCCACAAAGGAAATTTGGGAGATAGGGCTCTCAATCTATGAGAAGCAGGATGTTGAAGAAAGAGAAAGAGAGTTCCAGAATCATTATTTAGGAGTTTCTCTAGCAGTTTTCTTGAAGGCACTGCAAGGTAAGCACGAGATTAAAAATGTTCGCGTGGTGACAATTGTTGATTATGTTTTTCTAGCTATCCTTAAGAAGCGGTATTCGCTTATTAAGAGTCTGCCTTCATCAGGTCTTATTGCTAAAATTCCATTTGAGAAAAGCTTTTTTTCCTCTTTAGGTTGTTTCTTAAATAAGGAATTTACAGAGCTTCCTGCTGAACTTTTGGAAAAATTTTCTGTCATGATTTGTGCCTGGTTTCCTAGCGTTAGAGATTTTAATCAAATGCGAGGTAGTGTGCGTAGTCTCGCAGGGATCTTGTTTAGGAATAATGGCCCTGATATTTTGTTGGACGGGAGATTGTTAGAGTTTATCTTAGAAGCCTTAGATGATGAAAGGGTTTTTGTAGTTGAAGATGGTAAGTCGTGTTTAATAGAATTTCTGTGTCTGTATCTAAAGTTTTGTCTTGAAAACAAAAAAACACTAACTAATCATGAGTTTGCTTCGTGGGTGATTGCACTCTGTGAGCGCTGCTCTTCTCAGTTTAGAGTTTGAAAGAGGTCCTTTCTGTGGTATACTACAACAGATCTCAGTATGTAGAATAATCATATTCTACAACAATGCCTTTTTGGGAAGTCAATATCGTTTTAGTCCGTGGGCTAAAATTGAGACATCCCACGTAATTACAAGGGATATTGATTACGTGCATATTGAGATCTTTATAACAACTAATTATTATATTGGTTGTTTTTTTATTTATTTTTTTATGCTATACTATTGCTATTATTTTTACAATATGAATAGAAAATCTAAAAGAATTCTTGTTTATGGAATAGTACTTCTTTGTGTTTTTGGAATGGTTGTTGTGTACAAAAAGAATAGTACATTGCCACTTGTTATCCTTAATGCTGTCCGGTTTTATTTTGCGGGAAATCCAACAGAAGACGTGGGGTATGCTCCGGTAAGTAGTAAGGATTTTACCGTTTCAGTTCTTGCGTCAGGGCTTACTGCACCAACTCGAATAGCACTAACTCCAGATGGTGAATACATGATAGTGACTCAGTTAACCGGAGAAGTATTTGTGTTTTCTCGCAAGAACGGTGTGTGGAATAATAAGTCACGACTTGCTGGAAAAATTGATACATCAGTTTTAGGTTTTCCTCCAGAGGAGTTAGGTTTAGTAGGGGCAGTTTTTTCTAGTGATTATGCCGATACCGGAAATATATTTTTCTTATATACGTATAAAAATAGTGAAGGTGAAATAGAGAATCGTGTTAGTGTTGTCTCTCTAAAAGAGCGTTTTGGTACGCTGGTGTTTAGTGCAGATCCAGAAGTCATATTTACGGCAAATGTTCCAGGTAATTTTTCTCATCAAATTACCGATGGTATTGGTGTTAGTATTGAAGGAAAATCACACCTCTTGTTTTTAATCGGTGAAGGTTTTGATGCAAAACGCGCCCAAGATCTTACCTTAGAAGGAGGAAAGGTGATGGTAATTCAAGCAGATGGCTCTAATCCTTTAGGAGTACGACCGTATCCAAGTTTCCCAAAATTACAGGCTGTTGGTATACGAAATGCATATACACTTGCGCAAAATCAATATGATGCAAGAAAAAGAGTGTTAATAGGAGATACTGGTCCAGATATACATGATAGAATTATATATGCACCGTTTTTTTAGAAAATACTTTGTCAGATAAACAATTAAATTTGTCTTGGGATGGGAGCGCTGAGTCATTAAAAAGACCGGTTAAAGATCCTTTTGACGCAGCAATCAAAGATATTGTTATTACTCGCTTACCGCAGACAGAAACATTTGTTGGTCTGGCGATGCATCCGGGTGGAGGAGTTATCCCACTTTCTAACGATAAGGAGCAATCTGTCTTAGCACTTGTTTTTGGAAAAACCGGATCAAAGAAAAATAGTCCAGGAAAAGCGCTTTGGTTTGGACAATTAAAGACAGTAGACGGTCAGCCAAAAGTAGATTTTACTCCAATAGTTATTCGGTCACCCGAGGTGGAAGGATTTATTGGAAATCCTGTTGGGCTCACCGTTGATCCAGAAAATGGCGACATATTTTTTGCCGATATTTTAGAAGGAAGAATATATAAAGTTTCAATACAATAACACAACATATATTAATTTATTATTTATATAATACATATATGATAAAACATATTGGTTTGACTTTGGCTTTGTGTGTTATGGTTATGGGTGTGGGTTGTGATGGTGTAGAAACAGTATCCAAAGAAAGTGCTGCTCCTGAGGTGGCAAGTGGTGTAGTAATTACTATCGAGGATTTTTCTTTTTCTCCAGAGACTGTTACGGTTAGTCCAGGAGAAGTGGTGACGGTTGTGAACAGCGATATTGCTGGACACTCTGTAACAAGTGATTCTGTCGGTGCTTTTGATACTAACATAATTAGTTCAGGTAATACTGTTACGTTTACCGCACCACAAGAAGTTGGGGATCATGGGTATCATTGCACTCCTCATCCAAACATGAAAGGAATTATTGTGGTAAAATAATCCACATATCATGAGAAAAAATGTAAGTAACACCTGTTTTTAAAAAATGGACATCTTGAATTATTACTATGTTTTGTGATAAGGTAGTGTGTAGTTTTAATGAGATATTTTATGAGAGTGCCGTGTAAAGGGGTGTACAATGCAACACCAAGACAATTAATGCGTAAATGTGGGTATGGTGAATTTTTGGATCCGAACACAAAAAAATATAGCTACGTTAGAAGAATGCGTCCCGGAAATTTTTACCCACGATTTCATGTGTACATAGAACAAAAAGAAGAATACTTCGTAGTAGACCTTCACTTGGATCAAAAAAAAGCAAGTTATGCAGGAACGGCAGCACATGCCGGAGAATATGATGGGCCAGTGGTAGAACAAGAATTAAAACGAATTTACGTGATAATACAAACCTGTTTACGTGAACCAAATAAAAAAACTCCGTAATGGAGTTTTTTTCTTATGCAACTGCTGCGCGTTTGATTGCTGTTTTTCTACATTTGGTACACACTTTTCTTCCTTCAAATTTTTGTAAGTTTGGTCTTTGTACGCGCAATGTTTTGTTTAATGCATGACTTCTAATCATGGCTTTTTTTGGTCCTTTGTTGCATTCTTCACATCTTCTAGACATAGAACTATGATATTAATATAGATAATTGAGTATTGTGGATAATTGGTATATACTAAGGAGTATAATACGCGATGAAGCAAGTATATAGTATAATCCTTGCTTTGTCAATATTCACTGTCTTTAATTTATATTACTTCATTTTAGGTATGAATGAATTATCTCAACTCTTTTTTCTGATTGTTATTATTCCGTCTGCTATTATTCACGAATATATGCACGGATGGATGGCCGATAGATTAGGAGATCCAACTGCACGATATGCCGGAAGACTTTCACTTAATCCTGTGGTACATATTGATCCTATTGGAACACTCCTCCTTCCTTTTATTTTGTTTATTTCCACTGGCGGTAGCTTTTTGTTTGCGTATGCTAAGCCGGTACCCTATAACCCATATAATTTACGAAATCAAAAATGGGGTCCAGTCTTAGTAGCTTTTGCCGGTCCTGCAGCAAATTTAGTACTTGCTGCTGTTTTTGGGGTTATTGTACAGCTTATGCCAACTGGTGGCCTTGCTGAGTTGTTGGCACTGATCGTGTATGCAAATGTCTTACTTGCTATCTTTAATCTTGTACCAATTCCACCTTTAGACGGGTCCAAGCTGTTGTATGCATTGTTACCAGACTCAATGGTCGGTGTGCGTCAATTTTTAGATAAATATGGGTGGATTATTCTTCTACTCTTCATTTTTCAATTTTTCTACCTTATTCAGCCTATTATTATATTCTTTTTTGCTCTTTTTACCGGAGGTATAGGTGTATTTTAGTAATATGTGGGCAATTTCTTGACATAATAAGAAAAATATTTTATACTATTGTCGTCTCGTTGAGTACAAGACGCACAATTAGATCGTACAAACGTGGCTGTTTGTACCATATTTAGTAAGGAGAATATGGTCTGTCCCAACTTTGGGTCAGGTTTTTCTATTTTTATAACACACAACTAATTTTAGCAGCATATTATGCCAACAATGAATCAGATTCTTCGAAAAGGAAGAAAAATAAAAAAGAAGAAGTCAGAGTCTCCTGCAATGCAGTTTACTTACGATGCGCTTCACAGAAAAAAAACAACATTACGAAGAGGGTCACCATTTAAGCGCGGTGTATGTACAAAAGTGTACACAACCACCCCTCGTAAACCAAACTCTGCTTTACGTAAAGTAGCACGTGTAAGACTATCAAATGGTGTAGAGGTGATTGCTTATATTCCAGGAGAAGGGCACAATCTTCAAGAGCACTCTATTGTTCTATTACGCGGTGGAAGAGTAAAAGACTTATCTGGTGTACGATACACTATTGTTCGTGGTGTATATGATACGCAAGGAGTAGAAGGAAGAAAAAAAGGTCGTTCACGTTACGGAACAAAAAAACCGAAAGCGTAATTATTTACTACATAATTTTTTATAGATATATATGTCAAGAGGAAAACAGGCGCCAAAAAGAACTATTCTTGCAGATCCAAAATATCATAGTCTTGCCATTGCAAAGTTTGTAAACTATCTTATGCAAGATGGAAAAAAGACAGTTGCACAAGCCATTGTGTACGATGCTTTGGAAATTGCCGCAAAAGCAACAAAACAAGAACCGGTAGAAGTTTTTGAAAAAGTAATAGAAACAGCAAAACCACAAGTAGAAGTTCGCTCAAAGCGAGTTGGTGGTGCAAATTACCAAGTACCAATGCCGGTACTAAGTGGAAGAGGTAACACATTAGCATATCGTTGGATTTTGGCTGCTGCAAGAAGTAGGTCAGGTAAATCTATGCGAGAAAGATTGGCAGCAGAATTTCAAGATATTTTAGAAGGTGTCGGCGGAACCATGAAAAAGAAAGATGATGTGCATAGAATGGCCGAGGCAAACAAAGCATTTGCCCACTTTGCAAGAAGACGATAAATATACACAAATAAAAACTTCGGTTTTTTGTTGGGTTTTCATTTTTAATTACGTTATTTTATGCCCAGAGAATATTCATTAGAAAATACAAGAAATATCGGTATCATGGCTCATATTGATGCCGGAAAAACAACCGTTACCGAACGGGTGTTATTTTACACAGGAAAAAAACACAAGATCGGTGAAACTCATGAAGGTGAGGCAGACATGGATTGGATGGAACAAGAAAAAGAGCGTGGTATTACTATTACCAGTGCTGCAACTACGTGTTTCTGGAAAGACAATCGAATTAATATTATAGATACTCCCGGCCACGTAGACTTTACAGTGGAGGTAGAGCGATCATTGCGTGTTCTTGATGGTGCTGTTGCTGTGTTTGATGGCTCACAAGGTGTAGAGCCGCAATCCGAAACAGTATGGAGGCAGGCAGATAAATACAGTGTTCCACGAATTTGTTTTATTAATAAAATGGACAAGGTTGGTGCAGATTTTTCTATGTCCCTATCTTCTATTACTGACCGTTTGTCTAACAAAGCAGTTCCAGTACAACTCCCAATTGGAATGGAAGGGGATTTCAAAGGAGTGGTTGACCTTATTGAAAAGAAAGCATATACATTTTCTGGAGATCACGGAGAAACAATTTCAGAGATTGACATTCCTGCTGAGTTGCAAGATGATGCTGAACTACATCATAAAAATTTAATGGAAAAAGTTGCAGAGGCAGATGATGAATTAATGGAAAAATATTTAGGTGGTGAATTATTGACATCAGAAGAAATAAAGCGTGGTATTCGTATGCTTGTGCTAAGTGATGAACTGTATCCTGTGCTTTGTGGATCTGCTCTTGCAAACATTGGTGTACAAAAAATGTTAGATGCCGTAACTGCGTTTTTACCTTCACCGCTAGATGTCCCAGAAATTGAGGCGACGAGTGCAAAAGATGCAGAAACAAAAGTTGTTATAAAAGCAAGTGACGACGAAGCATTTTCTGCACTTGCGTTTAAAGTGGCGACCGATCCATTTGTTGGAAAGTTGATTTTCTTCCGTGTATATTCTGGAACAATTAGTGCAGGAAGTTATGTAGTGAATTCTTCTAGCGGAAAAAAAGAACGTATTGGAAGAATTGTGCGACTTCATGCAAACTCTCGTGAAGAAGTGCAAGAGGTCTATGCCGGAGAAATTGCCGCAGCAATTGGTCTAAAAGATACCAGAACTGGGGATACGTTGTGTGCAGAAAACAGGCAGCTTATTTTAGAAAATATTACCTTTCCGGAGCCAGTTATTTCTGTTGCTATTGAACCAAAAACAAAACAAGATCAGGAAAAAATGGGGATTGCGCTACAAAAACTTGCCGAGGAAGACCCAACATTTAAAGTTCGTACCGATGATGAAACATTGCAAACAATCATTTCTGGAATGGGAGAACTTCATCTTGATATTATTGTAGACAGAATGAAACGAGAATTTAGCGTAGAAGCAAATGTTGGTGCGCCGCAAGTTGCCTACCGAGAAACCATTAAAGGTTCTGCAGAATCAGAAGGAAAATATGTAAAACAATCCGGTGGTCGTGGTCAGTTTGGCCATTGCTGGTTACGCATTGAACCACTTCCAGAGGATGGAGAAAAAACATTTGAATTTGTCGACGAAATTAAAGGTGGTGTTGTTCCAAAAGAATATATTCCAGCAATTCAAAAAGGAGTTCGAGAAACAATGGATAAAGGAATTGTTGCAGGATACCCAATGGAAAACATTAAAGTTGCTGTGTATGATGGAAGTTATCACGAAGTTGACTCATCTGAGGTGGCGTTTAAAATGGCCGGAAGTATGGCATTTACTGCTGCAGTAAAGCAGTCAAATCCTGTTGTGCTAGAGCCGGTAATGGCAGTAGAAGTGGTAACACCAGAAGAACATATGGGAGACGTGGTTGGAGATCTTAATTCAAAGCGTGGGCAAATACAAGAAATGGTGGATCGTGGTAATGCAAAAGTAATAAAATCTATTGTACCATTATCAAGTATGTTTGGGTATGTAGGAAATTTGCGCTCAATGACCTCTGGTCGCGCCAGTTATTCTATGGAATTTTCTCATTACGCAGAAGTGCCAAAAAATGTAGAACAAGAAATTATAGAAGGAAAAAAATAAACTTATATTATTATAATCACAACACGGCCTCATATTGGCCGTGTTGAGGTTTGCGGACAAATAGTTGTATACTATATATATGAAATTTAACACAATAACAATTTTCCCAAGCATTATCTCAAACTATTGTAATGAGAGTATTTTGGGTCGCGCACAAAAAAATAATTATATTTCTGTAAACCCAATTAATCTACGAGATTTTGCAACTGATCAACGCAAAACAATAGACGATACACCGTATGGTGGCGGCGCAGGAATGGTTATGAAACCAGAACCAATCTATTCTGCGCTACAAAGTATTAATGCTATTCCTTTTTCAAAAACAACCGGTGTGTCAAAAATAAAAAAAATTTTTCGGAGTGGCGAAAACAGAAAAAAAAGAACCATACTTCTTTCTCCGCGCGGAAGAGAGTTTACACAAACGGTTGCGGAGGAATTATCTCAATATAATGAAATTACATTTGTCTGTGGAAGATACGAAGGTGTAGATCAGCGTGTTGCTGATTTTATGGTAGACGAAGAAATGTCTGTTGGGAAATATGTTCTGGCAGGTGGAGAGTTGGGTGCATTAATTATTATAGAAGCTGTGTCACGGCTTATTCCAGGAGTTTTAGGAAATCCAGAGTCACTATCTGAAGAAACATTTAGTGTCCAAAATAAAAATGAAACAGATAAAAAACAAAGAAATCAAAAAGAGTATCCACAATATACGAAGCCAGAAAAATTTCTTACGCATAGTGTTCCAGCAGTGTTATTAAGTGGAGATCATGCAAAAATAAAAGCATGGAGAAAAAATAATACTAAGGATTAAGTGTTCTTGTATACCACTTGTAGTCGAATAAATTTATCTATGATATACGTAATATTTATACTGTATACAAAATTATTAAATGTTATCCCCAGATCATGTGTATAGTATCCTTGACACCTAATTACAAAGTGTATATACTAGGCGCAGTAATATTCAAAAAGAACACGTTTTCCAAAGTCTTCAAAAAGAGATACTAGGAAAGAGTAACCAATTCATATATCATTTATTTTTGCAAATGATGTATGACAGGTTTCTCTTTTTTCTTTACAGAGAAAGAGCGAGCGGTCATTACAATCTAGTCAACCAAAATAGTATCAAACGTACAATGTACGTAATTCACGTTATAAACGTGACAAGAAACCAAACATCTATTCAAAAAAAAATCAAACCTTTTTAAGAGTATTAAAAAGGAATCAACTATAATCGTTGTAAAACGATTTTGCAAAGTAGTAATTTATTACTACTTACTTGAGCAAAACTTTCATTATTTGAGAGTTTGATCCTGGCTCAGGATTAACGTTGGCGGTGTGTCTAAGGCATGCAAGTCGAGCGACGTACCCAACTTCGGTTGGATTACGAGCGGCAAACGGGTGAGTAACACATTGGTAACCCACCTCTAAGACGGGGACAACCTCGAGAAATCGTGGCTAATACCCGATAGTCATGGGAAGACATATGTCATTCCATGTAAACCTCCGGGGCTTAGAGAGGGGCCTATGGCTTATCAGCTTGTTGGTAGGGTAAAAGCCTACCAAGGCGATGACGAGTAGCAGGCGTGAGAGCGTGACCTGCCTCACTGGGACTGAGACACGGCCCAGACTCCTACGGGAGGCTGCAGTCAAGAATATTCCACAATGCGCGAAAGCGTGATGGAGCGACACCGCGTGCAGGAAGACGCCCTTCGGGGTGTAAACTGCTTTTATATGGGAAGAATTTGTGACGGTACCATATGAATAAGAGGTTGCTAACTCTGTGCCAGCAGCAGCGGTAATACAGAGACCTCAAACGTTATCCGGATTCATTGGGCGTAAAGCGTCCGCAGGTTGTTTTATAAGTTGATGGTCAAATCCCCGTGCTTAACATGTGGACTGCCGTCAATACTGTAAAACTAGAGGCTGGGAGAGGCAAGCGGAACTATCGGTGTAGTCGTAATAAGCGCTGATATCGATAGGAACACCAAAGGCGAAGGCAGCTTGCTGGAACATGCCTGACACTCATGGACGAAAGCGTGGGTAGCGAATGGGATTAGATACCCCAGTAGTCCACGCCGTAAACGATGCGCACTAGGTATTGGGAGTTTCGACCCTCTCAGTGCCGTTTAAAAAAGCTAACGCGTTAAGTGCGCCGCCTGGGGAGTACGATCGCAAGGTTAAAACTCAAAGGAATAGACGGGGACCCGCACAAGCGGTGGATCATGTGGTTTAATTCGATGATACGCGGCGAACCTTACCAAGGCTTGACATGTAGCTGCACGCTCGGGGAAACTCGAGCAGCCTTCGAGGGTGCTACACAGATGCTGCATGGTTGCCGTCAGCTCGTGCTGTGAAGTGTACCGTTAAGTCGGGTAACGAGCGCAACCCTCGTCGTATGTTATATGTACATGCGAGACTGCCCGGGTAACCGGGAGGAAGGTGGGGATGACGTCAAATCAGCATGACTCTTACGCCTTGGGCTACACACATGATACAATGGCCAGTACAAAGAGTAGCGAAATCGCAAGATGAAGCCAATCTCAAAAAACTAGTCTTAGTTCGGATTGTAGGCTGCAACTCGCCTGCATGAAGTTGGAATCGCTAGTAATCGCGCATCAGCCACGGCGCGATGAATACGTTCTCGGGTCTTGTACTCACCGCCCGTCACACCACGAAAGTTGGAAATGCCCGAAGGCTCCGCAAGGGGACGAAGGTAGGGTCAGCGATCAGGGTGAAGTCGAAACAAGGCATCCGTAGCGGAAGCTGTGGATGGATCACCTCCTTTCTGGAGTATGTTTCAGTGAAAATTGAAACTACTTGTCGACCTGTGTACTTTGTGCACAGAGAGTTCCGAAATATTATGATTCGGGATTAGTAGATGTCTGAAAAATCTTGTCACGTTTATACTGTGAATACAAATAAAAAATACCTTTATCGGTATTTTTTATTTTTTATACTATTGACCAGTGTTTTTGTTCGCGTTATACTTTTAATAATACTAATAAAACATATGCACAACAATTTGGAGGAAATAATTGAACTATCTAAAAGTACCGGAGATCGTGTTATTATTTACAACCCATACACTGGAAGTCATTTAGTAATTATGGCGCTTGATGAGTATAAACAATTAGTTAATAAAAGAGACGATGTACGCCATTTAACGAAAGAACAGTTGGTTGATAGAATTAACAGAGAGATTGCTATATGGCATTCGAGTAATGCTGAAAAAGAGCAGTCAGATATTGCTGATGCATTGCAAAAGGAAATTACTTCTATGTCAGATTCTCCTGAAAAAAAATATAGGAAACCGCAGTGGTCGAGTGGTGCGAGTGTGCTAGAAAAAGAATCACCGCAATCTTCAGGAGCTGGATCGTTTGGTGCATTTAGGCAAGAAAGAGTTCTTGATAATAAACATGAAACTAGTAAAAGTAGTGAACCAACCACACTAGAACCTGGTGTTGTGTACAAACACAACAAAGAAGATGTTATACAAACAAGTACCTCGGAATACGAACCATTATATGAAAAGGGATTACATGGCGACCGTATTGCGTTTAACCCAAAACCAGTAATGAGTCAAAAAAATATGCATTCCGAAGAGTTGCGGTATGACATACCGATAAATGTAAAAAATACTAATAATATATCAGAAAATCATATACGATCTGTAATAGAGAAAGTGTATGGCCGAGCAAACATAGAAACAAAAAAAAATTCTATAATAGAATCAAATAGTACTGATCAGGAAGAAGAAAAAGATACACTACTATTCTTTGATGAAGAAGTCTAAAATCGCCTTTATACCCTTGATAATCATGACTTTTTCTATTAAGTATGTGCCCCATTAAATGCACTTGACGAATTAATCTAAATACGCTATACTATTGGCGCCTACTGTTATTTTAATAATGGTAATTTTTAAAAAAACTTAATTCATTTAGACCCGTTGGATTACAAAACTGTGCTGACCACTCAGACACAGTGCGGGAATAGCTACCATAATACTATGGCAGACTTTGATCGTTCAAAACCACACGTAAATGTGGGAACAATTGGTCACGTTGACCACGGAAAAACAACTACAACAGCAGCTATCTTAAAAGTTGCTGGTGCTCATGGGCTTACTGCTCAAACAAAAGATGTCGGAGAAATAGATGCGGCGCCAGAAGAAAAGGCACGTGGAATTACTATTGCTACCGCACACGTAGAGTACGAAACACAAAATAGGCACTATGCTCATGTAGATTGTCCAGGTCATGCCGACTATGTAAAAAACATGATTACAGGAGCCGCACAAATGGACGGTGCTATTCTTGTTGTATCTGCAGCAGATGGTCCCATGCCACAAACACGAGAACACATTCTTCTTGCAAGACAAGTTGGTGTGCCATATATTGTGGTATTTTTAAATAAAGTAGATCAAGTATCTGATCCAGAACTTATTGACTTGGTAGAAGAAGAGGTGCGTGACCTTTTAAAGAAATATGAATTCCCAGGAGATGAAACTCCTATTATTCGTGGATCTGCACTTAAAGCATTGGAAAATCCAGGTGACGAAGCTGCTTCAAAACCTGTTCTAGATCTTTTGGCAAAATTGGATGAGTATATTCCAACACCAGAGCGTGATTTAGACAAAGAATTCCTTATGCCTATTGAAGATGTATTTTCAATTGAAGGTCGTGGAACAGTAGTAACAGGAAGAATTGAACGTGGTATTGTAAAAGTGGGTGAGGAAGTAGAAATCGTTGGAATGGGTGCAGAAGTATCAAAAACTACCGTTACCGGTGTAGAGATGTTTAACAAAAACCTTAATCAAGGAGAAGCTGGAGACAATGCTGGAATTCTTCTTCGTGGTACAAAAAAAGACGAGGTCCAAAGAGGGCAAGTGCTTTCTAGACCAGGAACTATTACACCACATACAGAATTTGAAGCAGAAGTATACTCACTGACAAAAGAAGAAGGTGGAAGACACAAACCTTTCTTTAAGGGGTATAAACCTCAGTTTTACATCAGAACAACAGACGTAACAGGAGATGTGATTTTACCAGAAGGAACAGAAATGGTTATGCCTGGTGACACAGTAAAACTTACTATTAAACTTATTGTACCAGTTGCACTAGAAGAGCAAATGCGTTTTGCGATTCGAGAAGGTGGAAGAACTGTTGGTGCAGGAGTCGTGACAAAAATTATTGCATAAATACGCGGTAGCGGAGGGCTTTTGCCCTCCGCTCTTGTGTATCATTTAATCATTTCAAGTTCTTTATTATGGCAGAAGACAAACAACAAGGAGAAGTATCGCAAAGCAAACCACGTATTAGAATAAAAATTCGTGCTTACGATAATAAAATAATTGATGCGGCTACAAAAACAATTATAGATACCGCCGAAAGAAATAGTGCAAAGGTTGTAGGACCCGTACCTCTGCCAACAGAAAAAAGTAAATATAGTGTTAATAGAGCATCGTTTATTAACAAAACAGCACAAGAGCAGTTCGAAATGCGTATTCATAAAAGATTAGTAGATATTTTAGACCCAACACCAAAGGCTATTGATGCACTTATGAATTTAAACATGCCTAGTGGTGTAGATTTGGCGATTAAAATGATGTAAATATGTGGATAACATGGTGGTAACTACCACTTGACAGTGTGAAGTAAATTGTATATTATATAGTCATCAAATAAATTAGAAAAGAGAAACAAGAGAGGTTCTTTATGGAAAACCAGCTTGTGACGACATTTCTAATGGAGTACTGTAATAAGTTCGTATAAATTACAAATCATTCAAGAAAAACTAGAAGGATTACTTCGCAAATTTTTTGTGATTCTATCCTTCTAGTTTTTTGCACACTTTTGCTACGAAATTAGAAATTAAGTAAGTTCATGACGATATGAAATTTATTTTAGGAAAAAAATTAGAGATGACCCAAGTTTTTAGAGATAACGGAGAAGTAGTTCCAGTGACACGAGTCAAAGCGGGTCCTTGTGTTGTAACACAAATTAAAACAAAAGAAAAAGACAGATCGTCTGCTGTGCAGGTTGGTTTTGGTAAACAAAAACTTTTTCGATTAAACAAGGCACAACAAGGTCATTTACGTGATCTTGAGCCAGTGCGTGTCTTAAAAGACATTGCTGTAAAAACAGATGATCACGGATTATCACGAGGTGATACTTACGGAGTTGAAATATTTACACAAGGAGAGAAGGTGCAGGTAACCGGAAGATCAAAAGGTAAAGGGTTTCAAGGTGTAGTAAAAAGACATAACTTTGCTGGAAGTTTAAAAACACATGGACACAAAGATCAGCATAGAATGCCTGGAAGTATTGGAGCGACTGGTCCCGCAAGAGTGTTCAAGGGAACAAAAATGGGTGGCCACATGGGAGATGATCAGGTAACAGTTAAGAATCTTGAGATAGTAGGAATAAATACCGAAACAGGAGAGCTTACTATAAAAGGTGCGTTGCCAGGGGCACGTGGTGGATTACTTATTATATCAACCCAAGAAGGTGAAATGAAAATAGAAAAATCTCAGGAAAAAGAAGATGCAAAACAAGAGGTTGTTGCAGAAGAGGCTAAAGAAGATACTTCAGTAGAAGTTTCTACTGAAAAAACCGAAGAAGCAAAACAAGTCGAGGTCGTTACAGAAGAGGATGTAAAAAAAGATACAAAAGAAGAGGTGAAAAAAGAAGATGTGGCTAAAAGTGAAAAAGAAGCCCAAGAATAATACATTATAGAACTTATTACTTTGATTATATGCCAAAAGTTACCATGTACAATCAAGAAGGAAAGGAAGCATCACAGATTGATATATCTGAAGAGGTTTTTAATACAAAAAAAAATACCGGAATTGTACATCAAATTTATCTTGCTTTAGAAGCAAATGCTAGACAGCCATGGGCGCACACAAAAGATAGAAGTGAAGTCCGAGGAGGAGGAAAAAAACCATGGAAACAAAAAGGAACGGGACGAGCAAGACATGGTTCAAGACGGTCACCAATTTGGTCTGGTGGTGGTATTACTTTTGGACCGCTCAACATAAGAAATTACAAACAAAAAATAAACAAAAAAATGAGTAAAAAGGCAATGAAGGTGTGCCTTTCAGATAAAGTACGCAACAACTCCTTTATTGTTTTGGACTCATTAGAATCTAATGGAAAGACAAAACAGTTTGCTGCATTGCGCAAGCTTTTGCCTGGATCAGGTAAGTCTACGCTATTATTAGTAGAAGGAAATGATAAAAGTATCGGTCTTGCTGTAAGAAATATTCCGCAGGTAAACATGCAGAGTTCACAAAATGTAAATGTGGTTGACTTACTTCACCATAAATATATTCTTGCAACTAAAACAGCGGTAGATATGCTAGAAAAAAGACTCGCATAAATTAATACATGCATATGGGATTATTATCAAAAACAAAGAAAGATAGTCAAAAGAAAGCAGAAAAAAAAGATGCCACTGTTATGGTAGGAGAAAAAAATACTAATAAAACAGAATCTGCTAAAGGTGGTAATAAAAATGCACACACTGTTCTTATTCGTTCGTTGGTGAGTGAAAAAAGCACTATACAAGAATCAATGGGTCAGTATACATTTGTGGTTGCAAAGAATGCAAATAAGGTTGCTATTAAAAATGCCATTCATCAAGTGTATGGTGTTATGCCAAAGCGTGTAAGGGTAATGAATTATGAAGGAAAAAGAATGCGCTTTGGAAAAAACAAAGGGAAAAGAAGTGACTGGAAAAAAGCAGTTGCCTACTTACCAAAAGGAAAAAGTATAAATATTCATGAAGGGGTATAATTAATAAGTGTTATATGGCAGTAAAAGTATACAAACCAACAACACCGGGAAGGCGTAAATCAAGCGTCCAAGATTTTTCTGATATTACTAAAACAAAACCAGAGCGTTCATTAACAAAAATGATGAATAAAAGGGCAGGAAGAAATAATACTGGAAGGATTACCGTGAGACATAGAGGTGCTGGAGTAAAACGCATGTACAGAATCGTAGATTTTAAACGTATTAATCTTAATGAAAAAGGTACGGTAGTTGCAATTGAGTATGATCCAAATCGTGGCCCAAGAATTATTCTTGTCGAGTACCCGAATAACAAAAAAGCCTATTTACTTGGTTACGAAGGAGTAAAAGTAGGCGATACAGTAATGTCATCAGATAAAAAAATCGACGCTGTTCCTGGTGCAAGAATGAGCTTAGAACATATACCGGTTGGTATGTTTGTGTATAATGTTGAGCTACAGCCAGCAAAAGGTGGTCAAATGGTAAGAGGTGCAGGATTAGCCGCACAAATTCAAGCTATAGAAGGAAAGTATGCACAACTAAAGCTTCCTTCAGGAGAAATGCGATTAGTAAAGAAGGAGTGTATGGCAAGTATCGGAAGAGTGGGTAACTCTGATTTCAGACTAGTTCGTTGGGGAAAAGCCGGAAGAATGAGAATGAAAGGTTGGAGACCAATTGTAAAAGGAAAGAACATGAACCCGGTAGATCACCCGCATGGTGGAGGAGAGGGTCACTCACCGATTGGATTAAAATCAGGTCCAAAAACACCTTGGGGAAAGATTGCTCTTGGAAAGAGAACAAGAAAAAAAGGAAAAGCAAGTGATAAGTTTATTGTTCAAAGAAGAAAAAAGAAAAAGAAATAACGTGAAATTATAGATTCAAATTATTTAAATGATATATTATGTCTCGAAGTCTTAAAAAAGGGCCTTTTCTTGATGAAAAACTCATGAAAAAGGTAGCCAAAGCAAAACAATCCGGAAGTAACGCGCCTATTAAAACATGGGCACGAGCATCTACAATTACACCAGAAATGGTTGGTATGAAGTTTATGGTACACAACGGAAAAAATTTCATTGAGGTTTCTGTAGACGAAAATAAAGTTGGCCACAAGTTGGGTGAATTTTCTCCAACAAAGACTTTTAGAGGACATGGTGGTAAAATGGCAAAAGCACAGTCCAAAGGTAAATAATAATTAGTATAATTTCGCAAATAAATCCTATATATGAAAATGGAAGCAAAAGCACAACTAAGGAAACTGCGTGTATCACCAAGAAAAGTACGTCTTGTTGTTGATCTTGTTCGTGGTTTGTCAGTGAAAGAGGCGATATTACAGTTGCAATTTTCAAAAAAACATGCAGCTATCCCAGTAAGGAAACTTATTGAATCATGTGCTGCAAATGCCGCGCATAACCATAATATTACAAAAGATTCACTAAAGGTAAAAACTATTTTTGTAGATGAAGGAAAGACGTTGTATAGATGGATGCCAAGAGCCTTTGGTAGAGCTACACCGTTACGAAAAAGAACATGCCATGTAACAGTAATGCTAGAAGGAGATGTGGTTGCGGCAGTAGAGAAAAAGAAAAAAACAAAAGAAGAGAAGCCGTCTGCAGAAGCACCAGTAGTAGAAGCTCCAAAAGAGAAAGAAAACGCATAATATATTTCAAAAAATATTAACCATTTGATACAGAAGCTATGGGTCACAAAGTACATCCAAAAATTCACAGAACACCAGTTATATTCCCTTGGGATTCACGCTGGTTCGCAAAGAAAAACTATGCAACATATGCACGGCATGATTCAGCTATCCGAGAATACCTTGGTAAAAAATGCAAAAATGCGCATATCGATTCAATAAGTATTTCACGAGGCCCAAAAAACCTTTCTGTTACTATACTCGCCGCTAAGCCAGGGTTTATAATAGGACGTTCAGGACAAGGATTAGATGAAATAAGAAAATACATCGAAAAAAAGATTTTACAAATGAAGCTTCGTGTAAAGATAAATGTACGTGAAGTTCGTTCGCCAGCACTAAGTGCGTCGGTGGTTGCTCAATCAATTGCAAGTGACACAGAAAGACGAATTCCTTTTAGACGTGTAATGAAACAATCAATCGAAAGAGTAATGAATGCGGGTGCAAAAGGAGTTAAAATTATTATGGCAGGAAGGCTTAACGGTGTTGAGATTGCAAGAAGGGAAACACTTTCATCTGGAAAGGTGCCATTAATTACTCTCCGGAGTGATGTGGATTATTATCAAACATTCGCGAGCACAATATATGGAAAAGTAGGTGTTAAGGTTTGGATATACAAAGGTGAAGTTTTTGGCACTAAAGATAAGTTTGACGGACAGGCTGAGGCACCAAAAAAAAGAAATGATAATCAATTCAAGAAAAAACGTAGATAGACGCATATGTTATTACCAAAAAAAGTAAAACACAGAAAATGTCACAAACTGCGCCGATTAAATAAAGGTGTGGCCACAAGAACAAATACCATTGCTTTTGGTAGTTATGGTTTAGTTGCGACAACTCATTCTTGGGTAACTTCTCGTCAAATTGAGTCAGCAAGAAGAGTGGTAACACGATATATTAAACGTGCTGGTAAAATGTGGATCAGAGTTTTTCCAGATAGACCTGTAACTAGAAAAGGATCCGAAATGCCTATGGGAAAAGGAAAAGGTGCGCCAGACCACTTTATGGTTACGGTAAAACCAGGAACTGTATTATTTGAACTCGAGGGTATACCAGAAGCAACAGCAAAGGAAGCATTTGATTTGGCAGCATACAAGTTACCCGTAAAAGCACGCTTTATTAAAAAAGACTAATATGATATTTGCAGACCTACAAACAAAAAGTATTGAGCAATTACAAGTATTACTTGCCGAGAAAAATGAACAATTACGAAATTTACGGTTTAAGGTAACAGAAAATCAATATAAAAATGTGCGAGATATACGAAAAACAAGAAAGTTGATTGCACAAATTAACACTTTGCTCTGTGCCAAAAAGGCTGCAGATTCAGAAGTTTCAGAATAATAACCAATACAACACCATTTATGAAAAACAAAGAAGCACAATCAAAAGCTACAAATAAACGCCAATTTACTGGAGTTGTACTTAGTGTTGCGGAAAACAAAACCATTCATGTGTTGGTAAAATCAAGAAAAATGCACAAGAAATATAAAAAGCAGTATACAGAAAGTAAAAAATATGCTGTACATGATGAAAGTAATGTTGCAAAAATTGGGGATACTGTTATTTTTCAGGAGTGCAGACCGTTTAGTAAGACTAAAAAGTGGAGATTAATCCAGGTGTGTTCGTAATATTATACTCATATGATTCAAGTTCAATCAATGCTTAAAGTAGCAGACAATTCAGGTGCAAAAAAACTCATGTGTATTCGCGTACTTGGTGGGTATAAAAAGCGATTTGCACAGGTTGGAGATATTATTACATGCTCGGTAAAAGAGGCCGCACCAAGAAGTGGAGTAAAAAAAGGTGAGGTTATTCATGCAGTAATAGTACGTCAAAGAAAAGAGGTACGAAGAAAAGATGGAACCTATGTTAGGTTTGATGAAAACGCAGCGGTGGTAGTTGATAAAAAAAGCAAGGAGCCAAAGGCAACTCGTATTTTTGGACCAATTGCAAGAGAGTTGCGTATAAAAGGATTCCAGAAGATTGTTAGTTTAGCACCAGAAGTGCTCTAGATCTTAGTCTATAAATATTATATTATGAAAATAAAAACTGGAGACAAAGTAAAGGTGCTTTCTGGAAGAGAAGAGGTAAAAGGAAAAGTAGGAAAAGTAATTCAGGTAATGCACAATAAAAAGAGTAAAAAGGATTATGTAGTGGTGGAAGGTGTAAATATGCGGAAAAAGCATATTCGTGCCGGCAGAGGTCAAGCTGGCCAGATTGTAGAATTACCAGCGCCGATTCACATAAGTAATGTTATGCTTATTGACCCTAAAACAAATAAACCCACACGTGTCTCATATACGCAAGAAGGTGGAGAGAAAAAGCGTATCGCAAAAAAGAGTGGTGAGTTTCTTGATTAATATTATATGTCGCAATTATATACACAATTTAAAGAAAACATTGTCCCTGCACTAATGAGTGATTTCAGTTACAAAAATATCCATGAAGTCCCGGCTATTAAAAAAGTTACTATAAATGTTGGGTATGGACGTCATTCAAAAGATAAGGGTTTTATAGACAATGTAGAAAAGACATTAACACAGATTACTGGACAAAAACCAGTCCACAACGAAGCAAAGAAAGCAATTTCAAACTTCAAGATAAGAAAAGGGATGGATATTGGTATGTCAGTCACACTCCGTGGAGAGCGTATGTACGAATTTATTTATAGACTTATCAATCTGGCAATTCCTAGAATACGTGACTTTCGTGGATTATCCACAAACGGTTTTGATAGACAAGGTAATTACACTTTTGGTATAAAGGAGAATGTAGCTTTTCCAGAAATTGCTGCAGAGTCTTTAGACAAGATCCACGGATTACAGATTATTATTACTACGTCAGCAACAAACAAAAAAGAAGGTATGGCATTATTAGAAAAAATCGGCATGCCGTTTAAAAAATAAATTATTATTTAGATCACACGATTTACTATACGTATATGGCAACAAAAGCACAAATTGCAAAATCCAACAGAAAACCAAAGTTTAGCACTAGACTCGTTAGACGCTGCTTTGCTTGTGGAAGAAAACGAGGTTTTTTACGCCGGTTTGGGTTGTGTAGAATTTGTTTCAGAGAAAAAGCAAACCGTGGAGAATTACCAGGAATTAGAAAATCAAGTTGGTAACCCTAAATATAATTATTGTATACTATTATTTATACTATTATGATGACAGATCCAATAGCAGACATGTTAACACGTATTAGAAACGCCCAAATGGCAAGACAACATGTTGTTGCTGTACCGCACTCAAAATTAAAGAAAAATATTGCTGATATATTACTTAAGGAAGGGTATGTTAGCTCAGTAGAAAAGACTGATGCGAATCCTGTCATGCTTGTTATAGGATTAAAATATCACGGAAAGCAGCCACATATTCAGTCAATCAAAAGAGAAAGTAAGCCAGGTCATAGAAAATATTGCAAAGTAGGTGAATTACCACGTATTCTTAATGATTACGGTATTGCAATTATTTCTACTCCTTCTGGGTTACTAACAAATAAGGATGCAAGAAAGCAGGGTACTGGTGGAGAAATTATTTGTTCTGTATATTAATATTACCATATGTCTAGAATAGGAAAACAAACAATTGAAATGCCACAAGGTGTTACTGCTAATATAGCTGATGGTAGCATTACTGTAACGGGACCAAAAGGAAGTATTAAAAGGATTATTCACCCACTTGTTCAGGTTACGCTTGCAGAAAACACTCTTTCGGCAAATGTTGCTAATACCGAAAACAAAACTGAGAGATCACTTTGGGGTACATTTGCTTCACATGTAAAAAACATGGTTATTGGTGTTACAGATGGGTTTAAAAAACAACTAGAAATTAATGGCGTTGGGTATCGAGTGGCAATGCAAGGAAAAGACCTAAAAGTTGAAGCAGGGTATTCTCACCCAGTTATCTATACAGTACCAGAAGGTATTACCATCTCTACTGAAAAGAATATTATCACTATAGAAGGAGTGGATAAAGAAAAAGTAGGACAGGTGGCCGCAGAAATACGAAAAATTAGAAAACCAGAACCATACAAAGGAAAAGGCATAAAATATGTTGACGAAATAATTAGAAGAAAGGCTGGAAAATCAGCAAAAACAGCATAAATAAAATGAAATGAATAAATCAATTCATGTATGAAACAAAAACAATCACGACAACAAAAAAGAGTAAGGCGACACGCAAGAGTTCGCGCAAAAATTAAAGGTACTGCTACGCGACCTCGTTTAGCAGTGTTCAGAAGTCTTTCTACTATTTATGCACAATTAGTAGACGATACTACACAAAAAACACTCGCAAGTGTGTATGGAAAAAAGGTGACAAAGAAAGAGGTTGGCGAAAGAAAAGGGAAAGTCGCTGTTGCTTATAGTGTTGGAAATGAGCTAGCAGCAAAAGCAAAAGAAATTAAAATTACTGAGGTGGTATTTGATCGTGGTGGCTTTTTGTACTCTGGAAGAGTAAAGGCGGTAGCTGATGGTGCACGTGATGGTGGTTTACAGTTTTAATGTATTATTAACTCAATCTAAAATAGTATGCAAAAAGGTAGAGGAAGAAAATTCAAAAAAAGAGAAAAACCTGAGTTTGATCAACAAATTGTAGATTTAGCTCGAGTAACTCGTGTAACAAAAGGTGGAAAACAACTGAGTTTTCGTGTCTGTATTGTTATTGGAGATAGAAAAAATCGAGTTGGTTATGGTGTAGCAAAAGGAAAAGATGTGCAAATTGCTGTAGAAAAAGCAGTTAGACAAGCAAAGAAAAATCTTATGACTATCCCATATGTAAATGAATCCATTCCTCATAGAGTTGAGTCAAAGTTTAAGGCAGCAAAAATTATGATTAAACCTGCACCTAAAGGATCTGGAATAATTGCTGGTGGTGCAGTCCGTACTGTATTAGAACTTGCTGGTGTACCGAATATTTCTGCAAAAATGATTGGAAAAACAACAAACAAGTTGACTAATGTTAGGGCAGTAATGTTAGCATTAACACAGTTTCACAGAGACGCTCTTGCAAAAGCAAAAAGCTCAACAACTCCTGTGGTAAAAAAAAGTGAAAAAGTGATAGTAAATTCAGAAAAAAATAGTAACGCAAAAACAAAGAAAAAAAAGGAAGTAAGTAAAAAAGAAGAAAAATCAGCAGCAATAACAAAAGAAAAAAAGTAATATATTAGAACAGTGAAATAACATTAGTAATATGTCATTAGCAGCACATACAATTACAAAAAATAACGGTTCACGTAGAACAGCAAAACGTGTTGGAAGAGGAAACGGTTCTGGTAAAGGAACGTATTCTTCACGCGGTCTAAAAGGTCAGCGTTCACGTTCTGGAGGAAAAGGTGGATTAAAACGTCTTGGTTTTAAACAAGCGCTACAAAAGATCCCTAAATTACGTGGTTTTACAAGTTTACAACCAAAATCAGAATTGGTCACACTTCAAACACTCGAAAGAATTTGTTCTGCGGGTGATGTTGTAACACCAAAGTTTTTAAAGAGAAAAGGTGTGGTAGACAAACCACAATTTGGTGTGAAGATCGTTCTTAAAGGAGAATTATCTAAAAAAGTTATCGTAAAAGATTGCAAGGTATCAAAAACAGCTGCCGAAGCTATTACAAAGGCTGGTGGAGAAATTATCGCATAACTCTATGTGGAAAAAAATCAAGAGAATTTGGCATATAAAGGATTTACGAAATAGTATCCTTTTTGTGCTTTCTATGTTAATACTATTTCGTGTGGCCGCACATATTCCGGTTCCTGGGGTCGATCCTGTTGGATTAAAGCAATTTTTAGAAGGCAACCAAATACTTGGATTACTAAATATTTTTTCTGGAGGAACACTTGAAAACTTTTCTGTAGTCATGCTTGGTGTGGCACCATATATTACTTCTTCTATTATCTTTCAATTGTTACAAATGGTGGTGCCGCAATTGGAGGAGTTGAAAAAAGAAGGGGAATCCGGGCAACAAAAAATTCAAATGTGGACACGTCTTGCTACCGTTCCCTTGGCAATCTTGCAGTCATTTGGTTTGATTCAGTTATTGCGTGCTTCACAAATAAGTGTGTTACCAGATCTTACTACTTTTTCTTATTTTAGTATTATTACTACGACCACAGCAGGAACTGTTTTTCTTATGTGGATAGGAGAACTTATAACAGAAAAACGTATTGGAAATGGTATCTCATTACTTATTTTTGCCGGAATTATCGCTGCACTGCCACGAGCTGTGCAAACCGCATTAATTAACTACACCACTGCTGACTTGTATTTATACCTACTATTTTTTGGCGTAGCAATTGCTACAGTTGTGGGTGTGGTATTTATAAACGAAGGACAGCGAAATATTCCTATTAATTATGCAAAACAACGAATGGGAACAAGAAGTTTTGGCGGGACCTCAAGTTATTTACCACTTCGGGTAAATACTGCTGGTGTTATTCCTATTATCTTCGCTATCTCTTTGGTGCTATTTCCCCCAATGGTTGCGCAATTTTTCGTACAAGGAAGCGGATTCTTGGCACAGGCTTCTCAGTTTATTATTGCACTGTTTCAAAACCAAGTATTCTATAGTATTTTTTACTTCTTATTAGTCTTTGGTTTTACGTATTTTTATACTGCTATTATATTTCAACCAGATAAAGTTGCTCAAAATTTACAACGACAAGGCGGTTTTATTCCTGGAATTCGACCAGGAAAGGAGACAGAGCTTTATATTGGAAAAATAATGACTCGTTTAGTATTTTCTGGCGCATTATTCCTTGGGCTTATTGCTGTTATGCCTTTTGTGCTACAAGCCTTTACCGGAACAACAGCATTGGCAATTGGTGGAACAAGTTTGCTGATTGTGGTAAGTGTGGCAATAGACATTGCAAAACAGGTAGAATCTCAGCTTACACTTCACGAATACGACAATATCTAAAATGTATACTATTCATCCCGGCAAACACCGGGATGAATTCTTGTTTTCTGTTTGTGGTTTTGTTATAGTACGTATAGCACTTATATTTAATCACAATTTTATGCCATTATTTGGATTTACGAGTTCCATGTCACGGTACCAAAAACCACTCAAGACAAAGGAGATTAAAAAGATTGTTTCTCGTGTTTCTATTTTAACACTCGATAGAAAAGAAGAGGAGTTGGTAGAAAATGAGATAGATAAAGCACGTGGAAGTGATGGAAAAATATCATTGCGACAAATAGAAGAAGTGCTGCGCAGGTTATTTTCTAAAAAACAAATAAGCCGCTCCGATAAAAAGAAATTAATGGAGCATTTTGAAGATTATTTTAATAAAAAGTTTGGGGATTCTACATAACTATATGAAGGACATTGTTATCTTATTGGGAGTTCCAGGAAGTGGAAAGGGGACTCAAGCACAGAACCTTATTAATAAATTTGGTTATTGTCATATTTCTACTGGAAACTTATTGCGAGAATTAGAGAAAAAGCAACATCTAACCGAATTAGAGAAGGCGGAGTTAGAAAAAATGCATAATGGTATGCTTGTTTCTGATGAGTTTATTTACACCCTGGTATTTGATGCTATTTTAGCTTGTGTTAACCAAAAAGGAAAGGTTATTTTAGATGGTGCCATTAGAACACTAGAACAAGCAAAACGCTATCATGACTTTTTTGTTACAAATAATATAGTAGAACATATTTCTGCTGTTGAATTACATATTCCAGACACAGTTATAGAAGAGCGGCTACGGATTCGCATAGAAAGTGGAGAAGGAAGAGACGACGACAAAGATCCCGAAGCAATAAAACATAGAATTTTACTTCAAGGGAATACCGCCCTGGCTCCGATTGTTGATTTTTATAAACAAAAAGGACTATTGCAGTCAGTAGATGGTACACAATCAATTGGTAGCGTATTCACATTACTTTGTGATGCAATACGATAAAATACAGAATTAAACAATAGTTCAAGGTTTAACTCAACTCTATTTCATTTACTTCGTTGAAGAGTTCTTATGGTGCGTAATAGTGATTGTTTAAATAAACTAAAAATTGTTTAAGAATTTTTTCAGGGATCAGTATGAGGCTTTTTCTATCGTAGAATCACAATGTGCTAGGTTTAAATTAATACGACTTTTTTGCACCATTTTTTTGAGTGCTGGTGGCCACTGCATGTCTTTGGTGCTAGTAGTGTGTTGCGACATAGTCGATGGATAAGACGGTGTATTTACACTGTTTTTTATTATATTTTATCAAAAATTGTTTATATTAAGCTAATTAAATAAATTGTATACAAATAAAACTTGACAAAATAATATATATAGTATACACTAAAAACTGTTCTTTAATACTTTAAAAAAAGAAAGGAAAATAGTGAGCACCTTACAAAATCAAGTAGCTGGTGATCAGTGTGACTTCCAGGTTTTTCAGTCTGGTCTAGAATCTGACACACTTTGTTACGTAAATCAAGAAAAAGCAACCTGTTCGCTTCGGAGAGTGCGAAGTCGTAACGTAAGTTTTCAAAAAAAACTTGTCACCCGCCCACGTATGGGAATTCGTAAGCCTAATCGGCACGCCAGAAAAGATCGCCACAAAACCAAAATAGCCCTAAAACACGCTTTTCAGCTAGATTGGTGTGAAAATGGTCATCATGAAGGTCCTGAAGACGAATCTCATCAGGGTATTCAAGTGGACCGAGGTTTCATTCTGTTGGAAACGATTCCGTTGTTGCAAAAAATGCGCCCAAGAGGTCGGTACGTAAGATACACTGATCTGAATGAGTATTTTGCTCCGCTTAAGAAATTTCTTCAAACTCGTGTTGGAAGTAAATGGGATAAAGTCTATTCTGAAATTTGTTCTAGAGTACATTTAGGTTCTGCAGTGTCAGAGCACATTCTTCAACACTTGTCGGATTTTGTTTTTTTTAGTCATGACCAGTCTTTGTTGGACTATATTTTTCTGTTCGACTATTATGTAGACAATGAAGGGTTTCTTAGAAAGGTATCAGACCTACTTATAAAAGTAGAAACTCCTGTTCGCAGTACTTCTCCTGATTTTTTTATTGACAAAGGCGGGGCACTTCGTATACGTCGAGAGACCGATAATCTTTGGTTTCAAGTGGTCTGGGTTCCTTACCGTCCTTATGCAAGGCGTCGTCGTTGTGGTTTGTTTGGTGGCGGGTTTAGAGGTCTTCCTGAATCTATAAAAGAGTTTTTGGGATCGCCACGCAAAGGTATTCCATCTTTTAACCTTCGTGGACGCTACCTTGTGGTAAAACATTCTAAGGGAAAGGAATCTGTTTTTCCAGTGCTGCGTAGTGCTAGTGCTCCTTAAGTTTAAACTGGTCTGCACCATTAGTTGAATTTTTTGAGATAAGGATTCAGCCTGCTGTTAACAAGTTATTTTAAGTTTACACCACCCAGTTTGGGTGGTTTTTTATTTCATGTTAATCCTTGCACATAATATTCTTTTTTGCTAGTATGGAAGTGAGTGGTGCGACATATTTTTGTTTGTTTTGGTACTCTCCACTTTTTTCTGCTCTTTTTTTGGAGGAACTATGTCTCAAGACGATGCGACACCTGATGAAAATAAACCGAACACTACTGTACAACTTCGGTACAGGTGGAACGAACTTTTAACACTTGAAGGAGTTACTAATATTGATTTGGCGGACTATCCAGCTGTATGGAAAGCAATACAAGATAATCCTCGACTGCTTGAGGATGGTGTCGTTGAGTTGTTGGAAAGTTCTGGTGTTCCATTAACAGCATTTGACACCGAGGTCATTGTGCGCCAAATACCAGTGGAACATTCTGCCATTGCTCCTGGGGCAAAAGAAAGGTTTGTTCCAGAATTTTATGATATAAAGATACCTGTATGGGTTTGGAGAAAAGTCTTTGTTCCTTGGGACATGGCACATAATAATTGTTCGAACCTCTCTACGGACAATACTGACAGCAGTGAAGAGGGGTAGTATTTTACGTACTTGCTTTGCCCGAATATTCGGGCTTTTTTTATATTACGTATACCAATTGCTTTTTTGTATTTTTTGGTATACACTACTTGTATATGAGCTATATAAAAACACAAGAAGAAATCCAGTATATCCTTGATGGGGGAAAAATACTCGGAGAAATTTTAGACCATCTCTCAACTTTGGCAGTTGCCGGAGCTAATGCTTTTGATATTGACGCTACTGCCGAACGGTTAATTCGCGAAGCTGGTGGAAGACCAGCATTTAAAGGCTACAGGCAAAGTAAGCGAGATCCAAAATTTCCATCAACCATTTGTGCGTCAAAAAATGAGGAAATTGTTCACGGTGTTGCAACAAAAGATAAAGTATTGCAGGATGGAGATATTTTTAGTATGGATATTGGTATGCAGTGGCCAATGAACTGCGGAAAAGGTGAGCGCGGTAATGGTTTTTTTACCGACACTGCAATTACGGTGGCTGTTGGGAATATTGATCCAAAAATAACACAATTACTATCGGTAACAAAAAAGTCACTTGAAATCGGTATTAATCAAATGCAAATTGGCAATACTGTAGCAGATATTGGGCAAAAAATAGAGCAATATATTGCACCACAAGGATATGGTATTGTCCGTCAACTTTCTGGCCATGGTGTTGGTCACGGTGTGCACGAAGATCCATATGTACCAAATTATCATGACCCAAGTTTGACGGAATGGAAAATAGAGCCGGGTGTAGTGTTAGCGGTTGAGCCAATGATAACTATGGGAACTCATGAAATAGAAGTGTTAGATGACGACTGGACCATTGTTTCCAAAGACAGAAAGCTAAGTGCGCATTTTGAGCACACTATTGTTGTTACAGAAAATGGACCAGAAGTTGCCACCAGAAGACCGAGCGAAAAGAAATGATATGAATATTTTAGGTATTGATTTTGGGACAAAACGCATTGGTTTAGCCTGGGTACAAACGGGACTCGACGTAATTTTGCCATTTGGTGTGGTTGAACAAGTTCCTGGTCGAACTATTCCAGAAAAACTTCTTTCTTTGATTGAAAAAGAAAATATTAATACACTTGTTATTGGTCTGCCTCTTACCTTAGAAGATGGCACAGAAAATCCAAACACAAAGCGTGTTCGTGTTTTTGGTGATGCCATAGAAAAAGCTACTGGTTTACCGGTTGTTTTTGTTGACGAAAGACTGACCTCTTTTGAGGCAGATGAAATGGGTGGCGAAGCGAGTCGCGACGAAAAAGCGGCAATGGTTATTTTGCAAGAGTATACACAAGAACACCATTCTTAGAATAGTAAAAATATATGATGTCCGGTATTGTTTTGGCACGAACCGATTTTCGTGAATATGATCAGATTATAACTATCTATACAAAAACGCGCGGCAAGCAATCATTTATTGCTCGCGGTGTAAAAAGAAGTACAAGTAAAAACACGTCTCTTTTATTGGAATTTTCTTCTATTACTTTTGGTACTGTTTCTGGAAAAGAATGGCAATACATTACCAATGTGCATCGAGAAAACTATTTTACCGGAATTCGAAATAATATCCAAAAGAGTGTGTATGCCGGCATCGCTATTCGCGGAATAGAAAGAATGTTGAAACATAATGAACAAGACGAGCTCTTGTTTGGTTTTTTTTACTCATGGCTTTTAGTGTTAGATCAAACAAAAAGTTGTTCCAGTATTATATTGGATTATTTTTTCCTTCAAGTATTATCCTTTCTTGGTTTTTCTCCAGAACTGGAAAGATATGGTGACTCAGAACAAATGGTGAAAAATGAATCAGCTTTTTTTTCATTCTCTTCAGGATGCTTTTTGTATAATACAGAAGATATAGAGCAAACAGTCAAGTACGGCTTTGTTCTTTCATGTAGTGCTAGACGGGTATTACTACAACTTCAAAAAGGTGTAGTACAGGATGTGTCAAATAGTGTGGTAAAAGAGGTTCACAGCTTTGTGTATGCATTTGCCTGTTTTTGCCTAGAAACACCACTTTTAGACTGGAAAATGGCCGAAAAATGGCTGGATTAGCTGATTCCTGAAAATACTTGACGAATTACCTTTTTTGTTATATACTATTCCTACATTATTTTATTTGATTACACGCATATGTCTCAAGACGCAATGATTAAAATGCAATGCACAGAATGTAAACATACCAATTATTTTTCTCGAAAAAATAAGAAAACCATAAAAGACCGCTTGGAATTAAAAAAGTTTTGTAAGTTTTGTAAAAAACATGCATTGCACAAAGAGTCAAAATAAGGTACCCTAAAAGCAGCAATTATGCTGTTTTTTTGATGAACTATATATGAAGAAAACAATTATCACATTGGTAAAAAGTCTATACGATTTTGAGTGGATTGGGAGGCAAAAACATAATACTACGCAAGCAAAAAAAACCATTACGCTATTTATTGGGTTAGTTTTTGTGGTAGTTTGTGTAAATATGTACATGACCGTGTCACATGTATTACACAAAATAAAACATGAGATTGAAGTAAACACAACAGATTTTGTATTTACAAGTGAAAATAATGAAGTAACAGTTTCTGGATTAGAACAACCTGCTATTCATTCATTTTTTCTTGGAAAAGGTTTAGAAAAAGAGGGGGCTGATAATATTCTTTTTGTTATAGACACTGTTTCCGAAGATCCAAAAATAGTAGATTATAAGACTGATGATAAAGATCATATAGTTCTTCTCTCAAAAAAAGAATTTTTACATTACGATGCGTTTCACAAAACAACGCAAGAGGTTGAAGTTGAGTTTGGGAGCCAAACAATGACAAAAAAAGATATTTTAGACATGGCGGATTTGGCGATTTCAAGAACAATTTTTATTACTCTGTTACTCTCATTTTTTTCGGTACTTCTTATGTTTTTGTGGAAATTTGTTCATCTTCTTGTGTTGGTCTATATCATTTATTTATATACAAAGAAAACGTGGGCGTTTTCACAATTGTACACAATTGGATTGTATGCAATTATTTTTCCTACTATATTACTATCTGTAATACATACATTTGCAATTGTAATTCCATACGGGTATACGATTGTGTTGGTGATTATACTTATGTTGGCACTCCGATCAGTAAAAAAATTACCAGAAAATAGTGTGAAAGATGTGTCCTAAATAATAGTATGTTCTCGTAAGACAGAGAGTCTTTCCTTCTGTCTTATTATTTTTACTTATTGTGTGTAATATAAATCTATGAAAAATACACTTAATTCAATTACACAAGCTATTGCAGATATTGCTGCAGGAAAAGTGGTTATTGTGGTAGATGATGAGAATCGTGAAAATGAGGGAGATTTTGTGGCGGCTGCCCAAAAAGCGAGCCCAGAAATGATTAATTTTATGGCAACACATGGTCGTGGACTTATTTGTGCGCCAATCGCAGAAAAAAGAGTCGAAGAGTTGGGGTTAGATATGATGGTGGGAAAAAATACTGACCCACATCAAACACAGTTTACTGTTTCTGTAGATTGTGTTGGAAATGGGTGTACCACAGGGATTTCTGCAAGTGACAGGGCAAAAACAGTGCAGGCATTGGTAGATCCACACACCAAACCACATGATTTGGGAAGGCCGGGTCATATTTTTCCACTAAAAGCCCGTGATGGCGGGGTATTACGGAGAACTGGGCACACCGAAGCAGCTGTTGACCTTGCGCGTTTGGCAGGGCTAGAGCCAGCCGGAGTTATTGTAGAGATAATGAATGAAGATGGGACTATGGCACGGTTACCGCAACTCTATGCCATTGCAAAAAAGCATAACCTGTCTATTATCTCTATTGAGGATTTAGTTGCATATAGAATGAAAAATGAGAGTCTTATTGAAAAAATGGAACAGGTTGCATTGCCAACCGCATATGGAGATTTTACTCTTACCGCGTACAAGCAAACCAATAATAATCGTATTCATATTGCATTACACAAAGGGGAGTGGCAAAAAAATGAGCCCGTATTAGTGCGAGTGCATTCTTCGTGCATTACCGGAGATATTTTTGGGTCATGCCGCTGTGATTGTGGCGAGCAATTACACACTGCAATGGAAATGGTAGAAAAAGAAGAAAAAGGTGTGATTGTGTATATGAACCAAGAAGGAAGAGGTATTGGATTCATTAATAAGCTTAGGGCATATTCCCTTCAAGAAAAAGGGTTTGATACTGTGGAAGCCAATGAAAAGCTTGGGTTTAAACCAGACGAAAGGGATTATGGTGTGGGGGCACAAATTTTGCGTGATTTGGGAGTAAGTTCTTTGCGTCTATTAACAAATAATCCAAAAAAACGAGCTGGTTTATTGGGGTATGGTCTGGAGATTCTAGAAAATGTGCGCATTGAGATGCCGGTAAACAGACATAATGAGCAGTATTTAACAACAAAAAAGGAAAAAATGGGACATGCACTCTTTTTAAATAGATAAAACCCCTCTTGCGTTTTAGTGTATTCTCGTGTATTCTATTGAGTACATGGGCGCGTCGGTTAATGGTAAACCACTGGTCTCCAAAACCAGAACTGTAGGTTCGATTCCTACCGCGCCTGCAAAACTGTCGCAAGACGGAGTTATCCACATAATACTTGACAAAAATATTTTGGGAGTGTATAGTAGTTTTACTTAATGCAAATGACTTGCGTTGAGTATATCGTTAGAACATGGTTGATCTATACAACTATTGTTCACTTACACAATTCAATGAAAAAAGGAGTATTTGATGGATCAAATGCCAAAAGCCGACAAAACAAACCATGCGGTCAGTGTTGTTGATAATCAGTTTCGTCTGCCAAAAGCCGACAAAACAAACCATGCGGTCAGTGTTGTTGATAATCAGTTTCTTCGCACCATTTGGGGTCCTTTTCTGCCAGGAGACATAGGTGTTATAAGAGAAGTGTACCCAGAGATTCCGCTAGATTTTATCGAAAAACTCACAGCTATAGACGGAGATCATGTTGAGTTAATTCCAGCAGCACGACTTCTGGAAGTGTTAATTCCTATAGAGTTAGTTGCTCGCTATTTACGGAATGAGTACTCTCAGATTAAACGTGGAATTGGAGATATTAACATCGTCGCTAACCCTTTGAGCATTCTTTCCTTTGTGGATGGAGTTGTAAAACGTGTCATAACCCCAGAGACCGAGTTAATGCACAAGCCTGCAGAAAAGCTAGCCCTCAGAACCGGCGCGCTTGAAAAAGTGAACATGCTTTTAGACCGTTACTTTGGTCTGGAGCTGGCGTATGGTTGCAGCTGCTGTGCACTGGTGTTTAAAAAAGAAGACCGTGAAGCAGTGCTTGCAAGTCAGTATTATCAAAAAAGAGAGCAGCAAGGTAGACACTGGGATAGCGATGTGCTTGCAGCGACCGGAAATCTTTATGGTCCTGTCCCGATTGCAGAGGTGCCAAGTGTTTTTCTGGAAAATTCTGTTGACTTTGGTCAAGAAGAGAAAGATAGTTATATACGCTTTTCTCAGACTGCTCAGCGCTGTATCGACGAACATCCGGATAATTCCCTCAATTTAAATAAGTGGTACAATCGTGCTGCCTGTTTTATAGGGGGACAGTGCCAAAAGCATGGGGATCATTGTCCATTACCGCCTGTTCAGGATTACACATAACATCCTACGCACATTTGATCGCGCGTTGAATTTTTAAGGAGTGTTTGCCGGAGTTAGACTATTGTGTTTTCTCCGGTGTTTTTATATATTTTTTACTATGTTTACTTCTATTTTTTTTACCGCTTTTACTATTAGTTCTTTGTCGATTGGTTTTGCAACATTTTTGGGAGACCATCCAGCAATAAAAAAACGTTTGAAGGGTATAAGCAAATTTTTTGTTTGTGGCATTTGTCAGATGTTTTGGTTTTCTCTGTTTGTATTTTTGTTAGACATGCCGGTTATTTCAAAAAATCCTCAAATCAATTTTCTTGTAGTTTGGCAAACAACAGCTTTTTTTGGGTATGTTTTTCGGTATGGTTTTTTGGTTATACTCGAGTCTGTAAAATGGCTTATTAAAAAAAATAATGTATGATTATCGGCTGTTTAGGTAAAGGTGGGAGCGGGAAGTCAACTATTGCAACTCTGTTGACAAAATATTTGGTATCACAAGGTAAGTGTGTTCTTGCTATTGATGCTGACCACAACATGGACCTGAGTCATAATCTTGGGGCACCTCTTGAAAAGATGTCATTTATTGGTTCTTCTTTACCTTCGCTGCTATCTTATGTTGGTTTATCTAAGGATGAAAAATATTATGAAATTTTTTCAAAAGAGGGTAAGGATCCGGTTTTTCATTTTTCTGGTGCACAAGACTTGTATACAAAGCATTATGCACACCCACTTTCAGCATCACTTTTTATTATGACGGCTGGGCCACATACCGAAAACATTCTTCATGGAAAATATTGTAGCCACTCTCTTGCAACTCCACTTAAGGTGTACCTCCCTTTTTTGTCTTTGCAAAATGACAATTATGTTGTGGTCGATGAAAAAGCTGGGTCTGATGGGGCAGGAACCGGGGTCTGTACTGGTTTTGATGTTGGTTGTATTATGGTGGAACCAACAGAGCATGGGGTAAAAGCGGCAAAACAAATTGCAGAATTACTAGATTTTTTTGGTACACCATATGTATTTGTAGGTAATAAAGTGATGGATGAAGAGGATATGTGTTATATTACCAAAAATATTCCCTGTGCACCTGTGACATGTATTAGTCATGGAAAAATGGCACGCGGTGCGATTTTGGATCAATCAGTTTCTATACATCTATCGCATATTATTGGAGCGTTTCGTGATTTGGATATTACATCTCGTAAGCGTCGTTCTAAGGAAAAATTTGAAAAAAACAAAAATCATACAGATGTATTGGTTTAAAAATACATGACTGAATGAGTCTTTTTTGATTAAAAAAACTTGGGTTTTGACAAATACCCTTTTTTTTGTTTTAGTATATGCAGTTCTTTTTATTTTCTTGGAGGAAACAATGGAAGATCCTATAATGCAATTACCACAAATCCAATCTAATGGATTACATAACATTTTTGTTGGGGTTGAAAATCCACGACCAAAATTTATTAAATATGGTGTGCCCGGTGCTGCGGGATATGACATGTCACACGCTACTCGTCTTTCGGTAAGAGATTCATTTAAAAAGGTTGTACAACGTCCTTCTTTTTGGTATATTCCAAGATCAGAAGATGTTGTACGTATTCTTACTGCTGCCCATCATGTACACTTGTCTCGTGTGAGGAAAGGCGAAAAACGTGCGTCTGATCCTATAACTGTTATTACTGTGGGTGATGGGTATGGTGATATACCTGCGCTTATTCTTACAGCTGCAAGAAAAGAGGGTTTGCATGTTACGTGTCAGGTTATAAGTACTCAGGCAACAACAAGACATATGCAAAAAGGATTGTATGGTGCTGTCAAAGGACTTTCTTTTTTTTCTGGGTCACAATTACAAATGCTGTTACATGTTTGGGGCGGTCAGCCATATATTGTTTCGGAGATTTCTACGCTTGCTGATTGCATAATACAATCAAGAAACTCTTTGGTTAATTTACACAGATTGATTCAACTATATGTTGATAGCTATGTTGCAAGGAATATCTCATCTGTTGGTGTAAAAACGTATGCTCGTATTCTCAGAGAAGATTTTGGTGTACAATTTCCATCTGACTTTGTGATTCGTTCCGGAACATTGTATCAAATGTTTCAAGAAGGGGTGCGGTTTACACAACACATGCCATTGCTCGATTTTATGAGTAAAAAATATTCAGAAATGTGGAATAAAGGGTTTGTTCGTATAGAGGAGCTTTTGGTTAGTTCTTGCAAGTACGGTGCAGATATGGTCTTACAAACAATTCCTTCTTTAGATTGTGCTGTTTCTGTGTTCGTACGACTAGTTCGTGCTGGTATTGTGGGCTACATTTTTGATTGTCGTACACAAAAGGATGTGGATAAGAGTGTGCCATCTACTAAGAACGTCTCATTTGATCTTATAAAAGATACTGCTATTGGAGAACGGTATATGCCATTTTGTGCATGGAGAGCAGTTTCAACTTCCGAACTAACCGGTCTTCGTGCGTGTGATGGCGATATTTTTGCAGTGTTCCCGCCTTCTGGTTATGGTCATGAACTATCAAAAAAACAAGATGGTGAACATTCGAATCCGGTATTTTTATTAAATGGGTGTGTTGATCTTTTGGATAGTGGTGCTATGTATCGAGAGGTTGGCAGCGTGAAAAGTTTTGGCATGTTTGGGTGGGAAAAATCACCCACACTTAAGGGTGTACCTTCTTCATGTGTTGTGTCATTGCAAGACCTGTCAGAATATTCAGTAAGAGATGTTAAAAGACTTTTGAATCCCTAAAGAGGGGTGGTGAAACTTATTAAGTTTCTCAGGGTAGACCAGAGGCGAGAGCCTCTTTTTTTATTTCTCAAAATTAGTTATACTATGAGCCATGCATATGACACCTATAAAACAACACGTATTTCGGTTTTTATATAAGTATATTGGTAAACCAATATTTTTTCGATTTGATCCAGAAGTGACACATGATATGGTGTTATGGTTTGGGAGAATACTGGGGAAATATCCACTACTCCAAAAATGCACACAGTGGTGTTTTGGTTATCGTAATCCAATGCTTTCACAGCAGCTGGCTGGTATTCACTTTCCCAATCCTGTTGGTATTGCAGCTGGTTTTGATAAAAATGCACAACTTATGAGTATATTACCAGAGGTTGGTTTTGGGTTCGAAGAAATTGGTTCGGTAACAGGTAAACCATGTGCAGGAAACGCAAAACCACGACTGTGGCGACTTAAAAAGTCACAGTCATTGTTGGTATATTATGGATTAAAAAATGATGGGTGTGAAGTGATAAAAACACGAGTTGCTGGTAAATCATTCCGATTTCCTATTGGTATAAGTATTGCAAAAACAAATAATACAGAAACGGTTGACGTACAAAAGGGGATTGCCGACTATGTACAGTCGTACCAAACACTTGCAACTTATGCCGACTATATTGCTATTAATATTAGTTGTCCAAATTCATTTGGTGGCTTGGCGTTTACCGATGCGCATCTTTTGGATCAATTACTTGCTGAAATAGAAAAAGAGTCGGTAAAAAAACCAGTATTTTTAAAACTTTCCCCAGACTTACAAGAAAAAGATATAGATGCTATTCTTTTGGTGTGTAAAAAATATACCATTACCGGATTTATTTGCAGTAACCTTACCAAAGTACGAAAGAATGAAAAAATAGTAGATGTGGTGCCGTCAAAAAATGGGGGAATCAGTGGTAAAGTAGTGAGTGACTTGTCAAATTCATGTATAAAATATATCTACAAAAAAACACAGGGAACATATATTATTGTTGGTTGTGGTGGAATTACCACCGCTCACGATGCCTACGAAAAAATAAAAGCAGGAGCCTCGCTTGTGCAACTTCTTACTGGAATGATTTTTGAAGGACCGCAAGTTATAGGAGAAATAAACAAGGGTTTGGTTGAATTAATTAAAAAAGATGGATACAAAAATATTTCAGAGGCGGTTGGGGTTGCTGTGGGTGTGGAGTAGTGGTCATAAAAAACTTTTGACGTCTATTCTATTTTTTTGTATAATTATTCTGTAGAGTATGACTCGTTCATATTCTGCGTTGAGGATCTAACTTCGGTTAGTTCCTTTAGAGAATAACACGATTTCGGTCGTGTTTTTCTTTTTTAAAAGGTTTTTGATATTTGCTAGTAAGTGTGCACACTTATTTAGAAAAAGCAAAAAAAAGCAAACTGCGTCCACATGAAACTGTTTGTAAACAGCACAAATAATCATATCATCTTCGAAAGTGAGGTGTCGTTTTGCATATAAAAAAACAACAAAAAATCCTGCTTATGCAGGATTTTTATTCGCTTGCAGTTCAATGGTAGAACAACCGGCTGTTAACCGGCAGGTTTCAGGTTCGAGTTCTAGCGAGGGGGCAGTGTTTTATAATGTGTATCTTTCTGTTATGTTTACCTTAAGTTTTGATAATATAGGATTTGGAATATGTTCTTCTACTCGTTTTATTGTCGCATCAGGTAGGATGCTGTGAAGATATTCAACAATAAGCGAGGAGTCTTCTTTTGAAGGGATAGCAAATCGTACAGATTTTTCTTTGTCATGTGTGTTTTCTACCAAGACATTTCTTTCCTTCTCAAGGCAGAGTTTTCGTATTCTCCCACGCAACATAACACCGCGTATCGGTGTTTCTTTTGTTTGGATTTCATAAATGTCCCAATGAATAAGTTTACTTGTCATACGTGTCTGAAAAAAATAATAATCTATTGTGTTGAATACAGTAGATATTTGTAGTATAACCCCTTTTGGTGGGGTGTGTAAATGGTATAATTTTCTAGAATAATAAAACCACCAATAAGATTTGGTGGCTCTCGGAAGCTACAAAGAATCAATATGATTTAGAAGTACATTTCCCCAGGGTGTAAGTACACAGGGTGTGTTAGTGTCGCAACCATTAAGAATATGAAAAAACCATTCGCCAGAGCTAAATTCTGCGCTTTCAAAAAGGGTGTGAATACCAATATACTTTTCAAAATTTACTGCCGTTTCTTTTTGTACTACGTTACTATAATCAAAAAGCCACTCTTGCGCTTTTTGTGTGTTTCCAGAAGATAGGCCAACCTCTGCAATTGTTATGGTGGTTAGTGGGTATTTATCAAGGGCCAACTTCACCGTTTTTGAAAAATACTCAGGATTGGGAGAAAAGTCCATTACAGGAAGTGGCATAATAATACTTCTGGAAGGTGTTGGCTTAAGCGTTATTGACTCGGTGCTATTTTTTATTGTGCCGTAGTAGGTTATGCCAAGAGTAAATGGCGCTGTTTGTAAAAAACTACTGGTACAGTCTCCAGAAAACACGGTATCGATGCAGTTGTGTAATAATGCATCAAGTATCCACCAATTAAATATATAATCAAGGATTGGGTCAAGTGTTTCCTCTTTTTTATTTATACGTATATTTTTTGCAATAGCCGGTTCCCACTGCGCTTGTTGAATTAATAAACCCGCTTCGTGCAATGTGTCTCGCATGGTAATCATTGCTGTGTAAAATCCAGAAACTGCTCGTTTACCTCCTGGGGGCCAGTTTCCATTTCCAAGATAACTATTAAACAGCATAGAAACAGGTTCGTTTATAAGGTATACACGAGTTCCTGCTGGAAGAATTGGAGTAAACAATCGAATAACATCGTGAACATATGCAAGAAACACACTTTTTGCTTCTGGGTGCGCCCAACCAGAAGATGCAATGCTGGTACCACCTGTTTTATGGAGTATTCCTGGATAACTATCATGATGGGAAAGGGTGATCTCTATTATAAAGCCGGCGAGTCGTAGCTTTTCTATGGCAAGTGCCATATCCTTTCTCCAAACACTGTTCACAAAACAAGGCCAAGAAAGCGAGATTCGGATGGTTGGAATATGTGGACCAATGGTAGTGAATGCCGTTTTTGCCGCAGAAGAAAAGGCGGTCAAAGAGGAAAAGCGTTTTACATAATTGGTTTGAAGTGGCACAATATGACCATTTTCTTTTTGGTGTAATTGTTCAAAGAGCTTGCTCCACCCACTTGGGCATGTGGAAGAGGAGCTACTTTCTGTTACCAATTGGTTTGTTGAAGAAACCACTCCCCAAGAAACAGATTGTGGAAAATGGGAATTTGTATTTTGTTCTTGTGTTGAGTTGTTGTTGCAAGTTGAGCAAAAAAAACCAAAAACAAAAAAATAGGTGAATCGCAATATATATTTCAAAACCAAACCCCTCCTTTGGAATCTGTGAATACGTTGGTAATAATAGTATTGTACGCTACTTTGCAAAAAAATACAAAAGGGTAAAAAATCATCCACAACCTATTTTGGATTTTTTGTCAAAAAGTTATTCACAGATCCTTTTTATTATAGTATACTAAATGCAGAACAAATGTATCATAATTATATTATGGCAAAAAAATCACCCTATACAGTATTAATTGCAGAAGACGAAAATAATCTACAGAATATTTTGTGCACCAAATTTACCGAAGAGGGGTTTGCTGTTATTACTGCTGTAGATGGACAAGAAACACTAGATTTAGCAATAGAGCATCATCCAGATATTATTATTTTAGATCTATTAATGCCAAAAGTAGACGGTCGAGTAGTGCTTCGTAAACTTCGATCAGATATGTGGGGAAAATCTGTGCCTGTTATTGTATATACCAATGTTTCCGAAACAGAAGGTGTTGATGAAATTTTTCGTAATAAAGCATATGATTACATGATAAAAGCAAATCACAGTTTAGAAGATGTAGTAACACGAGTCCGCCAAAGGCTTGCTATGCAGGGAGGAATCGCATAAGGTAAGGAGTTACATACAATTAAAAATTTCAAGGGGTGGGGTTAAACCATTTTATATCAGCTGGGCAATATTGGTTACTAAAAAAAGCATTTTCTTTTTGACCTTGCTTTTTTTGTTATATTGGTGTAAAATGGGTTTACCACGTATTTTGTGAATTAGTCTAAGTAGTTTTATTATTATGAAGTTCAGACAGTATACATTTTTATCCAGACTCTTTCGGCATCTATGTTCCATGCCATTTATTTATGCCATGGTAATTCCTGTTATTATTTTGGATATTTTTTTAGAAATATATCATAGAGTTGCATTTCCTTTGTATCATCTTAAGTATGTAAAGCGTTCTAGGTATATTGCAATAGATCGTCATAAATTATCATATCTAAATATATTCGAAAAAATAAGCTGTATGTATTGTGGATATGTAAATGGCTTTCTGGCATATGCGGTTGCGGTTGCAGGAGAAACAGAAAAATATTGGTGTGGTATTCAACACAAGAAAAAGCCAGGTTTTATGCAACAGCCACACAGTAAAGATTTTTTACTGTATAGCGACAAAAAAGCATTTAAAGAATTTATAAAAAAA
>PBBY01000008.1 GCA_002716765.1 Candidatus Magasanikiibacteriota bacterium
AATTGTGCCGCGGGCGGGAGTCGAACCCGCACGAAGTTTCCTTCAAGGGATTTTAAGTCCCTCGTGTCTACCATTCCACCACCGCGGCATAGTTAATTTTATACTGCATACTATAGCAAAGTGGCTTGAAAAAGGCAAATAATCCATGTATAGTAAGTGGTATGCTATAATTACGCTAAAAGAGATATATCCTTTATGAACACTATTCCAAAACACATCGCCATTATTATGGATGGCAACCGTAGATGGGCCAAAGAACAAGGAAAGCCTACAATGTTTGGTCACTCAGCTGGAGCAAAGAACCTAAAAAGGATTATACAAAAAGCAATTGATTTAGGGATAACTCATGCAACTTTTTGGGCACTTTCCACAGAAAACTTAAAACGAGACAAAAAAGAAGTAGCTCATATTTTTTCTTTATTTGAAAAAATCACTGATTATTTGGGCGACTTTATTACACATAATGCAAAATTTACTATTGTCGGCGACATGTCCAACAAAATTCCAGAAAATGTACAGAAAAAATTATACGACATGGTAGAAAAAACAAAAAATGCTGATAAAATCGTAATTACCTTTGCGGTTAACTATGGTGGAAGAGATGAAATTGTTCGCGCAACAAAAAAAATACTCAATGCGGGTATTGACCCAGAAACTCTTTCAGAAGAAACATTTGCAACGTATTTAGACACAAAAGAGTTGCCAAATCCAGACATGATTATTCGAACCGGTGGAAATAAACGACTTTCTGGATACTTACCATGGCAATCAACGTATGCCGAACTCTATTTTACCGACATTAAATGGCCCGCGTATTCTCCGGAAGATTTACAAGATGCTGTAGACTGGTATACAAATCAACAACGAAATTTTGGGAAATAAAAAAATAAAAAACCACCAAATATTGGTGGTTTTTTTTGTTACTTATACTACCAGTCCAATGTTCCGCCAGTTTTGTATTCTATAACACGTGTTTCAAAAAAGTTTTTTTCTTTGTTTAAATCAACCGCTTCACTCATCCATGGAAATGGATTGCTTACACCAAATTGTTCTGGCAAACCAACCCGCGCCAACCTTCTGTCTGAAATATGCTCAATATATTGCTTAAAACTTTCGGCATTCATACCAAAAATCCCTTTTGGAAATACTTCGGCGGCAAACGTGTATTCTAACTTTGCACCTTCTTTTACCATATCTATCACACGTTGTTGAAATTCTGGCGTCCATAATTCTGGCTGCTCTTCTTTAATAGTATTAATAAGGTTTATACCAAAATTCAAGTGCTGCGATTCGTCTCGCATAATATATTGAATCTGCTCGGCACTACTTTTCATTTTATTTTGTCTTTGAAATCCAAATATAACCGCAAAAGAACTATAGAAGAAAATACCTTCCATAATGAGTGAAAAGACAACAATATTTTCTAGAAATTTTTGATCAGATTCAAATGTTCCTGTCTTGAAGTTTGGATCAAAAATACCATCATTAAATGTTAATATAAATGACGCTTTATTGTAAATGGCGTCTACTTCACGATACATGTTGTAAATTTCACCACTATCTAATCCCAAACTCTCTACCATGTATTGATATGCATGTGTATGGATTGCCTCTTCGTATGCTTGACGTAATAAATACATTCTACATTCTGGCGATGTGACATGTCGGTAAGCTGCCATAACAATATTGTTTGCGGCAATTGAGTCAGCTGTGGTGAAAAATCCTAAAACTGTCTTAAATGCCCGAACCTCATCGTCGGTCAAAAATCCTGGTGTTTTCCACTGCTCTACATCGCCTTGCATATTAATTTCTGTTGGTAACCAATGATTGGCGTTTCCAGCATTGTATGCATCCCACGCAAAGGTGTGCTTCATTGGGTATAATTGCACCACGTCGGCGTCGGCACCGTTTATTATTTTTCGTGCATTAATATCTACACGTTGTTGTGTTTTTTCTATAGCCATAAGATAATAGTATTATTGACACGCCTCACAATCCGGATCCTCTATTTTACACAATTGTGGTTCCGGTTGTGGCACCACCCCGGTGCGGATTTTTGGCGCTATTTTTGGTAAAGACGTAGTTTGTGAAGGTGTATTTTTTCCCATATTCATGGGTAATTCTGCCACATCCTTTGCTGTACCACTTAAAGACATTATGCCTACTTTTTGAGTTGACGAAGTTGTCGCCGATGGAGTTTCTGTACTATTTCTTGTATGTGTTAGACCATGATCCACAATTTTTACTGTAGACTTTTCTACCTGAGAAGCACCCAAACTTCTTAAATAATAGGTTGTTTTTAACCCTTTATCCCAAGCGCGTAAATAAATAGCACTTAATTCTCTACCACTTTTTCCGTTATAAAAAATGTTCAGTGATTGACTTTGGTCTATCCATTTTCCTCTTTGCGCCGCAGCTCGAATTAACCATTCTGGTGCAATTTCAAATACTTCTTTATATCGATCTTTTATGTCTTGTGGGATTTCTGTAATTTTTGCAATACTTCCGTCGTTATATTTTAATTTTCCAAGCATTTCTGCATCCCATAATTTTAATCCTTTTAATTCGGCAACTAGGAATGGGTTTACAATAGTAAAGTCTCCAGCTTGGTTTGCTTTAACGAAAATATTTTTGTACATCGGTTCAATTGTTGGGGTGCATCCAGCAATATTTGAAATAGTTGCGGTTGGTGCAATTGCCATGCAATTAGAATTTCGCATACCATCTTTTTGTACTTTTTCTTTTAACAATCCCCAATCCATTGTGGCGGACATGTCTACATCAATTTTGCTCCCCCGCTCTTCTTCTAATAGCTGGATAGTATCTTTAGGAAAAACTCCTCTATCCCATTTTGACCCTCTAAATGTTTCATATGCACCACGTTCTTTTGCCAAATCACTCGAGGCTTCTATCGCATAATACGACACAACTTCCATACTGTTGTCGGCAAAGGCAACCCCCTCTTCGCTATCAAAGTTAATACCAAGTTGATACAACGCATCTTGAAATCCCATCATACCAATACCAACTGGACGATTTCTCATGTTTGAATATTTTGCTTCTTTTGTGGGATAAAAATTTAAATCAATAACATTATCTAACATGTTCATGGCAATACGCACGGTTTTTTTCAATTTTTCTTTATCTAGTGCACCACCACTAATATGTCGGGAAATATTTACCGAGCCTAAATTACAGACTGCCGTTTCGGCACCGCTCGTATTAAGGGTAATTTCTGTACACAAATTAGAACTATGCACAGTTCCCACATGATCTTGCGGTGAACGAACATTGCATGGATCTTTAAACGTAATCCATGGATGACCCGTTTCAAACAACATAGTAATCATTTTTTTCCACAACTCTTTTACTTTTATTGTTTTATGCAAAACCATTTCTCCTGCTGCAGCTTTTTTTTCGTATGCTTCGTAGCGTGCTTCAAAATCTTTTCCATACAAATGGTGTAAATCTGGCGTTTCGTCTGGAGAAAATAATGTCCAATCTCCGTCGACCTTAAGTCGTTTTATAAATAAATCAGGAATCCACGCAGCAGTATTCATATCGTGTGTTCTTCGTCTTTCGTCTCCGGTATTTTTTCGTAATTCTAAAAAGTCTTCTATGTCCCAATGCCACACCTCCATATACGCACACGTTGCACCACGCCGTCTTCCGGATCGGTTAATTGCCGCCGTAGTATCGTTTGCAATTTTTAAAAATGGTACCGTTCCCTGACTTGGCACACCGGTTCCTTTTATAAGCGCACCCGTACCACGCAGATTTGTCCAATCATTACCAATACCACCAGACCATTTTGATAATTGTGCATTATCTCCGATACATTTAAATATATGATCAAGAGAATCTTCTATCGTAGTTAAGTAACACGAACTCATTTGCGGGTGAGCTGTTGCTGAATGAAATAGAGTAGGTGTACTTGGAATATACGCTAATGTACTCATGACACCATAAAAATCTTTTGCTGTTTTTTGTGGATCTTGTTCTTTGAGCGACAACCCAATAGCCACACGCATCCAAAAGAATTGTGGTGTTTCGTACACTTCGCTTGTTTCTGGATTATTAAGAAAATATCTATCAATTAACGTTTGTGTGCTTAGATAAGTGTGAAAAAAGTCTCGAGAAAAATCAAGCTCTGCCGCTAACTCATCTAAATCAAAAGTTAACACGCGTGGGTCAAGCCGACCAACCCCCACCGCTTTGTACATGTTTTTTACAAATGCAACACGTAATTGTTCTTCATATTTTTCTGGATTATATGAATCTCCAATAATACTTTTATACAATGGAAAAAGTAACGCTTTTGACGCAGCATATCCGTATGCCGGATCGTGCTCAATAAATGAACGAAGTACCATAACCACAACGCGGTCAATTTCTTTTGTGGCAATGTCTTCAAACACCTCTTGTCGACACTGGTTTGCGATAATATCTATATCAATTACTTCCTCATACCCTTTGCAATATAATGCCAATGTTTTTTTTAATTTTTCTACAGAAAACAATTCTTTTTCCCCAGATTTTTTTACAATATATAATCCCCCTTCCTCTAGTTTTTTAATTGCTTCTTGTTTTTTTTCTGCACGTTTTTTTGTGTGCTCGTATCTATATATAATATAGTGTTTTGCCACATCAAAGTATTCCCCTTCCATCAACACACTTTCCACAGTATTTTGTACATCTTCTACACTTGGAATAGAATGTTCAAATCTTTTTTCCAATATACTTATAACGCTTTCTGTAAGCGTGTCTAGTAATGTTTCTGTTACACCACCACGAATGGTCACAAAACCACGCTGCATTGCAATAGCAATTTTTTCTACTTCAAATGTCTCGATATTACCGTTTCTTTTTTTTATTTTAGTTAAAATAGATTGGACTGTCATAAAAAAATGGCTAAATGAATAAAAAAATACAGGCAAATGAACGACACAGATGAAATAATTCCCATATTATGGGAACTCTATATTTTGTGGCTTAAACAATTTTATACCACTATATATTGTAATTTAATGATTATACTAAGTATATCATGCAAACAATTTTCTGCCAAACGTTTGACGAAACAAACTTATTTTACTAAGCTCAGCGATTTATTTTTTTAACAAAAAAAGTTGTGAACATTTTATCCACAACTTGTTAAAAATACACAATCCTTGAGACACAATCCAATCCATGATACGATACTTACGTATGACTATACTAAACCAAACAATCCAAGATTGTGAAGAAGAACGAATTGTTGATAGTGAACAAAACGAAGCCGAAGAAGTGCAAGCATTGGAATTACCACTTCGCCCAAAATCGCTTGCTGATTTTGTTGGCCAAGAACACATTAAACAACCCTTAACCATTTCCATAGAAGCAGCAAAGCACAGAGAAGAACCATTGGAACATTTATTATTTTATGGTAACCCTGGACTTGGTAAAACAACACTCGCAAATATTATCGCCTCGGAAATGAACAAATCGATCCAAACAACAGCTGGCCCAGCCATGGAGCGTGTAGGAGACTTGGCAGCTATTTTATCTAACTTATCCGAAGGTGACACACTGTTTATAGACGAAATACATCGCATGAACAAAACGATAGAAGAAGTACTCTACACGGCGATGGAAGATTTTGCTATAGACATTATCGTAGGAAAAGGCCCTGCCGCAAGAACATTGCGCATGCCCGTAGAACGTTTTACACTGATTGGCGCAACGACAAAACTTAATCTGTTGTCCGGACCACTGCGAGACAGATTTGGCCATATTTATCATTTAAATTTTTACGAAACACAAGATATTGAACATATTGTAAAAAGAAATGCACAACTACTCGATATTACCATAGAAGGAGCAGCGCCAAACGATATTGCCTTACGTTCACGAAGAACCCCAAGAATTGCAAACAGACTACTGCGCCGGGTTCGTGACTATGCACAAGTACGCGGGAATGGTATAATTACCGCAGATACCGCGCAATCCGCACTAAACATGCTTAATGTCGACACCTTTGGCTTAGATGAAATTGACAGATCTATTCTTACCACCATTATCACCACATTTAACGGCGGTCCAGTTGGTCTAAACACTCTTGCGGCTGCGGTTGCAGAAGATGTCGAAACGATTGAAACCGTTTACGAACCATACTTATTGCAAATTGGCATGCTAGAGCGTACTCCAAGGGGTCGAAAAATTACCAGCCTTGGTCGTAATCATGTTTCTTCACTGTAATTTTTTTTATTACCGACTGTTATATATGATTGCTTTTCCGTTGTATATACTACTTTTCATCTATCTTGTATATTTAGTAGTGTTTATTATCTTCTCACTTCTAAATTTTTATCATATAATGGATAGTGTTTCATTTGATAGCGTCAGTTTTACTATGTCTTTTTTTGTACTCATAAGCAGTATTCTTATTTTGTTTTTCACGTTTTCGGCACTTGCAAAACTGGGAATAAATTGGAAATATATGGTGGTACTTTTTGGCGGATCCTAAATAGTAAGCCAATTAAACATATCCCCTTTATGGACATTGCGCATCTTATACACCAAAAACCCGAAGAAAAAATACTCTACACGCTCCACCGGCATCCCCTTACGTTTTTGCCAATATTTTTTCTTTTTCTTATACTCCTTTGTGTGCCATTTATTTTGTATTTTGTGACACAAGTTGGTGGTATTTTTGTATTAGAAAACAAAGCAGTTAGTGCTATATCCATTTTACTAACAAGTGGATATTTTTTGGGTATTTTACTCCTTTTTTACACACAGTTTATAGAATTTTATTTAGACGTCTGGATTATTACCGATGACAGAGTGGTAGACATAGAACAGTGGAGTTTGTTTTCACGAACCATTTCGGAACTTGACTTATTTCGCATTCAAGACGTCACTGCAGATGTCCATGGCATTCTTCCTACCATTTTTAATTATGGCAGTGTTACCGTAAAAACCGCGTCAGATAAAATAGACGTCATACTTGCGGATGTTCCCAACCCTAACCGTATACGAGAAGCATTAATACAATTATCCGACGAAGACAGAAAAAAACATAATGTTACTCTAACAAACGAAGGATAATTGCTTATGGATTTTTTACTCCAAATAGTAGAATGGTTTGTACGACTACCGTTTTTATTACAAATATTGTTTTTATATATATTAGTAATAAATCTTGTCACATTCTTTTATTTTGGTTTCGATAAAATGCGTTCCAGATTCAAGGAACGACGAATTTCTGAGAAAAGACTTTGGACGCTCTCATTAGTTGGCGGCACAATCGGTGCATTTTTTGGTATGAAATACTTTAGACACAAAACAAAAAAAGTCAGCTTTCAGATTGGTATGGCGCTTATATTACTTTGTCATATATTGCTTCTCTACCTGTGTTATATCTACATGTACTAACATTGCAAGAAAGTGGGTGTGCGCAACATAAAGACATATTCTGCATTACCCCTTCTTCATACTTTTTCAAAAAGTTTTTATGCATTCAATCCCAAAAATCGGTGAGCCACTTACCGAAGATCACGTAGCATTTTTGCACACATTTGCACAATCCTGTCGCCACAGTATTTTAGATATGGTGGTTCATGCACAAAGCGGTCATCCTGGCGGTTCTTTGGGCTGTATTGACTATCTTTCGCTTCTTTATACCGCAATCATTAGCCAAACTGGCGAGCCGGTTATTATTTCAAATGGTCACATTTCTCCGGCAGTCTACAGTGTTTTGGCAGAACTTGGCTATATAGGAAAAGAAGAGGCTATCACCGGCTTTAGAAAAGTACACACTATTTTCGAAGGCCATGTAAGCCGTCATGTTCCCGGCGTATGGTATGGTACTGGTCCACTTGGTTGCGGGATTTCTGCGGCAACCGGTTTTGCGTTGGCCGAAAAAATGAATAACACTGGTAAAAAGGTGTATGCACTTATTGGTGACGGAGAAACACAAGAAGGTCAAGTATACGAAGCCATGCATTTTGCAAGGAAGTATGATCTGAATAACTTGATTGTATTCCTTGATTACAATAATGTACAACTTACCGACAGCGTAGAAACCATTATGCCGATTGATTATTACGCCACATTTAAAGCGGCAGGTTGGCATGTTCTTTCTGCAGACAACGGTCATGATTACCAGACTCTTTGGAGCGCATTGTCCAAAGCGCACACAAAAGACGGTGCACCAACGGTGATTATTGGCCACACCATTATGGGAAAAGGAGTGGATTTTATGGAAGAAACGGGACGGGTTCACCAAGCCACATGGCATGGAAAAGCACCAGAATTGTCCCAAGCAAAACCAGCACTTGCAAAACTTTTACCAACGGCCGAACAAGTCGATATACTTGAGGAATTTCATAAACATATTACATGGCAACCACATGCACCTGTTTTTCCAAAACCATTATCTCAATCACCAGTAAATACCGGAAATCCACAAGTGTATCCGGCAGATACCGTTATGGATTGCCGCACCGCATATGGTAATGCACTGCTTGATTTGGTAAAACATAATCCACGCATTGTTGCACTTACCGCCGACTTGTCTGGCTCGGTAAAAACATCAATTATGCAAAAAGAGTTTCCCGAAAGACACATTGACGTTGGTGTTGCCGAACAACACATGGTATCTTGTGCCGGAGGACTGAGTTTGGCAGGTTTTGTACCATTTTGTTCTACTTTTGGTACATTTATGACAAGTCGCGCAAAAGATCAGGCACGGGTAAACGACATTAACCATACCAATGTAAAAATGGTTGCCACACATTGCGGTCTTTCTGTGGGAGAAGATGGACCAACACATCAGGCAATCGACGATGTTGGTTCTATGCTCGGGTTTTTTAATACACATATTATAGAACCTGCCGACCCAAATCAATGCGATCATATTATTCGCTATATTGCAGGCCACTACGGAAATTTTTATGTACGAATGGGTCGACACAAAGTGCCAATGCTTAAAACAGAAGATGGCACACCACTTTTTGGCAGTAACTATTCATTTACGCTTGGTGAAACGATGTGTTATAAAAAGGGTTATGACGTAACACTTATTGCCGCTGGATCAATGGTTTCAGAAGCGGTAGAAGCACTCGACCTTATGGAAGGACTCTCTGTAGAATTACTTATTGTCAGCAGTCCACAAATGTTTGATGACATGCTTTTTGATTCGGTTGACCGCACAAAGCGAGTGGTGGTAGTAGAAGATCATAATCCAGACACTGGCTACAGCACACAAATTGCAAAAGCATTATGTTACAAAGGTATTACTCCTAAAAAGTTTATTCCAATGGGTGTAACTGCATACCAAATGTCTGGCACTGCAAAAGAGTTGTATGATATAGCGGGAATTTCTGCACGCCATATTGCCCAAAACTGTAAAACTCTTATCTAAAGAAAGTACACTCTTTTATCTCTAAAAAATAACACTATTATAAAAGACCTAACACTATGCTAGGCCTTACTCATTGTAAAAATAGAACTACACAAAAGAACTTGGTAAATTATCTGTAAAAATACCATCAAAAAATTCATGTAAAAGCACTGCTTCAAATACCGCGATACTCTTCGTCGTTTTTTCTGGTGTTGACTGATAATCTTCATCAAAACTGATCGGTACCGAAAAGGTTTCTGCAAGTGGTTTAAGTGCTTCATGAGCAAGAAAAAATTCTTCTTGCTTTTTGGGTACACACAAACACTGAGAAATCGTATGCATATATTGATGCAAAAGTAATACGCCAAATTGATATAACGTAGATGAAAAGGATTCTATTCCTAATCGAATTGTCATTTTTTTTACTGCGACCATCTGTGAAACCCCCGAAAATTCTCCTCTTTCAATCCTTTTAATCAAATCATCAACCTTATCAAGATACCTTTTTTCCGTATCCGTAAGCATAATATTCTCCTTTTTTGTGAATGCTGAATTACTTTAACAAAAGATGGCATACTTGTCAAGTGTCCCCACTAAACAGAATGCTTCCTTATGGTAAACTCTCTTGAATTATATCTATTTTTTTGCTACCATACTCTTACACCTATGAATAATACAATCAACAATACAACAACAATACGACTACAAAAACATTTGGCTGATCTTGGGTATTGCTCCAGAAGAAAGGCAGAAGAATACATTGCGCAAGGAAAAGTGAAGGTAAATGGAAAAACTATTACAGAGGCAGGTACAAAAGTAGACCCAAGTAAAGATAGTGTCGAAATTATTGGTATGGCAAAAAAAGCGCAAAAAGAACAAAATTCTTTTGTCTATATTATACTAAATAAACCACTTGATTATATTTCTTCCACCACAGAAACACAAGGTGCATCGGTGCTTTCTCTTATAACAACAGAAAATTATATATATCAAAATAAAAAAGAAGAGGCAGAAAAACACCTTCAGGATGTGCGATTGTATCCGGTTGGCAGACTCGACAAAGATTCGGAAGGATTAGTGTTGCTTACCAACGATGGCGCGCTGGCACAAACATTAACCCACCCAAGTTTTGAACATGAAAAAGAATATGAAGTAACTATACATAAGCCACTTACAAAAGATGCGACAAAAGTGTTAGAAAGTGGTATGAAAATTGATAATACCTTTGTCCAAGGTGTAACAATTACAAAAACATGGAATAAAGGACGAAGCACGACCGTAACACTTATTCTTCGCGAAGGAAAAAATAGACAAATTAAAAAAATGTTTGGGACACTTGGGTATCATGTCCAACAACTAAAAAGAATTAGGATTGGAAACGCAACGCTTGGTACACTTCCTACCGGACGATGGCGATTTTTAGAAAAAAAACATATTGTTTAAAAAATCCACTAATTAAAAAATAAAAAACACCGCTTCATTAAGCGGTGTTTTTGTTCATTATTCGTCTTTTTTCTCTTCTTTTTTTTCTAGACTCCTTCCTTCCATAATCGCATTAAACTCTTCTTGTTCCACTGTTTCTACCTCTAGAAGTTTCTTGACTAGCCGTTCCGTCTCATCCTTGTGTTTGGTTAGTATACGTTCTGCTTCTTTTTTTGCGTTTTTAAGAAGTTCATTAATTTCCCTATCGATAATTTCTGCTGTTTTTTCTGAGTAATTTTTCTTATCGTGAATTTCTTGTGCAAGGAAAATAAGTTCTTCATTATCGCCATATACGCGTGGCCCAAGTTCTTCACTCATACCATATTGCATGACCATTTTCTTTGCAAGCTGTGTAGCCTTCTTTAAATCACTCGATGGTCCGGTAGTAAGATTTTCTTCACCATATATCATTTGCTCTGCAACATACCCACCCATCATCATGGCCATATCGTCCTTAAATTCTACAGTTCTTCTATAGTGTTTATCTTGTACCGGCATAGAAAGTGTATAACCACCTGCCATACCACGTCCAATAATAGAGACTTTCCGAACAGGGTCGCAATGCTCTAAGAAATGCCCTACAACAGCATGACCCGCTTCGTGATATGCGGTCATTTCTTTGTCTTTTTTATTCATGACTCTGGATTTCTTTTCTGGTCCAAGTAATACTTTATCTATACTTTCTCGAACCATTTCTTCGGTCACAGTTTTTGATTTACGACGTACAGCCAAAATAGCAGCTTCGTTTAACAAGTTTTCTAAGTCGGCACCAGAAAATCCTGGTGTTCTTTCTGCAAGTGTTTTTATACTTACCTCTTTTGCGAGCGGTTTGTTTTTTGCATGAACCGCAAGTATTTCTTCTCTTTCTCGAATATCTGGCAGAGAAATAACTACACGTCTATCGAACCTTCCTGGTCTTAATAGTGCTTTGTCTAATACATCTGGTCTGTTTGTTGCGGCAATAACGATAATTCCTACATTTGGGTCAAATCCATCCATTTCTACCAGGATTTGGTTTAATGTTTGCTCACGTTCATCGTGCGAACCACCGAGTCCGGCTCCACGCTTTCTTCCAACAGCATCGATTTCGTCTATAAATACAATGGCTGGCGCAGCTTTTTTAGCCTTATTAAATAAATCTCGAACACGACTCGCACCAACACCAACAAACATTTCTACAAATTCAGATCCAGAAATGTGGAAAAATGGCACCTGCGCTTCTCCGGCCACGGCTTTTGCGAGCAGTGTTTTTCCGGTTCCTGGCGAACCCATTAATAATACACCACGAGGAATTTTTGCACCCATTTCAGAAAACTTTTGTGGATGTTTTAAAAAGTCTACCACTTCTTCTAATTCCTCTTTTGCTTCATAAGCTCCGGCAACGTCTTTGAATGTTTTTTTGCTTTTCTCATCGGTTTTTGCTTGTTTTGCAGAACTTGCCCCAAACCCCATCGCCTTGTTGTTTGCCCCTTGCACTTGTCGCGTCATAAAGTACAAGAAAACACCAATAATAAGGAACGGGAAAAGGAATGGTGCAACACTAATCAATACCGTCTTCCATGTTGGATCTTCTATTACTTTTACATCAATAGCGTAAATTTTTGCTGGCTCAACACCAAGATTTTCCATGAGCTCTGTAAATGATTGACCTGCTTCTTTTTTTACTTTTAGCTCTTTTCCGCGCTCGTTTTCGTCAATTTGATCGGTATCTTTTACGGTAATTAGCAATGTATCATGCTCAATAGATACTTTTTCTACTTTTTCTTCCTGAACATACCTTACTAACGTATTTAACCCAACGTCTTCTGGTTTTTCTTTTTTACCATTGAAGGAGTTAAAGGTAACAGCAATAAGAATAAGCGCAACAATAATCAATCCGTAACTTTGTAATAATTTTTTCATAAGTATGGTTAGCTAAAAACAGGCATAGTATACCACTTTTTTCTGTGATGAACTACTGCGTATAGTCTGCATAGTATACATAAAAATACTAGGATTGTCAATAATGATATTTATAGACCACTTATACCACATGTTCTTTATTTTGTAGATTTATCATACGTTATAAGTATGAATTACAGCAAACAAACTAATCCTAGCAACACTCTATCAGTATTATAACCAAAATATACAGAAAAGTGTTTAATTTTATGCTATACTATATATATTCGTTTATTTTTATGCTGTTATTATGAATAATACCAATGCGTCAGATTTTCACAAAGAGCTTAATGATATTAATGCAGAATATCAAGAGTTTCTTAAAAAATTCACAGACTGGATGGTAGAAGTAAAAAAAGAACTTCCACCAGAAGAATATAGAAAGTTCAAACAAGAGGCTTTACGACTTGGTATTGGTACAAGCATCAAAGAAGGTGCATAATTTTCACATATGCAGGAACAAAATATTCCACAACCACAAGAAAGAAATCTTGCAGAACTACTCAGTTTAAAAGAAACTCAATTAGAGCAATTAACTCTTCGCATTGAAACACTCAACCAGGCAAGCGGTCTTTTTGGTTTTTTTAAAAGACTATTTAATGCTCCAGAAAAGCTAGCACAACAAGCTGAAGCGCTGGAAAAAAAATGCAATACAATACAAGAGCGTATAAAAGCTCTCTCAGAAACAAAAACAGAAGAAGCTCCCATCGACACCAGCTTAAAGGAATCCGAAGATTTTCTTGAATCCATTGATCCGATTAATTTTGAAGATAATCTAGTACGAGATTATATGAAACACCTTTTTCAAAAGGATGTATCTGTTATATGTCAGGATGAGTTTATTAACATATCAAAAGAAGCTTATGGTACCGACTGGCTTGCGCGAGAGATTATTCAAAATTTCGTTGATGCAAACAAGCAAAATCCAGGAACATTAGATGGGGTAGTTTTTACAGAAGAAATAATTGACGAGGATACCAACATGACAAGGTTCACCATTACAGGAAATTGGGTATTTGAAAGACCAACGGCTTTAGCGTCTTTTGCCTCAAAAAAAGAAGGGGGTCACAAGTCTGCTGGAGGAAACGGTATTGGACTCAAGCAAACTGTTTTAAGATATTTAAGAGATTATAACGTACCAAGATTTGATGTCCTTGGTGAAAATTGGTCCGTAAACTACCTTATAGCAAAAGCAGATGAAATAAATACTGAAATGGATGGCTCGAATTATCAACAGATTGAAAGTGATTGGCTTGTCGCAGAGCTAAAAAAATCGGAGAATTCTGGTAACTGTTCTTATATTATAGAAACAGATAATCCTAAAATTATTAGCAGTTTACAACGTGCTCAAGAATTAGGTGTTTCAAAAGAAAATGAATTCTTAGAAAACCCTGATTTTTCTAATGAGTATGGTGCAATAAAATGGCTCACTCCACCACAGGAGGGCGAGGATCTGCCAGAAAGCAGATTGTTTATAAATGGCCAAGTAATGAACTTTAAAGAAAAGGGAGAGTCAGGTATTAACTACTGGAAAGGACCGGAATTGATGACCATACAACTAAACAACATTAACTATGACATGAGTATTGACCGACCACCAACAGAACCGTACATGTTATCGAACTACTCTGAAACGCTAATTAAATCAATGACAACAGATGAGTTAATTGCACAACTTCGCCACTCAGAACAAATTTGGACTTCTTTACCAGATAAAGAAGGTAAATTTTCACCAAATAAAAAAGGCTGTTTTGTAATTATTGAAAATATAGTAAAAAAAATACAACGAAGCTCAGACTCTGAATATAAAAACTCTGATTTTTCAACACTTTTTCCAGGAAAGTATTTATGTCTCGACAGACAACTTTCCCCAGAAAAGATAACAAAACTTAAAGAAGAGGGTTATATCCTCTGTCCTTCATATTTTGGAAACATTGGAATGGAAAAAGCAAGTAGTAAGATTAGCCACACTGAAAAAGCTCGTACGAATTTTGGTAACAAGTATAGTGCCACAAGAGCAACAGAAAAAGCGGCAAAAGAACATGGCATGCTTGTACAACATACCGAAATTGCATGTAATGATGGTGCTGATTTTTTAGAAAAAGTACAAGAAAATCTAAGAGAATTTACAGAAGAAATACAAGTAGACCCACGCAAAGAAAACACTTTTACACTTAATCTCAACACCGAAATACCAAAAAAAATGCTGTCCAAACCTTTTCTTGGAAAGAAAGATGAAGAAATCCTTTTACAACAATTAAGAGATATTGCGCATACAGGTTTATCTAAGAATTTTTTCAGTGAAGTGTATACATTACTTAACAAGCAGCTTACCACGTTTTCTTCAGAAACCTCTATTGACGAAGAGGTACAACTTATAATAAAAAATAACGAATGTCCAGATGAAGGATCGTATATCGCATTCACATTAACCGACCCCTCAGTATCCAAACAATTAAGACAATCAATACATAAAGAAGACCGGCCCGAAGAAATTCCAGGGAAAAAAACAGAAAAAGTGCAAGTGGTACCAAAAGAAGAAGTAAAAAAAGAGGTTACTGAAGAAGAACCTCTACCAAAAGAAGAAAAACCAACAAATACGTATACCGAGGAAGAACTTAGAGGGATTATAGAGAAAGGAAAAAGAGGAGAACCTTTAAGTGAAGAAGAAAAGCGGGTATCCAAAGACATAGCAAATCTTCAAGACAAGGTGCAGTCAAAAGCAGAACTTAGCGATGAAGAGAAAAAACTCAGAGAAAAGCTTGCCCAAATACCCGTTTTTCAACCAACGGAGGTTGTAGGCCAAATAGGCGGAGAAGTTACAGTAATTAAAAGAGAATTAACAGAAGATGATCAGCGCCAAACACAAGAACTTGCAAGAAGTCTGCCAGGAATAGTCCAGGTTGTCGAAGAGCTAAATAAACTTGTCCAGGAAGCTGAAGGAGCAGCCGAAAGTCCCACACAAAACCCTGTTAATATATATTTAAAAAATAGAGGAAACTTGTCTTATGGTCAGGCTGCTGAAAGGGCAGGTTATGTTACTGGAGCAAGTATTGCTACCATAATTGTAGAAAATAATCAGGCACAAATACCTAGCCTTAAGATAGAAGGGTCAAAATCTGCCGCGGAAGAACAGATGAACCAAGTAAATGATGTGCTAAAAGAAATAATAAATCGCACCGCACCAAAAGAAGATCACGTAGACGAATTTAAGCTCGTTACAGAACCTACAGAAAAAGAACTAAAGAAGTTGCATAATTTAAGAGAGTATGTGCACCTGGTTACGGGAGTTGCTATACCAAATGAGTTATTTATATACGAAGGAACAGGGAGTAAAGGAATAAATATAGGTCAAAAAGCAATCGGATTACACAGGGAATTATTCGCACTAACAGATAAAAAAGAACTGCTTGGAACCTTCCTTCATGAAATAGTTCACAATGATGTAATGAGTCATGACAACCGGTTTATACACGGCTTACAAGGAATAAATGCAGCGGTTATTTCACAGACAAAAGAAATAGCAAAAAAGCTATTCTCAGAAACCTCTCTCTCCCCTAAAGAAAAAAGAATAATGGAAATAGAAAATGATTGGGAAGGTTAAGAGTGGTGCAATAAAAAACAATAATATATTACACCCTATTTATGTCAGAACCACAAGAACGAAACCTTGCGGACCTACTTACCCCTTCTACACAAGAAATAGACACAAATCTTCAGGAAGCCCTAAGACCAACTCTCGAGGAATTAGACCATATACATAAAAAAATTAACACACTAAAACAAGCACATGGTCTTTTTCGCGTTTTTAAAACGCTAAGAAATAAACCGGAAAAGTTACAAATACGCGCAGAAGAGTTACAAAGAGAAGTTGAAAACATTACATCTGTATTCACAAGCCTTAGGAAAGAAAAAAAGGAGATTACACAAGAAGAAAAACAAGAGGTGTTAGATACGGAAATGGCAAATTTTTGGGAAAGCCTCCTTTCCAATAATCCTCAATTAGAAGCAAAAAAAGAATATGTTAATTTTAGCAACAAAGATAAAAAACTGTTGTTAGAATACATACAATCAGAAAACATATATAGCCTAATTAGTGCGGGTATTTTAGCAAAAAAAGGGGGGTTTCTTGAAAAAGTTAATATATACAATTCTACTCTATTTTCTGTTCTTTTGCATATGGCACTCTTGTCTGGAGAAAAAGATAATACAGCAATGCATCCAATAGAATTTTCAACCGACACGGTTCACAAATTTGTAACAGTTAACAAACCAGAACAAGACACATCAGAACCAAACACAGATGACACTCATGAAGAAAATGTGCGCCATTTCGACAACTCTTCTACAGACCTTGGAAGCACTACCACTGACACAGAAAGAATGCTTAATGAAAAGGAGGCAAAGACACTCTTTGCAATCCCAGATGAAGTAAAGAAACTAATCGAAAAAGACAAAAAGGAAGGAAGGTTTAAAAAGCAGAAAGTTGATGAAAAGTTTATTAAAAAAAGAAAAGAAGCACGAGATCTATTTAATAGTATTGAAGAAAAAGTAAAAGGCACTCCACAAGAAGTACAACAATTATTTAGTACCTTTTCAGATAAAGAACTACAAAAGATAGTGCCGAAGTTTACACCATCAAACTTGCTAATGGTTGTAGAAAAAGTTGGATTAGCTCAAGCAAAAAAGATCCTGGAGCACGTAACAGAAGATCAAAAAGAGAGACAGTTTTATAGTGTAAAACGTATTTTAGATGGAGAAGCAGACAAAGAAAAACCCGAAAGTTTTAGTCTAACACCAAAAGAACACTTTGGTTTTGATGAATACGATAATGCTATTTTGCAAAAATTGACAAAAGAAGGGTTTACTGATATTGCAAATGTCAAATCCCTAAAAGACGCAATGAGAAAAATAGATATTGACAATGCCCCAAAAAGAGAGAAAGACGTATATGCAAAAATAGCACTCCTTTCGCAAAGCTATGCAAACCTAATAAAAGACTACAATCAGTTTCAAAAAGATGGTATAGATCATACGCCACATCCGAAAAACCTATTTACTGAGGCTATAATAAAACTAAAAACATTTTCCTTTAAAGACATTGAAAAGACTCCAGTAAAAAATTATGACATAAGCCAATCAAACCCAATATATGCGATTGTTTCTGGCCAAGGAGAATGTGAGGCACGGGCACAAACTGCTGCTCTAATTTTACTACAAAATAGTTGGTCAAATATACGCACTGAATTTAGTTTAGAAAGAACTATATTTTCAGACAACCAATCAATGTTGCACTTGTCTGTAAAAGGTCAACTTACAGATAAAGAAGGGAACAAACATCATTTTTCTTTAGACTCAGACTACGAACGAGTAGAACAATCAAACCTAACAACAAGTATATCAGAGCAAACTATAGATTCTTTTTTGAACCCATCTTTGTCAAAACAAGCCCCTTTACCAGAAGGGGTGTCCCAATTTAAACACACAGAAAATAGAATGGATCGTGAATCATTTTCAATTAATGGAAAAAGTATAAACAAACGAACAAAAGAAAGTTCACAAAGAATGAGGGCGGCTAATGAGGGGCAAATTTTAGGATCTGGTGAGTATTTCTACCTACCAAATAATGAAAGGATAGAAGTTGAACTTAGCATGATAGCAAGCATAGAGAACCAAGGTATTGTGTATGGGCTTAATGGACAGGTAATTGGTACGACACACCCACAATTTATGGAAATTTTACAACTCTACTCACAACAGCCCGGTAAGGCTCTTAATGTACTAAAACTCCCAGATAAGCATGTCTTAGAGGTGTTTCCTCCAACAGAAAAAATGGATGAAGCGGCTTCTATAACGTTCTTAAGAAAGGTGCGGATGGCCGATGATAGATCAGGAGAGCGTCTAAAAAATGTAATGAGTTTAGCAAGAAAATATTTAAACTCTGGTATTACTAACCCGCTTGTTGAACAAATTTTTCATCTATCTGATGAGCCCGCAAAAACCCCACCGGAAATTCTTGCAAAACTTACGCATGAAGGTGGTGTCGCAATGACAGAAGCTGAATTTTTACGATATTACCCAATATTAAATAATGACCCACGATTTAATAAAATATCACAAGGCCTCTCGATTGGCACAATCCAACACCCCGCAACAATGAGCATATTACTTAATCATGCAGAAGAGAATATTGTAAGGCCAGAGCAACAGACAGAAGATCCCCAGGCACTGCGAGCAAACAAAAAGATACTACCAACGAAGCGGCCAACTTTTAACCTAAACAGTAAAATGTTGCGTGCCATAGAACATCTTACAGAAAATTTTACTGACACAGAAGAGGTTTACTTTTCTACACCAAAAAATTCCGACACGAAAAAAATAGCAGATATAGTGAGTACGCTTAGAGTTGGATCAATTAATTTATTAGGTAGTTTAAACAACGAGGAACAAACCGACGTACTTATGGCAAATTATGAGGCTGATAGCATTACAGTAGTGAAAGACAGGTCAAACAAAAAGGAAGAACCCTCTTCAGAGGAATTGTTACAAGGTGGTGGAAGTGTAGAAAATAAAATATACACTCTACCAGACTACGGGGAAAGTGAAAAAGGAGTATACAGAGCAAGAAACATTACCATAGAATTAAAACATGCCAAAGACCTTACAGAATTACATCTTATGCGAGCAGAAAGTCTTTATATACACACCAATACAGCAGAAGAATTTAAAGATGTCGTAGAAAAAATTACAAAAATACTACACGAACACCCAACAACCAAAAAACACTGGTTGAAAAACCATATCACTCTATACTACACAGACTCACCTGACACGAAAATAGCAATCAAACAGTATAGGCAATCCTGGACCGAGGAGCAGAAAAAAGTGTTCCGTGCATTTACAGATTAGTAGATAAGCCTGGTAATCCACACAGAATAGTTGTCTGTATACAAAAAAAGAACCACAACTTGTGGCTCTTTTTTCTTTATTTCTTATTCTTCACTCTTTTCTTCTTGTGCTTCTTTCTTTTTTTCACCTTTCATCTGTTCTGCAGCATCTTCTTTTTTTCCTTTTTTTGGTTCTTCTCGTTTTATTCCAGCAAGCCGTAGGCCAAGTCGGTGTTCTGATGGCACAATTGTCATAATCTCAAACTTTCTAGTTTCTCCTACCGCAAACAATTCGTGTAATTCTTTTACATCATAAATCGGTTTGTTGGAAAGTTCAGATATATGAGCCAGTCCGTGGATATCGTCATCAAGTTTAACCATTAATCCAAATGGTTCTATTTTATGAATAATACAGTCCACAATTTGACGCTCTTTGTATGTATTTTTTACCACTTTCCATGGGTCATCCATTAGTCGCTTCATAGAAAGATAGATTTTTGATTTATTTAAATCAATAATTTGTGCTTTTACCTTGTCCCCAATCTTTAGCACGTCTTTTGGATGGTCAATTCTTTGCCAAACAATTTCGGAAATATGAATGAGCCCTTCTAAGTTTTGGCCAAATTTAAGGAATGCACCAAATGACGTAATAGCACTAATTTCACCCTCAACAATGTCTCCAATTTTGTACTCATCAAGCACTGCTTTTTGAGCATCTTCCCATACGGCTTTTTCTGAAACAATCAGCTTTTCATCTTTTTGGTTTGCATCAAGTACTTTTACTTGCAATGTCCTATTGACCAATTTTTCTAATTGTTCTAGAATTCTATTTTTGTCTCCACCTGGAACACGTGGATAATTTTCTGGAGCAAGTTGTGACACCGGAATAAATCCTGGCACACCTTCTACCATTACCATTAATCCTCCTTTATTTGCTTTTACTACCTTTGCATCAACGGTTACCCCTGTTTTAATAAGATCTTTTAGTCTATCCCAAGTACGTTGATGTCCAGCAACTCGAAAAGAAAGTTCTGTTTCTCCAGACTCATTTTCTTGCTCGATTACAGTTGCCTCTACCTTGTCTCCTGGTTTTAAATGCGCATATTCTTGTGATTCGGCATACAATTCCCTTCCGCGAACAATACCGGTAATTAAACCGCCCAGATCTATTCGGACCGCACCATTGTCTACCGACACCACTTCGCCGCTTACCATGGTTCCCACTTCTGGTAATTTAGTAAAATAGTCTTGCAGCAATGTCGCAAAATCCTCTTGTGTTGTTTTTGTTGACATAATTTATAGTATAAAACAGTTGTTTTATACGTAATTAACCCATAACAAGATAGTTATGAGCGTACCACCAATGAGTGGGTGATAGTGAATAAAAATATAATCAAAAATACTATACCACAAGAGGCTTGTTATTGCAATATGCTATTTGTGGGTAAAAATAGGTGATTTTACCAAAATTGCATTACATATAGATGTCGCCCAACCTTGCGTAACCGCACGAAATATACTATACTATTGGTACCAAACAGCCAATTTGTGCTGTTTTTACTCTCGATTTACGAATTTAAGACCTTATTATGCACATTTCTTGGCTTGGCTCGACTGCAATCAAATTGCAAACAAAATCCGAAACAGAAGATATTTCCGTTGTTATAGACCCATACAAACCAGAAAATGGAACATTTCCCAGAAGTCTTAGTGCAGATATTGCACTATACACACACGGTGAAAAAGACTCAATTACCATCTCTGGAAACCCTTTTACCCTAAGTACTGTTGGGGAATGTGAAGTAAAAGGTGTACTCATTACCGCGGTTCAAGGAAAAAAAGAGCATCAAACTGTTCTTCGCTTAGATAGCGAAGGAATGAGTATTGGTCATACCGGATCACAAAACGGCCTACTTACTGACGAACAACTCAATGTATTGTCTGGTGTAGATATTCTCTGTATTTCTGTAGGAGATGAAAAAGAAAACCCACCAGAAAAAGTGGTAAAATCAATTCAAACCATAGAACCACGCATTGTTATTCCAATGGCATATAAATCTGACAATAGCCCAAGTGCAGCACCTATTACCACCTTCATTAAGGAAATAGGGATCGAACCAAAAAAAGAAGCAAACAAGGTAATAATAAAGAAAAAAGATTTACCACAAGAGGAAATGCAGCTGATTGTGATTACCAAAGAATAATACGCCTATTTAGTATATACATTTTGTATGCCTGCAAAAAAGTCACAATCCAAAAACGATAAAGAAAAGAAACCAAAGAAACAGGCAAAAAAAAGTACCGCAAAAAAAGCAACAAAAAAGGCACCAAAGAAAGTGGCAAAGAAAGTGGCAAAGAAAAAATCAGTATCAAAAAAAACCAGACAATCAATAAAAGATGCTGCGGAACAAATCCCAAGCCTTATTATTGAACATATTGAACATACCGCCCCACCAAAACAACCACCACAATCAAGGCCGCCAGCACAAAAACCAAAAACCCCAAAATCTGACTCTTATGTAGTTATTCAAAAAAAGAAAAGAGTTATGTGGATTTCTGTATCTGTATTTATGGTAATTATTATTGCGCTATGGGGAATAACTATTAAAAGCACCGTCTACACCATAACTCACGTAAAAGGATCGGATGAAGTGTTACTAGAAAACGCCAAGAAAGATTTTGCCACCGTCTTAGCGTCGATTAATGAAGATGACAAAAAACAAGAAGACATTCAAGAGGAAGAAAAGAAAGAAAAAGAGACAACCACAACAGAAGAAACAAAAGCAGAAGAACAAGACACGACTGGTTTTGTTACACGATTTGCCGAAAAACTTTTTGATGCAATCCACACAAGTAGCTCAACAGCAATTACCAGTTCAACACCAGAGCAAACTGACACATTTCCAAAAGCAAAAGATTCTACTCAGGAAGAACTTTTAGTGCATACAACCAGTACACCAAAACAGTAAAATTATTGTGTCATTTCTTTATACATATATAATCTGAAACACGTAGCACTTATGTTACGTGTTCCGTATTATGTATTTATGATTTATTACTATGTCAAACAAGAATAAGCCCGAAGAAAAACAAACCGGAACCATTGTCCCAATTCATTTGGTCGAAGAAATGAAAACCTCATATCTTGATTATGCCATGAGTGTTATTGTTGCTCGTGCACTCCCCGATGTTCGTGATGGGTTAAAACCGGTTCACCGAAGAGTTTTATACTCCATGTGGAAATTAGGATTAAAACATACGGCACGTTTTAGGAAATCTGCCCACGTTGTTGGAGACGTTATGGCAAAATACCACCCGCACGGCGATGCATCAATTTATGACTCTTTGGTTCGTATGGCTCAAGACTTTTCTTTACGAAACCCATTGGTAAAAGGTCAGGGAAACTTTGGTTCCATGGATGGCGATAGCGCTGCGGCAATGAGGTATACCGAAGCAAAACTGCAAGCATTGGCCGAAGAAATGTTATTTGATATAGAAAAAAATACAGTAGATTTTGGAGCAAACTACGATGGGTCTACTAAAGAACCTCGAGTTCTTCCAAGTAAACTCCCAAATTTGTTGTTAAACGGTAGTATGGGGATTGCTGTTGGAATGGCCACCAATATCCCGCCACATAATTTAGGTGAATTAGCTGATGCAATTACACAAATAATAGACAACCCAAAAACCACAGTAGAGGAATTAATAGAATATGTAAAAGGTCCAGATTTTCCAACCGGCGGTATCATTTATAACAAAAAGGACATTGCTACGGCTTATGCAACCGGTCGTGGTGGTATTGTAATACGGGCAAAAACAGAAATTACAGAAAATAAACAAGGGCAATTTAGAATTATTGTTCACGAAGTCCCATACCAAGTAAACAAAGCAAACCTACTCGAGAAAATTGCACGACTCGTGCAAGAAAAAAAGATAGACGGCATAAAAGATCTTCGTGATGAATCAAATAAAAATGGTGTACGCATTGTGGTTGAATTAAAAAAAGATGCCTATCCAAAAAAGACCTTAAATCGATTATTCAAACTTACAGAATTACAAACTACATTTCATGTAAACATGATTGCACTTGTCGATGGTATTCAGCCACGCCTACTCAACCTAAAAACAGTATTAGAAGAATATATCAAACATAGGCAGGTTGTTATTAGAAGAAAGACAGAATTTGATTTACACAAAGCAAAAGAACGTGCACATATTTTAGAAGGGTTAAAAAAAGCACTCGATAAAATAGATCTCATTATTAATATCATCAGAAAATCTAAAGACAAAGAAGAGGCAAAGGCAAATTTAATGAAAAAGTTTTCTTTTTCAGAAAAGCAAACTATTGCAATTTTGGACATGCGCTTGCAACAGCTAGCTAATTTGGAAAGAAAAAAGACAGAAGATGAGCTAAAAGAAAAAAAGGTGCTCATTGCAGAATTAGAAGCATTACTAAAAAGTGAAAAGAAGATATTAGGTATAGTAAAAAAAGATATTATTGCATTAAAAGACCAGTTTGCCGACGACAGAAGAACAAAAGTTATTTCACATGGTATAAAAGAGTTTTCTATCGAAGATCTTATTCCAAATGAACCAACCATCATTATGGCAACACGTGATGGTTACATAAAACGCATGCCAATCGACACATTTAAAACCCAAAGTCGTGGCGGGAAAGGCGTGGTTGGGCTTACCACAAAAGAAACTGACGTGGTGGAACATTTACGTACAACAAATACACATGACAATCTCCTCTTTTTTACCACCCGTGGAAGAGTATTTCAATTACGAGCATACGAAGTACCAGAATCATCACGAACCGCAAAAGGTCAAGCATTGGTAAACTTTTTACAACTTGCACCAAACGAAAAGGTAGCCGCCATACTTTCTATGGACGACATGAATAAGTATGAGTTTTTGGTTATGGTAACAAAGAAAGGAATTATTAAAAAAACTAAAATTACCAATTTTTCAAATGTTCGCCGCTCTGGATTAATCGCACTAAAGATTAAATCAGAAGACATGTTAGAATGGGTCAGACCATCTACCGGAAAAGACGACATTATGTTGGTATCTTCACTTGGTCAAGCTATTCGATTCAAAGAATCTGGTGTACGGAGTATGGGCCGAACCGCAGCTGGTGTACGTGGTATTCGCCTAAAATCAGAAGATAATATTGTTGGAATGGGTATTATTTCTCCAGGACTTGCAAAGAAAAAAGTAATAGAAATCTTAGTGGTTTCTGAAAACGGTCTTGGGAAACGTACGTCTGTACAAGAATACAAAGTACAAGGTCGTGGTGGTGGGGGAATAAAAACCATGAATGTCACAAAAAAAACCGGAAATATTATGAATGCAAGGATTATTAACAATACCGAGGAAGGCGACCTTCTTATTATATCTAAAAATGGACAAGTCATTAGAACGCCGCTAAAAAAGATATCTACCTTAGGTCGTGCAACACAAGGTGTGCGAATTATGCGCTTTAAAAAACCAGACGACACTGTTGCCGGAATCACAATTTTGTAAATCACGAAAAAACTCGCATATGTAGCTGCGAGTTTTTTATTTTCTAGAGTTAGTTAAAGTTCTTTATATTGACCAGGAGAATGCTTTACTATACAATACAATCACTAATCTAAGATTATATTATTTCTATGCCAAAGCACAAAATTGTTTCCGAAACCACACATACCGATTGTACTATTATTCCTATTTTTGAAGAAGAACAACTTGCGCCACAAGTATCCGTAATGAGTGAAAAAATACACGAAAACGTTGTGTCTCTTTTTGCATCAAAAGATTTTGAAGGAAAACATCTCCAACAATCCTTTGTATACAATCAACATGATGTATCTCCTAGAACATTGCTTATTGGGCTAGGAAAAAAAGAAGACTGTACTATTGAAAAATGGAAAAAAGTGGTTGGCTCTGCAACAATTGCAGCACAAAATAAGAAGTGTAAAAAAATCAAACTTGTTATACCACAGTATATAATTGATCTTTTTGGTATTGAAAACACCGCCCAAGAAGGTGTTATTGCAGCACATACCGCTGCATATAGTTTTGACCAACACAAAGAAGAAGGTGATAGAACTACAACAATAGACACCATCTTTTGGTATTTAGACTCAAGCAAAACCGATGCATGGGAAGCCGGTTTAGCTTCTGGAATACACATTGCAGAATCAGTAAATTTTGCCCGCCATTTAGGTAATACACCACCAAGTGAAATGACACCAGAATCTCTTGCAAACGCCGCAAAAGACTTAGGAAAAGAATATACCACACTTACTGTAAACGTACTTGAGAAAGAGAAAATAAAAGAACTTGGTATGGGGTGTTTACTTGGTGTATCTCAAGGATCTATTCTTCAGCCAAAATTTATTATTATAGAATATCTACACGGAAAACAGGAAGAGAGACCAATGGTTTTTGTTGGAAAAGGTATTACTTTTGATTCTGGTGGACTATCACTAAAACCAGACCCTTATATTCGTGACATGAAGTTTGACATGCTTGGTGCCGCAACCGTTCTTGGTATACTACGCGCCGCCGCAGCACTTGGCCTAAAACAAAACATTGTAGGACTTGTACCAACATGCGAAAACATGCCAAGTGGGAGTTCCTACAGACCAGACGACATTTTACGTGCGATGAACGGAAAAACTGTTCTTATTCAAAATACTGACGCAGAAGGACGGCTTATTTTGGCAGATGCACTTAGTTACGCAAGTCAATATAAACCAAAACACGTGGTTGATTTTGCTACACTCACCGGCGCATGTGTTGTTGCGCTTGGCAATGAACGTTCTGGGCTATTTACAAAGGACGACAACACTGCGATTGCATTGCAAAAAGCAGCCGAAAAAACCGGGGAAAAACTCTGGCGACTACCACTTGGCGAAGAATATAGCGAAGCAATGAAATGTGAAGTGGCTGATTTAAAAAATATTGGTGGTGTTGGTGGCGCAAGGTATGCCGGCGCAAGCACTGCAGCAGCATTTTTGGAATATTTTACCGATTACCCGTGGACGCATATTGATTTATCATGCTCTAGTTATGGAGAAAAAGGGAAATCTTGGATTCGTGGTGGTGCAAATGGTTTCGGTGTGCAAACCATTATCTCCTATCTTAAAAACAACGCATAATCACATTATATGATTGCTCTTTTGGAAGGAAAAATTGTTGCCATAACTTCTCAAAATATTACACTGCTTACAAGCAGTGGTGTTGGGTATACGATCTGTGTTTCAAAGGTGGTTTTAGAACAATACACATTAAACCAAAAAATAGCACTTTTTACCTATTTAAAAGTATCGGAAAAAGCATTAGATTTATATGGTTTTGCCACACAAGCCGAAAAAGACTTCTTTACCCTCTTATTACGAGTAAAATCTGTTGGACCAAAAAGTGCTATGCATATTTTAGGCCTTGGCTCAATTACAGAAATTCAAAATGCAATTGCTAGAAAAGACGCAGCATATCTTTGTGCAGTTCAAGGAATGGGTAAAAAAACTGCCGAAAGATTAGTAATGGAATTGCATAATAAAATACAAAAAACAACAAACACGACACCATTATCTAAAAATGAAGAATCAGTATTTTTAGAGGCGGTAGACGGACTGATTGCGCTTGGGTACACAAAACAAGAAGCAACAGCCTATATAAAAGAAGTGTTTTCTCCAAATAAGACTACCGCGCAAGTACTAAAAAAAGCGTTACAACTGATAAAAAAATAGTGTCCTATGCTGTTGGTGTAGCAACAAACTGCAAAGAGTATAGCTTTGGTGCAATAATATGTTCTATATGTGAAACTATATGCATCGCATCGAGTGTTCCGGGAAGTATGTTGTAGTCAATAGCGTGTTTCTGTAATAAATAAACAATCCGCTCTTCTATATTATCTCGAAATGAATCAGTAACACTTCGCACACCATCAGCAACAGCAGAAACATCTAGTTTTTTTGTTTTAAAAATAAAGTCATAGGTTTGTATATGCTTTACCGCGTCTTTTTCTATACCAGAAATATCTGCAGACCCAGCAACTCGCTCTAAATATGCAAAATTATCTATAATTGAGCGATCACAAAGCATAACACTATTTACACCTATTGGTGTAGCTTCAATTTTTTTTTGTTTTTCTTGAATCCACAATTGTGTTGCAAGTCCGGCGTTTTCATTAATATTTCCTGGTACACGTCTGGCTACTTCAGTAACAACAAAAACGCGTTTTCCGCGATTTTTTAATACTAAAGAAAGCTGCTGAATTATTGAAGTTTTTCCGGTTGAGTGTGTTCCAATAATGGCTATTTTCATATTGTTGTAAGTATATCACAAAATAAAAAACGATGTAACTCAAATTTCAAAAAATTCCTAAAAAAATATAAAAGGTTGACAAAAAAGTATATTTTTGATAGCGTACAAGTATGGCAATACTGTCAACAATCACATTTCTTACAAAGGAGTCTAGAAATGGCAAAAAAAACTATTCAAATACCTCCATGGAGTTCGCTTGGTTTCTCCTACGTACCAACAAGTGTTACTTACACCCAAGAACACGATGGTCACCAATGGGAACCGTACAAGCTAACCCAATCAAATAATCTAAAGCTGCATGAATCATCAGCAGTATTAAATTATGGCCAAGGTATATTCGAAGGAATGAAAGCAAGAAGAGATAAAAATGACTCAATTATGCTTTTTAGACCAAGACTGAATGCAGAAAGGTTTCAACGCGGTGCAACACGCATGTGTATGCCACAGGTATCAGAAGATCAATTCATTAACGCAACAAAAGAAATTGTGTTGGAAAATATCGATTTTTTACCACCAGCTGGTCAGGGTTCACTGTATATTAGGCCGCTACTTTTTGGTTCCGGACCGAAATTAGGCATTGGTCCAGCACCATCATATACATTTATTGTGTATGTATCACCTGTTCGTAGATATTTTAACAATGCTGAGTCAATCCGATTACTTATCCCAGAAAACATCCATCGAGCCATGGTTGGTGGAACGGGGAATGTTAAAGCTAATTGTAACTATCCGGCAGGCATGTACCATGTCTGTAAAGCAAAGGAAGAAGGGTTTGATGAGTTACTATATCTTGATGCTCGTCACAATACCTACATTGAAGAATGTGGGGCGGCAAATTTTTTTGCCGTTAAGGATGGCGTACTATACACCCCACCTCTTGGCGGCACAATACTCCCTGGCATAACACGAAGAAGTGTCCTAGAGATAGCTGATGTACTTGGAATACCAACCGAGGTTTGCCTGTTAAAAGTTTCTGACGTTTTTGCTGCTGATGAGTGCTTTTGTACCGGTACAGCAACAGGAATTGTACCTGTAGGTAGAATTGTACACCAAGATAAAGAATGTGTATACAACAACTCTTCTACCGGACCAATAACACAAAAATTAAAGGCTGCGCTGGAAGAGATTAAGTCTGGTGACCCAAAAGAGATTCTCACCCCACTCACCTCGTGGAACATGGTAATCTAGCACAAAAAGAAGTCTAGATAACTAACAAGACCATTATATGGTCTTTTTTTTGTAATAAAAAAGTGAAAGAATTTTCTTTCACTAAAGGACAGTTAGTCCTTGTGGTTTTCTGAGGAAGGTCGCGACTTTCTCACCTGCTCAACCTGAGCATTGATCTCCATATTAAGCTTGTCCAACAAATCTGGGTTGGTATATAGATTTCTTATAGCCTCAAACTCTTGAAGTAAAATAAACATCCCCCTTAAGGATAAAAGGATAATGATAATAAACATGATACCAACTGAAATCAGCGGATCACACCCACTAACAAGTAGCAAAAAACCAAACAATAAAATACTTGGCAACCAAGATACACAACCTCTCAGCACCCTTCTTCTTACAATACGACGCTCATCGTCAAACAGCTCAGCAGGTAGTTGTGTCACCCGAATATCTTCTTCCATAGAAGCTCCTATTTTTAAGAACAAAAGACAAAGAAACAATACCAAATAATGATAAAAAAGTCAATACCTGTTTAACAGAAACTTGACAAAATTAATTAGAGGGTGTATAGTTTTTTTACGGAAAACATTTCCGCAGATATTTAGCAAGAAACGACTATGAAACTTACTAAAGAAACTACCGACGGTATCAGATAGCACGACCCTGCTGTATTGGATATTGTATATAATATATTGTATATAACATCCCTTATAGCAACGTGTAGTGCATTATATACCGTTGCCTCAACCAACCTTTTGCACAAAGGAGTAACTAATCGTGCAGAAAATTGATCTTAACAATCCAGAACACTGGGAAAAAAATATCCCAAAACGACTTTGGCAACTGTCTTGGCCGTCGGCAATCTCCCTACTATCGTTTGCACTCATGTGTACAATAGACACGTTCTTTATTGGAAAATACTTGGGAAAAAATGAGTTGGCCGGCACTGGACTCGCATGCTCCTTGCTGTGGCTCATAATATCAGCAGTTTTCGGTCTTCTGAGTGGCACAAAAACAACAATAGCCAATGCAATTGGAAACGGAAACACTCGCTTAGCAAACCAATACTTCGTAGCAAGTATTTATATTGCTCTAACAGTCGGCATATTAATGACACTTGTAAGTATTTTTGGCATTTTGCAAGGAATTGACTACCTCTCAGAAAATCCTGCACAAGCAAATGCAGCAAGTGCGTACTACTTCATACGAGTACTTATCTATCCTGCTATATTTGTTATTTCAGCTTGCGAAAAGAATTTTGAAGCAAGAGGAAATACACGAGCACCTATGATTGCGGCCATTTTTGGTAATATATGTAATGCCATTTTTGATTACATATTCATCGTGTATTTTACGTACGGTGTTGATGGTATTGCTTATGCAACAAATATTGGCACACTATTACAACTTTGTGTATTGTTACATATTCAGAAAAAATACACACTCAACTGTTTTTTGATCTGGAGGATAAACAGTATGCTGCACATAAAACAAGTATGGCGACTTGGAAAACCTCAAGTAATTGTAAACTTTCTCGCAACCGGCAGTTTTACTGTGCTGAGCATATTAGTAAGCCTCTTTAGTGCAACCGACATGGCAGCCCAACAAATTGTCCTCAATGTCGAACACTTAGTGTTGTTACCCG
>PBBY01000009.1 GCA_002716765.1 Candidatus Magasanikiibacteriota bacterium
GCCGAGGTAGCTCAGTGGTAGAGCAGTGGACTGAAAATCCTCGTGTCGGGAGTTCAATTCTCCCCCTCGGCACAATCGGGCTGTAGCTCAGTTGGCTAGAGCGCCTGGTTTGGGACCATGAGGCCGTGGGTTCAAGTCCCACCAGCCCGACAAAGAAAAACACCGAATGACTATTTGGTGTTTTTTTGTTTTATTTACCCATTACAAACACTCTCATACCTTCCCAACCACACTACTTGTCATAGTCATAATCTTTATCCCAAACATCCGTATACCACGCATAATAGTATTTTTCTGGATCATGTTGCCCAATGTCATTTATACGACGAAAATCAATACCATACTCATTTTCAAACTCACCCAGCTTTTCCCAAACAATGGGCATTAGTTTTCTATAAAAAAATCCCCACTCAATAAATGTATCGTTTATATCCACACCACCCTCTCCCCAATCATTTGCACCACCTTTCCACCACAAACGAGCCAGGTGTGTTGGCAACTGAAAAACAAGAACAAAATCATTATCAACATATTCATCACCCTCTTCACTTTCGCCACTTTCATCATAAAGTTCAATATCTATTAGCAATTCTTTTGCATGCCTTCCGTGAGCTATAGTAAACTTTGGTAAAGTGAGATTCTTTTTTTCAAGAAAATCAATAATCTTTTGAGGAATCTCCTTCCTTTCTTTGTATTCTTCAATAAGTGAAAAAAAGGTGTTTCTAAATTGATCCGATAAGTCATTACAGAAACGTTCTAATAATTGAATATGCTTTTTACCTTCTTCGACTAGTTTATATGGATTACCTCTTACATCGATGTTCGCAGGAAGTTTTTTAATTTTTTCAGCATAATCACTAAGTGAAAACCACCCCTCTCTATCATTAGGATTCCCAAAACCTTCTTCTTCTTTAAAATAACTTTCTAGTTGACCGGGTGTACGAAATTTCATATAAACATGTATTAATCATGCATTTCTGCAGTAAACCGAAGCCTCATTTCTCTTTTTTGTTGTTTTTTTAAGTCGGTAAATGTTTTCTTTGTCCACGACCTGTCTTTTAGTATATTTGCCATCCAGTTTCCCCCAAGAAAATGCGGCATCATAACATAATCTGCTCCTGATTTGTATAATTCATCTAGGCTTTCTGCATGGTATAGATTTCCAATACACAGTATGCGTTTAGAGAATTTACGGACGTGAATGAATAATGTTTTTTGGTCATCTGCTGCTGGTAATGTAGATATTACCATTTTAGCTTTGGAGATTGGTAGTGTTTCTAAAAATTCCACATCGGACGCGTCACCAAAAAATGCTGGAATTCCTCTGCGGTGAAGTTTGGCAAGTGCTACTGGATTAAAATCAATAACAGCATAGGAAACTTTTTTTTCGGCAAGTGCTTCGCACACTTTCCACCCGATTCTATGATACCCAAATACAAGCACATCGTACACCTCTTCTTTTGACTCCTTTTGCAAATATTTATCTTTACCAAATAAGGCGAAAAATGGTAATAAGAATGTATAAATTTGACTATTGTAGGTAATAAGATATGACGAAAGAATAATAGTTGTTAACGCAACAAATGTAAATAATTCAATCTCTGCATTTCCTATAATCCCAAGTTGACTTGCAGTAAAAAGAAGAATAAATCCGAACTCACTTACCTGTGCAGCAGTAAGTCCGGCCAAAAAACTATTTCTTCTAGTAAATTTGAGACTTCTAAAAGAGATGTATAAAATTAATGGATTACCGAGCAAAATAAATAGTGATATAATGGTTCCTGGAATCCAGACATCTCCAACATTACCTAAACTAAACTTACTTCCCAAAATAATAAAGAACATGATAATAAAAAAGTCGCGAAGTGGTTTAATTCTACTACTAATTTCTAGTTGATATGGCGAAGATCCAAGCGCAAGTCCTGCAATAAGTGCCCCAACTTCTACCGAAAACCCTAACCAGTGCAGCAAACTCGCAACACCAAAACACCAGGCAATAGTAAAAACAAATAAAAATTCTCCGGACTGAGCAACATGTGATAATATCTTTGGAACCACCCACCGTGCCAAAATATAGACTAAAGCGATAAGCATGATTATTTTAATAACAAATTCGCTTACCACTTGTGAAGCACCTTGCCCTCCTCCAACGGTTGTTAATCCAATCATAAGAGCCAAAGCAACCAGGTCTTGCACAATCATGATCCCAAGTGTATACCTACCGTACACGGACTCTGAATCTTTTTTATCAAAAAGTAATTTTACAATAATAATAGTACTTGAGAATGTTGTTGCGATACCCAAATACAATGCCTGAAGAAAGGAGAAGCCTAAAAACTGTAGGATGAAAAAACTAATTACAGCAGTAAATACCACCTGCGTAAGTCCAACAATAAGTGAAACCCTCCCTATTTTTTTAATATGTGTTAACTGCAAGCTTAACCCAACAACAAATAGTAGTAATACCACACCAAACTCAGCCAAAGTGTCGTACATTTCTGTTTCTAGGTGAAAAGAGTGTACAAAAAAAGAACCAGCAATTATTCCCGCGATAAGATATCCCGACATAAGAGGCTGACGTAGCAATCGCATAATAAATGCCACCACAAATGTTAAACCAAGTAAAATACTAATTTGAGTAAAAATACTTTCCATAGAGTACTAGTATACCAAAGAATAAAATAAAAGTCTTTTCATCATACCATATACAGAAAAAAATTGACAATTTAGAAATGGTATGAAACAATAAGTACTAGTGTTTTTTTCTCACAGAAAGGAGAAATCGTGAAACCAAATCCACCTGCTAGAACCGCGTCGGTTCAGCAAAACCCTAACACCGTGCATACTGCACCAACCCCCTCGCCATCAACCGATAATACCTCACAGGAGAATGAGCCAACGTACAGAGTAATTCCTGACGAAATTATAGATGACCCGAGGGTCCATATTGAGGATATCCCTCGTTTTGAAACACCTGTTCATGTAACCGTAGACCCGTTAGGTGGCGGTTTGCTGTCTCTAACGTCACAGCATTTGGGACAAGCATGTCCTTGGCTGAAAAGTCTTGGGTTAGGATAAAAACTCGCTCTTTGATTAGGTACATCGTATATTTTGTACCCCAAAAACACAAAGCACAGCTCTGACTGTGCTTTTCTATTGCCAAAATTTTGTACATAGATACGCATACATTTTTCGAATAGTCTGTAACAGTGTATTTCCATATACTTTTAGTACTAAAACAAACAATAACATGCTTAGTCCTCCAATTGTTGCTGTTAAATATTTTTCCACGTCTTCTACGCTCCTTTTTGGTGCAGTAATTGAGTCTGGCACCACAACATGCTCCTGGACTCTTCCTGTTTTTTGTATATCCTTTTGTGATCGTGGTAATAACTGATGGCCATTTTTTGTTTTTGCCACTATCCCGGTTACATTTACCAAATCCCCCACCTGAAACAAGTGCTTTTTAATCCCAGTACCGCGCTTTATATACACCCTCACTTCTTCGGTACCATCATCAACATACAAATGTGATGATTTTACTTCGGTAATTTCGCCACTTATTTGCACCAACCAACCAGTATAATTGTCATACACCTGTGCAATGTCTATTACAGCTGCTTGTGGAATCCCAGGATGGTTAATAATTTGAATATCTTCTTTTTGTGTCACTTTTACCCGTGTCTGACCATACGCTTCAGAAACTTCCCCAATTACTTCAATTTTATCCCCCAAAGAAATGCTAGGGAAATCTTTTTTATGCATATATATTTGTACTCCTGGACTTCCAACAATATAAAAGTATTGAGACGAAAGAACACCTGGTAATACAGCTACTATACCTTGGATTTTTACTCTATCTCCAATATCTGTTTGCGCTATTTCTTCTAAGGGTGTTGGAATAATTGGCTTTTGTCTTTTTGTGTTATTGGTATTTGTTTTGTTCTGCTTTTCTGAAATTTCTGTTATGCTATTTTTTTCTCCTGGTGTTTTGGTTTGTGTCCATTGCCAAATATTTTTGGCCTGATTATACACAAATGATGCGCCTTCTACCACATCGTCATATCGTACTTCCGAAATAATACTACCATCAGCAAAAAGCAACCGTGCACTATCACTACCGTTATTAAAGGCAATACCAGATTCTTCCTTTTTAATTACCTTATATGATTGTGTCGCAATTGTATCGGTGACAGGAAACGCATACCCTTTTGATCCACCAACCTCGTCATCAACTTTTATACCAGCAAGTGAAATAGTCGTCGCAGAAGGGTTATATATTTCTACAAATTCTGCTGTATCAGCTCCTTTTGGGTTGGGGAAAATTTCTGAAATAATTAATGCTTCAGCCCCATCAGCCGCTTGGTCTGTGATTATGTTTTTTGGTGTATTATTCACCAATATAATCATTTTTTCTGTTGTTGTTACATTACCATCGCTTGCCAAAAGTGTTACCGTTTCTTGACCAACTTTTCCAAAACTATGTGTTACTATTTCGCCACGCGCACGCCTTCCGTTTTCAAATTCCCAAATAAAACTTAATGTATCGCCATCTGAATCAGCTGAGTCTGAAGCATCGAACAATACTAATTTACCAATGTGTACTTCTGAATCTGCCTCAATTACAATACTTGGTGGCGTATTTTCTTTTGTAATTGTATTTGCTGCGTGCGGTGTAACACTGCTCGTCCAATACCAACTGTGTGTGTCTCGTGCATAACTTTGCCCTTCTGGTGCTTTTCCGGTATATGTTATTGTTTCTACAATCGTATTATTTGTATCATAAAGTGTTACCGTATCTCCGCCGGTATTATTTAGTGCAATGCGTGTTGCGCTTCGCAAAAAAGTTTTATGCTTTTTTGGTTCTACCACACCATTTGTAATAGTATATCTTCGAGATGAACTATCACCCAAAACAAACCCTGTTATATCTACTGTTTCTTCATTAGCGTTATATATTTCTATAAATTCTTCTTCGCTATCACTACCAATTGGATTGGGAAATAATTCTGTAATATGTATACCGGTTACCGCAGAAGAAGTAGGTATATTATTCGTAGTTTTTTGTGCAATGTTTTGACTATTTTTTGGCACAGATTGCGTAATAATATTTGCAGCATTTTTTGTAATGGTAAGCGTTGGAGAAAAGTCATAATAGTCATTATCCGAATCCAAACCATCTTTTTTTCGTGCCAAACTTTTTGGATCTTTTGCAATACGTGCATTATTTGCAGTATTTCCATCATCCCAAGACCCATATGTAAGTCTATCTATTTCTTTTCCTGTTGGATCATACAATATAATACTATCTCCACCATTATTTAAATGACCTTTTGGATTTTCTATAACAAAAAACTGTTTTCCTGCAATAGTACCACTTATTTTTGTTGTCGCTTCACTTCCATCTTCCACACTCCAATCATTAAGTGGAATAATTCTATTTGTTGTATTAAATAATTCTATAAATTCGGTATATCCGTCTGCTGGATCAGACACAATTTCGTTTATAACAACACTTCCACTATCGTAACGCTGTGTTGCGACTTGCGGAGCTGGCGGCGCTGTACCACCACCACTATTGTTTTGCGATGATGGTTTTTGCATAACAATTGGTGCTGTGATAATATTTGGCAACCCTTTTGTTTGTGTTGTTGAAAGCACAAAATCTTCTTTGTTATTCTTGGTATCTTGACCATCTACACTTCTGGCAAGTGCTTCTGTTTTTTTTGGTTTTTTTGCATTGTCATTTGTATTTCCATCATCCCAATTACCATAAGAAACAGCATCTACAATGGTGCCGTTCGGTTCTTTGAGTAATAGTATATCTCCGGTATTATTTAGTTTATCTGAAGATAGTTCAATAACAAAAAATGAATTTGCTGCAATAGTTGAGGTTGGTGTAGTAATCTGCCCGACCCCATCAAAAAGTGTCCAGCCAGTAAGTTGAACTGCCGTTGATGATGTATTATATAATTCAATCCATTCTGTATTCCCACTTGCCGGATCGGTTACAATTTCATTTATAACAATATATTGTGTTGAAGAAACGACATCAAACACCTCCTCTTGGTGCACTTCCACATCTTCTGGTTTTGCCAAAACGTCTATTGTTGTGGTTGCAACATGTATATTGCCAAGTGTGTTTGTAATAACAAGTTCTGCTACAAATAATCCAACTGTGGTATATGAGTAAGAAGTAGAAACCCCTTCAAATGTCGCACCATCACCAAATTGCCACATATATGACACAATATCATTTTGTGTCGATGTAGAAAACTGCCCACTAAACATAATTGGTGTATGCACAAAAGTAGACGTGGCGGAAGTAGTTATTACTGCTAAAAGTTGATCTTCCTGATTTTCATTCTGCGCTAATTCTTCTTCTGGTATTTGTGGATCTTCTTCATTATGCTTCTGCTCTTTATTTTCCTGAATAAATTTATTTTGTGTGCCAACAGAATTTCCACTATGATGTTCTTGCCAATTGTTTGCCGAATAATCATTGACATACATATCTTTTCTTTGCAAAGAAAAGTCTTGTGCGGCAATATATATAAATGTTTCGATCACATTTCCCTCTTCATCTATTAATCCAATCTCTTCGCCACCTTCATTTAAGTTTTGCCACGAACTGTCAAATACTTGTACGCCCATATCTGGATAATTCTCTAGAAACACATCGCTATTTTGCGTAATTATGGCAAATGTGTCTGGTGCTATTACCTCTGTTTCACCAAGCACAAGATGAAGCCCATGATTAATATTATTTTCCCAAAACTTCCAATTGGAAATATCTACTGGTTCGGTTCCAGCATTATATATTTCAATCCACTCTTTTTTTTGCCCTTCATATGCACCGATTTCAGAAATTACTATTCGCTCTTCTGCTGCATTGCTATAAAAAATAATAAAAAAAACTCCTAAACATAAAAAGATTACGAGTATTACAAAAACGCGTATATTCGCCATATCCCCCTTATTATGGTAATTTATTATTTTTAAATATACCACAAATCACCTAAAAAGAAAAAGACCTGGCTGTGAGACAGGTCTTGGAATGAACGTGATTGATAAAAAAGATCTACATATTAAAGCAGTTGCGGCAAACCGCGGTATAATCTTCTGCACCAGAAACATGTTTTAGTTTAGTCACATCCGAAACACGCTTAGAAAACATTGCGTCCCGTTTTTTACACTGCATGCACATAGCTTTTAACTTATGAACCTCATCAGCTACTGGCATAAGCGCTTGTGTGGTTGGCCAAGGCTTACGCTCAAAGGTAAGGTCAAGACCAACACAGTATACACGTATAGCAAACTTATCCGCAAAACGAACAACAACATCAACAAGTCCAACATCGAAGAATTGGCATTCATCAATAATCACCGCCGTAACCCCAGGATTTTCTTCTACAATCTGCTTAATCTGTTCATGGGACTGAACAGGAATACACTGTATGTTTTCCCCATCATGAGTAACAAGCACCTCCTCGGAGGAGTAGCGAACATCTGAATGATGCTTAAATACAAGAACCTTGCCCACCAAAACTTCACGCTTAGCTTGTAAAATAGCCCACGTTGTTTTTGAGGCAAACATAGGACCAAATCCGCAAATTATAATACCAACCTGGCACGTATAATCAGATGGTTGAATCATTCGTATCATCTCTCCTCCTTATTTAATTATTAAAAATAGCACAAACGAGATAATTATACCACACAAAAATAGAACCACCAAAACCCTCGTTACTTGACTTAAAAACAGGAATAGGATACAATGAATCGCAGTGTGGCTCCATTCTGGGCCATGTTTCTTTACAACTACCGTTTTTACGGAAAGGTATATTATGGCTGAAGAACAAAAGGTAATACCCCCAAACGTAACAGTCGTAGGTAAATCAGACCTGTACTTCCAACACATCATATCGCATCTACGAAACAGGAATACAAGACAGTCAGATTTTAAAGAATATGTTTGTGTTGCTGGCAGACTGTTGGCTCAACATACCATATCCAGACTGCCATCTGGCTGCCTAACCATTGAAACACCTCTTAAACAAACACAAGGGACTTTTTTAAGCATACCTAACGACGTACTACTTGTTCCCGTCCTTCGGGCTGGAAAAGGGCTCGTTTCAGGATTCTCTGTTCCGTTTAAAGAATTATTCTCTCTCCCGTTTAAAGAATTATCGGAAGAACAGTCAATTAAAGTTGGGTCTATTAATATGGCCCGGGACGAGGAAACACTCATCCCAACGGAACATGACTACGACATTCCTAATCATATCTCTGATTATAAGATTTTTATACTAGAGGTCGTGGTAGCAACTGGTGGTACTGTAAAAGCCACAATTGATCGTCTAGTCGAACAAGGGGCGAAACAGGAAAACATTCATGTAATTTGTGTGCTTGCTGGCAACCCTGGTCTTATTCATATTTATGAATACTACAAGTCTGTTTCTGTTTTGGTAGGTGATATTGACGAGCAAGTCAATGCGCATGGTTTTATTGTTCCTGGCCTTGGTGACGCTGGCGACAGACAGTTCGGACCCAAAGAGACCTTGTAACCCACCACCATCTGTCTACTATCCTAAAAATACCCCGCTCTTTCAACCCAAAAAGCACCAAACCCTGGTGCTTTGTATAATTTTATAGACTATTATTTTTCAAAAGAATCAATCATTCCGGTAAAATCTTTTGCGTCTTCTTTGGTAATTCTTCCACCACGCCACGCACGCATAACCTCTAATTTCATTTTCTTCTTATCCCGAAAAGTAAAACGAGACCCAGTTTTTTTTCTTCCGGCATATCTACCAACCAATTTTTCAAAATACGCCCTGTCTTCTTTAGAAAGATTTTTAAACTTTTGCCTTCCTTTAAAAAAATGACGTTTTAACCTTTTGTGGAAACCACTTACTCCTTTTTTAGTAAAAGACATACCCGTACCAATGTATAACCCTTTTTTCCCTGCCTCTTTTTTTGCTATTGCAGCAGCCTCGGCCTCCTCTTTTTTCTTTCTTTCACGAATCATTCTTCTGGCATAACGATACCTACTTTCATCGGCTTCTTCGCTATAATATGTGTCGTCATACACCGATCTTTTTGCATGATCACCTGTTGACACAGACGTTCTTGCTTCTTTTTCTTTGTCACCTAAATGTGCTACAGAAGTAACACGCTGACCACTTCTCTCAGATTGCTCTCTGCGCACCTGCCCAACAGAAACACGTGCAGCTTCTCTGTCTTTTTTTTGTTGCAAAGCCGAAACAGACAAATTTTGCGCTCGGCCTGGTCTGGCTGACGTTGGTATTGATGGTCTTTGCGATGGTAGTGTTGGCGGTAGATTTGCTGGCATATAATTATAGTAAAAATATCATGCGCTATATTGAGTATATCATACTTCTAAAAATTCTTTGACTCGCTCATTGGCTTCTTTGTACGATTGACACCACACAATTCGCTTGTCTCTTTTAAACCAAGATAATTGGCGTTTGGCAAAACGACGGGTATCGCGTTTTAATATATTTACCGCCTCCTCAAGTGTACCATTTCCACTAAAATAATCATAAAATTGCTTATACCCAATACCACTCATACTTGGCAAATCCCAACTATATTTTTGTCGCAATAATTTTTCTATTTCTTGAATAAGTCCGCGTTGAATCATTTTGTCGACACGATTATTAATTCTATCATACAAAAGATCTCGCGGTGTGTGAATACCAATTTGTAAAAAATTAAAGACTTGACCACCCTTTTTTCTTTGGTCAGAAAATGGTTCTGCACTTAAAATACACACTTCTAGCGCACGAATAATACGGCGTTTATTTTTTTTGTCAATTGTTTTTGCCGCAACCGGATCCAAAGATACTAAGACTTGCATTAACTGTTCGACTGTTTTTTCTTCTAAACTATCTCGGAGTTTTTTGTTTGGCGCAATCCGTGGAATGTGTAAATTATCTACCAAAGATGACACATACAAGCCAGTTCCCCCAACTACAAATGGCGTGCGATCATTTTTATGTGCAAGTTTAATATATTTAATAGCTTTATCTCTAAATTCCGCAACCGTAAATTTTTTTCCTGGATCAATAATATCTACCAAATGATGCATAATATTATCTACCATATATACATGGCGCCACCCTTTCCATGACATGTGCCATTGCCACTCACCAATTTCTTTTGCGGTACCAATATCCATTTTTTTGTATACTTGTCTAGAATCTGCAGAAATTATTTCACCATTATAGGTTTTTGCCAAATCCAAACCCCAAGAGGATTTTCCTGATGCTGTTGGCCCAACAATAACCACGGCCTTTTGCATTTGTCGCTCTTCTGATTGTTTTTTTTCACTCTTTTCCATAACAAATAATTCATTTATGCTTTTCTTCCCCACAACATCCACATACCCGCTTTGTATATTGAAACTGGTACGATTGTTCCTACTAGCGATGCATCTCCTTTAAATCTTACGCATTTCATTTCACTAGAATTCCCAGTACACCAACCAGCCTCTTCATTTTCTACCAAAACCTGTACTGTTGTATTAAGATATTGTTGATTTTTTTCTAATACAATATCTTCCATTAATTCTTGCAATACCCACCATCGCCGCTTTTTCTCTTTATGAGATACATCATCTTTAAAAATTTTTGTTGCCAAGGTTCCCGATCTAGATGAATATTGCGCATTATACGAAATATCAAAATCACACTCTTTATACAAACTCACCGTATCTTCAAACTGCGCAGAAGTTTCTCCGCAAAACCCCACAATAATATCTGTAGCAAGTGCAATATTTGGTTTTTTTTGTCGTATCTTTTTTACTGTTTCCAAATAAAAATCTCTGTCGTGCCTACGATTCATTTTTTGCAATATCTGGGTATTACCAGATTGTACCGGCAGATGCAAAAAGTTGATTTGTTTTGGCAGCGTCAGTGCATCGATTACCTCTTCTGTCATAAATATTGGATGTGGCGCGGTCCAATGAATTCGCTCAATTCCTTTGATTTGATGTATTTCCCACAAAAGTTTTGCAAAATCACTTGTATTATATATATTACTTTTACTAAAATACTGAGGATCTGGCGCAATATAATGATTAACAATTTGGCCAAGTAGCGTAACTTCTACACAGCCGTTTTGCGCCAATTCGCGGACTTCTTCTAAAATTTGCTGCAATGGTCTGTTTTTTTCTAATCCGCGGGAAAACGGTACTACGCAATACGTGCAAAAATGATTACATCCGGTTTGTAATGTAACAAATGCCTGATACGTCTTTTTTAGTGTTGGTCGAAGCGCAAGATAATCTTTTTCCAAATCTTCCATTTGGCGCAACTTTGGATTAAGTTCGCCAAGCCATTTTGGTAAATGCACCATATCATGAGTAGGAAAAAACAAATCAACACTATCTAACTTTTCTCCCATTTTTCCATCTTTATCGCGACCAGGCATACAACCTGTGACACAAACAATAAGATCTGGGTTCTTTTCCTTTAATTTTGCCAAGTTTCTTGTAATCCCATAAATTCTATCCTCTGCTTTTTGTCTTACCGAACAACTATTTAGCAAAATAACATCAGCCTCCTCTGGTTTTTGTGTTTCGACAAAATCCATGGTACTAAAAATAGACTCAATACGCTCTGAGTCATTTTTATTCATTTGGCAACCAAATGTTTGGATAAAATACCGATGTTGTGCCATGTTTCTATTTATGTGTGTGCATTAGTATATACGAAAACCTCTCTTCTGTAAATATAATACACCCAAACAAGATTCTCCAAAAATCAGGAGGGTTTTATGCAAATTGAGCAAATTTTTTATAATTTTTATTACTTTTTTGCTAAATTTAGGAAAAAATTTCTCCACAATACATTGACAAATTGGTTTTTTTATGCTATAATACGTTTATTAGATATCTTCAATTAATTCCATTATTATATTAGATACTATGGAAGCAGAAATACCAAAACAAGAATTTCCATCCAAAGAAATCGGAATGCTAAATAATACAACATTATCTGACACAGAACCACCTACTAGTATTAAACCAGAAAGTGAAGATTTAAGAAATGGTGACATTGCTCTAGAGGAGTTGGAAGCAACGCTTGGTGAACACTTGAAAATATTTGAGCAAGGAAAACAACTGAATAGTGAAAAAATAAAGCTCAAAGAAAAAGGAATTGAGATAAATAAAAAATATATTGGTTCAGATGATACTGAGAATAATATATATTTTAAAATCACAGAAGACGAAGGAAAGTTAATGGTCACATATTATGAAGATGATACATTTGATGACCAAAACATTCTTCATGAACTAACGGCAGAAAGTTTTTTAGAAGTGGTACCCAATAATTTTACTTTTCAAGAAAAAAGTGATACAAAAGTCAGCACCCAAGCAGTAACACCATCTGAAGCTGCACCAACCCCTAGCCAGACACCCAAAAAATCACAAAAAGAAAGAGTTATTGAGGAAAGAAGATATTTACACGATGTGAATGAACCTAGGCACGATATAGTCAAAGGTAAGCCAGATCCAGAAATTTTAAGGTCCATTCCTAGGACTCAACACCCTAAAGCAAATCAAGCGAATGAAAAGAGGCCTCCGTCAGTAAAAAAAGAAGCAAATAGGCAAGTTCTTATTGAAATGATTGATAAGCCAAACTTACAAGCACTTAAACCTGCTTTTGAAAATTTCTTTGGTATACTAATTGATGAGCAAGGCAACCCAACAACCGCTTCTAAAGAGAAATTTAATCAACTACGGGATCAGGGAGATGATAGTTTATTTACCAAAACCTATAATTTACTGCAAAAAATGCTTCAAAACAAGCAAGCTACTAAAGAAGATAGAAAGAAAAGAGAGGAAGAAGATAAAGGAAAAGAAGAACATAAGAGAAGAAGAGAGGAGATTGAAAAAGAACTTTTATATATTAAAAACCTGGGAAATAGTGTGGAAAATTATATTACTCACATAAAAGCATATTTTGGTATTTCTGTGGATAAGACAGGTAATATAAATTGGATAAATAAAAGAAAATATAATAAACTGTCGGAAAAAGATAAAAACTTGTTTTATTTTGCTCGAAAACGAATACGTGAAATAAATAATAAAACACAACCAATAGTGACAAGTGCAAGAGTGACAAGTGCAAGAATAAAGCCGAAAATACCATTCCGAAAAAAAATTTCCCGCTTCTTTGGTGGTAGGTAATTATCTTTCCTAAAACAAAAAAGACACGCAAACCAGCGTGTCTTTTTTTGTTGATACTTTTTTATCGACCACACTCTTTTTACATACCTCCACCCCTTTTAATAAAGGGACCCTAGCTAGCACTAGGGTAATATTATGAATTTTCCACTATTTCTTTTACTTGATTCGGAATAGACTCAAACTCCTTATCATACTGAGGCAGGTCAATCTCCCTCAGCTTTAGCCTTTTCTTCAAATCTTCTACAAGGATGTCTTCGACTCCTTTTTTGAAGGACTCCTCTTCAAGAAACCCTTGTTCATATTGAAATTTTAAATTGTTTATTTTAAAATTCAACCCTAATTCATTTATTAATGGTTTCATAGGCTTATTCTCCGGTGATGGTTCTAGGTGTGGTCTAAAACCGGTCTCTCTACTCATAATAATGTACTATAATATATAAAAAATGTCAACTGTTATAACTCTTTTTGAGTTAGTTTTTGTATCTGTGGTAAAGTCTTAAATATATCTTCAAGACCGCCTCCGTTATCACTATCATAGATAGCATCTCCTTGAAAGTCTGTGTTATCGATAAAAATAGTTCTTATCTTGGATAAATCTGCTTCCGTACTAACATTCCCAGAAATAAAATCAGTAATACTTTTTAATGTCCCTAAAACCTTTTTAACATATTGACCAGCAGGAATAGATCGCTCTCGAAAAGCAAAATTATTTCTTATACCTTTGTCTGAGTGAACAAAGTTTATCGTTACTGCATAGCCCATTTTTTGCGCCTCTTCTATTGCCTGAAGTATTGACGGTAAATGAGAAAAAGTAACCTCTCTTACCACCGACAACTGTTGCTCCAAAGCCTTTTCTTGTAATACATCAGCAACAAAGCAGCTCTCATCGTGCAACTCTCTTGTTAACTCAATATTATCTTCGGTATATTCTGGATGTAAATCATGCTTTAATTGATCGGGGCTAATTACTAAATACTGACCAGTCTCTGCTGACTCTGCCTTATCTACAAAAAAACTCTTTCCCACTCCAGGTAAGCCTGCTACGAGTACAAACTGAGGCGGACCTTCTTTGGGTTTTTCTGTTTTTTCTAAATTTGCACCAACTACTCGTTCTATCAGCGAAACTCTTTCTGGTGATTTTAATCTATTCTGTTCTAGGTTATCCAAAAATAGCGACACACTTGCCCAACCTCTTTCATCCAAATCATAGCACGCATGCTTGGTCAGCGACGATGCTATTTCACTTAATTCTTTATTTCTTTGATTTCCTTTAGAATGTTCAACAAATTGTGTAATATACTCCCTATCTCCTCGTTTTACCGCTGACAGTAATGACAAATAGTCCTGTATTGAGTCAATTCCACCAAGGAGCAACTTTTTTCTTGTATTCTCCCTACTTGTTTCTAAAGTACTTTCAACCCACACCATGTCCGCCTCCGAAGTAGTGGCAGGCTCTTTAACAAGTTCCATAAGTCTTCGGCGATCCTGAGACTCTAACACAAAAAATTCAACTGTAATAGCCATATCCCGCAACACTTCGGGAGAGATCTCATTTTCAACCTGTTTACTATCTATACTAAAGCTCCCAGGTAAGATTGACTCAACCTTTTTACCCTCTTTGTAACTCATAGAAAAATCTATCTTAGTTTATCATCCGATAACACTTTTAATAATTATATCACAGACACGAGTTATATTAAAAGATGTTTTACTGCACAATATTTTGATCTTTTTTACCACGTCACTTTTTCACGTATTTCTTTTTGTATTTTTTCAATAAATACATTCTTTGATAACGTTTCTTGTTCTTCGGTACCACGCTTTCGTATACACAAGTCCTCTCCGGCTAATTCTTTTTCTCCTACAACCAAAATATATGGTGCTTTTTGTGTTGCGGCTTTACGTATTTTTTTCCCAACTGTTTCGTCTGCTTCATCTACTTCTGTGCGGACTCCCGCATCGCGTAATTCTTTTGCCAAATCTTTTGCACCAGCCAAATGTTTTTCGGTAGAAACCGGAACAATATGCACCTGAACCGGAGAAAGCCACAATGGAAATGCACCTGCAAAGTGCTCTATTAAAACTGCCATAAATCTTTCATATGAGCCCAAAATAGCCCGATGAATCATAACTGGTGTTGCTTCTTTACCGTCTTTATCTGTATACACCAAACCAAAACGTTTAGGCATATTAAAGTCTAGTTGGACTGTTGCAAGCTGCCATTCTCGACCCAGAGAATCTTCGAACATAAAATCAATTTTTGGACCATATATTGCTGCTTCACCCTCTACTCTTTTTGCATCTAATACTAATTCTTTTGCCATTTCCTCAAGCATAGATTCTGCCATATCCCAGTCCTCGGTTTTACCAATATATCCATCTGGATTTTTTGAATCACGAACAGATAAAGAAACCCAATGTTTTCCATATAAACCAAGACCGGTGTAAAACGTCTCGATAATCTTACATAAATTTACCACCTCTTCTTTTATTTGCTCTACGGTACAAAAAGTATGACCATCGTCACATGTAATAGCACGCACACGGGTAAGACCGCCAATTTCACCGGGCTTTTCGTCACGGTATTGTATAGTAGATTCCATGTAGCGCAAAGGTAAGTCTCGGTAGCTACGTGGCCGAGAAGCGTAAATTTGCGTATGGTGGGGACAATTGACCGGCTTCATTACAAACTCATCATAATGGCTTACAACCCGTATTAATTCATCACCAAACTTATCTGCATGCCCAGAAGTTTCATACAAGGCCCTTTTTGCAATATGTGGAATACTCACAGGCTGCATACCATACTCCTTCCCTGCATCTAAAAGTGCTTGCTGTAGTTGATTTCTAATGATTGTTCCTTTTGGTGTAAACAGTGGCAAACCTGGACCAACCAAATCAGAAAAGGTGAACAAATCTAGTTCTTTTCCTAACTTTCTATGATCTCGTTTTTTTGCTTCCTCAACCATTGCCAAATAGTTTTTTAGCGCTTCTTTATTTTCAAATGCCACACCATAAATTCTTGTAAGCATTTTGTTTTTTTCATCTCCTCGCCAATAGGCTCCGGCAATTTTTGTTAACGCAAATGCCCGTCTGTCTATTTCTTTTGTTGTTGCAACGTGCGGTCCTTTGCACAAGTTTTCAAAATTACCAGATTTATAAAAACTTACTTCTGTTTCACCTTCTTTTTGTAAATCAGTAATAAGGGCTGTTTTATATTCATCATCTTTATAAAAATCTAATGCTTTTTCCACATCCATGCTGTATTGTTCAAAAGCAATCCCTTCTTTAATTAATTCCTTCATTCTTTGTTCTAGTTTTGACAATACATCTTCGGAAATTTTTTCTGGTAAATCATAATCCTGATAAAACCCATTTTCTATAACAGGCCCAACACCAAGTCCGGCATTGGGATACAATTCTAATACAGCCATGGTCATAATATGTGACAAAGAATGGCGTATATTTTCTATTTTTTGTTGATCCATATAGTGTTAGTTATATAAAAAACCCCGGTATACACCACAAAACTAGTCTGTGATATATACCGGGGTCCACGTGGACGGTTCCACCCGATTGTTTTACTTTTTTATATTGTTGTATACTCCAAAATTGGTACCATACCATCGTTTTCATAAAAAGGTTCTCAGTCTATGACCTTTTTTTCCTGTATGAACGTATTGGCTGGGCTGGATTTTGTACGATCGTATTAGTGCTACTGTACGATATTACATCTATTTTGTCAAGATTATTGCACTTCTTTTACAACAATACTGACATGATCATGCATATGAGGTACTGTGCGCATCCATGCTGGCTGAAAATGAACATCTACTTTATGGATATGATCTAGGGAAAGTAAATATCTTCGAACCTCGTCTTTCGTTTTGCCGAAAAAATCACTTTTATCTAAATCTCTGTTTTCTGTACTTAGTGTTACCAATCCATCGTGAAAAACAGTAAATGTTGCTGTATTATCTCTTTCATTGTAGTCAGAAAAAGTTACATTCGGATCGTCGTTACTTGCTTGCACAGTTTCTCCTTCATCTATTGCTCGTTTTGCTAACTGTAACCCAACCCAATCTTTTAGCATTGTTTTGTCGTATAACATACTTACAACAGTAACCTGTGTTTTTAATACAAAACTGTCTACTTCTGAACCAATTGCGGTTTCTGTATTACTACTTGTATCTAGCACATGAAACACACCAACCAAATTTGGGTATTGTTCAGACATTTCTTCTGCTACTTGTTTTTTTACTTTTTCTTCCGTGTTTTTTTCTGCTCTGGAAATGTCTTTTTCGGAAAGTGCACCAATTTTCTTAATACCGCCAGTCATTGGTTCTATGCTTGTAGCATAAATTACTGCCTGTTTTGTTTTATTTAATCCTGGAATAGTAAAGGATGATGCGGTGATATTACTTACTGACCCTTTTTTATCTGCATAGACTTCTACGTCTTCTAATGTGCCATTTGCTGGAACAGTAACACGATTTTTTAGGCGAAATAATACACCGGAACTAGTAAGAAGTCTAGTAGTGGCAACAAGTGGTTGAGCAGAAGTTGTTTCGTTGTGCAATGTAACTAAACCAGTTGCAATACCTTCTTCTTCTTTTGTGCCAGTCGGTGAAAATGATTCTTCGATGGTGACTACTTTTTTCTTTACGATACTGCGAATATTATGTGTACTCTGTGGATCTCCTAAAACTACCTTTGTGGTAATATCTACCGGAGACGGTTTTGTAGTTATTACTATTTCAGCGCGTTTTGAAGACATAAACACCACCACTCCAAGCAAAATAACCGTAAGTACTAAAAAAGTAAGTGCAATAAATTTATAAAAACGCACCGGTTGTTCTACCTTGTATGAAGATTGTGATCGTCTTGTGACCATATGTAATTAGTATATCATAAAAAAAGAAACAAACAAAATATATTGTGCACAATACTTATTCAATGACACGAAACACTTCCTCTATGGAAGTTAGGCCGTCTAGTGCTTTTAACACACCGTCTTGTGCCATAGTTATAATACCTTTTTTTCTAGCGAGCTCTCGAATATCGTATTCTGAAGCAGCTCCTTTTGAAAGCAACCCCTCTATGTCTTCGTCTATTGTAAATATTTCATATATACCAATTCGCCCTTTATACCCAAGTTCACCATTTTCCGTTCTTTCTGGTGCTGAATAAAATTGTAATGGTTTTGCTTCTACTTCTGCTTTTATATCTTCTGGAAGAGTGTCGATAAGTTCTTGGACCTGTGTTAATTGCTTTTCTGTTAATTCTGCTGGTACTTTATGGGCATCCACCAAGCGACGTACCAATCGTTGTCCAATAACACAATTGAGCGCTGGCGCAAGTAAAAATGGTCGTACACCCATGGCCAAAAACCGAGGAATGGCACCAAATGCATCGTTTGTGTGAATAGTAGAAAGTAATAAATGCCCGGTTAATGAAGCTTGAATTGCAATATCTGCCGTTTCTAAATCTCGGATTTCTCCTACCATTGCAATGTCTGGATCTTGTCGCAACATAGAACGCAATCCTTTGGCAAAGGTATACTCATGACTTTTGTCTATTTGACTTTGGTTAATACCTTCCATTCTATATTCTACCGGATCTTCGAGCGTAATTATTTTGACATCCGGATCATTCAGTTTATACATAATAGAATACAGTGTGGTGGTTTTTCCACTTCCTGTTGGTCCGGTGGCTATGATCATACCATTTGGCCGACCTACTTCGCGCTGTAATCGCTCTAATGCTTGCCCACGAAGCCCAAGTTCTTCAAAGGATGGCGCCTCTTCTTTTTGTACTAATAACCGCATAACCACACTTTCGCCATATACGGTTGGAATAGTGGAAACACGCACATCTATATCTCCTTCTTCTAGTTTTATAGTAAATCTACCATCTTGCGGCACTTCGGTAATATTTATTTTTAAAGAGGAAATAAGCTTAATTCGAGATATGACTCTTTTGTAACTTTCTTTTGGAATACTTGCTGCGTCGTGCAACACCCCATCTACACGAAAACGGACCATGATCTCTAATTCTTCGGCTTCTATGTGAATGTCCGAAGCATCGAGTTTTAATCCACCACCCAAAATAAGTGTTACTAAATCGGTAATACTCTTTTTTTCTAGCAAATCCTGAAATGAGTCAAAATTATCTATATTTTTTTGCACTTCTTGTAATTCTTTTTCTTCAATAACAATGTCTTTTGATACTGGAGTAACGGTTGGCAATGTTTTATATAAATCTATAACATGGTCAAAGCTTTTTTGCGAAATAACATATGCCGCACCATTTGCCTGATGTCTTTCTGTGAGTTCGTGTAAGAGATTCTTAACCTCTTCTTGTGATGGGTCGAGTGCGCCAATACGAATTTCATCTTGAGAAGCAAAAAAACAAACAGCTTTTAGTACTTTTGCTTGTTCTGTGGTCATTTTTCTTAATGCCGCATGACTTACTGGAAAACTGGTTAGGTCTATATGTGGTAAACCAATATCTTGAGCAAACCGCTGTGCTTCTGTCTCTATTTCTTTTGCACCAACCTCTCTCATTTTTTTTTCAAACGCTTGTTGTGTTTTTGTGGACGAAGCAGAAGGTGTTTTTCTAGAAGTATTTGCTGCACCAGGTACGGAAGGTTTCTTTTTTAACAAATCATCAATTGTGCCAAATCCATTCATAGTAATATCATTATAAACAGCCGTGATTAGATGGGTAGAATACCATAATTATTTTAGAACACCAAATGCACGAAGTATACGACTAGAAATACCATTATTATGCATTTTAATAAACAAAAATGTCCAAAGTGCGGTAGAAAAAATATGTAGAACTGTTGCAAATAATGCAATTAATACCACGAGCAAAGCTGCATTAAATACACTTAAGATAAAGGAAACTGCTGTACTACCAATAACCAAAGAAAGTGCCCAAAGAACAGCGCTTTCTGCAATAAACACCAATAACATTGCACTAATAAAGAGCGCACCAATTATTTGGCATAATAACATAATTCCACCAATCTCAAGAGAGACAAGCCAGTGTTTTTTGCATAATTCCCAAGCATGTACAATAGCACCTACAAGTGTCTTACTTTCTATAACAACATAACAGACCGCATAAATAAGCATGGCAAAAATCCAAACACCCAACAAGAGTGCAACAACCATTGCGCCATAGGCCCAAAATATTTGTGATACACTAGAGGAAACAAAAATGGAATATGCGGCAAAACTTACCAAAAGTGATAAACCGAAAATAATGATTTTTCTTAGTACATTAAGCCAAAATACCGGCCAAAAATGTGTTACACCAACTGTCCATGCTTTTGATACCGTACTTGCTTTACGTGGCAATTTTTTTGTGGTTTTTTCTATAGCGTACACCAAAGCACCCTGAGAGCATGTTGCACAAAATATTAACATGATACCCGCGGCAATAATGTAGAGCACCAGCCATAAAAACCAGATCCACTGACTAACACTTAGTGTAAGCGAAGAAATCAGTGTGGTAAATAATTGTACAATTGTCACACCATCGGTTGCATACACATAAGTAAGTAAATTATTATCGACAAATAAAATGCGAGAGAAGAAGTCTACCAAGCCCATTTGCCCAAGAAAAAGCGCGAAAAAACCAAAAATCCAATACTTTTTGTATTGCCAAACAATACGCCACGAAAACGCAATGGCATCACGATACGTTGGTTCTTTAGACATAGAATTAAATAAAGAAGTAAAAAGTGCTTTACATGCTACGGCGTATAGCCACTATACCATAATAGTATAGCATAATTACATTATTGAACGAAATTGTTTTACTAAATAAAGAAAAAAAGGTATACTTGATCCATATAATTTCTTTGCTAAATAAAAAAATGTATGAAAAAAGAACAGATAATGCATTTTAATAATTTACGATCAATTACCTTTTTCTTATTAATTGGTGTTTTAGGTGTGTTAACTATTTCACTCTTACAACCATTTTCATACCCCATTCTTTGGGCTATTGTTGTGGCAATTTTATTTAATGGCGTATACAAAAAAATTGACTCACACATAAAGATACCAAACTTAAGTGCATCTGTTACGGTTATTATAGTCATTGTAACATTATTCCTTCCACTAATGCTACTTTCTACACTTCTTGTGCACGAATCTGCGCAAATTTTTCAAAAAATATCTGAAGGAAATTATCTTGATAAACTGGGAAATATTGCGACACAAATAGAAGGTACTTCATATGAACCAATTGCAACAGCCCTAAAAGATAATTGGTCAGAATACGCTGCATCTGGCGCACAATCAATAAGTGTTCTTGTATTTAAACAAATAAAAAGTATTACAGAAAACTCTGTTCGCTTTACCTTTATGGCATTTATTATGTTATATACACTGTTCTACTTTTTAAAAGATGGTAAGCGCATATTACACAAAATTATGCGGTTGTCACCGATTGGCGATACATACGAAAAGACACTCTATTCTCGTTTTACCTCAACCGCACGAGCGACATTAAAAGGCACACTTATTATTGGCGGTATTCAAGGATTTTTAGGATGGATATTATTTGTGATTACCGGTATAGATGGCGCATTTGTTTGGGGAGTTATTATGACTATTTTATCTATTATTCCTGCAATTGGGTCATTTTTAGTGTGGTTGCCAATTGGTGTTATTATGCTACTTGCTGGAAACATATGGCAAGGAGTTACCATTTTACTCGTTGGATCAATTCTTATTGGAAATATAGATAATGTCCTTAGACCGCCACTGATTGGTAAAGATATTCAAATGCACCCACTACTCGTCCTCTTTTCTACTCTTGGTGGTATTGTTGCATTTGGTATTTCTGGATTTGTTATAGGTCCAATTATCGTAGCACTTTTTCTAGCAATTATCGCAATTTATAGTGAGTATTACAAAGAGCACTTAAATCATAATTAGTGTATATTTTCATAATTAAAAAAACACGCTTTTGGCGTGTTTTGTTTTGTAAAAAAGATCGTAGTATTATCTTCCTCTTTTACATTAAATAAGGTTAATGATCTTGGAATCGCCGCCATCCTGACGAGTGTAGTTTGGACCCCAATGACCACTTGTTAGAGTCCAGTCTGCAGAGTCTATATACACATGACTCTGGCTCACGACTATTTGGGTCAGGTTCCTGTGAATCCTACTATCACCAACACTCTCAAAAGAGTGTTCAAATGTATGGATCTTTGAGGCTGGGATCCCTAACTCTGCATAATCTGCTTTGGTGGACATCCTTTTCTGACCAAACCCCGGTTCCTGCCCAGGGCCGACTGAAGCGACAACAAAAATATCGGTGTGAGTAACCCCTCTGCTCAAGAGGAAGTTTATAGTACCGACGGTTGACTCAACTTCTGAATAGCTCACATGAGCGACGACCAGGTGTGACCTGGTACGTGCTATTATAGTGCTACACTCAGACATTGAGGTAAATAACTTTGGTCTTCTACTTTTGGGCAGAGCCCACATTGCACCCTGCTCAACGGTGGCAAGAATACTACCACCAACGATCCTCCCCTCACACCGCCAAGATCCAACCTCCTCTCGAACAAGTTCGAGGTTTTTAGTCGTCTTACCCGGCATACCAGGAAGCAGGAAGTGTTCCCCAGGACCTGCATTACAAGGAGAGCCAGTCTCCTCATGGAATGCCTCGATCAGGAGACTTACGAGACCCAGGTCTTTCTCCCGTTCGATTTCATGAAAAAAACTAGACATGTTTGCTCCTTTTTTGAATCACAGTAAAAAATCTATATAAGATTACCATAAATAAGCCATTTTGTCAAGTATATTATAGAAAAACTACTTATTTTAAGCTATTTTTAGTGTTTTTTTTTGAATTAAAAAACAACCGCCCAGAGGAGGTTGTGTCAATTTACACAGAGAACGTGGAAATGGTTTTTTGTTAATTTCTCCACTCAATATCCAATGTATACGAGGGGTAGTACGCAGAAAGTAGTGTTTCTGTGATTTTTCTATCCTCCCACCCATAGTCTGCAGAATAGTCCCAAATACTGATGGAACTTTCCTCTTTGTTAAAATGTATGCGACCTCCCCCACAGCAAATTGCTCGAATATCGTTTTTTTCACGAAATAATTGAAGATTATATCTATGATAAGAGCATTCTTCTCTTGCAAATACAAAATACCGAGACTGGTGCTTTACCAGTATGAATTTGTACCCGCCAGATTCTTCAACATCCACCGAAGGTATTCGAGAAAAAGGAAGTTCTGGTCCAAAAGTGTCTGTTTCTAGCTGTAAAGATAAAAATTTTTCGCATGAATAACCAAACCCAAGCTCAGCCAACTTTAATACATCTTGCCTAACTTGATCCTTGTATTCTCTTTGCAGAAAAATGGTAGAGAATATCTTGGACTCAACGATCTTCAAGATCTGATGACCCGCTGACTTATTCTCACCTGCAACACTGGCCAAAAGTGACGTGAATGCCTTCCAACTTTTACGAGAGTTGCTAGTGCGAAGTTTCGGCGACACACTGCTAATCTTATCAGAATCTTCAAGAGCAGAGACAAGAGAAATAATTTCTCTTGTACTTACTTTTCCGATATTAGGAAGAGAAAGAAGCACATACTGCAAAGCACTTGCGCTCATTTGATAAATACGTAAGAAGTTGACCACAAACATCACATGTGGCCTTTGAAAAAAAGGTTTTTGTCTTTTCATGACAAATCTCCTAAATAAAATGAACAAAAAGTATAATATCTCTTAGAAATATAATAAAGAGATTGGTAGACCATCTACCGCAAAAACACCTTATCATATTAGTTAGGTTTTGTCAATACTTTAGACCATATTAACTGATAATGACTACTATACCATGCATAAATTAGACCATATTAACTGATAATGACTACTATACCATGCATAAAGTGGTATTTAGTTAGTACAATAAAGAATGTCAACATTATAATTTGGCGTAACTAAAAAACAACCGCCCGGAGAAGGTTGTGTGAAAAAGAACATGAGTCTACTTAGGACCTAATTTGCGAAAAGCAATTTTCATAACTCTCTTATAGAAATGTTGCCAATATATAAAATACTCTTCACCTTCCACATTACCATCGTTATAAAAATCCGGACCAATATAATTCCTGATTGCAAAATCCTTCCCAGCACCAGCAAAATCAACATTACCGTCCATGTTGTTGTCTGAAATACTTTCTAGTGTATGCCAACCATGTGTGCCGTTTTTTCTTACCCAAACAGCAATCATATTACCTTTTGGATCACATGAGGTATAAATAGTATATCGTAAATTATTTTGTACAAAAACGACTTCAGCACCCCCTTCTCTATGGATTTTATGAAAAATAACATGTTTTACTTGCTTTTTACAAATAAGCTCTGAAACACGAATAAATTTTGGTTTTTGTTTAGGTGAAGCACCTACGTACTGACAAAAGAAAAGTAGTGTAAAAAACACTCTTATAAACCGCACGACACTCTCCCTTTCTCCTCTTACAGAGGTGTTTGTTACAAAAGACAGTAACATCGTATCATAAAAACACAAAAAACTCAAGAATTGATTAGATGCTAACCATGTTTACTGTTATAAAAACTATCCCAAAAATGGATTTTCCATGTTAAATAGTATTTTTGGTGTATGATTATTTACACGATCTTTTGAAATATTATATATACTACTATATATAGCATCAACCGAATCAAAAATGGCGTCTTCCCACTGACAACCCAAAGTATTTGCCACGTTTTTCACCGCATCTTCGGACGGTCCTTCTATTTCTATAAACGGCTCCAAAAATGGCCACCAATCTATCATGATTTCTGTATCATTCAGTTGCCATAATTCTCTTTTTGATTCTTGCTCTGATCTTGGCCCAGCACCGATAATCTGTAAAAATTGTGTGGCATCGGTATAACTGTTTACCATTAGTTCAATTTCTTTTTGCCCTTCTATTGTGCCACTGGCTTCCATTATTTTTATACTCATGGTTATTTTGTCACCTTCATCACGAACGCGCAAAAACCCTCCTTGTATTTCATGACCTTTTGGAAAAGAGTACACCGTTCTTTTTTGCATAAACTGTGGTCTTTTTAATACCCCACCAAGCGCCTGTAATGTTTCTCGAATATGTTCAACATCAATATCTACAAATGTTGCCTCGTATTCAGTTTGTATTCCTGTTTTTTGTTTGGTCATAGGTTTTTTATTGGTTTAATAGTGACTGGATGCATAGTATCGTTACCTTCTTGGTATGAATCACCTTCCTCTAACACAAATTCAATGCCAACCGATTTTCCCAATCCATTTAAGTATCTAGTAATCAATTTGTAGCTCGAAACTTCTCTAGCTTCTGCCACAATTGGAATAAGTTTATCTTTTTTGATGTAGTTTTCTTGATAAAGCCTAAAAAATTCAGTGAAGAGTTCCATTCCCACACCCTTCTTTGCTTCATATAGTTTTGCAATATCCATCACATAGATACACGACTCTTTGTCTGAACCTTTCTCTACATAATTTTCATTATGTAAATCATAATCATACTCACCTTCATATGCAACAAGATAAGCCTGCATTTTACCATCTTCAGTCACATGTTTTAAACTTAAATTAGGTCGTTCTTTGGCGGCGTTGTTAATATCTTTTGCAATAAGTGCATTTTCCATTTCTGCCGCACCTTGCTTTAGTGTTGTGTCTTTATAAACTTTTCCTTCAATATAGCTCGTTTCCAATGAATCTTTAAAAGTTAAGTATTCAATCTGTTTATTATGAATTGGGGTTTCTTGTATTCCTTCACAAGGAAGCTCTTCAACAAACTTTTCTGTATAAAAAATATCATCAGACCCTTCCAGTAACAACGCTCCAACCTCTTCCACTTCATATGTGTCTGAATATGAAACAGGAGACAGGGCTAGATAAGTATTTTCTCTATCTTCCAAACCCGGCAATTCATAATCACAACTACCAGAAATAACTTCTTTTGTGTTTAGGTTTTGTGCTTCTCCAAATTTGGCTAAATATTCTTTAAAAAAATCGCGATATAAACTTCTTAAGAGTTGGTCATATTCTTCATTCCTATAATTACGAGGAACTTCAACACTATCACAAGTAATATATGATTTTTCTTTCATAAGAATTTCCTGTGGTAATATATCTGCAATATTAGTTTGTCCGCTTTCAAGATATTCCTCTATGTCTGCTATCTGTGTGAAAATATTTTTATTAAGAGTAAGAACACTTTGTGCTGTGGGCCTACCCCCTCTTTGAACAATCAACATCCCACAAATCGGGTTAAATGTGTAAGAAGTGTTTTTTCCATCTCCAAACTGCATACACTCGCTCCCAACAATAGCATTAGGGTCAGATTTTAGCGTGGTTTTAATTGTATATTTTGTTGTACTAAGGTTCGTAACAGACCCTTGTTTTATCTTATAAACTTCTCGCCTTATCTCCTCTTTGGAATCTTCTGACAATTGACTTAATTCTTTACCAAACCCTTTAACCATTTCCTTAAGCATTTCCTTTGCTCTTTTTAGAGGCTCTGAAGCCTTCTCTTCTTCTAGCTGTGTTTTAATAATATGACTAATTTTGCCAAAAAGTTTACTCTTAGCTTTCTTTGTTAGAGCTGATTCTTTGCCTAAAAACTCTTTTAGCACTTCTAGAAATGATTTTTTAAAGAATTCTTGCTGCTCTTTTCGTACCTCTGCTTTTGAAGCTACGGTATAGGTTACTTCTAGTGGTTTCCAAACTTGTATTTTATCCAAAACCCCATTAACCAAAGCATCTCTTAGTTCTGTTGAAGAAAGATCTAAGTGTGGTATTTCGACATAATTTGTTGGCTTTTTTGAATTATGAACATCTTGTGAAGTGTATGAAGCCTCAAGCCCAAAATACTCATACGGATTTGTATAAAATAGCTCAACTGCCCTGGAATCTTCTACACTTGGATGAAATAAAAGGGTATTGACATAGTTTTTTAAATTTGGATTTTCTTCTTCTTCTAGTTCATGTAACAATTCTTCGTTTTCCAGATAATGGGTAAGGTCTTTATACTGAATAAGCATTTTCCAACTTCCAAAGACCTTGCTTGGGCTATTCATTTTCTTTAAAAGTTCTATAAGCATTGGTAGATCTTTATACTCTTTTGCCTTGTTAAGTGTTCCTTCTATGTCCTTGTTAAATCCTTGTGTTATTTTGTTTAATTTTTGGTAAGACGTATCTTCATCTTCTCCGTGAGTGCCAGTATCCATTGCAACTTGCTGAAGAATGTTATGGTAAAACATATTATCGTTTAAGCCAGATATTTCTTGTAGCTCCAAAACCCTGTTAAAGGCATAAAGGGCATCGTGTGTGTGATTAGGCTTGACAAAAGCAAGCATTCGGCGGTACCCAAAAACCTCTGCGCCCTTCTCGAAATTTTTGTTTTTTTGTGGGTGCGACCAATCTGAGTTCCTATTTTTTAACGCTTCGTATTTTAATTTGGCCTTAGCTTCCTTAACAGCCTCACCAAAAAAATCAAAAGCATCAAATAGAGTAAATTCTTCTTTAATTTTAAGAAACTCACCTTTTTCACCTTCATCCCTAAGATAATCTGCCAACCGATCAACAACGACTTTTTGAAATAAATTTTTCGGAACATTAAGGCTCCTGTTGATTTTAAGAGCCCTATCTACATATCCTCGTACAACACACCGCACCAAAGCTTCTTTAGCAGCTTCTTGAACAATCTCATCAGAAGTATTTAATTTTTTTATCATTTTAAGAGCATCATCTATTTTACCCTTTTCAAGGTATTCTTTTAATGTTTGTTTAACACAATCCTGAAACTCTTGTGACTTGAGAAACTCATTAGACCCAAACACCTCTATTATTTTAAGAGCAAAATCTACATGGCCCCAGGAAAAATTGTGGTCTACAACTTCTTTAACAGCTGCCTGAAACTCTTGTGACTTGAGAAACTCATTAGCGTGGAAATCCTCTATTGTTTTAAAAACATTATCTAGATCCCCAGAAAGGTCCATTATTATTGCTTTTTCAACAGCTCCCTGAATTTCTTCTGAATTAAGAAACTCATGAGGGATATGGAATGCATCTATTATTTTAAGAACATCATCTACACCACGGAAAACCGATATTACTGCAAATTTTTTAGCAGCCTCTTGAACCTTTGGTGACGTTAAGAAGTCGTCAGAGAAACCAATTTTATTTTTAAACCTCTGAAACATATCCACATACGTAAAACCTTCTTCGTAATGTTGGCCGTTTAAACTGTGTAAAAAAAGATTTTCAACAAGGCTTTGAATCTTAGGTGACGCAAAAAACTCATCAGGAATATTGAGTTTATTTTTAACTTTAGAAACCACTTCAAATCTTCCGCAACGAAAAAGAGTTATAAGTCCATCTTCAAATACTTTTTGGGTCAAGTCATCAGGGATTTTAAACTTATCTTTAATTTTAAAAACTTGATCCACATTACCGAACAAAATTGCGTTTTTCATAGCTTTTTTACCGGCTTCTTCGAGCTCTTGTGGTGCAAAAAAATCATCAGGAAAATCATCAGGGATTTTAAACTTATCTTTAATTTTAAAAACTTGATTTATATTACCCAACGAAAATTCTGCTCTTATAAGTTCTTTAGCCGCTTCTTGAAATTCTTCTGACTTGAGACACTCATGAGAGATGTTGAACACATCTATTATTTTAAGAACATTATCTATACCATAACCATACCGAAACGCTACTTTTATACCTTCTTTAGCGACTTCTTGAAATTCTTCTGACTTGAGAAAATCATCAGGGATTTTAAACTTATCTTTAATCTCAGAAACCATGTATATATTAGCCCGATTAACATGTTCCGCTATTACATTTTTAACCACTTCTTGGAAAGTCTCGTTCGAAATGTCATGTTCTTTTTTAATTTTAGAGACCTCTTCTAGTCTCCCTTCCGAAAATGCATGTAGAATACTTTTTTTTGCTAATTCTTGAACAACTTCTTTTGGAATACGCAATTTATTCTTAATTTCAACTATATTATCAGCCTCGAAACAATGTGTAAAAAATATTTTAATCGCCTCATTAAAAACCTTGTCTGATATTTTAAGTTTATTCTTAATTTTATGAATATTATCTATATTACCACGAAAAAGGTAGTCAAGTATTCTTTTCATAGACACCTCTTCCTCCTCACTCATCTCGGGACCACTTACTAACTCTTGTTTTTCTTCAGCTTCTTTTTTCTCCTCAGGAGTTTCGTTAGGCTCTTCATTTAGAATAGAACGTATCTCTCTTTCTCTACCTTCTTCCTTTTCTATACGGTACTCATCCATCCCCTCTTCTATTGCTTTGTGTTCTAAAATACCAGGCCTTCCAAAACCTTCAATATTTTTTGTCATATATTTTAAAATTTATATATTCGAGTATACCAAAATTTCCTAGTTTACTTTTTTGCAATTACAAAGAAAATTGATTGTTTTAAATAAGACATTATTTATTACTATACCATTAGCCCATCTTGAGACATAATAGCAAATGTAGTAAGGGCTTATCAAAATATATCTTTATGTGGTTTTAGCAAGCCAGGGTCGGCAGAAAAACAAGTGTATCAAAATATTTTTCCAAATCTAAATCTTTTATTATTTTTTTGTCCAAGTCGGTGTATTGGGCACCAAACCAATTAAAAATCCTGATTCTTTTAATATCTACAAATGTTGCCTCGTATTCGGTTTGTAACTGGCGATTCTGTTGTTTCATAGGAATACTGTTAAATACACATTACTTAAACCATCGTGAGATATAATAGACCAACAACCCAAGACCAAAAGGATAAAAACCAAAGAGCCAAAAAAAAGACCACACCCCTACTGGAAAACCCTCTCGCAAAAAATCATACCAACTCATCAAACCCAAGTAAGAAGCGCAGAGGTTTAGCAGGATTGCGCCACAAAGCAGACAGACTCCGCGAAAAAAGATACGTATAATAATCATAAAACACTTACTTTTAAATGTACTGTTATTGGACTGGTATCTGCAACTCATTACGTAGCATAAATGGCAATGTCCAAGGCGGGTTATACCTTGCAACATTAATCGGGCCAACTACCCTTACACCATCCCTTTGAAGCTCTTTTAGAAGTTCCTCTTCTTTTTGAAGAAATGTCTGTTCTGTATTACTCCAACTAAACCGCTTTACCGCAACCGTTCTTTCTGGTACTTGCACAAGCTGAACCTGTGCATTATTAGGTAAAGGAAGTGTCTTGAGTGTGTGCGATCGAGGCATTACAAATGAAACCGTATATGAACGAGTATTTTCCCCTCTCTCGGTATTAACTGGCACCGTCATGGCAATTTTTTCATAACCCACCTCCTGAGTATTTACTGGAGCCGTCATCGCAACGGACTGTCTTTTTGTGTTATTACCAAAAATATAATCTGCAATAATAGAAAAACCTTGGTTTGTTGCAGTGCTTCTGGTAGATGCACCAATTATGCGCGTTTGCGCGATGATATAGGAATCATATTTTCGAATTTCATACCCATTTTTTTTATCTATCACAATATACGAAGGCTCTTCAATATTCCGCACCGAAAGCACGCTATACAAAAAAAATGCTAGCACTATAATACCAAAAACACTAATTACACTATACATTGCACTCTTTCTATTAGAAAACAAAATAAAATATATATTATATATGAACCAAGTATACCATGAAAACCGTAATAACACTATATAGAAACGCGCCCCCCAAGCCCGCCATTCTGACACCATTCTTTTGACTTCTTGAGTAATCTTTCAACCTCTTTTGCCTTTTTTTCCGCATACTCAATACGATCACTCTTTCCACTATCAAAAGCGTCACGTTTCACTTGTGAATATCGCTCACACTCATGTTTATTTGCACGAAGATACTCACGAAAACAGTACTTTGACTGTGCTTGTGGATCATTTGTTTTATACCACTGTATTGTAGATAGACGCATTCCGTTTTTTGCATCTTTAAAAAAGTATTTACAGTCTTTAATAAACATGTTTGGATCAAAAACATAACCCAATGTTTCCAATGAGGGGATATATTGATCAGCTATAGCTAAATCCGCAGAAGTGATCATAATATCAATCTGTGGTTTTGCCCACATACCAGGTATTGCCGTGCTTCCAACATGATAAATTTGTATGGCATCTAACTGTAGTATAGAAAGTATTTCTTTTTTTTCTTCCTGAAATATACGTGCCCAATCTGTTGAGTATGGTACAACAGAATATGGGCGATCTTTTTTATCCATAATAATGTATATATAAAAAAATAACTTTTTTAGTAGCTTAATCACCTACCATACAATAAACTTAACCTGCTCCTGGTGTGCATTATTTACCCAATGATCAAAAAGTATTTCGTACAATGTCCGATCATAATAATAAGATACATTTTAAACCATATTGTCTATTTTTGAGTCTCGTGGTACTAAATATGTGGTACATTTGTGCCACCAAAGAAAAGTTTTTCTGGTAAACGATAAAAGGTATGTCTCTGCTCTTCTTTATTCATAAGCTCTTTAATTATACGAAAATAGCTCTGAACCTGATTGAGCGGCGTATTCTCACCAACATAATCGGTACCAAAGAGTGTTTTATCTTTAAGGGGGTAATAGGTAAATACTCTTTTTAGGTCATAAATCAGTTGTTTCTCTATTTTTATAAAATTATGAGAGTCGCCGCATTCGTCTACTATGCCAGAAATATCGGTATACACATTTTTATGCTTATTTAGAACAAGTGCGGTTTCCATAAGAAAAGGAAAGCCAAAATGACAAATAATGATATTTGTTTCTGGGCATATGGTTGCCAATTCATCCACGTGAATTGGGTGGGCATACTTAAGCAAAGCATTATCTTCTGAATTCCACAAATCTCCAGAATGAATAAGAAGTGGTTTATTGTATTTTTTACAAAGCTGAGCTATTTTAACAACCCTCTTATCAAAGGGGTAAAACTGTCTATATCCTGGGTATATTTTAATACCTACAATTTTTCCTTCCTGAAACAGTTTTTCGTGTCTTGATAACTGTTTTTTCATATCTCCCGCTATATCTATACTCCCAACTGCATAAATGTTTGGCTCAGTCTCGGTAAATGCTAAAAGTTTTTCGACATCTGGAATTCCTGATCTCAAATTGTTACACCAAGGAAGTGAAATCACCTTCTCGATTTTTCCACCACTCTTTTTTTTAAATGACTCCCATTCAGACTTATCCCAAATATGTGTATGAACATCTATTATCATATAATATTAACTTAAAATACTTAATAAACCAAACCTCCAACAATGCGCGCCAAGAATAAAAGTAGCTACAGTATCTTAAACGGTGTTTCCTTTATCACCTTCTTTAGTATAGTCATTTTGTGTAACACATCTGATATAGTATTAATTTTTGGTTCAAAATTATCTACATCCTCTAATGAAACCCACGCATATTCCGAATACTCTTCATTAAGTACAACATCACCTGCCGTGTGAATTGCATAAAAGTGAGGAAGTATCATGGCGCTTCCATCTTTTTTTACAAAAAAAATATTAGTTGTAAAAAAAGGAAATACTTTTATATTAAAATCCTTCCCAACCTCTTCATCTTTTTCTCGTTGTAATCCATCAATTATACCACTGTCCGTGTTCTCCATTTTTCCTCCAATAAAAGAAAAAGCACCATCAAAATCAGCCTCATCTTTACGCTTGCACAGTAAAACACTCGACTCGTCTTTTGAATAAATAACTAGCTTTTGACAATACTGAAAGTTATATTGTTGCATACGTTGTTGTTATTGATTATGAGTTAATACAAGTGGTGTAATATAAAAGGAAACTCCTTAATTTATTTCTTTTTTTTATAAATCAACCATCTTTCTTTGAACCAATCCTATAACACGCCACATACGTGGTAATAGGCACAGCTAAAATAAGACCGATTGTTGCAACAAGCGTACGCACAATTTCTTCGGCAACAATTTCAACATTAATTGCTTGTTCGTAAGACAATGAACTGTCGACAAATAGTAATAACAATGGCATTGCCGCTCCTGCGTAAACTAGCACGAGTGTATTTACCACAGAAGCAATATGATCTCGACCAACATCTATTGCTTTACCAAACAACGCTGTCTTGGAAAGGTTTGGATTAGTTTCCTTAAGTTTGTAGACCAAAGATGCTTGCGTCACCGTCACATCATCTAGTATACCAAGAAGTCCAATAATTATACCTCCGAGTAACAAGCCTTTTATATTTTCGATACTAATTCCCAACCCTCCAAGCATGGCGGCCTCTTCTGTTGCAAGACCAGTAAGCTTGGAAAAATGAATAGATACATGCGCCAAAACCCCGGTAATAATAAGGGCAACAATAGTCCCAATCATTGCCGAAGTGGTTTTTTTGCTTACACCGTGCGAGAGTAAAAAAATTACAGGAATAATAATAAACGCACCAAGTATGGAAAATACAATTGGATTTCCTCCGACCATTATACGAGGAATAACAAACCAAAACAGTATACAAAACGAAAACACCATTCCACACAAAGAAGCAAGACCTTTTTTTCTTCCAACAAGTGTGGTTAACATCACAAACAATACAAAAAGCCACACAAGTGTTGAAGATCGCTTAAAGTCTGTAATGTAATAAAATAACTTACCCGCAACATCTTCTGACTGTGTTACCACAACCTTGTCCCCTTTTTGAAAATCCAACCCACTAATGCCTATTTCATTATTTTCTATTTCAACAACAGCCCCATCATTTTGTAGCATAACAGTAATGACGCCAGTTTCGGTATTTACTTGCTGTATTTTACCATCAAAAAACTGGTCTCCTTCTGCTGATACAATCTGCGGAAATACGAAAAAAGTGAGGAAGAAAACACATACTACATACTTTAGGATATACGCACGAACACGTGTAAAAAAATTCATAATATCTATTAAAAGAGTGTGTAATATATTACAACTTTAGTGAAGTATACCAAAAAGAGAGCTAATGGTAAATCTAGTACATCTAAAAGAAATGGTAAGTAACACACTCTCGTACAAATGTTATTGGTGGTTTTGCAATACATAGTGTTTTTCCGAGCTTTTTTACATATACCAAATCCACATCTTATAAACTTTATTACACATAATACATGCTACACCACTTTTACCTAACCTAATTTACACAAACACTAATAACTTGGTTTATGATATTCTCCACGTATTTTCTACTATTATAGTAGGCTGGAGCTACTCTACCTAACTAAAACATAACACCATAAACTAACTATTTTTCGCCTCTTTGTATGTTTTTATTGCCCTATGATAGCTATCTCTTTGACCAACAACAGGTTTTGGATAATTAAAGACAAAAGAACTAAAGTCTTGCGTCTTGCCATCAGTAAGCTTAGCAGGAGAAACAGGTTTCAACTCAGGGACCCACCGCTTTATGTATACTGCAGCAGGGTCATATCGTTTTGCTTGTAAATATGGGTTAAAAATACGAAGTGGTCGCGGATCTGCACCAGTAGAAGCACTCCATTGCCATCCACCATTATTTTGTGCAGGATCATAATCAACAAGATGTCGGGCAAAATATTTTTCCCCCCATCGCCAGTCTATGAGAAGGTTTTTTGTTAAGTATGAGGCAACAATCATTCGTACACGATTATGCATCCAACCTGTTTTATTTAGCTCACGCATACCAGCATCGACAATAGGTACGCCTGTTTTTCCAGAACACCAGGCACGAAAATCTTTTTTGTTGTTTATCCATTGTATTTCTTCCCCCCAAGACAAAAAAGGTTTACCAAAAACATGCGGAAAGTGGTAGGCAATATAATAATAAAAATCACGCCAATACAATTGACTCAAAAACTGCTCCGTATTTCCAGAAAAATTCATAGCCCTCCAATATGTTTCACGAATTGAAATAGTGCCAAATTTATGATGCACAGAAAGATGTGAAGTACCAATCTTTGCAGGAAAATCACGATCTTTTGTATAATTTTTAAGATACTCATCATTGCGCAAAAGCTGCAAACCCGCCGCTCTTCCAGCGCGAACCATTTGGTTATTTTTTTGCCCAACCCATGGTATTTTTTTTACACCAACATGTTTTGTCTTAAATCTACCAGAAAAATAATGGGAAAAATTATTTCTTTTTACTTTTGAAACCAAAAAACTTGTGGCATTATTTTTAAACGGAGTAAACACACTATACACCCCTCCCTGCTTAGTGACAATATCCTGAATTGGCGAAAGAGCTATGTCGTTATGTCCAAAAAAAGTTATGTTGTTTTTTTCGCAGACAGAAGCAATACCAGCGTCACGTCTTCTTGAAAATGGTGTGTAATCATTATTTAGAAATACAGCATCAATACCATCTTTCCGAATAAGTGTGGTGACTACGTCTGTAGGGTGACCTATAAAGAAATATAGTCTAGACCCACACTTTTTTAATACCGCATCAAGCTCGACCAAAGAAGAACACATAAACTGAAATGCTGCCAGACTAAAGTAGTCATTCTTTTTTTTATTTGTTTGCTGAGTGTCAAAAACAAAGGCAGGCACCACAGAGCGAGAAACCTTCAGGGCTGCTATCAAACCGGTATTATCCTGAAGACGCAAATCTCTTCGAAAAATAAATAGTGTTTTTTTGTATTTTTTGTTCATAACAACTTTGTTTCAAAATATTTTTTACAGCAACGATCTTAGACAAACCCAAATTAACACAATATTGTAGTATACCTAAAATACCCAAAAATAGTAACTAGGATTATTCGGAATACTATTGACTTTTTTACTTATTTATGATACCGTACCAACCCCAACAAAAGAAAGGATACTTATGGGTTGGAAAATTATTGACATGCCTTTTGGTGAGGTGCCCGTAGAACTA
>PBBY01000010.1 GCA_002716765.1 Candidatus Magasanikiibacteriota bacterium
ACTTACTTTTATTATACAGTGTTTAACTAATTTTGACAAAAAAATGTGTCGACATCTTTGATATACGACCATGTTTGTGTACAGAAATCAAAGCGACTTACTTTTATTATACAGTGTTTAACTAATTTTGACAAAAAAATGTGTCGATTTTATTTGAATAAACACAGATACAAAATAAATAATACACAAACAAGAAAGGAAGGAAGAAAAATAGAAGACTAAAATCTCCTATTTTTTATAATTGAGCCATCATCCAGGATTGAACTGGAGACCTCATCCTTACCATGGATGCGCTCTACCGACTGAGCTATGATGGCATGTTAACGAGAAGAAGTATATCGTTTTTTTCTTTTCTCGTCAATATGTGTTACATCATGTCTATGGCAGCACTAATCCGCTTTAGCACTTTTTCCTTTCCTAAAACATATACCAAGTCAAATGGTCCTGGTGAGTTTTTTTGCCCAGATAATGCAACACGCAGTGGCCACAATGTATTACCAACACCACACTCATTCTTGGTTATCCACTCTTTTACTACCTGCTCTATACTTGCCAATTCCCAACCACTTTCTGAAATAGATCCTAGCAATACTTTTAGGCCGATGAGTTTTTCTTTTGCATCTTCTTTGGTGCTTTTTTTCCACACAAGTAATGACGCATCATACACCAAGTCTTTAGCAAAAATAAACCCAACCGAATCAACTAATTCAACCAGCGTGTTTGCCCGAGTTCGCTCTAAGTCAACCACTTTTTTCAAATACTCAAATTCTTCTAATCCGTCTACTTGTGTTTTGTCTACCACACCTGCATTAATAAAAAATGGAATAGCCCGTTTTGTTACCTCGTCCAAGTCTATTTGCATCATGTATTGCTTATTATACCATTCCAGTTTTTCTCTGTTAAAGACCGCTGGGGATTTTGCCATTTTTTCTAAAGAAAACACGTTTTCGAGCTCCTTCAAGCTAAATATTTCACGCTCATCTCCAGGATTCCAACCTAGAAATGCGACAAAGTTAATTAACGCTTCAATAAGATACCCTTTTTCTTTAAAATCTTTTACAGACACATCACCGTGACGTTTGCTTAATTTTTGTTTTTTTTCATTTACCAGTAATGGTTGATGCGCATATACGGGTATTTCCCAACCAAACATTATATAAAGAAGAATATGTTTTGGGGTAGAAGGCAACCACTCAGATCCCCGTGAAATATGGGTAATTCCCATTAAGTGGTCATCTACCACCACGGCCAAGTGATAGGTTGGGAACCCGTCTGCTTTCATTAGTACTTGGTCATCTATAATACTATTATCAAATGAAATGTCTCCTAAAATAGCATCTGTAAATGTTGTTTTTCCTTCTTTTGGTACAGCAAGTCGAATAACAAAAGGTATCCCGCTATTTAATTTTTCTTCTAAATCTTTTTTATTCATCCCCCTACAATGGCCATCGTATCCAGTTGGCTGCTTTGTTTCTTCTTGCTTTTTTCGGAGTTCACTCAAACGCTCTTTTGAACAAAAACAATAATACGCATCTCCTTTTTCAAGAAGCTTTTGTACGTGCTTTTTATATATATCTAAACGCTGTGATTGAACATATGGTCCAGACTCACCTTTTTGTGCAATATTCTTGCCTTCGTCTAAATATGGCCCTTCGTCTACTTGTATACCAGCCCAATCTAGTGTTTGGATAATATTTTCTACACCACCTTCTACAAAACGCTCTCTATCAGTATCTTCTATTCGTAACACAAATGATCCATCTAATTTCTTTGCAATTAGGTAATTAAATAATGCTGTCCGCAAACTTCCAATATGTAAAAACCCTGTTGGACTTGGTGGAAATCGTGTTTTTATATGTGGCATATATATTACAGTCTTATTGAATAAAGCATAATTCCTGCAGCAATTGCCACATTCAAGGACTCGGCCGAACCAGATCCCGCAATAGTATACCGAGAATCCATAATTGGATCAAATGTTGAGCGAATCCCATGAGATTCGCTCCCAAATATATATACCGACTTTTTTTCTTTTTTTTGTAGATCTGTTTCCCCATCTAATGTTAGTCCTATAACCATATAACCTTGAAGTGTTTTTAATGACACAATATCTGAGACAATATGGCTACTTTTTACTATAACACTATTAAAGAGAGAGCCCATTGTACTTCTTACCACTTTATCATTATACACATCCACACAATCTTGAGACAAAAGTATATTGTGCATCCCAAACCAATCTGCCGTGCGAATTATTGTACCTAAATTTCCTGGATCCTGGATACCATCTAAGCATATAATTGGTTTTTCTAAATCAAAAGCCTCAATTGATTGTACATCAATCTTCACCACTGCCATTATCCCAGGAAAGGTTTTGGTGGTTTTGATAGTGTGTGTATCTTTCTCACTACACACATGAATAGGAATAAACCGATCTTCCACTTTTTGCAGTAATGCAAGCATTGCTTTGTGTTTTATCAATTGTTCTTGCACAATAACAAATACTGCTTTCTTATCACTTTCAAGCATTGCTTCCACCCCTTTTACTCCCTCAATAATATATTCACCAAACCCATACCGATACTTTTTTTGGTGTAGTTTGTGTACATGAGTTTTTACGCTTTGTTTGAGCATATTGCTAATAAGACTATCTGTGGATTATATTGTACCACAAAAACACCACAGTTGCATGCCATATTCTTTTTATACGACTTGGCTGATGTATAAGTCGCCACAACCACTCACCACCGACTCTTTGAATACATTTTGGTGGCCTTTTTGTTTTTCCTGCAATATAGTCAAAACTTCCCCCAACTCCCATTGCCAAAATCACACTTGGCAAACTTGATCCATGTTCAAAAATCCATTTTTCTTGTTTTCCGTGACCAAATGCAACAAAAAGAATATCTGGTGCTGCCATTATTATGTCGTGTATTATCTCATCATGAATATGTGCATTGACTGGTTCTACAACTACCCTACCGTTATGGCTTTTTTCTACAAGTAAAGGTCCTTTATGAGCACCAACAATCTGTAAATTTGAGTATGTTTTTTGTAAGTTTTCTGCACATTTTTCCACAACCCTACCATCTCCAGAACCAAGTAAATAAACCGTTTTTCCTTCTTTTTCTGCCACGGCGCAAATATCTTGCATAAAATCAACACCAGGTATTTTTTCTACCTGTTTTCTCGCTACAAGTGTTATACCAATTCCATCACAAATATTAAGCTTCCCCAAGTTGAGGACTTCGTGAAAATACTGATCTTTTTTTGCCGCAACCAACATTTCTGGATTTGGCGTAAATACCATTGAAAAAATGTTTTGGTCTAACAATTTACGCACTTCTTCAATTGCCTCTTTTTTTGCATACGTGTCTATTCGAACACCAAGAATGTTCATACATTTCATATAATATATGTTATAATTTAAGCACAGTTGACACAATTTTTCAATATGTTATACTATTATCACTCTAACTATATGAGTGATAACTACTCTTTTCTTATATGTTAAATCCACAACAATTTACCAATAAATCACAAGAAGCCTTGCAGCAAGCAAGCTATATTGCAAACGAAAACAATCAACCACAAATTGAACCACCCCACCTATTTATGGCTCTTATCGAGCAGCGCGATGGAGTGGTTATTTCTATTTTAGAAAAATTAAATGTAAATATTGACCAACTCCACACACAAATACATAACATGATTCAGGCACTCCCAAAGCAGTTTGGTGCCACTTCTGGTGGTATCGGACAAATTTTAATGGGCCAGGCAATGTTACATGTCCTTCAAAATGCGCAAGACGAATCAAAAAAAATGGGTGATGCCTATATTAGCGTAGAGCACATTCTTTTGTCATATTTACGAAATAAAAATCCCATTAGTGATATACTCTCTGCACAACAAATTACATACAAAGATGTGTTGCAAATGTTAGTACAAGTTCGCGGTTCACAAAAAGTAAACTCCCCTAACCCAGAAAATACATATCAGGCGCTAGAAAAATATGGTATTAATTTTACCGAACGTGCAAGAAATGAAAAACTTGATCCTGTTATTGGGCGTGATGATGAAATTAGACGTGTTATGCAAGTGCTTGCTAGAAGAACAAAAAACAATCCAGTGCTTATAGGGGAACCAGGAGTGGGTAAAACTGCCGTTGTCGAAGGGTTAGCACAACGTATTGTAAAAGGAGATATTCCTGAATCAATTAAAAACAAAGAGATTATAGGTCTAGATATTGGCGCTCTCATTGCTGGAACTAAATTTAGAGGTGAATTTGAAGAGCGGTTTAAAGCTGTGTTAAAAGAAGTAAACCAATCGGAAGGAAAGATTATACTGTTTATAGATGAGCTCCACACTATTGTAGGTGCCGGATCAAGCGAAGGTGCGGTTGACGCAAGCAACATGCTAAAACCCGCACTTGCTCGTGGAGAATTACACACGGTTGGCGCTACCACATTAAAAGAGTATCAGCAACATATAGAAAAAGACGCGGCCTTTGAAAGACGTTTCCAACCAGTATTTGTTGCTGAGCCAGAAATCGATGACGCTATTGCCATTTTGCGCGGTATTAAGGAAAAATACGAGGTTCATCATGGTGTACGAATTACAGATCCAGCAATTGTTTCTGCCGTTGAACTCTCTTCTCGATATATTTCAGATAGATTTTTACCAGACAAAGCAATAGATCTTATAGATGAAGCCACTTCGGCACTACGCATGGAAATTGACTCCATGCCAGACGATTTAGACAGAATGAAACGGCAAATGATGAAGCAAGAAATTGAAATCGAGGCATTAAAAAAAGAAGAAGACGAAGACTCAAAACAACGGCTTCTTGTACTGCAAGAAGAATTAGAAAATTTACGAGAAAAAAGCAATGAACTAGAAATACACTGGAAAAACGAAAAAGATATTATTTTACAAATTCGCACAGCAAAAAAAGATATAGATAGTCTAAAACAGGAGGCAGAAATCACAGAACGCCGTGGTGACTTGCAAAAAGTTGCAGAAATACGATATGCACAAATTCCACAAAAGGAAGAGATTATAAAACAATTAGAGAGAAAATTAACGAATATACAAAAAGGCCGCGCAATCCTAAAAGAAGAAGTAACCGAGCAAGATATTGCCGCGGTTGTTTCACGTTGGACCGGGGTTCCGGTAAGCAAAATGCTTGAAGATGAAATTAAGAAACTCGCAAAAATGGAAGAAGAGCTTCAAAATCGTGTTGTTGGTCAAACTGAAGCAATTACCGCTGTATCTAATGCAATTAGGCGGTCTCGAGCAGGGATATCTGAAGAAAGAAGACCAATTGGCTCGTTTATTTTTATGGGACCAACGGGTGTAGGAAAAACAGAATTAGCAAAAGCGCTTGCCGGATTTATGTTTAATGATGACGAGGCGGTAGTTCGTGTAGATATGAGTGAGTATATGGAAAAGCATTCAGTAAGTAAAATGATGGGTTCAGCTCCTGGATATGTTGGCTATGAAGAAGGTGGGCAACTTACAGAAAAAATACGTCGTAGACCATACTCAGTAGTATTATTTGACGAAATAGAAAAAGCACATCCGGAAGTATTTAATATTATGTTGCAAATTTTAGATGATGGTCAACTTACTGACGCAAAAGGAAGAAAAGTAAATTTCAAAAATACGGTGATAATCATGACCAGTAATGTTGGTTCTGAAATGATTATGAATTTAAGCCGCAAAGGTGAATTTGGTTTTGGAGACGGTGGAAACAAAAAAGGCATTATGGAAAATGAGGAAGTTATAAAACAAAAAGTCATGGACTCTTTAAGAGAAAACTTTAAACCAGAATTTTTAAATAGAATTGACGATATCATCATGTTTCGACCACTCAACAAAGTACAAATCAGAGAAATTGTTGACTTGCAAATCGATATTATTACAAAACGACTTACAAAAAAGAAGATTGCCGTGACCATTTCCAAAAAAGCAAAAGATTGGTTAGGAGAAAAAGGATTTGACCCAAGTTTAGGCGCCAGACCACTAAAACGTGTACTTCAGTCAGAACTCCTTGATCCGCTTGCCATGAAGATTATTGAAGGTGAGGTTATTTCTGGAAATACCATTTCAGTCGACACAAAACAGGACAAGCTTATTATTACCAATGTCGTGTAATATAAAAAGACAGTGCCTTATCGCACTGTTTTTTGATTGCATAATAGAAAATAACACTTCTTTTGGATTTAATGCTTCTATATTTTTTTATTGCGGAAAAATCTTATTTCCATCTTTATCATATAGTAAAATAGCTAAAACTGGGCATGATTCTGCTGCCACACGAACAGTGTCTTGATCTACACTATTCGGATCTACCACATATGCCAAGTTTTCTTCATCTATTTGAAATAATTTTTCTGCGGCAACTACACATGGTCGCGCACCAATACACGCAGACCTGTCTACCACAATTCTTCGTATTTCTCCACCAGAAGTAATTCCTTGGGATATTTCATCTGGTAAGTCACTTGGTACTGCTACAGAAGTATCTGCCTCGGCAATTGCATTATTTTTTTGCATTATGTCTTGAGCTGTTTCCATAGGATTATATAATATTGTCATCTAAAGTAATTAGTTCTTCTTCCATTACCACACCCTCATCGTTAATAATTTTCTCCATAACTGTTTCTGGGTTGCAGGAAAATAACATTTTGTTTTCATCTATTTCTACGCATGGTGATTTTGAACACCATCCCAAACAACCACAATAATCAAGATCGTATTCATTATTTTTTTGTCCCGGTTCAAGTGCTGTTTCTTTAGAAATCTTTTCCATTATCCTTTTTGCACCAAAACTTGAACACGCACCACTTTTACATACTCGTATTTGTTTCATAAGATAATTATTATACCCCCATCATTTCTCGTAAATTTTCTGGCGGTTGCCACGGTGGGTCGAAAGTAACGGTAATTTCTACCGATTGAAAACCAATATGCTTTAGTGCCAACTCTATATTTTCTTGTAGCAATGGACCAAATGGACACATTGGCGTGGTATATGTCATGATAATCGTAATATTCTTATCCGATGTATATATAATATCATAAATAAGACCAAGCGTATAAATATCTAAGCCAATTTCTGGATCCATTACCGTCTCAAGCTCTTCTATAACACGTTCTTTTGAAATCATAGTATATTATTGTTTATCTTTATTATCTACATTATAGCCATGTTTTTCAATATCATCAGCTAATTCTTTCCCGCCACTTTGTATTATTTTACCATCACGCATAATGTGTACAATATCTGGAGTAATATAATCGAGTAATTTATGATAATGTGTAATAAGTACTACACCACCACCACTATTGCGAAAACGTTGTATGCCGTCTGCCACAATACGTAACGCATCAACATCGAGCCCAGAATCCGTTTCGTCTAGAATAGCATATCCTGGAGCCAAAACAGCCAATTGCAACATTTCTAATCGTTTTCTTTCCCCACCAGAAAATCCCACACCTAAATCTCTTTTTAAAAAATCTGGATCAAGATGAAGTATTTTTGCTTTTTCAACCAGTTCTGCATGAAATTTAAGTGGATTCACTGTTTTTCCAGATACACTACTATACGCGGTTCGCAAAAAGTTTGCAATAGTTACACCTTCTATTTCTGGAATATATTGCATAGATAAAAACAACCCGTTCTTTGCACGCTCGTCTGGTGCAATAGTAGTAATGTTTTCTTCATTAAGTAATATTTCACCGTCTGAAACATGGTATTTTGGATGACCAGCAACAGTATTAGCTAAAGTAGATTTTCCCGATCCATTTGGTCCCATAATTACCACCACACTCCCCTTTTTTACTACCAAATCAATACCTCGAAGAATTTCTTTTTCTTCGACTGACACACTTAGATTTTTTATCTGTAAGCTCATATAGTTGTATTAGTTATTGCATGTTGCAACGCTTTTAATCCTAAAAGTGCACAATTTTTCCGCGCATAAGAAATGTGAATACCAAGCATGGTCACCATTTCCTCGTCGGTTATATTAACAACCTCACGCACCGACTTTCCAAGACAAAAATCAGTAAGTAAAGACACGGCAGCCTGTGAAATGGCACAACCCTGACCCTGATGACCAATATCTTCTATCACACCTTGTGTATTAGAGTATATTTGTACGCTGATTTCATCTCCACAAGAGGTGTTTACTTCTTTTGCTTCCATTTGTGCGTTTGGAACTACTTTTTTATGCAATGGATTTCTATGAAGTTCCAAAATATATTCTTTGTATAGTATATCATCCATATAATTATTTCACAGTAAACAATACCTTTACTTTCTTTATAGCTCCAATAAGTATATCTATATCTTCTTTGGTGTTATATGCAGCAAAAGATACCCGTGCTGCACCAGGAACACCTAAATACGTCATAAGTGGTATAGCACAGTGATGCCCAGCTCGAATAGCAACCATATCTCTATTTACCACCTCAGCAATATCATGTGGATGAATTCCTAAAATAGTAAAAGAAAACACTCCAATTCTTTTTTCTAAATCAATCGGACCAATTATATCAACCACTTCTTTAAGTTTTTCATGTGCATACATTGTGATCTCTTTTTCATGTGTTTGTAAATTCTCCCACCCAATTCCACGAATAAAATCAATTGCCGAAGCAAGGCCAATTACCGAAGCAATTGGAGGTGTTCCTGCTTCAAACTTTTCTGGCGCCTCTTTCCATATTCCAGACACATCTGTGACTTCTTTTACCATTCCACCACCCAAAAGATATGGCTCAATAGATGACAATCTCTCTTTTTTTCCATACACCACACCAATTCCTGTTGGTCCATACATTTTATGTCCAGAAAATACCAAAAAATCACAATCAAGATCCTTTACATTGATTGGCATGTGAGAAACTGCTTGTGCCGCGTCTACAATTGAAATAGCACCTACGGTTTTTGCTAATGCAATAATATCATTTACCGGCGTAATGGTGCCAAGCACATGCGAAACATATGCTATGCTGACTACTTTTGTATTACTGTCTATACACGATTGCGCTGATTGCATATCCAGTGTATATGCGTCTTCACCATCTTTGATTATATCTATAATACGCAGCTCACAGCCAATCTCTTGTGCAATTTTTTGCCACGGTAATAGATTGGCATGATGTTCGTAGCGGGTAATAACAATATTATCTACTGAAGTTAAACGACTTTTTAGCGACTGCGCAATCATATTACACCCAAAAGTGGTTCCAGAAGTAAAAATAATCTCATCACTTTTGGCACCAATAAAATCTGCTACTTTTTTTCTAGATGACTCATACGCACGTGTAGCTTTTGTGGAGATATCATACAACCCTCGGTGAATATTAGCTGGATATTCTGTGTAATATGTTGCAATTGCTTTAACCACTGTATCGGGAACCAATGCAGTTGCGGCGTTATCTATGTATACCAAATCAGGATTGGTAGAAAAAATACTAAATTGTTGTTTTATGTGTTTCATATCTTATATATATGCCAAAATATCTGCTGTAATATCATCTACTATGTTTTTGTTGGTAATGCGGGACACCACACTCGCACATCGTGCCAAAATAATCTGCTTTTGAATCTCTTCGTTGGACAACCCTCTTGATGCTAAATAAAATGCTGATTCCTGGTCTATATTTGCCGTACTTACACTATGAGAACAAACAACATCATTTTGATTAATGTCTAAATTTGGCACACTCCCAATTCTTGCCTGCTTTGAAAGAAGAAGAGTTTGTTGTTTTTGATGCCCTTCTGCTTTTGCTGCATTATTATTCATAGTAATAAAACTTCTATACACACCATGAGCTTCGTCATCTAAAATACCTTGTGTGCGCATAAAAGACGTGGTATGTGGCGCGTTATGTATGGTTTCATGATATATGTCTATTGTTGTATTATCTTTTCCATAAAATAGCCCATGTATTTCACTTTTTGCCCCCTCTTCGTTTAATTGCACAACAGTTGAAGATTTTGCAAATGCCATATTATATACCAAAGGAAATGTGCGAAAAACGGCATTGGCTGCTATGTCTATATTTCTATGAACACAAGTGTGTAGTTCGCCTTCCTTTTTTGGTTGCGTAACATAATCTACCACAGCATTTTTCTCTATGTTTAACTCTATAACCAGACCTAAAAAATGCGCACTAATTAGTGATTCTACTATAGTGACTTGCACCCCTTCTTCGACAGTAATATGAATAGTGCCAAAACCAACCGCGTCTTCTGGTGCTATGGTAAGTTGAGATATGTCTGTGTTTTGTGAAATCGTTATATCATAATGGTGTGGCGCATACGTAATATGCTGCCAAAATGACTGAAAAGACGGTATATCATTAAAACTAGAAATAGATTGGTTTGTTCTATTTTTATACTTGTTCATTTCTGGAACAGACTTACCGCACAAAGAAACGTGCGACCCTTTTGTTACTTTTTTTGGTATAAAATCTTTTGTTGCATATGTCAGACCATTTCCATATCGGATATAATCTGGCAATAATGTATTTTGTGTATTAGTATTTTTCATACAATTATCCAATACTTCCTTCCATTTCTAATTCTATTAATCTATTTAACTCAAGCGCATATTCGAGCGGCAATGCTTTTACAATTGGCTCTATAAAACCATTTACCACTAATTGCATAGCACGTTCTTCTGATAATCCGCGCGACATAAGATAAAAAATTTCTTCATCACCTATTTTTCCTACTCGTGCTTCGTGCGCAACGGTTGCAGAATTATTTGCAATATCCATATACGGAAATGTTTTTGACACAGAGGAAGCATCAATCAGTAGTGCATCGCACTCTACCGAAATTGAGGCATTCTCTGCTTTTTTTCCTACTTGAACTAATCCACGATACGAAGACACACCACCATCTTTTGAAATAGATTTTGCACGAATTGTAGAACTGGTATTTGGCGCCACATGAATAGCTTTTGCACCAGTATCTTGATCTTGGCCCGCCCCAGCAAACGCAATACCCAAACTATCTGATTTAGCACCATTTCCGCGTAACACAGACGCTGGATATAACATGGTTCTTCCACTCCCCATATTTCCATTAATCCACTCTATAACACCACACTCATCCACTAAGGCTCTTTTTGTATTAAGATTAAAGGTGTTTTTAGACCAATTTTCTATGGAGAAATATCTTACACGTGCATTTTTATGGACGAAAATTTCTACACACCCCGCATGAAGTGAATTTGTGGTATATCGTGGTGCACTACAGCCTTCTATATATTGTACCTCCGACCCTTCGTCGGCAATAATAAGTGTGTGCTCAAACTGACCGCCACTTTGCGCGTTCATTCTAAAATATGCCTGAAGTGGTAATGCAACCTTTACCCCTTTTGGAATATAGATAAATGTTCCACCAGACCAAACCGCGCCATGCAACATAACAAATTTATGATCATTAATTGGCACACATTGTGTCATAAAGTATTTTTGCACCAACTCCGGATACTCATGAATTGCAGTATCCATATTAACAAATACTACACCTTGTTTGGCTAAATCTTCTTGGATATTGTGATACACCATTTCCGAGTCATATTGGGCACCAACTCCAGCCAAAGCAGCTTTTTCTGCTTCTGGAATTCCTAATTTATCAAATGTCTGTTTAATGTCTTCTGGTACATCTTCCCAACGTCGCTCTTCTTGTGCATCTGGTTGAATAAAATAACTAATGCTATCCAAATCCAATCCAGAAATATCTGGCCCCCATTGTGGTAACGACGCTTTTACAAAATACTCGTAGGCCTGCAGTCTTTTTTCTAACATCCATGCTGGCTCGTTTTTTTCCGTAGATATTTGTTTTACCAATTCTTTTGTTACTCCTGGTTTTGCTTTAAATTTTGGTCGCTCTACATTTGCATCGTCGAATAATGATCGATCAATATTGAGTGATTTGTTTATAGTGTCTTTCATAAAACAGAAATAGTATTCATGTGACGTAATGAGGAAACGATGTCTGGTAAATATTTCATAACATAATCAATATCCTTTTTTGTTGTACCTTTTCCCAAAGTAAACCGAACAGAAGATGTTGCTTCTTTTTGTGTCTTACTAATTGCCAAAAGGACATGTGATGGATTGGTATTATCAGTCGTGCATGCAGATCCAATACCAACTGAAATACCATAAGCATCCAAATAAAGTAGTAATGCTTCTGCCGATACTCCAGAAAAATGAATATGAAGATTGTTTACTAACCGTTCTGCGGCATTTTTCAATCCTGGCCCATTTATAGCGCAGTCCGGAATATGTTTTTGTATACATTGCCAAAAATAGTCTCGTAATTGCGCAAGTTGTTTTACCGTTTTTTCTTGTTCTTTTACTATCTTTTCTAAAGCAAACCCAAAACCAATAATTGCCGCGGTATTTTCCGTACCACTTCTATACCCAAATTCCTGTGAACCACCAAACATTAGTGGCTGCAAAACAATACCTCTTCTTTTATACAATATACCAACACCTTTTGGGCCATATATTTTTGCACCACTTGCGGTAAGTAGATCAATATGAAGTTTTTCAACATCAAGTGTAGCGTTTCCCGGAATCTGTGATGCATCGGTATGAAAATATGGATAAACGGTATTATTCTTTTTTCTCCATCGCAAAATCATCCTTCCAATATCTGCAATAGACTGTATACTTCCAATCTCATTATTTGCATACATTACCGAAATAAGGACAGTATCTTTTCTGATTGCTTTTTCAATAGCTGATACGTTTACTACTCCGTTTTCATCTGGTTGAATATGGGTAATAGAAAAACCGGCTTTTTGTAATTCATTAATTGGTTCAAGAACGGCGTGATGTTCTATACTTGTGGTAATAATATGTCCTTTTTTTTGTGATACGACCCCACGAATTGCGAGATTACAAGACTCGGTGGCGCCAGAAGTAAAAATAATAGTATCTTTTTGTGTGTGTAATATCTGCGCAACCTGATTTCTGGCATATTCTATTGCTTTTTTTGCCTTTTGCCCTGCAGCATACAAAGAAGACGGGTTAGCAAATGAATCTTTTAAAAATGGTTCCATTTTACTAAAAACCTCCGGATCAAGCGGTGTTGCAGCAGCATAATCAAGATACACGGTACGAATGTGTTTTGGTTTTTTTGGTAAAGAAGGTATGTTCATATTATTTTGTTCTTAACCTCCGCATATACGCAAGTGTATATTTTTCCATTGAAAAAATAATATCTTTTTGTATAATAGAAAATATTGATTGTGTTTTACACATAGTTGCAAGTGCACATGACGATTCTCTTGATATACAAGAAACAGGTGTATACGACCCTTCTATTGCTTCTAAGATATGCTTAAAAGAAATCGCTTTAGGTAAGTCCACTAAATAATATCCGCCATTAACCCCTTTTTTTGCCGATATTAAGGCACTCTTTCTTAATTTTGTGGCTATTTTTTGCAAAAATAAAAAAGAAATATGATGTGTTTTTGCAAATGTACCCAAACTTAAATACTCCCCTTTTTCTAAATCGGATAAGGCGAGCATGAGTTGCAATGCATAATCTACTTGTTTATTTATCTGAAGCATATACTTGTAAAATTCATACTAATATGGTATGATATAGGATCATTACTTTTCTGTCAACTACCTTATTATGACTAGCCACACTATCAAACTCATAGAAAAAACAATGCTTACCGATTCAGTTATGCAGCTTATTTTTACTAAACCAAATAACTTTACGTTTCATGCTGGTCAGTTTGTCCAATTTCTTATTCCAGAAGGCGAAAAAACACACAAACGGGCGTATTCTATAGCTTCTGCACCAAAAAGTAAGTCACTAGTCTTTTTAGCGAAATTATGGCCAAACGGAAAAGCTTCTGAGCTTTTTGAACACATACAACCAGGAGAACTGAGTACTATTTCTTCACCACTTGGCCATTTTACTAAAACAGAAGATAGTAATAGCATATTTATTGCGACCGGCACCGGCATTACTCCAATTCTAAGTATGATTACTGATGATTTATGTAATAAAAAAACAACAAAAGAGATTCGTCTTTTGCTTGGATTTCGTAGTGAGTCAGATATGTTTTCACAACAAGAGCTTTATGCACTCTCGGATAAACACAAGAACTTTTCGGTAGATATAACACTTTCTCAACCAAAAGCAGCACAATGGGCCGGACTAAAAGGAAGGGTGACGGCTCATATTTCAAAATATATAGCCACAAACACACAGTATTTTCTATGTGGATCTCCGGCAATGGTTACCGAAGTAAAAAATATGCTGTTAGAAAAAGACATACTCCCATCACACATTCATTTTGAGATGTATTAAAATGGTAGTGTAAGATTAATACCACTTCCCACAGCACCAGCACCTTCTGCTACAACAACCGGCTCAAAGTTAACTGGAAATGGCGAGATTTCTCCGGTAAGCGTGGGAAAATACAACATTTTATTTTTTCTCCCAAAATCGTACAATTCTTTTGTTACTTTTACGTCTTGCTCACAATATTCTTTTACCAAATCTATCTTCCCTTCCTTAAACCACTCCATTGCAATAAGTCCGTCTGCACTTTTTTCAATTTGCAATGTAGCTTGTGCCAAATCATTTAATTTAAATCGCTTTCCGGTTGACTCCCGAATCATCTTAAGCATGTCTAAGTGCGGTAAAACCGTTAAATCTCCAGTATAATATCTGTTTAAAATTGGTACATCAAAATGCTCGGAATTGTATCCTATTATTCTTTCGCTTTTTTCAAGAATTGACCAAAGGGTACCAAGCTCACTTTCTTCAAAAGAAGTATATCTGTCGTTTTCAAACTCATAAATGGATACCACTGTAATCTTCATTGTAGAAAGATCACGAATATCCCCAATAGTTTCAATATCAAAAATTATTTCTTTAGACATAGTAAAAATATTATGTTTTCTTTCCAATATTTGGTTCCGCGCTATATTCTGCGGTAATGTATTTGCCAACCGGCTGTTGCTTAAAGGAAGAAATAAGAGAGTCGTTATTATGCATTTCTTCTTTTGCTATACCCAAAACAGGAATGGATTGCACAAAAGCCCAGGAATTTGCCACTGTCACAGCAATGCGCGTGCTAGTAAAACTTCCAGCACCTAGTACCACAGCAATACCTAAAATTTCCTCTTTTTTGCACAGTTCTTTTTCTAGAAATGTAGCGACCTCCTGTAACAATTCTCTATTTTTTCCAGGCTGACTATAATCAACCCTTTTTTCTTTATCAAAAAGTATAATGTGAATTATATCTTTTTGTGATGCGTCGAATACTAAAAACATATTATACACCCAACTGATCTACTACTTTTATATGCTTACCTTCAAAAATACCAAATAGGAATTTATCCATAACATGACGCCTATCCGAAAACTCTTTTTCTGTCATTATTGTGTACCTAACTTGTTTTCCAAAATCATTTTCGTACTGAGTAATATATTTTGCTACCACCTTTTGGTTTATTTCTCCTACAAGGAGCATGTCTGTTTCTGCTTTTTGATCTTCTGTAAAACAGCCCGAAAGCAAAAATAATACTGGTTTACCAGACTTATCTTTTAGTGTATTAATAAATGACTGTTCACTCATAGTATCTTCTTTAAGAAGTAAGGCCTGTAATTCTAAAAATAATAAAGAATCCTTATTGAGTTTAAAGTATTTCTTTTTTGGTCCAGCCTCTTTTGGTACTTCTTCGACAACAGAAAGAATCCCAAGCTTATGAAGTAGGGATAATTCTCTTCGCACCGCATTAATTTGTGTCCCTATCTCTCTAACCATTTCTCGGACATATAATGGTTTTTCTAAATCCCTAAAAAAGAGCCGAAGAAGCTTGTATCGTGTTTTGGAACCAAATAAGTGTTCGAGCATAGTATGTGGATAAGTGGATCGCCGTTTTAATATATAAACAATGTATACAATAAAGGCTTTTCAATTGCTAATGTAATATAGTATAATAATAACACGCACGAAAGTCAAAGAGAATACGAATATGTTTGAAATACAGGAATTTTTTATAGAAGGACGAAAGAAGAAGCAGTCTCATGTCCTTATACATATTAGTGAACCCTCAGAAGAAGATTCTGAAAAAGGGTATTTTTTTGCTTTTTGTGAAATAACAAATGGTACCATTGCACAAATAGAACATTTACAATCTGTTATAAATGATCTCGAATCAGGTTATTATGAAGGTGTAAATAATAAAGAAGGTGGTGTTTTTGAAGAAACACTATCGTACATAAACAGAAGAACACACACCGTACTCGATGAAAAAAATAATAATATACACTGTTTCGTAGGTATTCTTATCGAAAATAAACTCACTTTTACGGTTCACAACAAACCTTTTGCTCAGGTGATTTATAAAAAAAATAATTCCTGGAATAGTATAGACCTAACACAAGGATATGACGAAGGTAGTACACAATTATTTTCTGCCATCACAGAGGGGACCATACGGCCACATGACTATTTTTTCCTCGGTTCACCATCTATCACCTCTGTATTACCAGAAAATACACTTCACAGTATTATTACCACAAACAATACGCTAAAAGCAATTGCAAGTATTGAGGCACACATTAAACAGCAAAAACCAGATAACGCCTTTGGCGGCATGCTTATTCACCAGCAACCAAATAAAGTAACACAAAAACCATCTTCAAATACAAAAGAAAAGCTGACAAAAGAACCAACCTTAAAGAAAAAAGGTGCGCAACGTAATACTTTTTTTACTTGTTTACAACAAACCCTTTCCGGTCAAACGAAAAAACGAAACTACACAAACCCACAGCAAAAAAGGAGCAACTATCATGCGAAAAAACGAAACCAACAAACAAGACCACTGTCTGAGCAAGTATTAATTACAACAGGAAAAACACTTGTTTTTCTAGGAACATTACTTTTTTTAAGCATAAAACATATACTGTTTTTTACCGGAAGCGTATTGCGAAATACCTACCTTATAACTACTAATCATGGTGGCCAAAGAGGTATAGTTATAGATAATATAAAACAAACCTTTCAAGACAAGAAAAGAACAATTCATGAGTTACCACTACTAAGCAAAGTACTATTTCTCCTCACGCTCAGTTTTACAATCATATTTATTTGTAGTATTTCCTATATTCGATTCCAAGAAGAAAGAGCAGCGAAAAAACAACAATACGCTCAACAAATATCTTCTATTAAAGATAAAAAAAGTGCAGCAGAGGCGAGTCTTATATATGAAAATGATGATAAGGCATTTACTCTACTCCAAGAAGCGTTGACATTGGCCACTGCATTACCCGACTCCAGAAAAGGGGAAAAAGAGAAAAAAAATCAATTACTAGAAAGTATAAACTCGTTATTAGACAAGCAAAGAAAAATTACCGACATTTCTCCTACCCAAATTGCTGACATTGCACAAGCAAACACAAAAGCCCAAGCAATACAGCTTGCAAAAATAAATGATACTTTAATTGCATTTGATACAAACGAATCATATTATTATGAAATACAAAACAACGGAACAGTGCGGCAAAAAGATGACGCTGCAGCAGCACAGGTTATTGCTGTAAACACGCCAAAGGAAAATGATAAAGTTATATTGTTAAAAGATGCTGGTACGGTGGCTGAATACAACCCCACAAGTAAAAGTATTTCAAGTAAAGAAATTTTTTATCCCTTAAGCAATACGCAAATTGCAGGACTTTTTATATACAATAAACGACTTTATACTCTTAACCCTGTAGAAAATCAAATTTATAAACATAACGAAACACAAACCGGATACGACAAAGGTACTTCCTGGATACAATCCTTAGAAACCGATATTACGAAAGGTGTTTCATTGGCAATTGATGGTAACGTATATGTACTGCAGTCAAATGGCTCTATTACAAAACTCACAAAAGGAAAAGAAGAGTCGTTTACCATACACAACCTTGATCCAGTGTTAACATCACCGACATATCTCTGGACTTATAATGAAGTACCACACTTATACATATTAGAACCAAAACAAAAAAGAATTGTTGTCTTAGACAAAACAGGGAATCTTGTAACACAATATACATCAGATATGTGGAACAACCCGGTCAGTATGGTAGTGGATCAAGATACTCAAAAAATATTTATCCTAGATTCGAACAAAGTATACAGTTTTACAATCACCCAATAAAACAAAAAACACTCGATGTTGTACGAGTGTTTTTATTATTGATCCCCTTATTTTAGTTCTGCTTTTCCACCAGCTTCCTCAATTTGTTTCTTTAGCTCTTCTGCTTCTGCTTTTGGTATATTTTCCTTAACTGCTTTTGGAGCACCATCTACCAATGCTTTTGCATCAGCTAGTCCAAGTCCAGTAGCAGCTTTTACTGCTTTTATCACAGCAATTTTACTACTTCCTGCATCAGTCAATTCTACAGTGAATTCAGTTTTTTCTTCTGCTGCTGACTCACCACCAGCTGCTGCACCAGGAGCTGCCATCATCATTGCAGGGGCTGCTGCACTTACTCCAAACTTATCTTCTAAAATAGTTACTAACTCAGAAAGGTCTAATACGGACATTTTTTCAATCTCCTCTACAAGAGATTTGAATTTTGCTGGTACTTCTACGACTTTTGTTTCTTCTACTTTTGTTTCTTCTACTTTTGTTTCTTCTGACATATTTTTTTATCTAATAAATATAATTTACGCTTTTGCATCTTTTATTCCGTTTAATACGGTTACAAGACCGCGGATATTTCCTGCAAGAACATTAACGAATCCAGAAACTGGTGCATTCAATGTTCCAACAAGCTGTCCAAGAAGCTGCTGTTTGCTTGGTAATTTAGAAAGTGCGGTTACTTTTGCCGCATCAATAAATTCTCCTTCGAGTACCCCACCAAAAATAGTAGTAATTTCATGATCTTTTGCAAACTTTGCCACAACTTGTGCTGGAGCCACTTCGTCAGTGTTTCCAACAAATACGGCAATTCCACCATCAAAGGCTTTGGTATCGACATCCATCCCTGCGTCAGCCAATGCTTTTCGTACCAAGGTTTTTTTTGCTGCAACGCATGAAACACCTTGTTCACGACATGTTCCTCGAAGCGCTTCGGTTTCTTGTACCGTAAGTCCTTGAATATTGGCAAATACCACTGCTTTGGATTCTTTTATTCCAGCTGCAAGCTCTGCAACAACTTGTTCTTTTTGTTGTTTTGTTTTGGCCATAATGTATAATATGTTGTTTAATCACCCAACAAAAAAACTGTGTTTTCCACAGATTTAGTACATTCGACCTTTGAGAAGACTCTCAGATGTACCTCGGTAGCGTATTTAACTTGGCAAAGCCCAAGAGCTACGGTCTGCGGTAAGTGATTTGTAGTCATTATAGAATAATATAGGTTTTTTGTCAAGAGGACAAAAAAAGACTATCCACATAATGAGTAGCCCAAAACCTAAACCTCATCCTTAAGTCGTAAAAACAGTACCACGACCAATGCACAAGTAGCAAACACAAGATATAGGTAAATACTACCCAAACTTACCAATAATGTGCTTACACCAATTACCGCAACACCAGCCACCTCTATCACCAACTAAGTCATAAAAATAACCGCCCTTAGCATGTATTGTCGGTTTTCTCAATCTTAGAAAAGGGTGTATTATTGACACATATTCTATTATGGTATACTATAAAAACTCCCCGTTCTTTCACAGAAAGGAGTCTCAGGAATGACTCGTGTAATAGCACTCACCATCACACTTATTCGTCATGGACAAACCGAGTGGAACTTACTGAAAAAACTACAAGGCCAACGTAATTCCCCACTTACAAAAAAAGGGGTTGAGGAGGCCAAAAAATTACACCGGATTACCAGCAAGGAACATTATGATGCAATTTATTGCAGCGACCTTGGTCGTGCCAGACAAACTGCTCAATACGCACTTTCTGTAGATCAGTACACAGAAGTGAAATTTAGTGGATACCTCCGTGAACGATCTTTTGGAGATTTCGATGGTGTGTTACTTTCGGAACTAAAGAAAAATACGCAGGATTTTCATAACCTGTACCATAATAATACGCACATTCCCCCAAATGGTGAAAGTATTGAGCAAGTAAAGACACGAATCCGTCTATGTCTTGCATATGCCAAGACTCATCACAAAGGTCAACACGTATTAGCTATTTCCCATGGAAATTTTATTAAGTATTTTCATGATACCATCGGGGAAGAAGGAACACACCCAGGAAATACATCAATATCTCAAGTTATTTTTTATGAAGATGGCACACATATAATTCCCTTATGGGGAGACACAACCCATCTTTGTGATTAATCTTTAAATGTGTAGACTGAAACCCTTGTCTTAGGCAGCTTTCTGGCTGTCTTTTTTATTTCATTCACACATACTCTTGACAAAGCAGTGGATTTTTTTTATACTATTCTCACTATATGGCCCGTTCGTCTAGTGGTTAGGACATCAGGTTTTCATCCTGGGAACAGGGGTTCGATTCCCCTACGGGCTACAAAAACGCTCTTATTAGTAGAGTGTTTTTATTATAAAAACCCCAAACAGAAAGGGTAAGAATGAATCGAACACGTAAGCGTGCACAGAGTCAAAAAAAACCACAAAAACTAGTGGAAGCCTATATTATAATACTCTACGGTTTAGGCTTGTCGAAGTCTAAAATCGCCCGAATGCTGACAACCGAAAAAAGGATTATACGAACACATATCCAAGAACTTCAGAAACAGGGAAAACTAAAGGTTCGGCCTCAAAATTGGCGCAAAGGACACACGCTCCGAGCAACAGTATACTTTGCTGCACAAAACCTGAGCACCCAAGGTGGTGTACGCCCAGAAGTTATGAAAGTTTTGAAGCTCATTAATGATCATGAACTTAGTCCACTGAAAGGACTAAAACAAATACTAGAAGGCATGCTTTCTCTTGAAACGGGTCTAGTATTATTGCAAAACCGCCAGGAATCTTCTTCAGAAATTGATATTCCAAAAGAACTATCTCGTACAAAAGTAGTCGTTGACAAAGAAACAGTTATAGACTGCTGGCACCAGTTTCTGTACGACATCACAGAAGAACATATCAGACTACCTCACACTGTTGAAGGGATTAAACATGTACTACATGTATGGTTTCTCACAACACTTAATGAATCAATTACGTTCTAAAAAACTTTGCTTTCGTTTTTTCTTCTACCCCAAAAAATTTGGGGTATTTTCTTTTGCTGGTATGAGTAGTAACTTTCTGCTACAATACACGTACGTTAATCAAAGAATATGGTTATACTTGGTATTGAATCATCTTGCGACGATACGTCTGTTGCACTTTTAGATGTTTCTATAAATAAACACACAATTCTTGCACAAAAAACAGCAAGTCAGATTGATGTACACAAAATATATGGTGGTGTAGTTCCGGAAATTGCTGGAAGGAAGCACGCAGAAGCTATTGTGCCGATTATCCAAGATGTATTATATAATCAACCAAAACCAGAATATATTGCCGTTACTTCGGGTCCTGGGCTTATTACCGGTCTTCTAGTTGGTGTAGAAGTGGCAAAAACACTGTCTTATTTATGGAACATTCCCCTTTTGGGTATTAATCATATAGAAGGCCATATATACTCCCCTTTTTTAGAGGAAAACCATGCTGATTTAGTGTTTCCTACACTTTGTCTTATTGCAAGCGGTGGGCATACCGAATATATTCTCATGAAAGACCATGGTGACTATATCAAAATTGGTGGAACACGTGATGACGCCGTTGGAGAATGTTTTGATAAAGTGGCCAAATTACTTTCTCTTGATTATCCCGGTGGGCCAAAAATTGCTGCTCTTGCAGAACGTGGAAACAAAAATGCTATCCCATTTCCTCGCCCAATGATTGCGAGTGGTGATTATGATATGAGTTTTTCTGGATTAAAAACTGCCGCACTCTACTGGCTTCGCGATAACACATTTGAAGAAGCTCAGATAACACTCGAAGACTTTTGTGCCTCTTTTCAGCAAGCCATTATTGCTGTTTTGGTTAAAAAGACAGAAAACATTCTTTCGAAACACGCAATAAAGACACTCCTTCTTGGTGGGGGGGTAAGTGCAAATACAGAGTTACAAAAACACCTTTCTCACATGTTGGCAAAAAGAACACAACCCATTGAATTCCGCTTTCCAAAAAAGAAATATTGCATGGATAATGCAGCAATGATTGCCCTCGCCGGATATTTTCATGCAAAAAATAATGATATAACAACATGGAATAAAATTCTAGCAAACCCAATCTGGCGTGTTATAAACACATAGTTTTGACGTGCAGAAAAAGTTTCCGTATACTATTAATGTTCCATTTATTTTAAGAATCTTTTTACTACTGCCATGCGCAAGGAGGGCACATGCAACAGATACCACTGAACCCAAATGGCGGCCTTACTCTTATTCCTCTTCCCACTCACGAAAGGCAGGCGCAAAGAATTACACAGATTATTCAGGAAAAAGACACGCCTGTAAAAAACACCTTGGTAGATATCGCACTTCCAAAATGGGGGCGCCGATCTAATGGTGAACCATTTGTACAACTATCAAATACCCACATTAGCGGGCACGACGTTATGATTCTGGCAGGAGGACCAGGAACACCCGAAACACTGTTACAGATCATGTTAATCCTCGCTTATGCGAAAGGAAGGCATGCACGCAGAATTAGTCTTGTCACAGGCTATTTCCCCCTTTCCCGGTCGGACAAGGACGAAGGGTCCCTCGAGCTTGCACTACCTGGATTACTCTACCGTTTATTTCAGACCTCTTGTGGAGGAAATATTGACCGTATTATTGTTCCAGACCCACACAGCCCACAAATCGTCATGGCAGGAGGAACGGGTGTTATTACACCAGTATCTTTAATGCGAAGGCTTCTTGCCAAAGTTATTGATGATGCACAGAGGTTAGGAAGAGGGCGTATTTGCCTACTATTTCCAGATGATGGTGCTCATAAAACATTTGCTAAACCTGTTTACTCAATAATTGAAGCAATAGGAATTGAAAGTACGCCTATTTTTACGGCATACAAGAGGCGGTACAATAGCACAACCACCCAACATCTTGGTTTAGTCACTGATGCTGAGAGTAATATGGCACTACTAGCTGACTCACTTGTTATTACATTAGACGATGAAATTGCAACCGGCGGAACAAACATTTCGGTGGCAAAAGCATTGCGTCAATCTCATGGTGTTTCATCTGTTTGGGCCGTAGCAACTCATGGTATTCTTTGTGGAAACGCTACGGAACGTTTTTCTGCAGAAGACTGCCCCATTGAAAGAGTGTATATCACAGACACAATTCCCATCCATGATAGAAAAATAAACACATTAATTGAAAAAGAAATACTACATGTAGTCAGCTGGGTTCCCGACCTGGCAAATATTATCTTCTTTCACCATTGGAATATGAATATTCGCGAAATGCGTTAATCTTGCTCTTTGTCCCCACATGGAAAACTTCGACACATCACACACTGATGTGTCTTCTTGTTTACTCACATATATCACAGCGAGCAGACCCTAAACAACGACTTATCGCTTCTACACATTCTGATGAACAAGAAATGGCTGATGATGATTTTATTGTAGTATTTCCTATTGCAAGAAAAACAATATACTCTCCGGGATAGTTACTAAATATTTCTTTTAATTCGTGGCTTTTTTCTTTTGCCTCTTCTTTTGAAAGTGTAATATATACTGATTTTTCACGAATCACTTCTTTTTTTGTGCGCTTTTTATGAGACATATTTGTTGCTGAGACTTGCCGTGCAACTGTTTCTACATTATCTTTATTAAGTACATACACATTTTCTGCAAAGACCTTATTGTCTCCACCATCTCTTGGTGTTTTTCCTACAATACAAACCAATGCATTTTCTTGCCAAAGACCCTGTGTTTTTTCATATGTTTTTGGAAACACTAACACCTCCATAGATCCAGTAGTATCTTGTAGAGTAACAAACATCATAACAGATCCTTTTTTGGTAATTTTCTTTTTTAAAATATCAACAACCCCTCCAACAATAATCCATGAATCCCTCTCATACTCCTCAACCTCCAACAAGGGTGTAAGCAGAGCTCCCTCACGGGAGAATACCCGCTCATAATACATAAACGGGTGAGAAGAAATGTATAGCCCCATTAAACTTTTTTCCCACATAAGCTTTTCATCTAATGTGGCATTTGGCGCGTCTTTTAACACCACCTTATTATCCAATGCAATACTAGTTCCAGAAAACAATGATTCTTGTTGAGATACCTGTTTCTCTTTGTGCTGTTTACTAAAGAATAATATATTTTCACTATTTGATAATAATACACCCCTATCGTGACCAAAACAATCAAGGGCTCCTGTTTGAATTAAGCTTTCTAGTGATTTTTTATTTAAATCTTTATCAGTTACTCGTTCCAATAAATCTTCTAAGCTTTTGTACTGTCCATGTTCTTTTCTTTCGCGATATATTACCTCACAAATATGTTCTCCTACATTTTTTATAGCAGTTAATCCAAACCGAATTCTTCCCGGCTCACCATGTTTTGATACCATAGCAAAATTCTTAAAACTTTCATTAACATCCGGTGGCAGAACTGTAATATTCATTCTTTTAGACTCATGAACAATGCGAGCCACTTTTTCTGTATCGCCAAATTCAGCCTGCAAAATTGCCGTCATATATTGTACTGGGTAATGCGCTTTCATGTACGCTGTTTGATAGGCCACAATACCATAACTTGCTGCATGTGCTTTATTAAAGGCATAGGTTGCAAACGGCTTAATCCTCTCCCACAAATCTGTAACAATCGTCCTGTCAATATTGTTAGCAACGCACCCATCTTTAAACTTTTTCTCTTGCTCAACCATAAGTTCTGGAATCTTCTTTCCCATTGCTTTTCTAAACTTGTCTGCTTCAAGCCAATCATACTTTGCCAATTCAATGGCGGTAAGCATCACATCATCCTGATAAATAAGTAACCCGAGAGACTTTTTTAAAATATCTTTTAATGCAGGATGTGGATAATCTATTGTTTCTGGATTGTGTTTTCTATTAATATACTCTGGAATAAAGTCCATTGGACCAGGACGATACAAGGCGACCATCGCCATAATATCATCAATATTTGTTGGCTTCAGTTCTTTTAACCACCGAGTCATACCAGAGCTTGCTAATTGAAATACCCCCATAGTTTCTCCACGCGCAAGCATCTCAAACACTTTTTTATCATCGAGTGGAAGATTATAAATATCTACGGTGTCGCCCATTGTTTTTTCTACAATTTCAACACTATTTCCTAAAATTGATAAATTTCTAATTCCCAAAAAATCATTTTTAAGCACACCAGCGGTTTCTACTGATTTCATTTCATATTGGGTAATAATTCTATCACCACCAGACTCTCTTTGAACCGGACAAAAATCGGTAAGCGGTGTTGGAGAAATAACTACACCAGCCGCATGAATTGAAGTATGTCTAGCGCACCCTTCTACTTGTTGAGCTAATGTCAAAAGATTTTTTACATCCTCGTTTACATCATAGAGTTTTTTTAAGTCTGGTTCTTCTTTTAGTGCACGTTTAATAGTCATTGGAAATCCCTGAGCACCTTGTGGAATAAGTTTTGCTACCTGATCACAAAATCCATACGACAACCCGAGCGCTCGACCAACATCCCGAACACTTGCGCGAGCCGCCATTGTTCCAAAAGTGATAATTTGTGCCACCTTATCCTCACCATATTTTTTCGTAACATATTCAATCATTTCATCTCGCCGGTCATCAGCAAAATCTGTATCGACATCAGGAGCGGTTGGTCGAAACGGATTTAAAAATCGCTCAAATGGTAACTTAAACCGAATTGGGTCAACAGTGGTAATTCCTAAGACATAAGAAACAAGCGATCCAGCAGCCGAACCTCTGGTTGACTCTACAATTCCCTTTTCTTTTGCATAGCGCACATAATCTGCAACACAAATAAAGTATGGTGAGTATCCTTTTGTTTTAATAATATCAAGCTCATACTCAATTCTATCCACAATTTTTTTATCCATTTCTGGATAAAATGATGGCGCACACTTAAACGCTTCTTCGCGTAAAAATTCATCGGCAGTTTTTCCTGGCGGTAAATCAACTGGTGCAAAATGCCAAATATTTAGTGGGATGTCTATATTAACCCTGTCTGCAATTTTAACTGTATTTTCTATCGCTTCTGGAACATGCCTAAAACGAGACATAATATCCTTTGCGGTGTTAAGCGACCGATCAACATGACGAAAGTCTTCTCTGTCTGTATACCCCACTTTCCACCCTTCACTAATACAACGCAATATATCTTGCGGATCTGCCTGATCTGGATTAAGGTAGTGTACATCACGTGTTACGACCATTGGAATACCAGTTTCTTTAGAAAGATTAATTATTTTAGTATTAACCCCCAACTGACCCTCAATAGCTGGGTGATCTTGTAGTTCAAGATAAAAATAGTCTTTACCAAAAATATCTTGGTACGCTAACGCTACTGCTTTTGCCTCCTTATCTTTTCCGTGTTTTATTAACTGTGGTATTTCTCCTTCAATTGAGCCAGAAAGTGCTATAATACCTTTGTGATATTTTTTGAGTATCGATTTATCGACCCTTGGCTTACCTTTAAAAAATCCATGTAAATGCCCCTCTGAACTAAGCTTCATAAGATTTCTGTATCCCTCATAATTTTCGGCCAAGAGAACAAGTCTATACAAGACACTATCTTTTTCTAGGTCTTTATCGTTCATTGTTCTTGGGGCAATGTAGGCATCCATTCCAATAATAGGCTTTATACCCTCTTTTTGACATGCCTGATAAAATTCAATAGCCCCATACAACGCTCCATAGTCAGTAAGAGCTAGTGCCGTAAACCCGCGCTCTTTTGCAGCTTTAATGAGCGGTTTTACTTTAATAAGCCCATTAAGTAATGAGTAGTGAGAGTGGACATGAAGATGGACAAATTCTGACATAAAAAATCATTTAACGAGTTTGTGTTAGTATAGTAGCGCATTTTAATACTGAAATCAATATATGATATACTATACGATATATAATAACTTATAATTATGGAAAAAAAACCGTTCCCAAAACCTATTCCTATAAAAAAAATGATTGGACCAAGTTTTATTATTCTTGCACTTGGTCTAGGATCAGGAGAAGTTATTTTATGGCCGTATTTGGCGGCAAACTTTGGTCTTGGTATTGCCTGGGGGGCAGTTCTAGGAATCACCATTCAATTCTTTATGAATCTAGAAATTGAACGATATGCACTTGTCCGTGGTGAGAGTGTCTTTGTTGGTTTGGCAAAATTATTTAAAAAAGCACCTTCTTGGTTTATACTTTCCACATTTGTTGGTTTTGGTATTCCTGGAATTATAGCAGCATCTGCAAAAGTACTTGGCAATGTCCTTGGTTTAGGAAATTTTAAATGGTTAGCTATTGGGATGCTTCTTGTAATCGGAATTATGCTAAGTGTCGGAAAAACTGTATACGACATGATGGAATCATTTACAACAAAACTTATCCTTATTTCCGTACCGTTTATCCTACTTCTCACATTTCTTTCTGCAAAGGGCGCTGATTGGGCAGCATTGGCACAAGGGCTTGCTGGACAAGGAGACGGTTACCTTTTTCTACCAGAAGGTATATTTATTGCATCGTTTTTTGCGGCATTTGCCTATTCCGGTGCTGGTGGAAACCTTAATCTTACACAATCCATCTATGTCAAAGAAAAGGGCTACGGAATGGGAAAATACTCGCAAAAAATTGCTGGCCTCTTTCGTGCAGAGGGCGGCGAACAAAGCGTACGTCTCCAGGGCCACTCTTTTGCACTGACAAAACAAAATATTAACAACTTTAATCTCTGGTGGAAAAGAATTAACATAGAACATGGTATTGTTTTTTGGTTTATTGGTGCATTAACAATGTGCTTACTCATGCTTCTAGCATACACTACCGCGTATGGCTCAGAAACAAATGCTGAAGGGATCCAGTTTGTCATGAACCAAGGGGCATTACTTTCACAAACTCTTTCTCCGGTAATTGGCACACTCTTTCTCTTGGCAGTCTCATTAATGTTATTTCAAACACAACTTGGTGTACTAGACTCTTCTTCCAGAATTATGGCTGAAAATTTTGCAATCAAAAAAATAGGAAGAAAAAAAGATGCCAAAGTGCATCTATCAAAAATATACTTCTCTTTTCTCTGGGCACAGATCACATTTGGCATCATCTTGTTCTTGTTCAACATAACAGAGCCGCGATTCCTCATTGTACTTGGTGCCGTCCTCAATGCCATTGCCATGTTTGTACATATCGGACTTGTAAACTGGATGAATCACAAAACACTACCCGAACCACTGCAAGCAAAACTATGGAGAAAGATTATTATGCTTATTGCCTTTGGTATTTTTGGTGGCTTTAGTCTTTTTACTGTTTGGGAGCAAATAGAAAAACTCTTATCATAAAAACAGCATTATCTTAAACAGTCCAAAGATTACTACCTAATCTGATCAAGATCTTCCTCAAGAATTAAAAATTTTCCGTCGACACCTACTCTCTTTTTTAATAAAATGGTAATATAGTCAGCCCTACCTTCTAAGTCAATTAACATATCAGATAAAAAAGTTCTCATATCTTTAGATAGGTCAGAAACTTCATTGTTTTGACCAAAAAAATCTACAGCTTCTAAAAAACCATCCAGATGAAAAATGAGCATGGTCAGTATTTTTTTCATACTCAAAT
>PBBY01000011.1 GCA_002716765.1 Candidatus Magasanikiibacteriota bacterium
AAGCATTTAAAGAATTTATAAAAAAACAGGCTAAATAAGGTCTGTTTTTTTGATCACATCTAAAAAGAAGTGCGTAGAGAACATTAATCAAAAATATGCTATACGCTCCTTATCTCTCTTAGCGTAACCACTAAAGAAATGATGGACCAGTAATGCGCAATGATCCACATTTGATTGCTGGATGTAAACATCATTATAAAAAGAAATGTGACTACTCCCAAATAAAGACGCCAGATTCTCATATGTGCTCCCAAATAAGAAAAAGAACAATGCTGGCCGTATTCTAGCAATTATTTTTGATTTCGTCTAATTTTTTATAATTGAATTGAAAATCTTAAGATTCCATGCTATAGTTTTATCATTATAGCTAATAATTATATGCAACATTATATTAATGATATTATAAAATTTGTGGATAAAGAAGTGACTATTAAGGGTTGGGTACATAATATGCGCTCTTCTGGTTCGATCGCATTTATAGAGGTTCGTGATGGAAGCGGATTTATTCAAGCTATTGTGTCAAAAAGTGAAGTCGAAGAAGGTGTGTGGGAGTCTGTTCAAAAACTCACTCAAGAGAGCGCAATTGAGGTGTTGGGTAATGTTAGTACTCATCCAAAAAAGGAAGGTGAATATGAACTACAGGTAGTGAGTCTTTCTGTTGTTCAAATTGCAGAAGAATATCCAATAGCAAAAAAAGAGCATGGGCCAGATTTTTTACTCGATAATAGACATTTGTGGCTGCGAAGTAAAAAGCAGTGGGCAATTCAACGAATTCGTGATGTTATTATCTCTTCAACGTACGGTTTTTTTCATGATCGTGGATTTACTAAAATCGATACACCAATTTTTACACCAAATGCATGTGAAGGTGCAACTGAATTATTTTCTATAGAATATTTTGATGAAGGAAGTGTGTATTTAACACAATCCGGACAATTATATTTAGAAGCCGCTATTATGTCTGTTGGGAAAGCGTTCGATTTTGGTCCGGTGTTTCGTGCAGAAAAAAGTAAAACCAGAAAACATCTTACTGAATTTTGGATGATGAATGCAGAGATGGCTTTTGCAGAGCATGCAGAAAATATGGATGTGCAAGAAAAACTTGTGCAATATATTGTGGCATCTTGTCTTGAAAAATGCACAAAAGAATTGCGTATTTTAGAAAGAGATGTTACACCACTTCAGGCCATTGCGCAACCATTTTCTCGGTTAACATACGCCGAAGCGGTGGAACAATTGCAAAAACGTGGCTCAAATATTACATTTGGCGATGATCTTGGCGCAGAAGATGAAGAGTTGTTGACAAAAGATTCAGCCGTACCAATATTTATTCATAAATGGCCAAAATCCATGAAGCCATTTTATATGAAGCAAGACCCAGAAAATCCAGAATTGGTCTTGAATAATGATCTTATTGGTATAGAAAATGCCGGAGAATTAATTGGTGGTTCGCAAAGAGAAGATAATTATGATACGCTTGCAGAAGAAATTAAAAAAGATGGTTTAGAGGGGCCAGAGTATGAGTGGTATTTGGATTTGCGTAAATATGGTTCGGTACCACATTCGGGATTTGGATTAGGATTAGAGCGCGTGGTCCGGTGGATCAGTGGTACGCAACATATTCGTGAAACGATTCCATTTCCACGAATGATTAATCGCGTAAAACCATAAGTATGGGAAAAAAGAATAAACAAAAGAAGCGAAAGAAAAAGAATTTACCAAAAGAATTACCAGAAAAATTTGTAGAAAGACTCACAAATATTGTGGGTTCTTCTACTTTAACGCGCGTCATGAAAACGTTTGTAGATAAACCAACCACATTTCGAGTAAACACGATTAACGCAAAAAAGAAAGAAGTGGGTGCGGCACTAAAAGAGCATAATTATAAAACAAAACATGTTTCTTGGTATGATCATGCCTATATTTTGCAAAACCAAACAAAGCGTGGACTTACCGAGTTAGAGATATATAAAGAAGGAAAAATATACATTCAAAGTCTGGCAAGCATGGTGCCACCGCTTATTCTTGATCCAAAACCAGGAGAAAAAGTGCTCGATCTTACCGCAGCTCCAGGAAGTAAAACCAGTCAAATTGCCGCGCTTATGGAAAAGCGTGGAGAATTGGTGGCAAATGAATTAAACAAAGTTCGGTTTTTTCGTTTGCAACATAATATGCAACATTTGGGTGTATTAGATCCACAAAATGATTGGGAGTTTATTATGCGCATGGAAGATGGATCGGCGTTGTGCAAAGAATATGAAAATTATTTTGATAAAATTTTGGTAGACGCACCTTGTAGCGGAGAAGCGCGGTTTATAGATGGGTATCCAAAAAGTTATGGTTATTGGTCCGAGCATAAAATAAAACAAGTTGCGTACCGGCAACACAAACTGCTTATGGCTGCGTGGTTTGCGCTAAAGCCAGGCGGTGTTTTAGTGTACTCAACGTGCACCATGGCGCCAGAAGAAAATGAAGCACGAATTAGTAAATTGGTTGAACGGTTTGGCGAAGAAGTGGTGGTAGAAAAAATAACATTACCGCAGGTTGAGAGTATTCCACCAAGTGTAGAATGGAAAGGGAAGGTATACCACAAAGACGTGGCGAAAACATTTCGTATGTTACCAACAACTGAGGTAGAAGGGTTTTATGTTGCGCGTTTACGGAAAGTTGCTTGACACATTCTTAAGTAAATAAAAACCTCATAAAAAAGGAGTAAGAGTGTTGAGGCAGATAAGGGGTCTTCATCGAAATAAGCGTATCTATCACTGCCCACCTAACACGTATTAGTGTAATAACAGTTGCTAAAATTGCTCGATAGAAGGGGTGTGTATATCTATCTATTTATTCTTTTAAATAGCCACCGCTTTGCTTTTTCCACATGGAAGCGTATACACCTTTTTTCTTTAGTAGCGTTTTGTGATTACCATCTTCTATAATCTTTCCTTTCTCTAGTACAATAATTCTATCCATTGCAAGTAATGTTGAAAGTCTATGAGCAATAGCAATAACAGTTTTGTCTTTCATTAAGGTTTGGAATGCGTCTTGGATAAGGGTTTCACTTTCTGAATCAAGCGCACTTGTTGCCTCATCGAGTATTAAAATAGGGGCGTTTTTTATTACAGCGCGCGCTATGGCAATACGTTGTTTCTGACCACCGCTTAAGGTTACACCACGTTCTCCAACAACCGTGTCATATTTTTTTGGTAGTTTTTGTATAAATTCATGTGCATGAGCAATTTTTGCTGCACCAAGAACTGCTTTTTTTGTCGTATTAAATCCATAGGAAATATTTTCATAAATTGATCTATTAAACATTTCTGGTTCTTGAGTAACCGTGGACATGTGCTGTCTTAAGCTATTTTGTGTAATATCTTGTATATTTTTTTTATCAATTACAATTTCTCCTTTTTGTATATCATAAAGACGAAGCAAGAGTTTGAGTAATGTGGTTTTTCCGGCACCGCTATGGCCGACAATTCCTACTTTTTGGTTTTCTGGAATATGGAGATTCAGGTTTTTAAACACATATACACCATTGTATTTAAAAGAGACGGAATTAAACTGAATATCTCCGTGGAGGAGTGGGGTATTTTGAGCACCTTTTTTGTCTATAATATCATGTGGTTTTAACAGTGTTTCAAGACCTTCTTCGAGTTGTCCATATTGGTCAAAAAATAAATCTATACTTTCTGCAATACCAATCATGGCACCACGAATACTTGCGGTAATACCAAAAAACATAATAACATCACCAAAGGTAATAATGCTATTTTGCCACAAAAAGAGTGAGTAAAAAAGTACCACCGCAAGCATTACACCTTGAAGAACATTGTTTATTAGATTCATTTGGGTTTTATACCCGTATAATGTAATATTAGTATGCAACCGCTGTTTGCTGACATTTCGTATGCGCTGTAACTCATCTTTTTCTTTGGAAAATATTTTTACTAAGGTAATATTAGAAATAAAATCAACGACTTGTCCAGTGAAGTCAGATTTAATTTGCGCATGTTTTTTTGACAATTGCTTAATTCTTTTTAAAAGTGCAAGATTAACCGGAACAAAAACAAATAACCAAGAAAGCATAAGGAGGGCTATACTTATATTTGCACTAAATGCCAAAATAATGGCCACAATAAGGCGCAAAAATACCGGCCAAAACATGTTCATGAGTTGAAAAAACAATCCGACCGAAGTATCTGCATTGTTTATTTTATTTGCAAGATTTCCAGAAAAATGTTTACTAAAATAGGCATTTGAGTGTTGTGCAATATGTTTATGCACGGTAGTCCTTACGCTATGACCCATATTTGCTCGCGCTTTTGTACTTGCCAATCCTTTTATCCAAATAAACACATATGAAAGTAGTATAATCGCAATATATAATACAGCATACCACCAAACTATACTTGTGTCTGCACCTATTCCAGGAGTGATGACGGTTGCAGCATCTACAATTTGTTTCATAATATATGGCAGCACACCACGAAGAATAGTGGCGAGCGTAATACACACAAAAGCAAGACCTATTTTTTTCCATTGGGTTTTACTAATGCGCAATGCTAGGAGTATGGGATTTGGGAGCCTTTCTTTTAACATAAAATAATTTTGTATAGAGTAGTATACCATTTTTTATCATAAAAAAAAATGAAGAATATAGAAATATACATATGTTTTTTATATATATCAGGTTGCAAAAACAACATAAACTTGATACGCTAGATAAGTAAATTAATAATAATTGTATGTTTAGAACACACACCTGTGGAGAACTCACTTCGGCGCATGCGGACAATGTGGTAACGCTTTCCGGATGGGTACACAAACACCGTAATTTTGGCGGATTAGTTTTTTTGGATTTGCGCGATAGATATGGTTTAACACAAATAGTGTGTAACCCAGATAATATCTCTGATTTTAGTATTGTAGAATCACTAAAATATGAACATATTATTAAGGTGGTAGGAAAAGTGATGCCAAGAGATGAAAAAAATATTAATGCAGAGCTGGCAACAGGGAGTATAGAAGTTCATGCAACTGAGATTAGTATTTTAAGTAATACCAAACCATTACCATTTGAAATTTTTGATGCAAAAAAAGGCGAAGAAGACGAGGAATTACGATTGAGGTATAGGTTTTTAGAGTTACGAAGAAAAAAGCTACAAGACACTATTGTTTTTCGAGCAAAAGTAGAAGCGCATATTCGCCAGTTTATGAATCAGAATGATTTTATAGATATTGCAACGCCAATTTTAACAGTGAGTTCACCAGAAGGGTCACGAGATTATTTGGTGCCAAGCAGAATTCATCCGGGAAAATTTTATGCATTACCGCAAGCACCGCAACAATACAAACAATTACTTATGGTTGCTGGATTTGATAGGTACTACCAAATAGCACCGTGTATGCGAGACGAAGATCCACGAGCAGACAGAGCACCAGGAGAATTTTATCAACTGGATTGTGAAACAAGTTTTATGACCTCCGAGGAGTTTTTTACTCTTATGGAACCATTGTGGATAGAATTAACCGAGCAGGTTGCAGAAAAAAAAGTACAACAAAAACCATTTCCTAGAATTCCGTATAAAGAGTGTATAGAAAAGTATGGTTCGGATAAGCCAGATTTGCGGTTTGGTATGGAAATTCAAGATATTACCGAGTTGGCAAAAGCGGGGGAGTTTGCGGTATTTCACAATGCCGACGTTATACGCGCGCTGGTTGTTCCTGGTGGTGCTGCGTATTCCAGAAAAGATATTGATGGCAAATTTACAGAAGCAGCAAAACAAGGAAATGGAAAAGGATTACCGTGGATAAAAGTAGTAAATGGCGCCGCAGAAGGTGGTATTGCAAAATTCTTTTCTGCAGAGCAATTACGCGAACTTATTGCAAAAGTAAATGCAGAAGATAATAGTATTATATTTTTTGGTGCCGACACATGGGAAAAAAGTGCCACAGCACTTGGTTGTGTCAGAAGTTTGGCTGGAGATATTTTGGACTTAAAAGATCCAAACGTCGTGGCTTGGGCGTGGATAGTCGACTTCCCTATGTTTGAATGGGACGAGCAAAACGAAAAAATAGATTTTGGTCACAATCCATTTTCTATGCCAAAAGGTGGGCTTGAGGTGCTCAATACAAAAGACCCGCTCGACATTATTGCTGATCAGTATGACATTGTGGCCAATGGTCTAGAGTTAAGTTCTGGTGCAGTCAGAAATAAAGATCCAGAAATAATGTATAAAGCATTTGAAATAGCTGGGTATACCAAAGAACAGGTTGATGAAAAGTTTGGTCACATGATTCAAGCCTTTGAATTTGGCGCGCCACCACACTGTGGGTTTGCTCCAGGAATTGAGCGGATTGTTATGGTGCTTACCAATGAGGCGAGTATTCGCAATGTCGTGGCATTTCCAAAAAACCAAAAAGCAGAAGAGCCAATGATGGGAAGCCCTTCAGAAGTAGCAGAAGAGCAATTAAAAGAATTGCATCTTCAAATAAAAAAAGAAAAAAACACGTAAAAAAAAGAACCTGTCGTAATGACAGGTTTTTGGTTAAAAGAAAGAAAGATGATATTTGAGTTATTCCACTATTCCGCTTTTTTTGCGTAAAGTGGTTTTTGACCAAATACCCCCATATAGAGGATTTCTATTCTTTTCGCTCGATTTTTATGGCGCTCTGCCAGCTTTGAGAGGTTTTTTTGCAACCTCTTAAGCTCTTTATCCAACGATTCGAGCTCTTCCTGAAGTGCTAATAACTTCTTCTTAGGTGTGATATTTTCGACCAAACCTAGAATCCTTTTAGCATAGGAATACGACACCACCCCGACTTTGCAATCACGCTTCTTACCGGAGTTGTACCGAATCAGGGTGCGACACAGACTCCTTTTGTTTTTTTGGTAATAGGTGCCAAATGCCAGTAGTCCAGCCCCTATTTTGTCGCAACGAGGTTTATTACACCATAAGTGTGGCATAACCTGCATTGGGCCAATGGCACCTTTTGGTGAAACTAGACCCGCTCTAAACTGGCTTTCGCGATAGGCAATTGCGATTGACGCAAGAGTCAGTTTATTTTTGTTTTTTTCAAATCGAAAAAAGTGCAAGGCCTTTCTTGCGATTTTTTTGCAAAGCCTTACTTTCTTCGGGAAACTTCTACGAAGTTTCCTTTTGAAAGAGGGTGAGCGATACATTTTTCGCCCATTTGGCTCCTCTGTCAGAATTCTGTCGACAAGAGACTTACATGCCTCCTCGATCTGTCCGCGGTTTAGCGGTTCCTCAGTGGACGGTTGGATAAAAAGTGTGGCTGATGCCAAAAGTAATAAAGCGAACATGAAAACCCTTCTTTTTTTGGTTGTGTAAAGTAGCGAGTGTTCACTTTACCATATTTTATTGCTTTTGTCAAGTTAATTTGGTAAAATACTATGATAATGAACAACTATGGAGAGTATTTTTACTATTACTGACTTACGGCTTATATTGCTTGCAAAACTCTGTTTTTTTGCTTTTTTAGCTTGTAGCATACTTTTGCTATATAAACGGCCTAAAAATGGGCTTTTTGTGCTTATTACAGGGGTTTTTAGTGGATTAGCCTATTACTTTTTGGTAAAAGGGACGGTACTACCGTTTTTTGGGTTAAAGGGAGATGAAATAACCATTGCGGCAATGTATCAGACATTTACGCATATTGGCATGCTGAGTGATTTTGCGTATCATGCTTTACCACCATTTTATCCACCATTATTTTTTCAAAGCTTTGCTTTTTTGGGTAAGCTGTTTTCTTGGAATGGAGTGCAAACCGCCAAATTTGCTTCATTTATTACCATAACATTTTTCCCATTGCTTATATATTATGTGCAAAAATGGTTTTGGCAATCAAGAAATAGTACTAATTCTTCTTTATCAAATACTGTTTTTTGGACCATGTCTTCTGTATTATTTTGTGTTGCAGTTGGGTGGAGTGCAGTGATAATAAAACCATATGAATTAGTAAGTGCCGTACTTACTATTTTGTGGACTATTGGGTTGGTTTACGATATATCAGAAAAAACACTGACACAAAAAAGAATGGTTTGGTATGGTATAATCGGCGGCATACTTTTTATGCTATTTTATTTCTGGTTTTTTCTTGCGGCAATTGGCGTAACATTATTTCATCTCTTTTCTCGTTCTCGCACGGTTATTACAACGTATTTCCAATACGCAATAATCGCGGCAATAATGCTTCTTGTTAGTGCACCATTTTGGTTTCCTTTGGCAAAAAGTTATAGTCATTTTGGTTCAGAAAATTGGCAATTGGGTTTTTTTGTTATAGATTGGATTGCGACGCACGGACCTTTTATTACTAGTGGTGTTGTTGGAATAATTCTTGTACTTGGTTTTGTAAGTATTATTTTCTACAGACATACTACTATTTGTCGAGCATTATTATGTCTTTTTGCGGCTGGATATGTGTGGCAAATAATGGGAATGATGACTATTGTATTATTTTCTTCACCACTACAAGAATCAAAAGGATTTTTATTTTGGAATAGAAGTATTTTGGTGTTTGGGTTTGCGTATGGTGTACAAATGGCTTGGAAATATGCACAACAGCGCATAACTTTTGTCACCTGGAAAAAAACAGCGTGTATTATTGGATTATGCATATTGGCAACACAATTATTTTTCGGGACATTTTTAGATGATCCCGAAGTCCAAAAGGTGCGAGTAAGAGCACAAACCATTCGGCATGGTGTGCCAGAACTCATTGCTTTTTTACAAGATTCGCCAATCACAAAAGATGCGTCGGTTTTGTCTTCTGGTATTCCAGAATTATATGCATTTCTTTCACTCAATAATACGGTGTATTTTAATCAGCATAATTCACATCCAGCCGCTAGATTTTCTGATCGCTTGGGATTTGTTCGTACGCTTTCGTATCAAAAAGAGAGTCGTGCATTATATGATATACTAAACACGAGCGCATATAAGCCAACACGTTTTATATTTTGGAAAGGTGTCTCAGAATATTATCCACTATATTTTGTATTAGATAATTTTCCACATAAAATGAAAGAAATGGAAGTATTGCTTCCGCGAACATTGTTTACTGCGCCATTTTTTGATATGGTATATGAAAACAATCACTTTATTGTGTATGATCTACGCGCACTATGACTCTTACGTTAAAATTACAACAATTTTCTGGCCCGCTCGATGTACTACTTGCCTTAATAGAAGACAAAAGAATGCCTATTACTGATTTGTCTATTTCTGCAGTAACCGAACAATATTTACAACATGTTGAACAATTAGATGCAATTAATCCAGAAGAATTGGCAGATTTTTTGGGTATTGCCACAAAACTCGTATTATATAAGTCTAAACTTTTGTTACCACAGTTTTTTCCAGAAGAAGAGGAGGATGAGGAATCATTGCAAGAGCAATTGCGGCGGTATAAGCTGTTTGTTGATGTAAGTAAGCATGTTTCTATGTTATGGACAAAGCAGCGTTATAGTGTTTTTAGAGTAGAGCCACCAAAAAAACAGCATGAATTTGTTCCACCACAAAAAACAACACAAGACACAATGCACAAAAGCATGGTACAATTACTTCGTCGATTGGCACCACGCAAACCATTGCCACAAGTTACCATGCACAAGACAATCTCGGTAAAAGAAAAGATTCAAACCATTCGGCAATTATTAAAAAAAGTCAAAACGGTACATTTTCATGACGTTGTCTCATCAAAAAAGAATAAGAGTGAAATTATTATTGGGTTTTTGGCTGTTTTAGAGTTAGTGAAGCAGCAACATGTTGCACTATCTCAAAACACCTCGTTTTCTAATATTGTTATTTCTCCAATAAAGCAGTAATATAATAGTATAGATATAATCAGTTTGTATGTCACTTATTCCACAAATAGAAGCAATACTGTTCGTCGCATCAAAACCAGTTCGTATAAAAGATATTGCAAAATCACTAAAACAATCAGAAAATCATATTTTGGAGGCTTTTGAAACAATACAGGCAAAATACAACCATGATGAATCGGGGATTCATATTATTGTTCAGGAGGATATGGTGCAAATGGCAACCAATCCGGATTGCGCCACTTCTATTGAAGGATTTACCAAATATGAGATTGCCGGAGAACTTACCAAGGCACAGCTAGAATCACTAACTGTTATTGCCTATATTGGTCCAGTTTCACGACCAGAATTAGAGGAAATCAGAGGAGTAAATTGTGCGGTTATTATACGAAATTTACTTGTTCGCGGATTAATAGAAGAGCAAAAAAGGGAAGAAGACTTATTGCACACGTATACACTTTCGATGCAAGCATTGGCGCATCTTGGGGTAAGTTCTGTAGAAGATTTGCCAGAATACACCACCATGAATCAACATGAATATATTTTATCCACAAAAACAACATCATAAATATGCACGGGTTTATTGTAGAAAAAACAAAAACACATCACTCATTCGTAAAAAAAATAGCCATTAATCTAAGTATTGCTGTGGTACTGCTTTCTGGGTTTGGTTTGTACACATACGGCACCAAAACACTCGACACAAGCTTGGTTTCTGCTAAAAAATTACTCCCATTTTCTGTAGATATTGCAACGCCGGTGCAAGGAGGAGATATTATAATTGCGCCACCAAAAATTACGCCACCAAAATTACCAATACTACAAGGTGAATTACCATTGCAAGAAAATATTGCAGCAAAAGGTGTTATTGTAAAAGATGTAGAAACCGGCATGGTTTTGTATCACAAAAATGAATATACGCCACACCCAATTGCAAGTATTACCAAACTTATGAGTGCGTTGGTATTATTAGAACATGACATTGATTGGGATAGTACGGCAGTTGTTCCGCCAGACACCATTATCGACACACATATGTATGCCGGAGACACCTATTCTTTACAAGAATTGTGGACGTCTATGCTGGTTGGTTCCTCCAATAAAGCAGTTATTTCATTAATTGATGCAACACATTGGACACGCGAAATGTTTATTGCCAGAATGAATGAGCGGGCAAATGAACTGGGTATGGGAGATACCATTTTTACCGACCCAACCGGATTGGACGAAGGAAATAAATCTACGCCAGCAGATATTGTAATGCTGGTAGAAGAGGCGTTGCGTTACGAAAAAATACGAGAAGGATTGCTTACGAAAGACATAACACTTTTTTCCGAAGAAAGACAGAAAAAACACCATATGTGGAGCACGAATTGGTTGTTGTTAGGTTGGATTCCACATGACTTTGCTGTACTTTATGGTGGAAAAACCGGATATATTGGTGCTTCGGGATATAATTTTACTATGCAAGTTGCCGACACAAAAGATCATAAAGTAAATGTGGTGGTTTTTGGAGCACCTTCACATGAGGCACGTTTTACTGTAGCAAGAGATATTGCGGCCGATGTATTTGCGCAATATATTTGGCCAGACGAACAACAATAATATGTTTGGAATTCATCCTATTTCTTGGTTTTCTGCTTTGCCAAATGAACTGGCAGTCTTTTTACTTTCTATGATTCCTGTAACCGAATTACGAGCAGCTATTCCTATTGGAATAGAAATGTATGGTCTTTCGCCGGTAAATACGTGGATTCTTGCGGTTGTGGGAAATGCAGTTCCTGCTGCAATATTACTATGTTGCATGCCATACATTCATGATTTTATTATAGAAAAAAAAGTATTAGGAAAATTATTAACCACTCAACTTCGTAAAGCAGAAAAAAAGTTTTCTGGGAAATATGCAAAATATGGCGCATTGGGTTTGGTATTATTTGTCGGAATACCTCTACCACTTACCGGTGCCTGGACCGGTACTTTGGCAGCATTTGTGTTTAATATCCCATTTAAAAAATCATTTATACTTATTTTTGCCGGCATTTGTTTGGCGGCAACTATTATGACGTTTATAACACTCTTTTTTGGACGAGTGGTATAATTATTGTATTTAAAAATGCCCCCATTATAGTGGCGGCATAAAAAGGTCAAAAACAAGTGTTCGTTATTTGTCCTTCTTTAATTTTTCTGAGCAAGCCAAATCTTGCAAGATCGTGCTCAAAATCAAGAAGTTTTTCAAGCTTTGTTTGAACAGTTGTTTCCCATATCGTTTGCAAAAGCTGTGCGTGTAGTTCCTCTGTAAACTGAGTCTTTTCTAACCTCTCTTTCAGTTGCAAAAAATTTGTTTTCGCACATTTTAGATCTTGAAGGAGTTTCTTGTACTCTTCTTCTTTTACTGTTTCTGACCATTCTTGTATCTCTTTTAGTTTTCCCTTTATTAGGTAGATTAAAACTAGGTTTAGTGTGTGCGATAAAGGGTATGCTGGTATGTATCCAAAAATTACCACTATATACACCAATTTTATAAGCCTTTTTCTTTTTCGAGTTCTTGCAAGGTTGATTCTTGCAAGGTTGAGAGATGCAAAAAAATACAAAAAAAACACTAGACAGATATTTGCAGATTGTACTTCTGGTAACAACATGGTTCTGTCCCAGGTGAACAAAGCTGAGGTCGCCGCTAAAAGCAAAACCCCCGCGATTCCGATTCTAAACATTTTTTGTGATCTTGGTTTAGTGCCAAGAAACCAGAAAATAAAGTTTTTCAAAATAAATACCCTTTTGTAAAAAGAACGTATATATTACTGCACAAGGAATCTTGTAAATAAAGTAATATTAAGTCGAGCTTATCATGAATGGTATAGTTTGTCAAGTGCGTGCTTAGCATTATTTTTGATGAGTGGTATAATAGTTGTATTAAAAAATGCCTCCATTATAGCGGTGGCATTTGTGTGAGAAGTAAACGAGCGTGATTGATTCTAGTCGAACTGTAGGAACGCTCGATTTTGTTCGACAGGATCTTGTGCGTTTTTATACATAAAAATCCCAATCGCAATGATCGCCACTCCTCCGGCGGTAATCCCAACCTCTGCCCAAGGAAACCGAGATTCTGGTAAAGGAATTTTTGGTGCCAAGAAAAGTGGTTGAATTCTGGTAAGATCCAGCACGCAGTTTGTTGTTTTTTGCGTAATGGACCTATTTGTACTGAACTGTTTAATACTACACCTTTGGTCTTCATCCCTTTTTTGGAGAGATATCTCGAAAGACCCTCTCGTGTTCGTATCTAGTCGGTATTTGCCAATCGGTACAACTATTGTTGTGGGCGACTTTCCCTTTCTATTAAGGTGTTTAACAGAATTAAGCGCTAACCTCTTTAACCTGGTGACTAGACGTCGCCTGTGTAATTTATATGACGTACCACCGTTTGTAATAATGGTTAATTCTCGGAACTGCTTTGTAAAAATATCAATTGCCTCTCCTAACTTATTTTTTAATTTCCTATCAAGAGATGCTTCCTTCCTATCAAGAGATGCTTCCTTTGAGAGTTCTTTCATACTCTCTACGATCTTGCTTGTTTTTAGCAGATTTCTCTGCATTCTGTAAGCTCGGTCAGTTGTTAAACTTTCTTCTGTGTGCCCCTTCCCAACCATCGTGCTTCTTAGCAACTCGAGTACATCAAATATTTTTAGTAAAATTTTTGCCCTGGTACTGATATTTGGTCGGCTCTCTAAGGCCTCGTTGTAACAGGCTAGTGAGTTTTTTGTAAATCCACCCGTCAAGTAGAGATCTCCTTGGTTTATGAGTTTTTGAGTGAGTCTTCTCGTATCTCCTTTTGTGTTTGGGATACACCCTGCAAAAGCAAAATGTGGAATTGGGAGTAGTGCAATGAGTAAAATTGTTATCCGCACGTATTAATCCTTTCTGAGTGTTTTAGATGTAATGAGCATTTTCTGGTAGCTACAGTAGCATAATATATGATTTTTGTCAACTAGGGTCTTGGTTTTTTTATAAAAATTAAAAAACACCCAAAAACGGTGTTAATAGGTGTTTTGCTAATTTTTCCACAATGTTACTGTTTGTGGAAGAATTTGGTGCCGTCGGAGAGAATCGAACTCTCACTCCCGAAGGAACACGATTTTGAGTCGTGCGCGTCTACCAGTTCCGCCACGACGGCATGATATAGAGTATATAGAATATTGAGCTATTTGTCAATTTAGGGTATACTATAAATACTATTAATTTCTACGTAAATTTGTTATGCCACATATTATTGCTGTTGTTAATCAAAAAGGGGGAGTGGGGAAAACAACGACTTCTATAAACCTTGCTGCTGCGCTGTCTGAAATGGGAAAATTTGTCTTATTAGTAGACATGGATCCACAAGGAAACGCCACAAGTGGTTTTGGTTTTGAAAGACACGAAATAGAACATGGAATTTACGAAGTATTGTCAAAACAAAAACGTATACAGGATGTGGTGCATAATACATCTCACGAAGGATTGAGAATTGTGCCAAGTACGGCAAATTTGGCTGGTGCAAATATAGAACTTGTCGATGTAGAAAGACGAGAGTTTCAATTGCAAGACGTCTTGTCCGAAGCACGTCATGCATATGATTATATTATTATAGATTGTCCACCATCTTTGGGTTTGCTTACACTTAACTCACTAATTGCTTCGGACAGTATTGTAATTCCTGTTCAAGCCGAATATTATGCTTTGGAAGGTTTGGGACAATTACTACAAACCATTTCTTTGGTTCACGAACACATAAAATCAGATATAGAAATTTTAGGTGCCGTACTTACCATGTACGACAAAAGAACACGACTTTCCGAAGATATTATGAAAGAGTTGTATCAATATTTTCCAAATAATATTTTTCGTTCTGTTATTCCACGATCCGTTCGTTTGGCTGAAGCGCCAAGTTTTGGTAAGTCAATTTTTCATTATGACAAAAGAGGAAAAGCAGCAAAAGCGTATGCAAAACTAGGAAAAGAGGTTATAGAACGATCCAGAAACAGTTAATTTTTTATTCAACCTTATGGCTTTAGGTAAAGGATTAGGTTCGCTAATTCCACAAAAAACAGAAAATGTCGCACAAAAAAGTGTTGCACTTTCTCCAAAAACAGAAACTGCTTTAGAGCGTGTTTGGCATATTCCATTATCTGAAATTACAGCAAATCCAGAACAACCAAGAAAATATTTTTCGCATAAAGACTTAGAAGACTTAGTCGCATCAATTAAAAAACATGGTATTATGCAGCCGGTTGTTGCTACCGAAAGAAGTGATGGTGGGTATGAGTTAATTGCCGGAGAACGCAGATTTCGTGCGGCAACTGTTGCAGGTTTGGCAACAATTCCAGCAATAGTTCGGCATGCAACCGATCAGGAAAAATTAGAACTTGCATTAATAGAAAATATTCAACGACAAAACCTTAATCCAATAGAAGAAGGGTTTTCCTTTAATCGATTAATAGAAGAGTTTGGGTTAACACAAGAAGAGGTGGCGCATCAAGTAGGAAAAAGTCGGTCAGCAGTTGCAAATACTATTCGTTTATTACAATTACCCGAACCAATTCAAGAAGCGCTTATAGAAGGCACTATAACTGCCGGAAAAGCACGCGCGCTACTCAGTTTAAAAAGTGAAGATGAGCAAATGGCACTGTTTCATAGCATGATCGGAGAGGGGGTCACTACCAGAGATGTGGAGTCTGCTGTTGCAAGACGTGGGCCGCGATCACGAAAAGGCTCGGTGCGTCGAGATCCAAATATAGTATCGCAAGAGCAATTAGTAGAAGAACGACTTGGTTCCAAAGTCCGTATTTCCAAAAGAGGCCAAAAGGGGAGTATTACTATTCAGTTTTACTCAAAAGATGAGCTGGAACGATTAATACAAGAATTAACATAAAAAAATAGATACCAATTGGTATCTATTTTTTTGGTAATACTGCCTTAAGCCACGCTGTAACTTTTTTCCTTTTTGTATGAGATTTAATCCGCTGTTTTGCGGTATGTGTTTTCACAAATTGTAACCAATCCTCATTTGGTCCTTTTCTGTTTTTGTCGGTTAAAATTTCTACCACATCTCCATTTTTAAGTGGTGTGTCCAAACTTTGCATAACATCGTTTATAATAACGCCAGTACATTTATTTCCTACCTCTGTGTGAATGTGGTACGCAAAATCAACAGCCGAGGCACTTTCTGGTAAATCAATTACATCGCCATTTGGGGTAAAAACAAAAATCCGTGTTTGTAAAAAGTTTACCTTTATTTCTTCTAAGTCAGATAACTTATTAAGCACCTCTTTTTGGATTGTGGCTAATTCTTTTGCCCACTGAATTTCTCTTTTTGGCATATGTGATCCTTTTTCGTCGTAATGCCAATGTGCGGCGATTCCAAATGTGGCCTCTTCGTGCATTTGTGGTGTACGAATTTGGAATTCGACAATTTGTCCGCTGTCGGCAAAAACTGTGGTGTGTAATGACTGGTACGCGTTTGGTTTGGGTTGAGAAATATAATCCTTTATGCGCCCTTTCATTGGTTTCCACATTTTATGCAAAATACCAAGTGCGGTATAGCAATCGGCAATGGTTGGAACCAGGATACGAATGGCAATAAGGTCGTATACCTTGTCTACATCATTACCTTTTTTTTGAAGTTTCTGAAAAAAACTATAGAGTTTCTTATTTCTACCAACAATTAGCACGTCAATTATACCAGCCTTTTGCAGCTCTTTTGCGGCAACATGCTGTACTTTTTTATAATACTGTTCTTTTCCGGTAATTCGTTCTTCGTGTATTTGTACAATTCTTTGATATTCTTTTGGGTATACATACTTAAACGATAAATCTTCGATACGTGATTTCATTTCGTCCATACCAAGTCGTCCGGCAATTGGTGCATAAATTTCTAAGCTTTCTAGTGCAATGCGGTAGGCTTTTTGCTGTGGCAAAGAATCAAGTGTTTCTAGATTATGAATTCGATCAGCAAACTTAATAATCATAACTCGAATATCTTCGGCCATTGCCACAAACATTTTTCGCAAGTTTTCTATGTATCGTTCAACGCCTCGGTATTTTAGTTTTCCTAATTTGGTAATACCGCTTACCAGTGATGCAACTTCTGCGCCAAAATTGTCTTCTATTTCTTGCAAGGTAACAGTGGTGTCTTCTGGGACATCGTGTAATAAAGTGGCAATTACAATAATGGGATCTATTCGCATATATGCCAAAATATGTGCAGCGGCAAGCGGGTGAATAATGTATGGTTCACCTGATTTTCTAAATTGACCTTCGTGTGCATTTTTGGCAAAGTCGTATGCCAAAGTAACCATATCTAAATCTGCCGATTTATCGTAGGTTTGAATCTGTTTGCACAGCGAAGTAATGGTTTCTTTGTTTGTTTTTTTGTTTTCCATATATGTTGTATCGTACCGTATTTATTTGGTATTTGCAACTTTAATGGAAGATGCTTGTACAAGTAAAACAAAAAATCCCCATTTGGGGATTTTGTTATTTTATGTGTTCTGCAATATGTTTAAATACTGCCGGTTTTTCTTTTGCGAGTGTCGCAAGCATTTTTCTGTTTAAACCAATCTGTTTTTTCTTTAAACCGCCAATAAACTTGCTAAAGCTTGTACCGTTTAAGCGAGCTCCGGCATTAATTTGAATTTGCCAAAGTCTTCTAAAGGTTCGCTTTTTTACGCGTCTGTCTCGGTATGCATGCATTCCGGCACGGATGTCGGCTACTTTTGCAACCTTAAGTAAGTTTTTTCTTCCAGCGCCAAATCCTTTTACCCGCTTCATAAGAGAGCGACGCTTTTTCATGTGAATTTTTGATCGTTTTACTCGTGGCATATAATATAGTTATAACTAAGACTACGCATGTGGCATGGCGCGCACAATGGTCTTTTTACTTGCGTCTGAAATCTGTGAATCAGATCGCTTGTTTCTGGTTACTTTTCCACTTTCACGACTATTAAAATGACCTTGTCCGCCAGTTCTTTTTATAATCTTTCCATTTTTTGTGATTTTAAATCGCTTTGAAGTGGATTTATGTGTTTTTATTTTTGGCATATACAATAATACTCTACAGAATAATGAGGTAAGCGGCGTTTGTACCAGGGAGAAGCGCCCTTACAACAGTGTGCATAGTATAAAAGAATAGCGCGTATTTGTCAAGGGTGTGCCGTGTGTATTAATATTTTGTAATAATAGCGGTTATTTTATTACCTTGCCGCTTGGTTTCTTGCTCGAATTTTACATTCATGTTCTCTGAAAGAAGTGCAAAGAAGTCTTCTACGACTTTGTATGCAAGCGGTGTTTTGTATCGTTCTGCACCACGCAATATAATTTCTAGTCGGACTTTGTCTCCGCGTGAAAGGAATTTTTCTGCTTGTTTTTTCTTTGTTTCTATGTCTCCTTTTCCGATACGCATAGAAAGTCTGACACCTTTTATATCACTTATGTGGGTATTACTTCTTTGTTTTCGTACCTCTTTTTCTTTTTGGTATTTAAAGTGCTTAAAGTTTTTTAGTTGCGCAACCGGAGGATCTGATTTTGGGTTAATTTCTACCAAATCCAAATCTTCCTCTTTTGCCATGCGAAGTGCTTCGGAAAGTGAAAAAACACCAATATTACTTCCGTCATCGCCAAGTAGGCGCAATTGTTCTGCGGTAATTTTTTCATTCACATTATAATGAGGAATGAGTTTCTTTTTTGGTCGTTTTTTTCTGGAAATTCGCATAAATAAAAATAAGAGAAAATAAAATATGGTGGAGATGCCGAGAATCGAACTCGGGTCTAGAGCGGGTTACAAATATGATCTACATGCATAGCCATTTTGTTTACCGACGTGTATAGGAAAATGGCAAAATAGCACATCGGGTGTCTGTAATTATTTCAAATAGTCGCAACAGACGGTACGAATATCCTACACTCAATTGGTTTGTACCGCAACGCATTATTGAGTATTATGCGCGCGATAGCGGTGGTTTTATGCCACTGCAGATGCGAGTGCTGGAGTGCTAAATGCAGAAGCAATAGCGCTCTTTACTCGGCTAACAATGTTTGCAATTGTCGTTGCGTCTTGGGTTTTGCGAGGACAAAACAACCTCGGTGCACATATGAATAACAGGTCCGTCTATCGAAGCCTGTCATCCCCGTATAAGTTGTAGAGAATTGGGTGTTAGTCGGTATAGTTACCTTTTAAGGCTCTTGCTGTTTGTCTTTTTGCTTCTCGGCCTTTTATGGCTTCTCGTTTGTCGTGCTTTTTCTTTCCTTTTGCTACGCCGATTTCTACCTTAATTCTTCGGCCACTAGTATACACCGAAAGTGGTACAATTGTCAAGCCTTTTTCCTGGGATTTTGCGCGTAAATAAGCGATTTCTTTCTTTTTTAGTAGTAGTTTTCTTGTTCTGTTTGGATCATAATTTGGTAATGGTCCGGCATGTCTATATTTGCTAATATGTGCGTTTAATAAAAATGGTTCATCTTTATGAAACACCACATGCGCGCCAACCAGTTTTATACCACCATTTCTAATAGATTTTACTTCTTGGCCATCCAAAACCAAACCAGCCTCAACTTTTTTGAGGATTTCGTAATCAAACAAGGCTTTTTTGTTTTTTGCGTAAATCATATGGTCTGGTATAGCGACTGGTATTTTTCTAGATATGTGGTATAGTTTACTCTCCTCTTATCATATTGTATACTATATACACTATAAGAGTAAATAGCTTATCGACAAAGTCTGTTGGTGGCTTTTTATATAACTATGAAAAATACAAGATATATTTGGCAGTACAGCATGGGAATCGGCACCGCACTTATTAGTGGGGCGGCGCTTTTTTTAATGCAGGCGTTTCCGGTAAATACTGTATTTTGGCCCGCGCTTTTTGTGTGGCTTGCTATTTTCTCTTTCATTTATTTTTTTACCAAATCACATTTAGATTGGAAAGTTGGTGTGTATTCACTTGCCATCACCTCCATTTTTGCACTAACGGGATTAATTGGTGTAATAGAAGTACCATTTGTACGAACCACTATTTCTGTGCTTGGTGCCTTATCACTTGGGTTACTGTATTCATTTGGTATAGAAGGAACGATCGTTACATGGTTAAGTAAAAAACCATTTATTCGGTTCATGATGATTTTTTGGGTATTTAATGCCTATGCATTAAGCACATTGTTTTTTGCTTTTCAAACATTTTTCCCCGGAACATTGTCATTTATTGTGTTACTGTTAGGCGGTGGCTGTATGTATGGTGCAATTGCTCTTATGATTTGGCGTATGTATTTTTCTACCAGAATAGAACCACTATATGTTTGGGCTAGTTTAATGATATTTGTAACAATGGAATGTTTGTGGGTTATTCATTTACTTCCTTTTGCGTATCCGGTGTTAGCTTTTTTTGCCACGTGGGTGTGGTATTTAATTCACTTGCTTGCCAGGTTTCACTTTACCAAAAGAGATATTATTTGGAAAAAACAGCATAATTTCATTATTGCGAATATCATTTTATTTATCTTGATTTTATTATTTTTTGTAAAATGGGTTTAATCAGTTCAGTATTATATGAAACAAAGAAAAAAAATATTTCCACCACATTTACCAGCACGACCATTTCTGCGGCATAGAAATATGCGCAATCAAGTTCGATCATTATATGTTGTGCTTATTTTGGTGTTTTCCGGTGTAACTGCTGCAGCTATTTCTTTAAGTATCATTGCGTGGGTTGTGCCAAATGGCTATTCTTATCCCACGTCTTCGGATATTGTTATTCGCACACAACAGATTCAAACTAGTAATCAGCCAAGTTTTGAGCCACTTCTTGCACAGAAAGTAGAAAAACGAGAGATACGATTATATAATGCAAAACAAAAAACAACCGACGGGTTTTATGCAGGTTCGGCATATATTGCCGATGCGGTATTACTTTCTGCTGGTGGTTGGGCTGTATTTTATCCTACACATGCGGTACCACAAAAACGATTCATAGAAGCCGTAGATTACCAAGGGCAAGTATATACAGTCACCAATCTATTTCATGACAAAGTGAGTGGTTTTACGTTTATACAAATCGACGGAGATAATTTCCGTGGCGATTTGTCTTTTGCAGACGCGCAAGCGTTTTCTGGTAAAACAGCGCTAGTTGCCAGAGCAAAAGGAATAAATAATGCCATAGCTATAGATTCATTTATACAAAAAGACACACACAACACACTGCCTGTTTGGCAGCCACAATACATTCATACATTTATTGGCCAAGCAAAACCAGGAAATATGGTGTTTACATTGGATTCCGGAGAATTGGTTGGATTTGTTGGAAAAAATAATACCATTGTTCCAGCGTGGATGGTACAAAGTCAATTAAACGGGTTATTTGAAGACGGAAACACGGCATATACTATTTTAGATATTGGTGGATACGAAATAGATGGGTTTGTAGACGAAGACGAAGTGTTTCAGAAAAAAACCGGTTGGTATATAACAACATCTGCTACAAAAGCAACAACCAGCACATTGGGAATAGGTGACGTAATTGTAGAAATTAACAAAAAACCATTCTCCGCAATAGACGCAGCAGAACACATATTGCTTGGACCAAATCCATTACCGCTACGCATTATTCGTAATACAGAATATACAGATATTTTGGTAAACAAAACAACAAAAATAGTTCAATAATTTACTTTTTATTTAGCGCTACTTTATGTTTATAAAAAAACACGGAAATGTCACAAAAAAAGACATACGTTTTATGTGCATGGTTGCACTTGGTTTTGGAATCGCTTCACTTATTGTTTCGTTGCTTTTACCACAAAAATATCGGGCAGATGCACAAGTATTTATTATTCCGTCTTCCGGGCATGGAACCGATCCGTATACCGCCATTAAATCAACAGAAAAAGTGGCAGAAAATATTGTCCATTTAGTAAAAACAGATGATTTTTATAATAAAGTAATAGCTTCGGGAGTTGGATTAGACACGGCACAGTTTGACACGGTGTCGGTAAGAAAAAGACGAAAAGCATGGCAAAAAACAATAGACGCGCGTGTTATTTTTGGCACCGGCATTGTGCAAATTAGCACATATCATACCGATCAAGTCCAAGCAAAAGCATATGCCAGTGCTGCAGCAAATGCTTTGTCTACCAGAAGTATAGAATATGTTGGTCAATTTGTTGGTGTAAAATTAGTTAACAATCCAATCGTTTCTCGTTGGCCAGCCAGACCAAACTTGGTCGTAAATATTGTTATTGGTTTGCTTATTGGTTTATTGTATTCTGGTGTTTCTATTATAAGGAAAAAACATACATAAAATAGACTAAAATAATTATCTTATTTATGGTATACTATTACCATAATATTAATACGTCATTTTTATGTCACAAAATACTATTTTAAACGTACTTTCTTCACCAAATGTATTTATAGAAAAACTTCTAGAAAAAAAGGGGATTACCAATTTAACACAAGATCAAAAAGATGTATATGTTCCAGAATTTGCTTCACTTTTAGAACAGCGAATAAGTTTTGCATTAATTCCAAAATTAGACGAAAATCATAAAACACGTTTTGTTTCTTTGTTAGAAAACGAAAGCACAACAGCAGAAGAATGGAATCATTTTTGGCATGAAGCTGTGCCAAATTTTGAAGAAATGCTAAAAGAAGAGTTACGCATATTTTCCACAGACATGCTCAAAAGTTTTGAATAAAATTATTGTATGCCAGATACTCCACAAACACAACAAACAGACGAAGTATCTACAAAAGACGAAAAAATACATGCTATGCTAGAAGAGATTCACCAAAAAAGACTTCTGCTAGAAAAAAAAGTATCACAATTAGAAAAGGATCATTTTTTGTTATATAAAAAAACGGTAGAACAAAAAGATAAACAAGCGATTCATAGTATTTTACAGCATATTATAGATTCATAATACTTATTTTATTGTCATAATTTTAAAATATGCCAGAAGAAAGAAAAACAAAACTTCAAGAAAGGATGAAAAAATTAGAAAATGAACTTCAACAAACGGCGGAAAAATTAGAAAATGAACTGGGTCAACCCGGCGAATTAGGTCTACTAAGTCAAGCACTGCAAACAGAGGCTGAAGGCGTTTTAAACTTAATAAGTAGATTAAACGCATTGAAAAAATCTATAGAAGGTGATAGTGGGGATGAAGTAAAAAAAATTGATGCCCTAGAGCGTGATATGGCTGACTTAGAAAGTCTTGTGATTGAGGCAAAAAAAAAGTTAACAAGCGAAGTGCGCACTAGTGAAGATTTGTCGGAAGATTTTGCACCTCAATCAGAAATAGAAAGATCTGGACAGACTGGGTTTGACCCAACCCAACTCATTATTTGGAAAAACTTGGATCCAACAGCCCGTATTATGCCTGGTGATTTAACTTCTGGTTATAAAGATTTTTCAACACGAGGTCAACAGTCACACATACAAGTAGAAGGAATAGAGACTTTTTCTCAACAAGAACAAAACCTTATAGGGCCTCAACCTTTGGAAACAGAAACTATTTTCACAGAGGAAGAACTTGACTCCTTGTTAGCTGTGTTAGTTGATCCTGATTTAGACGATACATTACAAGAGTTGGGGCCTGGACCTTTTTCTGAAATTCTAGAATTTGTTCCAGTCGAGGTACAAGGATTACTTAATATGGGAGAAGATATACAAAAAGAACTTGAATCCAATCTAGACTTTGATAGTGCAAAAAATATATACAGAGAACAATTGAGTAATTTAAATATGGATTCTACGCTTGATGTTGTTGTGTCGTATGACCGCACACAAGAAGAAAAAGGAGAGCGCGGATCAGTGTATTTGGCACAAAAAGCTTTGGAAGAACTAAAAGAGTATATTGGAACAAAAATAGAAGAAGCCTTTGGCGAAATAGAAGGAAGAAGAGGTTTGCCAGATCTAAGCCGCATCAATTATGGTAATTATGAAAGATTTAAGACAGAAGTCCAACCATATGCTACATATCTTATAGTAAATAGTAATTTTATTCCAAAAGAATTAATACCAAGATATAAACACATACAAGAAAAAATAGAAAGGTTACAACAAGAATTTACAGAAGCAGAAAACGCAAAAGAAGCGGCAGAAAAAATAAATGAATTTAAACAAAACATTGAAAGTAGAACCGAAGTTCCCAATAATATATTGGCATTAAGAAAACATGTAGAAGCGTGTCGTGACAATCGGTTTTTACAAGATGCTCTTGGGTATGAATTAAATGACATTGATCAATTTTTAGACCGTTTAGAGCAGGAAAATAAACAAGAGCGATTAAGCAAATGGAATAAAGAAGAGTTTATAAAAGGAAAAATAATTTCATTGCTAGAGTTTTGTAATAACCCATCTGTAAAGGTAAATAGATTTTTTAGCCTCAGTTTTGATAGAGATAGTGGAGTAAACGCTTCATACAATCTTGCAAATTATACAGATTCTGAAAGTAATCCCATTATTCAACAATCAGATGTAACTGCTGTATTAGAAAAACTGACAACAGTTGGTATTCTTAAAAAAGAACATGGCCGTTACAGCCTTCTAGAAAGACGTGATCCCGAAAAATTAAAAACCCATTACCAGCAGCTAGCTGTTCAAGAATTGCGTCAATATATCTTTCAGAATCCAGGGGAAAATACTATTACCTCTAATGTTTTAGCAGATAAGCTTTGTATTACGGAAGGCAATATATTAGGTTATGATATTACTAAGTATTTAACAAGTCAGAAACTTCTTCAAAAAATAAGAGGGCGAGACGGTGAATTTACTATTAAAAAACAAGAAATACAGAACAAACTTGATCAAGAATTTAGCAAAAGTAGTGTTACGGAAATAATTGCAGAAAAAAGAGACGGTATTACCAATGCAAAATCAGTAAAAGATATTATAGATTGTTTTGGTGATAGCTTATACCGTGCAGAAATGCAGCATATAATGAAGGCTCTAATCACTATTGAAAAAACAAAAGACACGACAACGGATCAGCATGCCTTGCGTAGCTTAGAGTATATTCCAGAATTACACCAAAGAGTAAAAGAAATAATACAGAATGAAAGTGTGGTTTTGCGAGCAGAAAATCTAGAGGTTCTATTTAATATAACAAGAGATCTAGAAACAGGAATGAGTGAAGATGATTTAGAAAACAATCTCATTAATCTCCCAAAAGAACAAATAGATCAATTAGTAACAAAAAGTGGGCATAAAGATACACATCTTCGGGCTATACCAGAAATATACGGTATTCGGAAAACAACCTCAAGATTAATAGACATGCTTATAGAGCAAAAGAGGTCGGAAAGAGAAGCAAAAATACAAAGTGCGCAAGATCTGTTAGACGTAAAGAAAAAGCTTGGGAAAACGAATATCGGTAATATATACAATGAAACTGGCGAAATTATTGTAGTGAAAAAGATGCGCGAAATAGTAGACACATTAATAGACGCATCCGAAAGTGATGAATTAGAAACAGTAAGTCCTTTGCGCATTACAGCATTAGTCAAGACACTTCCAGAAGTATATGGTATTCAAGAAAAAGTAACAGAATTGTACATGAGAAAAAGAATAGAAAGTGTGGAAACCATATATGATTTACAAAAGGAAGTTGATTTGCAAATTGATTTAGAATTATTTTCTGGCAATAACACTTCTTGGAAAAATGGTGTAAACATAACAGGAGAAAATGGTTTTTGGGATAGCATTAAATCATCTTTAGTAAACGGAGAAGATATTGATTTTACCTATGAAGATGAAGATGGAATCACACATAAATTGGTAGATGGATTTGCAACAGATCATTTTGGGATTAATAACATATTAGAACGTTTAGCAAAAGAGCTTCAAGCTGATATAAAAACAAAAACGACCAATATTAACGAATCTAATAGTCTTGAGTCTTTGCAAGAAACAGTGAGTAGTTTTGGAGACATAGAAGATTTAGATTTTGTTTCTTGGTCTGCAGAAGACATTGAAAAAGCTTTTTTATGTATATTAGAAGCTACCAGTATTTCTATGGACACTGTTTGGGAATCAACTGAAGAAGAAAGTTTGGTTCTACAAGAGAAAATAGAAGTTGAGAAAAACTTAAAAGATCTTCCAGATATGTATAACCTGCGAGAAAAAGCAAAAGAATTATACTTCAAAAAAAGATTGGAAGTGGTAAAAAACTTTAGCGAATTACATGGTGAATTTGCGTATTTCGATTTTGTTGATTCACGACTTTTAGAAATAGAGGGAACTCAGGATCAAGGAATTAACAAATACACAGATACGCTAACACCGTTTTCTAACCACGTTTACCAATCGGTCGTAGACTTTAACCCTAAAAAAGCAAAAGAAGGGGAAACGGTGTTTGGGAGAATATTAAACGAAGAGGGGAATGAGGCTTTAGAAGGTATTTCTGAAGACTTTGATTTACGGAAAACAACAGAAAGATGTATTCCACAACAAGCAATCGAAAGCGCAAGAACAATGGCACAATTACATGCCATAATACATGAAATCGCGACAATGGTAGACGGTGATGACACCTTATCCGAAAGGTTTGGTTTGGGACAGTCTTCAGAAGAAAAAGAACAGTGGAAAGAGGCAGAAGAAGGTGCGCAAGAAATTGCAAAAAAACTAGATGACGGAATAGTTATGAATACCGATCACTTGTTTGTAGAAAAACTGCCAGATATATTTGGTATTAAAGACAAGGCGAAAGATTTTATTATAGAGTTTGTACAAAATACAGCAGATATTTGCATACCTCTTATCCAAGTTTCGTCGTCATTTGACGAGCTGCGCAGCTTTTTAAAAGATGAGTATGGAGGGGGTGTATTTTATTCTATAGAAAGAAAAAAGAAAACAATGAAAATGTTTTCTCTTCAGCCATTTATGGAGCGGATGAAAAAAACAGAAGATCGCGTAAAAAAAGGAGACGTACCAACTGATGCAGAGTTAGAAGCAGATTTTGGTAAAATACCAGAACTAAAAAATAAAATTACAGAATTCATAGAAGAAAAGGCCCAAGACTTTAACGAGCATCAACAAATGGTAAGAATAATCGGCGAACGAAAATTAGTAGACATTATGACAGAAGTTGTAGATGTGTTTGATTCAAAACATTGGAGTAGAAAAAAGTTAGGGGCCGCAAGAGAAAAAGCAAAGAATAAAATAAAGACTGTATTTGACACTCTGTCACCAGATCAGAAAAAAAGAGTGATCGATGAATATTGTTATGGTGCAGAAGAAATTTTTGATCCATTTGTAAAAGGCTGGAAAGAAAATAAAGCAGAAGCAGTCTATGGCGCGCTAGAAGAAATATTTTACGCTAATTTCATTTTAGAAGCAAAAAAAGATAAGAAAATAGAAAAAAATAGGAGATTGTCTGTTGGTAGTCGTGGCGATTCGGCCGGTGCAAGATCGGGAGTCGCATGGGGTGCAGGTATTGCTTTTGCAGGAGTCTGCGCTTCTTGGCCAGTAACAGGCACTATTGCCGGAGCTCTTGTTGGGGCTAAAGTATTTTATTCCGCGGTACGCAAAGCTAAGGGTGACAAAAAAAAGTTTACCGAAGAAGTAAATAAGCACATTAGAAAAAAGAAGGAAGAAACGATTAGAACATTAAAAAGTGCAAAAGCCGGAAGAGGTGTTTATTCATCTGCACGAGTTGCCGAAGCATTGCATATTGCTTTAAATACTCATAGTCCTGATTTTAGGAAAGAACTTGTTGTCCATCAGCTACATTCTAAAGATTGGAATAAAGGCTTAGATGATGAAAGTCAACAAAATATACAGCTAGAACATGCAATAATAAACCTAAGAAGACAAAACACTGAATTGAGAGAGAGCGTAGATATAGAAAAGTTATTTTGGAAGCATAGCGAACAATTAGAGAGTGAAGAGCGATATGGCTAATAAAAAAACAAAAAACTACCAAAATAAACCGGTGGTTTTTTGTTTGTGCCTTCCCTTGACAAAATGGCAAAATTATGCTAATATAACACGTTAATTGTTCATTCAAATAAAAAAAAGGAGACTCTCGTGAACAGAAAATCAGATATTACCCAGGATCAGTGCATAGCAAAGAAGTGTGCGCATTTACTTTGTATAGTAATTTTAATGTGTGTGCTTGTGTTTTTGCCATTTTTGGTACAAGTCACCATCATTTCTTTGGTGCTTTTCGTAATACTTGTAGTATACAAAGGTATTACAAAAACATATCACCCAAAGGCATACGAAGTTGAAGCCGCAAGATTTGGTATCCACACTTTTGTGTTATTGGCGTCATTGTTCAGTTCGGTTCAGGTTTTAGACCATTACATCCTAAACCCACCGCCAGAACAAGAAGTTGTGGCCGTAAGTACTTCTGCTGATGATACTACTAAAGCGCCTACTATACCTTTAGCTTATACAGCTACCACACCTAAACCAGAAAGAAGAGTTGTGGCCTCTGCTAAACCACAAAGAAAGCGACAAGCTAGGAAGCAAGTGGTGAACAAAGAGTCGGTACAATCGGTTCGTGTGAAGTGTTATACTCTTCCTGTCAGTGTAAGAAGTGAAATTTACCTATATCTTATGGCAAAGTCAACACTTAAGATGTGGTTAAGAAAGGCACCAAGATACCTTTCGGGATTATCTGGTGAAAAACGATTTGCGTTTGAGATCCTTATAGAAAAGCGCAAAGCAGAAATGCGTCAAATCGAAGAAGGGAGTTCTGTACGGGTTTTTAAGAGTATTAACATTGTTGAATCTGTTTTTCATATCCACCTCACAGACAATACACATACATCTTGCTTTGGGATAGAATTAAGTACAGGATCTCCTAAATCAACATACGCGACAGCACAGTATCATCTATCTAATAATAATCTTCACCACCTTTTCAACGGTGAAATAGAAGAGGAAATCCAACGAAGCAAAGATGCTATTGCGGCAAGACTTGCACAGCAAGAGGAAGAAAGGAAGCGCATAGCAGCTGCCGCAGCTCGTGAGAGAGAACTAGATAGACGGTATCCAAACCGCCACCAAATGACTGCGTTACTTGCGCAAATCAACCAAAAAGGCTCAGCCTCGGTTGGGGATTTGCTTCGGTCACTGCAGTTGGCTGGGTTGGGGAAGGATAGAAATTTGGTGAACCTGTATCGGTCTTATCAGTTTATCGCACTTCACGTACTTACACGCGCAGTAATAAAACGCACGTACCACGTAGCAAAAGTGCGACTTGGTTTGGTTGCAAATCGCATCAAAAGAGAGCGCACAGTCATTTCTAAAATACTTCTTGAGTCATTTACTCAAAAAGCAGAGAAGAAAAGGCGCATCAAGCAGTTTTTAAAGATCCTCTCTAACGCACAGATTGCTGCACCGCATCCTGGAGATGCTGGAACACGTACAGCTTTGTATACGTTTATATGGCGTCAAACCACAGAAGCTTCCCGTCAACATTTTGTGCATACTGCCAAAGCCCATGAAGCAAAAATTGGGTATTTGGGAGTATTCCTGACCGAAGCCGGATATCGTGAGAAGAGTGCTCTAAAATCGCAACAAGTATATAACCAAATACTTGGACGCTAGCTCATTTACCGTATCATTAAAAGGAGGTGATACAAAAGCATCTTGTATTTTAGCAAGATGTTTTTTAATACAAATAAATTAAGATAAATAAAAGAACTCTGCGTTTACAGAGTTCTGTAAGAGACCCTCCTTGTCTCTTTTTTTTGTGTTTAGCCTCAAACCCCTCAACCAAGCGTCAGTATTTTAGACCTCGCTTTGACTATCGTCATTACCTGTATTACCCGCACCAGGAGTTAACGGTTCAGATTGATCAGTCTGAACTTCGTCACCTTGGTTTGTATTTGGAAGTAAAACGGTTGCCTGATTAAGCAAATCTGCTGATACCGAAACATTTACACCATCTAACTGGTTTGTGTCTGGTTGTAAAGCAGGTGTATCATTCAGGGACGAAACTACTTCTGGCGAAAGATCTGCAGCCTCTGATGCGTTGGTTGGTGCGATCGAATCTTCTCGATCAAGTAGACTTGTAGAGCCATACGAACCTTGGGAACTTCCAGCTGATAAGAATTCAAAATTAGTTGTTCCGCCCACGCTCTGTGAAAGAGGACTGTTTTGATCTTGTAAGCTTCGAGTATTCAAGGACACGTTTACTTTGATAGAATCAATAATACTCGTAACATCCTGCACTGTAGGAGCGTCACCATATCGACTGAGAAAGTCAGTTTTTCCGGCAACAGTAAGGTTGCGAATTAGTGCATCTTTCTCCGCCTCTAAACCTTGCAAATTATCAGCCCAAAATCCATTGATAGATTCTTGAACTCTGCTTTGTTTTTTGGTTCCAATAATAACATTTGCCAATTGGTGTAACTTATTACGGTACTCTGTCAGGAGTTCGGGGTATCGGTCCATGTCAGCTGCAACTTGTTCGATTCTCGCGCTCTTTGCTTCGACTAAAGCTGTTTTCGAGTCGGTTTCTAGCTGAGCTTCTTGTTGTGCTAAAAGTTGTAAACTTACCTTATGGCTCTCCTCCATTTTAGCGAGGGTTTCCCGCTGTTTTTCAAGAGTTTTCGTTTCGTTTGCAAGCCGTTGGGCTGCGTCAGCTTCTGCCTGGATTGCCGGAGTAGGATCTTTCCATTCCAAGGTGTCATACAGCTGATCTGGAAGTAAGTCTTTACCCACTTTTGTAGGGTTAGGACCATCTTCACTAGACCACTCGGGGAGAACAAGACCAACACGAGCTAACTGCATCTCAAATCCATTAAGCACTCGAAGAGGTGTCTTGACTTTATCATCCCATACGGCATCAACCTTTTCTTTCAGCTCTGCTTTCGTGAAGAATCTACCATCATCTTCATTTCTTGAGGTTATTAAATCCTTTCGCTGAGCAAAAAACAATGTGAGCGCGCTCGAGACTTTCCTCTTAAGGTTTGTGTGGATTTTGCTTACTTCTGCTTTGTTAATAGCATAGTAAATATCCAACTCCTCATTACGAATCCAAAGTGCCAAGAGTGTGGCAAACCATAACAGGAAAACAAAAGTTCTGGTATTTTGAATTGCGCCAGCTTTCATTTCGTCTTGCTCTAAAACTCCCATCGCTTGTGTAGTAATCCAGTTTTTTCCAGTGATGGCATAACTGTCATACAAACTATCAAGAGATTGATCGGCAAGCCCCGCCTTTTTTGCTGCGACTAACGCATCTCTCTTTGCTTGTTTATCTGTAATCTCCTTGTTTATCGCAGCAATTGCTTCGGAAAATTCTTTTGACTTACTTTTGGTTTCTATTTTGTGTTTAGCAATATCTAGTCGGGTTTCCCGATTGCTTGCTGTCTCCACTTTGGTTAAACGCTTTCCTTTTGCAGGTGTTATTATTGTGGCATTAAGCGCGGTAAGTTCATCAGCCCTTTGTTTACCGTAGGTCTTTAACAGCTCTTGCTGTGTGCTTAACAACCTTTGCTTTTCGGCGACGAAAGTCTTAATTTCTTGCTCCACTTTTGCTTCAACCTGGGATTCCGCCTGTGTTAAGACAAGCGCTTTTGCCGCTTTGTCGATATCCTCTTGAAACCACGCATATGGAAACGAAAAGGTGACTGCGAACGCAACTGCGATATTTAGAAGCAGTGGTCCGAACACGGAACGCTTTTTGGGGAAGTGGTTTTGTAACGGTCCTTTTTGCACACCTTTGTCTGCTTTTAGCAAAGCAGTTTGCAGAATAAAGGCAAAAGGAAGTGTAAAAATTGCAAACAATACACTTGTGCTATAAGCGGCATATGCGGCGCTTATACTGCACGCAAGTATAAAGAAGAGTAAAATGTAACAGTATTTGGGTGCATTACACACACCATTTGCAATAGAAAAAAGTTGTTTCATGAGCGAAACTCCTATAGTTTTGGGGTTTGGCTGTAAAGAGCCGAAAAATGTTACGGTGCAAATCATTATGCACACAAAAAGTAACCTCGTATACTACCATTTTTTTGGTATTCTGTCAAGTATACAGCGTTCTAATATATTCGCTTGACAAATACTTGGTTTTGTGTTATTGTAATACGTTACTTATTTGACTTCAACACACAGAAAAAAAGAAGCGTATGTTCATGCTTTTCCAGAGGAAAGTGTGCACATGTCCTTCTTTTGTTGGGCAGCTGTCTTTGTTCTTTACAATCAAGAACACAAATCAAACAAAAACGACCAATTTGGTCAATTCTTCGTCTTAGAAAGAGAGAGAAAATTATGGCCCAACCAACGTCAAAAATTACGACTGACAGTCTTTTCGTTAAGCCAGGTAAGGTGACCTTATCAGGTACTGATTCAACTTATGTTCACGGAACAGATGTTGTTAAGTATTCTTGTACAAAAAATCCTACTGGAAGTACTCCATTAACCTTCTCCCCAGATGACGCAAGCATTATCACACAGGTAACTTTTGTTGAGCCTGGAGAGTATAATATTGCGCTTAATTTGAAAGATACTAGTGGCACACCCTTAGAGGATACTGATAACATTACCGTCACAGTCCTGCCAAAACCTGTGGCAAATTTCACCTTCACTTCAGAGGGTGCTAACGTCACTGAGATTGCGCAAGGCAAGAGTTTGAAGCTGACCGCTGTTGACGTGGATCATGTTGATAGTTATATGTTTTCTTGTGGCACCAATAGTTACTCAGGAAAAGATTGGACTATACCAAATGTTAATCTTAGTCCAGGATCCTATCCGTTTAAGCTTGTGGTAACGGACAAAGCTGGTCAAACGGCTGAAGTCACCAAAACCATAACGGTGGTACATAAAAACTGGGATTGCCCAATCGATACTTGTCCGACTTCTAATCCTCCTAGTTCTGGCAATTGTCATAATTGTGGCGCACCGCGATATCAACCTGCTCAACCTCAAGTTCTTCCAGCTTCACCAGCAGTAAATCCAGCAGTTCCTCAAAGCACTGGTTGGATTTGTCAGTGTGGTGTGTCTAATGCTGGTACTCAGAATACTTGTACTAGTTGTGGTACAGCTAAACCAGGCCCAACACCTGCTCAGCAGTCTACACCTCAACCGCAAGGGAGAAACGTGTCGCAACCAGAGAACACACCATATATGACTCGGGAAGAAACTTTAGAAGCGATTCAAGCCGCACAATCTAACCAAGAAACTCAACTCTCGCAAAGTCAGAGAGATGGGGTTCCAAAGTCAAAACTCAACCCCTGGTTAGTCGGGTTTGGTCTTATCGTTTTGGTGGCTTTGGCTAGTGGCATCACCTATTATGTTGGTAAATCACCAGAGTCTGTGGCCAATACCATTAAGGGGTCTAACATAGAAAACCATAAGGGCAAAACTAAGGTACCTGAATTCAAAACACCTTTTCAGTATTGCGTAGAAATGGTGAAAGGCGAGGGAAAAACTGATTCTCAAGCTAAGACCACTTGCGAAGGTTTGTCTCTATAATATCAACTCAATCAATCAACCAAAAGGAAAAAATCATGGGAAAAATAATACTCCCGTTTGCTCTCATCCTCTTCACTCTAACCATTGGCGTTTCTTATGCACAGGCTGCCGAATATGTAGTGTGTCCCGACGGAACAGTTCAAGTAAAAGTGACTGTACCAAAGACCAACTGTTCTGGTGCAGCTACGCTTATAAAGCTAACTGCGGCACAGAAAATAGCAAGTAAAAGTGTTGCAAAGTGGTATCTTGAGATAAAAAAAGCACAAGGGCAGCAAAAGGCGATAATACTTCAAAGATTCTCTAACGCATTAAGTGGGTTAACCGGGTCCGTGGAAGCAGCGAAAGCTATTGCTGAAAAAGCTCAAAATCTCGCCACTCAAAACCAGCAAAAGCTTAGTCAGGTGGAAACAAAGCTCAATCGCGTGGGAATGGCAGATTGCGACCATGTGAGAGAGGATATAGCAAGGTACAAAAAGTGCCTTGCATTAGCCGATACAAAAAATAATAGAGTTTATGAGTCTCATCAAAAGATGATGGGGCTTTATGGGATGCAGCTTAGGCAGAACCCCAATCTCTCAATGAACTTTTCCTGTAATGATGGTAAGGATTGCGAAACAAACGTTGGTCCAACCCCAGCAAGCCCAATGCAGTTGTTGGCCAGAAGTTATCAGACACCACCACAACCCGTGGCACCAGCTGGTAGATATTCCAAAACTCAATGGCTTGCGCCGGTTGGTTTAGGGCTTGTCGTTGGTGGAGGGTTCTGGTTAGGTCACCATCTCATGGCAGACACCGGCCGAACTCAAGTCGACTTTCAAAGAGAAAGAGTGCATTGGTCTGAGTCAGCAACGATCGGTTTAAGTGCCTTTGCCTTAACGGCTGTGGCAGGATATACCTATATGTTCATTACAGACGACGACGACTAAGTTTTCCCTATTTCAGATGTGTTCTTGATTTTTATCCCCACAATTTAAGGAGGTCGTGGGGTTGTATTTATGGTCTTCATCTTCACATGGAGGCTAGAAATATGATTATATGGTTAAACGTCGTTTCATAAAAGAGATGGCTTTTTTATGAGATGAGGTTTTCTTGTCTCCTTGTTCATTAAAAAAGAGGAAAGAGAGTTTACGTGAATCATAAAACTACAACAAGCAAAGGATTTGCAACAATGCATTTTTTAATTCTATTC
>PBBY01000012.1 GCA_002716765.1 Candidatus Magasanikiibacteriota bacterium
TATCACTTTGAGATAAACGATTACCATCATTTTTAATTTCAATTTTATTTTCTTTACCAGTAGAGGTTTCTTTTGCAGAAACATTTAAAATACCATTTGCATCAATATCAAATGCTACCTCAATCTGTGGCACTCCTCGCGGAGCTGGTGGAACACCGTCCAAAATAAATCGTCCAAGTTGTTTATTATCTGTTGCCATTTCACGTTCTCCTTGGAGTACATTTACCTCAACACTTGGTTGATTATCGGCTGCAGTGGAAAATACTTGTGTCTTTTTTGTAGGAATTGTGGTATTCTTTTCAATTAACTTTGTCATAACACCACCAAGTGTTTCTAAACCGAGAGAAAGTGGAGTAACATCAAGCAAAAGAATCTCTTTTCCTAAATCCCCTTGCAGTTGCCCTGCCTGAATTGCAGCACCAGTTGCTACCACCTCGTCTGGGTTTACCGTAATATTTGGTTTTTTTCCAAAGAATTCTTCTACTTTTTTCTGAATAAGTGGCATTCGTGTCATTCCTCCAACCAAAATAATTTCTTGCACATCCCCTTTTGCCACACCAGAGTCTTCCAAAGCTTGTTTTACTGGAATCATCGTTTTTTCTGCCAAATCACCAACAAGCTCTTCTAATTTTGCTCGACTCAGTTTCATGTTTAAGTGCTTTGGCCCTTCTGCACCGGAAGTAATAAATGGTTCATTAATTTCTGTTTCTGGCGTACTTGAAAGTTCAATTTTTGCTTTTTCCGCTGCGTCTTTTACACGTTGCAAAGACAATGGGTCACCAGATAGATCAATCCCCTCTGTTTTCTTAAACTCATCTAGAATCCAAGAAATAATCTGTTTATCAAAATCATCTCCACCAAGATGTGTGTCTCCTTTAGTAGCGAGCACTTCTACAGTAGAGTGTCCATCTTCTGCATCATGACTAATGTCCAATACAGACACATCAAACGTTCCACCTCCCAAATCGTATACCAAAATCTTTTGATCTTGCTTTTTGTCAAATCCATACGCAAAGGCAGCGGCTGTTGGTTCATTTATTACACGCAATACTTCAAGTCCTGCAATTTCTCCTGCTTGTTTAGTTGCTTGTCTTTGTGAATCGTCAAAATAGGCCGGAACAGTAATAACGGCTTGAGTGATTGTTTCACCTGTTTTTTCTTCTGCGTCAGCTTTCAGTTTTTGCAATACCATTGCAGAAATTTCTGGTGGAAAATATGTTTTCTCACCAAGTGTAATTTTAACCCTATCCTCTTCTGTAACAATATCAAACGGTGCGTGCTCCTTTACATCTGTAACTTCTGCATCACCTGGACGTCTTCCAATAAGCCGTTTAATTGAGAAAAGCGTATGCTTTGGATTTGTTACTGCCTGTCTTTTTGCAAGCTGACCCACTAAACGTTCTCCTGTTTTTGATTGAGCCACCATTGATGGTGTGGTTCTGTTTCCCTCTTTATTTTCTAATACCTTTGGCTGACCACCTTCTACAATCGCCATACATGAATTAGTGGTTCCAAGATCAATTCCGAGTATTTTTCCCATAGTGTTATAATCTATTACAAATAATATAATTAATAATTTTACGTGATACCAAATGCTTTTCGAGAGTCTTATACAGGTGTATTGACCAAAAACTCATCATACCTAAGACCCTTCTGCCTTACAACATGTTTTGGGTCAACAATAATTTGATATTCATCTTCATACAGCACGCTACCAGGTCTTGTTATTTTTTCTACGTGCACACCACCTTTTACTACCGACACGTGCCACGCACATAACCCAGATTCTATGTATTTTTTTAGACCTTTTTTTGTCCAAAAAGATATAGCCCCAGGAAAGTTTGGTCCCTTTTTCGGGACCCAAGATCCATCTGGTTTAGCATCCCGTCTGGTGTCATACGGATGTTTTGGACAATCTTTGTCGACTGCCTCATATATACCCATACTCCCCACAACAAAACGATAAAAATGTTCCATATAATATAATTTCCTCCTTCACCCATAGCCCATAAAAGATTACAGACTATGAAGTATAAAAGGTAATTATTTTTTCTTTTTCCTTTTTTTCTTTACAGTAACACTTACTTTTTTTGCTTTAGTTGGCATTGTTTTTGGGCAAACCACCTTCAGTACACCGTCGTCAAAAGACGCGTCTATTTTATCCTCTTTTACTGCGACCGGAAGTGCTACTTGTCGATAGAATGATCCCGAACGCACTTCTTTTCTGTAATAATTTTTTTCTTCAACTTCTCGCTCTTTTTTTGATTCTCCTGCTATCGTAAGTACACCTTTTTCTACACTCACATTTACATCTTCTGGCTCAATTCCTGCAAGCGGTGTTTCTACAATAACATTATTTTTTTCCTCGTAAACATCTACCGCAGGAACAAATGCATTTTGCATGCCTCGTACTTGAGACATTGACGGAAGACGATTCATCATGTCTTCCATTTCGGAAAATGGATCCCAAGAAGGGTTCCAACGTATTAGTGCCATATGGTTTAACCTCCTTCAATACGCGCCGTGCGGTCGCCTATTGAATTATATATAATAATAGTATTATTTTTTACAGACCACGACTTTTGCAGGCTGGATAACTACATCGTTGTGCAAATACCCACCTTCTAGCTCCTGTATAATCTCTCCTTCTTTTTTATCTTCACACTCCTCTTCTTTTAATGCTTCATGTATATTAGGATCAAATATTTCACCAACAGTTTTAATCTCTTTTACATTGTGTGCTGTTAATATATCTGAAAATTGTTTTTTTATATATTCAATTCCTTTTTGCCAATTTTCCCACTGCTTTTGTGTCATTTCTTCTCCACTTTCTGCGCCATGCGCAAATGCTTTTTTAAAGTTTTCAAATACCGGAACAAATTCTTGTAAAATCTGTAACTCACTCATCTTTGCCCATTGTGCTCGCTGTACAGAAACTTCTTTTTGAAGATTTTGATAATCTGCCTGAGCACGAAGCCAGTTATCCTTATAGTCAATATTTACTTCTTGTGTAGCCATCTCTTGTTCCTGATTCTCGAGCCCCTCTTGTGAATACTCCTCTTTATGATCCTCATTAGTTTGTTTAGTGTTCTTTGTCATAAATACTAATTAAATATGTGTATGTAAAAATTGCATAATACTGGTATTTTGTTTATACCTCATTCGCATTGGACCAAGTAGCATAAACAGAATGTCATGTTTCATCGTTGCAGCAACCATACTACACGCACCTCCAAGTGGATTTTGCTGACCAATAAGCACACTACATCCTGTTCCTTCTATACTATTATACACTAGATGGAGTCGATCTTCACAATGATCAAAGATTCCAGAGACTTGAACCGTTCGTGCATAATCTTGAAATTCTGGCTGAGAAAAAAGGTACGACATACCAGTATAATATATTTTATTTTTTGAAAAAGCAACTATAACAGCATTACCACTATAGAGCGCCACATATTTTGCCAACTGTTTAATAGCCTGCTCTTTTTCTGCAGTATTTACAGTAAGGGTTTGTATTTGTTCTATCGTATCTGTTGATAACTCGTGTTTTTTCATCACATGATCGACATAAAACCTATATCCCTGTTCTGTTGGTACCCTACCAGCTGAGGTATGTGGGTGCGTTAGAAAACCTTCATCTTCTAATGCACGCAAATCATTTCGAATCGTTGCCTCACTTACACCAACCTCATCTAATCCACACAAAAAACGAGACCCAATTGGTTGCATTGACTCTATGTAGTGTTCTACCACCAAACCAAGAAATTGTTGTTTTCTTTGGTCAAGCATACCAAAAACAAAATTATCACTCTTTATATATGAGTGATAATACCATGCAGCTAAAAAACTGTCAAATAATCTTAAATTAGTCCATATTTCAGAACCTAGGCAAGTTATTCCCCTGCTGTTTTTTCAAATTGTGCAATATTTCCTACCTCACTTAATAGAATGTTTTCTACAAAAATACCTCGGGAATAAAAAATTCTCTCTAATTCATTTTTAAGTTCAGCTTCTACGGAATCTCGTTTATTACTCATGATTTCTTCTTGTGTAAATCGACTTGCCACCATACGTATTCTACTTCGAACTGTTGGTCTAATAATTTTTACTACAAAATCCTCACCAATTGTTTGCCAAATAGCTGGTATTTGATGAATGTCGAGTCGTAAAAGTATGGTACCTTCTATTCCCATCCGTTGCCCATCACTTGAAAGTGCTGCTATAGGAATATCTCCTAAAGCTCGCTCATTTTGTGGATTAAAGTTTCTTGAAATACTATATTCCAATGTTTGTGTATTAAATAATTTTGCTTTTTGCCAAAATGGAATTTTAAAATGAAGGCCGGGAGTAAGTACTTTTTTTAATACCCCCCTTCCTAAATCGTACACACACGCAACGTAACCCGGTGGCACATAAATAAAGAATCCTTTTAAGACATCTTCCATGACAAATGAATACATGAGTTTGTCGAGTGATTGAGACATAAAAAATAATTTAGAGTATAGATAACATGACTAGGAAGCACTTTTGACTTTTTTATCTTTTGGTTTAAACAATATTTTACTTATTTGATGCACAACAGCAGAAAACACAATTGATGTAAGAATAAATAATGATTTGACCATTGGCAACCAAAAAAGTACTACGAACACCGAAACCGGCATAAGGATAAAATATGTTAAATCTGCCTTAGTTAGTGGTGTATTTTTTACTTTGAGTCCAGAATAAATTTCAGCCATAAGAATAAACATAACTGCACCAGACCAATATATATCATGACTCGCCCCCAACTCAAAACCAAAAAACACTGTATTCATTTTACCAGGAAAGTTTATCACAGGATAAAGAATTTGCATTATTTTTTCTCCGGTAATACCTTGTAAAAATACTTGATACAACAAAACCAAAACAAGTGCCTGCATACCAAGCACCATTACTTTTGACCACGGATGAACTTTTTTTGTTTTAAGTAGTCGGCGTATTTCTTCTTTTTTAAGTTCTGGTTCATTTGCCAATTCTTTTTCAAGTCGCAATATTTCGTCTCCTATATCTGCATTATCTACATTTGCCTTTTCGTTAAGCAATGTAAAAGGAAGTAGCGCAGCACGAAGTAGGAAGGTAAGATAAACAATAGCCCAACCTAGGCTTTGGTCAGTCCAATTATTGTATACCCAAATCAACAAATTAAACACTGGTTGATACAGGTATGTTTGCCAAATTTCGAGTAACATATACAAAGAGTATAGCAGAAATACCCTAAAAAATCAATACCTACCCCTTTTTCTCCCAATCACTTGCTTTTGCCATATACACATCTTTTATATTGTTAAAATATACTTTTGCCGCTTCGTATTTATTCTCAATACGTCCCTCAAGTATTGCTTCTTCTATATCTTCTTTTATTTTTCCAACAGTTGGCCCAGGTTTTAGTCCGCACTCTTTCATAATTTCCTCTCCACGAACTGGTGACTGAAATGCTCGCAACGCATCAATTTCTTCAACCGCAGCAATTCTTTTTTCTATATTGTCATAATTTTTTAACCGCCTTGCCTTTTTCTTTTGATTGCCGGTAGTAATATCTGCTTTACACAAAAGCAGTAAATCACCCAATCGTTCTTGCAAATTGATAATAAGTCTTCGCACTGCACTATCGGTAACTCCCTCATCCATTAAGGCAATAGGTTGTAAATGCCAACGAACAAGCTCTGTTACATAATATGTATCATCTCTACTCATTTTCAACCTCCTGCAAATATCTTTTGCCATTTTTCTTCCCAAATGTTCGTGCATGTCAAAAGTCCAACCGCGACCTGGAATAAGTTTTTTTGTTTGTGGTTTGGCGATATCATGAAGCAACCCCGCAAGACGAAGTAGTGGTTTTGGTGATAACTCTGCAACATTATCAACAACCGCCAAAGTGTGGGAAAGATTGTCTTTATGTTTATACCCTTTTACTTCTTCTACGCCAGAAAGTTCTCGAACTTCTGGTAAAAATTCATCGAGCACTTTTGTTGCATATACATATCCAATACCAATCGATGGTTTTGGCGTACCTAAAAGTTTAAGAAATTCTTCTTGAATTCTTTCTTTTGATACAATATTCAATCGTTTTCTATTTGCATTCATTGCTGCTATTGCCGTTTTTTCAATATCAAAATTAAGCTGTGACGCAAATCGTGCAGCACGTAACATGCGTAGCGGATCATCGGCAAAAGTAATACCTGGATCCAGTGGTGTTCGCAATATTTTTTCTTGTACATCTTTTTGCCCACTAAACGGATCAACAATTTCTCCTAAACCATTTTTGGTAATTTTTTGCGCCATTGCATTTACAGTAAAATCTCTTCTAGAAAGATCACCTTCGATTGTGGTAGCTTCTACTTTTGGTTTTCTTGAGTGCTCATCATATACTTCTTTTCTAGCTCCAGCAAATTCAAGCTCAAAGAGTGCAGTTTTTTTACCGTCTTCATTTTCTTTGGTAAAAACAAATCGTGCGGTATCAAAGTCTGGAAATTCTACCAAAGAACCAACCTCTTCTCCAACATGTTTAGCAAATGCTTTAGCAAATACTAAACCACTACCACCCACCACAATATCTATATCTTTTTTTGGTGGAACACCAAGTAGTGAGTCTCGAACGTAGCCACCAACAACATACACTTCAATACTGAGCGCTTCTGAAACTGTGTATATAGTATTAAATAATTCTTTTTCTATAATCATAGCGTAAATAATGCAAAAATATCTTCTTGAGTAATGCGAGTGCCATTTATTGCACACTGAACCATTGTGGCAATTGGTGTTGTAATGTTATGTTTTTTTGCCAGCGCAAGAAATATTGCCGTAGATTCTATACCTTCTACTGTTTGTTGTACGGTTTCACACGCTTTTTGTGTATTCATACCTTTTCCTAAACATTCACCAAAACGACGGTTTCTACTTTCGGCAGAAAGCGCGGTTCCAATCACGTCTCCCAACCCTGCTACACCCGAAAGTGTTTCTGGTCTTCCTCCCATTGCTACCGACACCATTGCCATTTCGTTAATTGCCATTGCAAGAAGTGCCGACTTACTATTGAGTCCTAATCCCAAACCATCGCATATACCCAGCGCAATGGCATAGACATTTTTAAATGCACCGCCAAGTTCAACACCAATTATATCATCTGTTGGAATAAGCCGAAGATACGCATTATCACACACCTCTTTTACCACAGAAACAGCACTGGAATCTTTTCCTGCAATTGCCATTACGGTAACATTTTTTTGCGCAATTTGGCCAGCAATGGCTGGTCCAGAAATAGTAACAATGCGATGTGCCATGTCATTTTCAACCGCCGCAGCAAAAATATTTGGAAATATATCTACACGCTCTTTGTCCATTCCTTTTGTAAGACTTACAATAATGACATCTTTTTCTAACAATGGCACACTCTGTAAAAATACCTGTTTGAGCACAGTGCTTGCAACAGCATAACATACAATGTCTGCTCCACGAAGTACCTCTTCTAGAGAAAATTTAGGAATAATATTTTTTGGCAATGTAGTGCCAGGTAAATATGTTTTGTTTTCGTGATACTCTCCTATTTCTCGTAACGGTTCTTGATCCCCCTCCCAATTCCAAATCTGTACGTCATGACCATTTTCTGCCAAAAATTTTGCACATACCGTACCAAAGTTTCCCGCACCCAAAACTGCAATTGTTTTTTTCATATATTACACTAATACCAGTAAAATGATAACCCCAACTATAATTCTATAATACGCAAATGGTGCAAACCCCCATTTTTCCACCAAAGACACCAGCCACCTCATTGCCAACATTGCCGTAAAACAAGACACTAAAAATCCAACAATAAGTGAAGGAAAGGATGTATTAATTACACCAACGTCTAACATATCTTTTATCGTAAGCATACTTGCCGCACCAATTACTGGAATTGCCATAAGAAATGATATTTCTGCTGCCATTTTTTTTGATAACTTTCCAAACAGTCCCGCCGTCATGGTAATTCCTGACCGACTTGTTCCAGGGATAAGCGCTAATACTTGTGCCGCACTCATCCACATAATTTGTGTTGTATTTGTTTTTTTAAGCGTGCTTACTTTTTTATCTTCAGGTAATGTTTTACTATATCTGTCTCCAAACCATAACACAATTCCCCAAACAATAAAACTTATACCAATAATTGCGTGAGAACGAATATTGGACCCTAAAAAAAGCCCTACAAGTGCAACAGGAACAACACTCACCAAAAGATATATCGCAAGCCGCCTATCGTGCAGTGTTTCTTTTTTTGGAACAAACAAGGCGCTAAAAAGCCGAATGAGTATTTTTTTTGTATAAATAAGCACTGCAATGAGTGTACCAAGATGCACCACAATGTCAAAAGCTAATCCTTGGTCTTGCCAGCCAAATATTGCGGGAATAAAAATAAGATGTCCAGAAGAAGACACCGGCAAAAATTCGGTAAACCCCTGAATTGCACCCAAAATAATAGCTTGAGATAGTGACATATACGTCTATATTAGCAGTACATAACGTAAAAATCAAGGTGATTCCTGGCATAGATACACATAAAAACCCCCCTTACTGACTCAAAAACAAAAGGTCATTCACCGCCTATCTTTCTTTTAGGTGTATGACCAATTTATGTATAGCAAAAACCCGTTCTTACGTCCCAAAATACACTTCACGCAACCGTGCATCATTTTGCACCTCTTTTGGCTTACCTTCCATATACTTTTTTCCATCAACCAATACCACAACCCTATCAACAAGATCAAAAAGAAATTTTAAATCATGTTCTATAATTAAAATTGTTCGACCATGTTTTTTTGCTAGCTGTGCAATTGCGTTACGCAATTCTCCTCGTAATACTGGAGAGACACCTGCTGTAGGCTCATCGATTAACACGAGTGACCCACCGAGTGCGTGCAATTTTGCCATTTCGAGCAAACGAAGTTGCCCGCCAGAAAGTAATCCAGCAAGTGATTGTTTGTGACTTAATAAGTCCACATCATCGAGTATAGTATCCACACGTTTTTCTACCCGTTTTTTTTCTTGTCGCGAAAACATCCAATACCACGGTAATTGTTCTGCTTGCTCAATTGCCATAATAATATTTTCTTCTAATGTCATTTCTTTAAATACTCCTACATTTTGAAATCCTCTGGATAACCCTTTGCGCGCTCTTTGGTGTGGGGTAAAATTGTTCACCTCTTCTCCGTTTATAGAAATAAGCCCAGTGTCAATTGGTGCAAATCCAGAAATAGCATTAAAGAATGTGGTTTTACCACAGCCGTTTGGTCCGATTATTCCAACAATTTCACCTTCTTTTACGTTTATCGAAATATTTTTGTTTATCATTCTTTTCCCAAGCTGGACATGGAGATTTTCTACAGAAAGTACGATATTTTTCTTCATATATACACATTAAATTTCTCTTTTTTGGAATTGTGATTTCCCAGAAATAGTATAAATAAGTACTATAAGTAACACACTATACAATAACACACGTAAATGACCAAGTAGCGCAGAAGGAAAATCTAAAAAACTAATAAGTTCTGGTAAAAATACCACAAGCACACTTGCAAGCAACACTGCTTTTACTTTTGGTTTTAACGCTAAAATGGAAATTGACACAAGCACAATCAAATTTGGAATACCACCAAAAGATGGGTCAAGAAATTGTATACGAAATACCTCGAGTAAACCAGAAATACCACTCAATAATGACCCGCCAATAATAACAAAAGAAATCACACTCTTTTGTGACACACCAAATGCCTGCAACGCAACTGGATGCTCTTTAAATGCACGAATTTTTCTTCCCATTGGGCTTTTTAATACAAGATAGTGTGCAACAAGTATGACAGTGAGGACAAGAAAGCTAAACTGTACTAATGCTGGGAGTGTTCGTATACTTTCTGGTCGTAATATACCGGAAATTCCCAATACACCACCAGTAAGACTATCGAACGATCGAACAAAGGCGTCAAACGCAAGAATACTTCCCAAACAAAGCACGGTAAAACTGTCTTTGGATACTTTTGTGTATATGTAGCTAAATAACGCACCCAAAATCATAGTAAGAAATAATGCGATAGCAATAGAAACCCAAAGTACGACCGCAAATTTTTTATGTAGTATTGCCATAGTGTATGCAGAAAAACTAAAACATACCGGTAATGACAATAAAAAAATCCCAGCCATTGAAAAACTTACTTGACCGCCAACACCTTGTCCCAATGACGCGAGAAATCTTGCAAAAATTGTATAAAAATATCCCATAGACTATGTCTGTCGAACTGTTTTAGAAAATATGCCACGTGGTTTTATGCTTAACACAATACACGCTATTACGAAAATAAAAAACATTCTATAAGAACTCGTAAACTGCATGTTTGCTGGCGCAAAATTAATAAGAAATTCTGGAATAAGAATAATTATATAACTTGCCACAATAGTGCCACGAATATCTGTTGGTCCGCCAACAAATAGTGCAATGAAGGCAATCATAATATACGTAAATCCCAACGTTGGTGTAAGAGATGTGTTCATAGCAAGCAAAATGCCTACCATTCCCGCTATAATACTAGAAATTATATATACCATTTTACGAACTCGCTTTTGATTAACACCAAGCGTCGCAACAAGTGATTGGTTTTCGGATATGCTGCGTAATATTCTTCCGGCTGGTGTTTTTTTTACAATGACATATGTTATTATTACAAGCAACACACCAAGTATAAGCGTATATAACCCAGGAAGTGTAATGGTAATTCCAGCAAAAGACATAATTGGAAGCACACCATCTATAATATTTTTTGCACCACTTTTAAAGACCAAAGCTATAACACTCTCGATCCCAATCCCAAAAGACAAACTTACAAGCAAAGCCAGTAGTATTTGATTATTTTTACAAAACTTTTCTAAAAGAAAATATGACAGCAAACCAAGAAGTGTGGCGGCCAAAAGACTCAATAGAACAGAAAACCACACACCAACATGCAGTGTTTGACCGAGGTAGAACATATATGCAACAGCAACACCAATTGCCCCCAAAGAAACATGTTCTATTTTACTGACGGCTTTAATTAAGAACAAAGAAATAGCCAAAAATAAAATTTGAGTTCCCAGTACAATACTGTTTAGTATTATTTGTAGTACAAATTCCATACACACATTAATATCTTGGAAAGAAAAAGAAATAAGCCGACTTTACAATCGGCTATGAATCTTTATCTTATTTTTGTGAGACTGCCTTACCTTTAGTTACCACAAATTTCCCTGCCTCGATCCCTTGTACAAAATTCTTACCAGCAAAATCCTTGCCTTTTACTACCAAGCCAGAAAGTGGGCCATTGCGCAACTCATCTAATACTAGAGTATTATTTAATCGAGAGTCTTGCACCGCTCGCACCAAATTTTCTAAAGCATCATGCGCTGTTGCACTATAAAAAACACCAAGATTATCAACACTTGACGGCAAGGAGGCGATGAAAGAATCTACACGTGAATCAGAAAGTGTTGGGGCAGCAAAAAGTACCATACCTTCTACTAAATCTTCAACACCAACCCGACTACTATCCGCAACGTATGTTTCTTGAGAAACTAGTTTAATATTTTTAAAATAATCCTTTGATTCAGCCAATTGGGTAATAAGGGTTGTGGTTGTATCACCTATATTTGGGTTTAGTATTAGGACATCTGGTGAGGATTGTTTTACTTTTTCAATAATGTTACGCATATCTTTTGCATCTTTCTCAAATACTTCATTGGCAATAATTTTATCGCCCAGCAGATTCTCTAATGAATTTTTTAGTGCAATATTGTAGTCATTTTGCTCTGTTATTATGGCAATATTTTTGGATCCTGCAAGGTGCTTTGCCATAGCTTCTGCAATAACATTATCACTATACGATAATGTCATCATATTTTGAGACTTACCTTCAATCTCTGGACTTGAGCTTGTCCCTGAAATAGCCACAAGATTGTTTTGCTCAAGCAATGGTTCAATTGCCAGTGTTTCGGAAGAACAGAACCCTCCAAGTATTGCGTCGACAGATTTTAAGTCAACTAATTTTTGAAAACCACTTACTGCATCTGAAGCAGTACACTTTGAATCTTCAAAATGTAATTCGGCAGGATTTTTAAGCATAGCATTTTTGTGCTTTAACACCATCATCATCTCTTCCCCATAAGAAGATGCACCACCACTTAGCGGCAGTAATACACCGATTTTAACTGACTTATCACTGTTACTTACCCCCTCTTTAGTTGTATGCATACAGCCAGTAAGGAATAAACAAACAGCAAACAAACATGAAGAAAGTATCAACATTCTTTTTTTCATATAAACACAAAAATTAAGTAAATATATATCTACTATACCACCAAAATAAAAGCAAAACAAGTAATGTCAATACGCTCTATCTAGAGCAAATACGTTAGAAACAAAAAACGAACCTTTCTACGCATGAAACACTTCTGGTTGACACCACGCACAGGAATAACGAGACCTCAGTAGACACCACAAAGAGAGTGTAGACCAAAACCACCCAAGACATTAGGGTTTCAGTTTTACTAATAACCTGGTAACTGATCGACATCAAAGAAAAAACTCTTATCTACACTATTTTGACACAAGTCAATATCTTGTGTACACTCATACTAATCGCTCTTTTTTAGCACAACACAAAAATACAGGAGAATTGTAATGAAATTCAACATTACCCTCTTATTTATCTACTTGATCTTTCTACAACAAAATCCACTAAAGGGATTTAACCCACCAGCATCTTACAGTAAGACTACTACAGTAAAAACAGGTCTTGCTCGATGCAAACAAATCCGACACAAGGAACCCACAACATTACGGCACCTGAATGCGGCACAATGCAACCTTACAGGCATCACACTTATATCGGCTGACCTACGCGGAGCAAACTTTTACCAAGCAAACCTCTCTATAGCTAATTTAAGCGGAAGGTATAATAAGAGAACAAACCTTACACAAGCTAACCTAGAACAGGCCCGCCTTATCAACGCTGAACTACGATGGGCTGATCTTCGTTGGTCTAATCTTAAAAACACATCACTCAGGTGGACAGACATGCATGGGGCTAACCTGTTTGGTGCTGACTTAAAAGGAGCCGACCTATTTGGCGCCAACTTGAGCTGGGCAAAAATGGTTGATGTGGTTTTTGAGGATACAGACTTGTTTGGGGCAAACATGTACAGAGCAAGTCTTATGGGGGCAGATTTGAGCCGTGCGGATCTTTATAAAGTGCGCTTACGGCTTGCAAAATATAACAATGCAACAAAATTTCCCCCAGGTTTTAACCCAAGGGACCATGAGATGGTTCTAGTAGAAAAATAGTGAATATGGTAAGACCGCTTCAAGCACCGCCCACATCTTTCATCTAAAAAAAGAAGGTGACAGTGGAAGAAAACGGATCTTTACACACCCTCTCATAATAGAGGGTTTTATAGTACAAAAAAAATACACTGAAAGAAGTAGGAAAAAATAATAATAGCCATCCACACTCTCTTGTTTTTTTAAAAAATGATACGCAAATTATCTAACACGAGACCTTTTAATGACATGATACATCTTCCGGCCTCCCCATATTACAATACCTAAAAATACTGCAATAAAACATACTGTTATTCCCAAAAAACCAATCATTGTTGGTGTGCTAAATGCTGACCAAGTAGATTTATTAAAATAATTTTTTATTTTTGGAACCTCTAGAACAGTGTGTACGATTTCCTGAAGTGGGAATTCCTCTTTTTCCCCGACCACTAAAATATATTTTCCCATGTTTCCAGGACTTGATACAAGTATCTCGTACTCTCCTGCCTCAACTTGGACACCTTTTGGATGAAATGATGAACTGCTATCTTTTGCCTGAAATGATGGGCCAGTGAGATAGCTGTCACCAGCATGTTTTTCGTAGTACACCTCCCATGCATGTGTTCTACCATCAAGCAGTACCAAAAAACTCGGGTCTCCTCTTCGTGTAATCCGTGCTGAAATATCTGTTTTTACAAAAGGTAAATCTGGAACCAAAATACTTACAAACAAGGAAAAAGGTTTTTCTGATTGAATACTATACCTATCAGGCTGTCCTGTTAATTCATCATAAAATGCCTGAGATACTTCCGGATTTTCCACAACAACATGAACGTCTTTTACTAGCCGCGGTTGGTGCGAAAACACAATAGGTGGAAAAAATAGAGCAAGAAAGATGATCAGATATATTTTTTTCATAGTATAATAATTATATACATGGAGTATACCATAAAAAATCAAAAAAACACGAAAATACTATACCGAACTTACCGCTAATTTTAGCCAAAATCCCAAAAAACACTTGACAAAAATCTCTTTTTTTGATAGAGTAGTTTTTGTACAACAACAACATAAGAAAAGGAGTGAAATGTACATAGATGACCCCCCTTATCCCAACACCCCATCTAAAAAGGTGGTGGTAGTCGGGGGAAAAAAAGATGTTGATAAAGTCATTCGACTTGCCCGCCAAAATGGAGCCACAACCCGTGATTATGACGGGAATGAAGTTTTTTGGATTGTTTTTGAAGACAAACCAAAACGAATTTGGGACTTTACGGAGAGAGCTCTCCGAAAGAGTATTGCTCGGTAGTGTCCAAGGCATCCCGTAGGTTCTATTGTATGGCTCAAGACCGTTAGAGAATCATTTTAATCTCTTACCCTCGCACACAAGGCCCAGCGAGTATAAACAAGGGTCTTTTTTATTTCTAAAAAAATTTTAAAAGGACTTACTAGGGTGTGTGAAAAATTTGATGAAGCGAAGCAAAACCGCACAACCTCTTGTATATTCGCGGAGAGAGCGGGATTCGAACCCGCGGTCCGGGAAAACCGGACAACGCTTTTCGAGAGCGCCCCGTTCAACCACTCCGGCACCTCTCCTTTTGTGTTGGCGGAGAGAGCGGGATTCGAACCCGCGGTACGATTGCTCGTACACAGCCTTTCCAAGGCTGCGCATTCGACCACTCTGCCATCTCTCCATTTATTTCTTTGTAAAAAACCCTCTTTTTTTAGCCACATATAACCCAACGCACGCCATAACAATACCAAAATATTGTCCTGGTGTCAAAGCAAGGAATCGCGGCTCTGCATAGTCTAAGTCAGTTGCACGGAAAAAACCTAAGACAAAGCGAAGTATACCGTAATAACCCAAAAATATACTCAAAAACCACCCATCTTTATGTCTGATTTTTTTATGAAGAAAAAATATTATTGCCAAAGGTAGTAAACCTATAATTTCTAAAAATGCCATGTCTAGACGTGCTCCACCCGGCCAATCAAATGCAAGGAAGCAGTCACACTCCATTCCTGGGTGATCGTGAATAAAAACACAACCAATTCGGCCAATGATCCAACCAAAAACAGTTGCATAGGCATACATGTCAAATAATCTGGTTACTGATAGATTTGCTAAAAAACCACCTTTTCTTGTTCTGTGTCGCCACAACACAAAACTAATAATACCCCCAACCATTCCACCAAAAGAAGATAAGCCGCCTTTCCAGATTGCAAATAACTCTAGCGGGTTTTCCGTAAGCAGTAGTGGGTTATAAAATAATATATAAAAGACCCTAGCACCAATTATTCCTCCTACAATAAGCCATATAATACTATTGTATACATGTTCTGTTGTTTTTTTGTCACAACCATAATATGCTGCGCGTTTTAGTAGCAAGTAGACACCAACACCAATACCAAGCGCAACCCAAAAACCCCAAACCTGAATAGGAATAGGACCAATATGGATTGTTGTTATTTTAAACCATGGAATCATAGAAGTGTTTTGCCGTTTCCTCGTCCCATTGCATATTAAAGCGCTTTGAGTCTTCTGGGGCTTCTCCTAATATTTTTTTAATTGATTGCACATCATCCACTATTTGATACAACTCATCGTCTTCGTCTGAAACAGTTTCAATATCATGAACCATGGTTGTTTTTATAAACTCATGCATCGGCTGCCAAAACTCTCTGTTGAATAATATAATTGGTCTTTTTGTCATTTTTTTTGTTTGAATAAGCGTAAGCACCTCAAATAATTGATGTAGTGTGCCAAACCCACCAGGAAAAAACACAAATCCTTTGGAAGGTGCGGTTACAATAAGCTTTCTGGTAAAAGGAAATCGGAATAATAATGATTGGGTAAGATATTGATTTACCTCTCTGTGCCCTCCAACATCCATTCCAAGACCATACGACGCACCACCCGCTTCATACGCCCCCTTATTTACCGCTTCGGCAATACCATTTTTTCCGCCAGTTACAACAGAAAAACCACTTTCTGCAAGATGTTTTCCTATTTCTTCTGCATCTTTGTAATACTGCGAATCTTTTGGGATATTTTTTGTCCCTAAAACAGTGATGTCTTCTTTTACATTTACCAAAAATTCAAATCCTTCTACTAATTCTGCCATTATTCGAAATACTTTCCATTCTATATTCCCATCCTGACTAAAACTGTGTAATGTAGTTTTTGGATTATGCGCTTCATCGGTAAGATGCTCTAATAAGTCATAAGCCTCTTTTGCGGTATCTACCACATGAATTGATCTAATCTGGTCTTCTGTAACTGAACCAATTGCGCAACAACTTTTTCGTAAAAAGTTTAGTAGCGGCTGCCAATATGCTTTACCCACTAAAATAATTGGTACACGTTGCATCATACCAAGCTCACACAAGTCCACCACCTCAAAAAACTCGTCCATAGTTCCAAACCCACCAGGAAAGTAGACAAAGGCTCGTGCTGGCGAGGTAAGCATGACTTTTCGTGTAAAAAAATAATTAAATGACGTAGATTTTGTTGTGTGCGGGTTTAATATTTGTTCAAAAGGGAGCTGAATATTAAGCCCAACTGATTCTGCTCCAGCCTCAAATGCCCCCTTATTTGCTGCTTCCATAATTCCAGGACCACCACCAGAAATAATAGTGTGCCCTTTTTCTCCGAGCATTTTACTTAATTCCTCTGCAGTTTGATAATACTCATTATCTTTGGGAAGTCTTGCCGAACCCAAAACGGTAATCTCATTTTTTAGCGTTGAAAGAAACGAATACCCTTCTACAAATTCTGCCATAATCCTAAAAATCCGCCATGATTGTCTGTAGTCTTCTATTTCGTGTGTAGAATAGGTAAAACACTGCTTTCCTTGTGTTTCCATTTTCTTGATATCTTCTTTTTTCATAAAATTCAGAGGAATTATTGAGTAAATAAACTATTTCCAATTTGTAAAACGGTGGATTCGCCTAACCGTGGGCCTATAACTTGTAATCCAATCGGAAGACCCTCACTTGTATTTCCCGCTGGGATAGATATAGCTGGAACACCAGCCAAAGAAGCAGGACTTACCATAACATCTGCCAAATACATACGCAATGGATCAGCAGTTTTTTGTCCTAAACCAAATGCCGCAAATGGTGATGTAGGTGTTATAAGCGCATCAACAGAAGAAAACGCATTGGTAAAATCTTGTCTAATACATGTTCGTACTTTTTGTGCTTTTTTATAATACGCATCAAAATAACCAGCAGATAGCGCATAAGTACCAATCATAATACGCCGTTTTACTTCTTCAGGAAATCCTTGCGATCGTGACTTACTATACGTATCGTATACTGTTTCTGCTTTTGCCTGCATACCATAACGAATACCATCTAACCGTGCTAAATTAGCACTATCCTCACTTGGCACAACAATGTAATACACGGCAACAGCATATTTTGTATGTGGAAGTGAAACCTCTTTTATTGTGCATCCTTTTTTTTCTAATTGTGTAACATACCTTGCGATTGCTTCAGTTATTTCTGGGTCAACACCACCTAATGTAAAATATTCCTTTGGTATACCGATCGTTAAACCAGAAATATCTTTTTGACATGCTTCTGTATAATCAGGTACTGGATCAGCAACAGTTGTAGCGTCACGCTCATCTTTTCCGGCTATAATTTCCATTATAATTGCTGCGTCTTCTACTGTTTTTGTAATTGGCCCAATCGTATCAAGCGAACTTGCCAGTGGCATGCATCCATACCGTGAATTTCTTCCATAACTAGGTCGCATTCCTACGACACCGCACATACCGGCAGGCTGTCGTATTGAGCCACCAGTATCTTCTGCAATAGAAAATATGCACTGATTATCGGCAACCGCGGCAGCTGACCCACCAGAAGAACCACCAGGAACTTTGGTGGTATTTTTTGGGTTTTTTACCGAACCATACATAGAGTTTTCATTACTTGCCCCATGACCAAAACTATCACAATTTTGTTTTCCGAGCAGTACTGCACCTTGCTGTCTTATTTTTGTAATAACCGTTGCTTCGTGTGGTGGAATATAATTGTCTAAAATAGTAGCTCCTCCGGTAGAGCGAATCCCCTTTACGCAAATAGCATCTTTTACACCAAAAGGAATGCCTGTTAATTGTGTGGCCTTCCCTTTTGCTATCTGCCCATCTGCATATTTTGCTTCTTCTAGTGCCAATTCTTTTGTTACAGTAATAAATGCATTGATTTCGTCATTTCTTTCGGTGATCCTACCCAAACATGCCTGCGTAAGCTCTACAGAAGAAAATGTTCTGTTGTCCAACCCCTTTCTTGCTTCTTGTATCGTAAGTGTATGTAACATAGTGCTATTTTTTTGAAAATATTTCTGGCACAACAAGTAAATTCTCTGATTTTTGTGGAAATTGATCACAAATGGCTTTTTTTTGTGCTTCGTCGGCATCTTTTGCCACATCTTCTCGTACCACGTCTTCTAATCCAGTAACTTGGCAAGTTTCTTCAACAGAAGATGTATCTACTTCTTGTAATTGGTCGATATATGAAAAAATATTGGACAACTGTGTCGCGTATTGTTCTTTTTGGTCATCTTCTATATGTATTCTTGCCAAATCGGCAATATGTTCTACATCTTGAATTGAAATAGCCATAGGTATTGTCTAAAAGTTACCCGTCTATTGTAACGTATTATATATAGTAACGCAAACACAATATACTATGATAATCGAGAAAGAAACTCTTTTTCAGAGATGTGCTCTACCTCTAAACTTTTTGCTTTGGTTAATTTTGAGCCAGGATTTTTTCCGGTAACCACATAATCTGTTTTTTTACTTACCGTTCCAGAAACATTTCCACCAAATTCTCGTACCATATCTTTTGCCTCATCTCGCGAAAGCGTGGTTAGCGTTCCGGTAAAAACAATAGTTTTTCCTGTTATAAATGAATTGCTTTTTTGCTTTTTTGTTCCAGAAAGAGAAACACCCAAATCTAGCAGTGTTTGCACCAGCTCCTTATTTTGTGAAAGAGAAAAATAGGAAACAATAGACTGAGCTACTTTTACGCCAACATCTTGCACCTGTTCTAATTCCGTTACCGAAGCGTGCATTAATTTTTGCATGGTACCAAAATGGTTTGCCAAACGAATTGCCGTTTCTTCTCCTACGTGCGGAATACCAAGAGCAAAGATGAATCGCGGTAGTGTTGTTTTTTTTGCCTTTTCGATTGCTTCTATTACATTTTCTGCGGATTTTTCTGCAAAACGTTCAAGTGGCGCCAAATCACCAACTTGTAAACGAAAAAAATCTGCGGCATTTTTTACCAACCCTTCTTGCAAAAGTTGCGCCACTATTTTTTTACCCATTCCATCTATATTAAACGCTTTTTTTGATACAAAATGAATGAGTTGTTGTAATTCTTTTGCATAACACTGTTTATTACTACAAAATAATGCCGCCGAACTATCTTTTTTTTGTAAAACAGCTCTTCGCTTTACCGGAGATTGACAGGTGGGGCATGTTTTTGGTTCGGTAATTCGTTTTTCTTTTTTTGTCCGCATTTTTTCTAAAACACGCACGACTTTTGGAATAATATCCCCTGCTTTTTCTACCACCACCGTATCACCAACTCGTACATCGAGTCGCGCTATTTCGTCAAAATTATGTAATGTTGCGTGAGTTACCGTAGTACCAGCAAGTTGCACCGGTTCCATTAATGCAACTGGCGTTAACGCACCTGTTCTTCCAACCTGTACATACACATCTTTTATTACTGTTGTCCCTTGTTCAGCTGGAAATTTTAGTGCAATGGCCCAGCGCGGTGCTTTTCCGGTAAAACCCAAAAGGTCTTGGTATTTTTTTTGATTTACCTTAATAACTAATCCATCTATAAGAAATGGTTGTGTTTCTTTTTTTGTTTCCCAAGTTTTATGAAATGACATTATTTCATGAACTGTTTTACACACTTTCCAATGTGAATCAGTAAAAAATCCTAAATCATGTAATTTCTGTAACTCCTCTGATTGATTTTTTGGAATATCTCCTGCAGAAATATCGTAAGTGGTAAAAGAAAGTTTTCTTTCGGCCACTACTTTTGGGTCTAGCTGTCGAATGGTTCCAGCTGCTGCGTTTCTTGGGTTTGCAAAAAGCGCTTCTCCTTTTTTTGCTCTTTTTTTATTAATAGTCTCAAGTATTTTTTTACTCAGCCACGCTTCCCCTTCTACAACAATGTTTTCTGGTTTTTTTAATGTGAGCGGTACGGTTTGAATCGTGCGTACATTTTGCGTGACATTTTCCCCCACTTTTCCATCTCCTCTAGTTGCAGCAGTTTGGAGTTTTCCATCAACATATGTTAAAACCAAATGTAGTCCATCTATTTTTAATTCACAACTATATGTTATATCTGTTGGACGTTTTCCTAGTTTTTTTTCTAAAATTTTATTATTTCGCTCTTGCCAATCTTCTATATCTTTTGCATTAAATGCATCATGAAATGACCATTGTGTAACAGTGTGGGTAATTTTTTCAAATTTTTCTAGCGGCATTCCGGCAACACGTTGTGTGGGTGAATTAGGCGTTATAAGCGATGGGTGTTGTTGTTCTATTTTGTACAATTCATCCATAAGTCCGGTATACATGGCGTCAGTTACTTCTGGATCATTTTCTACATGATACCGGTACCGTAAGTCATCTATTTGTTTTCGTAATTGCTGCACTCTTTTTTTTATTGTTTCGTTTGTTGTCATATTATAATAACGATATATACCACTGAATAATCTGCTCTCCCCAAAATAGTGTAACAGCTGTTGCAGCTGCCAGATATGTGCCAAATGCAATTTCACTTGCTAATTGTTTTTTTCTAAGAATAATACACAACACACCAATAAGTGCACCGCTTATATATGCCAAAAAAAGTGCGCATAATATATTTGGCCATCCTAAAATTACTCCCATAAAAACGCCAAGACGTATATCTCCTCCACCAATCCACTTTCCTTTTGATATAAGATACTGTATCAGAAAAAAACCACCACCAACAAGTGCAGCAAGTACCATACTTTGCCACGCATGCCATCCAAAATAGAGTGATGCTAAAAATAACACCATTGCCGGAATTATTGTTGCGCCAGTTATAATCTGCATATACCGCGCATCATATATAAAAACAAAGAGTAGAAAAAATAAAATAATCACATCGCGAACAAAAACAATGGTAACACCAACAAGTGGGACAGTGTGAACAAGAGCAAGAAGAACCAGCAACAAGCCCGCAACAATCTCGGTCATAATATAATAAGAAGATATTGGCTTTTTGCACATATGACATGCACCACGCAACAGTAAAAAGGACATGATTGGTATATTATGATACCAAGAAATCCTCACGGCACAGTTTGTACACACCGATCTAGTGGTGCATGAGAATTGTTTTGTGTATATACGCCAAACCAATGACATAATAAAACTGCCAAAAATACACCCAATGGCAAAGAAAACGCTATAAATAAGGATGCTACTCATAGTATACATGTTATACACATCAGTATATCATAGAAAAGACGTATAAAAAAACACCTAGTTAAGGTGTTTTTTTATATTAGACACGTCCTTATGGTTCGTTTCTTAGTCCAGAAGGTGTTGCCTGAATTGCTCCTGCAAGGCCGTTTGATGAACCTTCTAGCGTTGCTGTTATTATGTAACTTGTTCCATCAGCAGAAGTGTATGTATATTTTTCGCCTGCTGCCGGACCTACAGGCACTTGCCCAACTATTGGGTCATCACAACCAGCAGCATCGAAACCACCGTTTCCTAAACACGTAAATGCTCCTGCACCAAGATTTTGCGCCACTTGTGATTCTGGATATTCTGAGTTTTCTGTATAATAAAACTCAAGAGCTGTTTGCATTTGCTTTAAGTCTGCCAAACGTTTTGCATCTCGCGCTTTTTCTCTTGCAGAACCTAATGCAATTACTGCAAGTGTAGATAAGAGGCCTATAATAGCAATTACCACTAATAACTCAATCAAAGTGAATCCTTTTTTATTCATGCTATTTTCACCTCCCTCCCCTTTTGTTGTATAAATTTCATAAATAAACTTATTATGAATGTAATACTTTTTTCACTTTATCCACAGTTTCTGATGGCTTAAAGTGCGCCTTAATCAGATAGTCAGCAGCACCAAGCTTAAGTCCTTTTTCTACATCATCTTTTTGCCCCAAATTGGTAAGTAATACTACAGGAACATCTTTTAGCGCACTATCTGCTTTTAAATGCTGCAACACCGTAAAACCATCCATTTTAGGCAATAGAATATCTAACAAAATCAAATCAGGTTTTTTCTTTTTAGCCTCCTTTAATCCAAGTTCGCCATTTTCTGCCACGTTTACACTAAATCCTTCCATTTCGAACTTAGTCTTGTAAATATTTGCTAAAAAACTGTCATCTTCTACAAGAAGTATATAAATATTTTGTTCTACCATAATGTTATTCGTTCAATAATATATATTATATATGAAAAAGTGTTATTTCACAATGGTTCTCATTGCCAAACCAATACTTACTGCCATTCTAGGGCCAATAGTATCCAACACACCTTTTAATCCTTGCTGATACACCACCCTGGCCCACGGATCTCCGACAAACACACTAAGATTAAGCTTCTCTTGTATTGTATCAAGTATTGGCGGAAAAAGACAAGTCCCGCCAGTAAGTATAATTTTTTGTATTTTTTTATTTTCCTGCCCAAGCTGCCTGTCGAAAACATCTATACTACTGTGAATTTCTTTTACAATTGGATTTATAAGTGGTAAAAATATATTTTTATCTATTTGGTTTTGCCCAGATGCCCGAGATAAATCAATTTTGATTTGCTCAGCTTTTTGACTATTAACCGCTAAGATCTCTTTAAGATGTTCATCGAACACTTCTCCGCCAATGTGAATACTTCTATGCGTAATCGGGATACTATTATGCATGACAAAAAAATTAGTTCTTTGTGATCCCAAATCTATAACCAGAATGGTTGACTGATCATGACCAATAAGTGAGCGTTCTATTGCAAAAGCCTCTGTTTCTAACTCTTCTAGCTCGACTCCCGCTTCCTCAAAAATACTACTATAGAAAGAAACAAGGTTTTTTGGCGCAGCAGTAACTAAAACACGTAAAAATTCATTATTTGTTTTTTTTGACTCTTGTGGTAAAAGCTGATGCACCACCTGCATGTGCTCTATTGGACGAGGTAGCATTTTTTTTACTTTTGCATGAACATGATGTGCTAAATCCTTTTTTTCGACCTGCGGTAAAGTAATAATCGCATGAAACACCTGTGAAACTGGTAAACTCGCTGTAGCACGCCGCGAAGTAACTTTTGCTTGCTTCATAATAGTTTTTAAGAGCCTCCCGTACTCTTTTATACGTGGATCTTTTTTTGCAGAAGTAGCTTGTTGTGTTGCGACTATATGTTCCTGTTGCTGTATTTGTGTGTATGGAGATGGATATAGGTGACTTGGTGAATCCTGATCCTGAGAAAGAATGCCCGATGCTGGAGGATGAATATCTAAGTGTTTACTCAACATACCATATGTCCACAGACACGGCCTTCCTTTTACTTTTTTAATTTCAACAAGCTTAATGCCATCAGCACCAATATCTATTCCCAAATGCCCACCTTTTTTTCCAAACAATCCCATAGATTATGTATTATGTTATCCTAAAATACATTATACAAATTACTTATAGTTAAGTATACCACAAAACAAAAAAAAAGTTTACTCCTATCCACAAAAAAACACCCGTATCTTGGGTGTTTTTTTATTAGTAATCCTGCAACTTCGCTATCACGTCAAAGTTTTTAATTTTTTCTAATGCTTTAGCTTCAATTTGACGAATACGTTCTCGGGTTACGTCAAACTCTTTCCCCACCTCTTCTAATGTATGTGTTACCCCATCAGAAAGACCAAAACGCATTTCTAGTATTTTCTGTTCTCTGGGAGATAGCTGAGATATTGCTTCCTGGATATACTCTTTTACTAACTCTACACCAGCAACATGTGATGGGCTTGCGTTTTTTACATCTTCTATAAAATCTGACAATGGAGAATCTTCGTCATCTCCACCAACCGAGGTCTCGATAGAAATAGTATCCTGTGAAATTCTCATTATGTGGTGAATACGTTCAACCGATTCACCCATTTCTGCAGAGAGCTCTTCTGGAGAAGGGTCTCTTCCTAGATCTTGGAGCAATCGTCTTTGCACCTGTTTAAACCGATTAATAGTCTCTACCATATGGACCGGGATACGGATGGTACGAGATTGGTCGGCCAAAGCCCTGGTTATAGCTTGTCGGATCCACCATGTGGCGTATGTAGAAAACTTATACCCTTTTCTATAATCGAATTTTTTTACCGCACGAAAAAGTCCAATATTTCCTTCTTGGATTAAGTCAAGAAGTGTGAGCTGTTTTCCTACAAAACGTTTTGCAATAGAAACAACCAGTCGTAGGTTAGACTCGATCATTTTTTGTTCTGCTATTTTATCTCCTTTTTCTTTTCTTCTTGCTAACTGCACTTCTTGTTCTGCCGAAAGTAGCGGTATTTTTCCTATTTCACGTAAATACATTTGTATAGAATCTTGTGAAATATCTCCTAAATCAAATGAGATTACATCGCTATCTGGTTGCTTTCCCTGAAGCGCTGTTAATAGCTCCTCTTCCCCCTCTTTGTTACGATCAAGCAAGCTTGTGCTTTGCTTTTCAACAACTGTTACATTATTCTTGTCGAGCATGTCTATAAATGCCTCATAATGTGGAATATAGTGCTCAAGCCTAGAAAAAACACCAAACAATTCTACTTCTGTCAAAAATCCACGCCCTCTTCCTTTTTCTATAAGGATGCGTAAATCTTCGTGAGTAGGCGCTGCAATAGATTCAGTATGTGCTTTCTGTTTTTTTCGAAAGGTGAGATTTTTCCTTTTTTTATTTTTTGCTTTTACCACACTCTTTTTGGGTGCAGCAGTCTTCTTTGTTTCTTTTTTCTTTGTATTTTTTTTGACTACCGTTTTTTTTGTCGGCTGTTTTTTTGACGCGACTTTTTTTATTGCGCGTGTAATTTTCTTTACTTTTGATGCGGCTTTTTTGGCCCCACTTTTTTTTGTTACGGTCTTCTTCTTTGTGGTGGTTTTTTTTGTGACTGTTTTTTTACTCCCACGTTTTTTTGGAACCGCACTCTTTTTGATTGTCGCCTTTTTTTTAGGCATGGAACAAAACTAAATAAATAATTATATTTCTTGAAACTCTTTTAGTAACTCTTGTAACAAATCCTGATTATTCTGTTTTTCTGCATGTTCTATTTTTTTTTGCAATATATTTCTATATTCTTTTTTCCACTCAAAAATAAGCAATTTCATAAAAGAATCCAATTCTTTTCGTGCTTTTTCTTCCGAAATACCAGAAAACTCCTCATCGCATTTTAAGAGGAGGATTTGTACTAATTTTACACTATTGTGGTCTTCTGTTCCTTCACAGAGCGATTGAACAGTAAATAACGTGTTGTTAGTATACCATTGTTTTATAATGCCGTAAAGTGGCCAATACGTTGAATCTTTGAAGTATTTATCTTGGAAGATATTGTCGATCGAAGATAATACTGGAAAAGTAAGTATTAAGCCTAATATTTTCTCTATAAACGCATCTTTTCGTGTTAGTTTTACTGGTAGTTTTTGTATTTTTTCTTCTGGTTTTTGTTGTTGAGCATTTCCTTGTTTTTTTTCTTTAGACAAAGTCATTTCTTCCCGTAAAACTGCTGACTCTATTCCAAGTCTAAAACTCACCTCTTTTAACCAATGATCTCTTTCTATAGCAAATGGAATGCGTCGAATTTCCGGTATAAGCTCATTTGCTATATATTGCTTATCTTTTGGATTGGTAATATCTTTTCCAAAAAAAGCCTTATCTACATACCAATTCATTACATCTTGAGCCTGATCTACTGCCTGGATCCATACATTTTTATCTTTTGCAATACACTCATCGGGATCTTTACCGGCTCCTTCTGGTATTCTAATAACACGTACATTTAATCCGTGTTCAATCGCAATATCTATACCTCGTTTTGCCGCTTTTTGACCAGCCTCATCGGCATCAAATGCCATTGCTATGTTTTTTGTATATCGTTTCAATAATACAACCTGCTCTTCGGTAAGTGCAGTGCCACTTGATGCCACCACATGTGTTAACCCTGCTTGATGAGAAGAAATAACATCGGTTTGCCCTTCTACGATTACAGCTAAATTATTCTTTTTTATGGCTTGTTTTGCTACGTGCAACCCAAAAATAAGTCGAGATTTGTCAAATAATTCAGTTTGCGGTGTATTAATATATTTCCCCCCCTTTCCATCTCCTTCTTTTAGCAATCTTCCAGTAAAGCCGGAAACATGCCCATGTGCATCACAAATAGGAAACAGTATTCTTCCTCTAAATCTATCATAAAATCCTCGACCAGAACTACTATTTGCCCCATCTTTTTTAATAGTAAGTCCCGAAGCAATAAGGTCATCTATACTATGTCCTTTTTTGAGTAAATACTTGGTAAGCAAATCCCACTGTTCTGGAATGTAGCCTATTTGCCATGTTTCAATAGTGTTTTCTGTTAATCCCCTTTTGTGTAAATATTCTCGTGCTTCTTTTGAAACATCCATTTTGAGTAAAACATTATGGAAAAAACGTGCAGCCTCTTTGTGAATATCTCGTAAGCGATTCTTTTTGTTTGCATTAATTTTTGACTGCTTGAATTCAATTTCAATCCCAGCGCGGCTTGCCAAATGTTTTAATGCTTCTACAAATTCCATTCCTTCTATATCTTGTAAAAAGGTAAAAATATCCCCACCCTTTGCGCAACCAAAGCAATACCACGCCTGTCGATCTTTGCTTACCATAAAAGACGGTGTGCTTTCATTATGAAATGGGCACAATCCTTTGTGGCTTGATCCAGCGGATTTTAATTGAATGTATTCCCCAATAAAATCAACTATATCTATAGCATCTTTAATACGCTGCGTATCGCTCATAATTCTGTATTATATACTGTCAGAATACCGTAAATTGCGGGCATTAGCAAGACCGTTACTGTTTTATCATAATAAGAAATTCCTCAAGAAGTGTTTCTAGCTCGGCAATAGAAGTGATTCGAACTAGTTTACCACGCCACTCTTTGATTCCGGGAATTATTGCACCAATTTTTTGTGATTTTACATACCAAGAAAGATGTTTTCTAAACGTCACAATTCCCCTTTCTCCGTATTGTTCCACATGTTTTTGTGCGTGAGCCATAATAATACGTACACGCTCATTTGGTGTTATTTTTTGTATTGCATGACTATCTTCTGGAAATGATTTTGCCAAATAAAAAAACCACGGATTTCCAAGTGCACCTCTTGCAATAAGCACACCATCGGCGTTGGTTTGGTCTAACACTTCTTTTACTTGATGCGGTTCATGAATATCACCATTTGCCAAAAGTGGCACGGTTGCAATATTTTTGGCTTCTGCAATTCGCGCCCAATCGCTTTTTCCACTATATCCCTGTGCTTTTGTTCTTCCGTGAATAGTTATAAGCTGTGCACCGGCTTGCTCTACCACAGGAATAAAGGTTTTAAACGTATCTGGATCACTCCATCCAAGTCGAATTTTTACACTCAGCGGCGTATTACCAATAGCTGCTTTTACTTCTTTTACTATTTTTGCCGCCAAATCCGCGTCTTTCATTAAGGCACAACCGTTAAAATTTGAAGTGATTTTATACACCGGACATCCCATATTTATATCTATTCCTTCGGGATTTGCATGTTCCATTACTTTTGCCGCAGCACGCGCCATAGTGGTTGGATTGGCACCAAAGATTTGCTGTACAATAGGTCTTTCGGCTTCTACAAAATCCGTCATTCCCAATGTTTTTTCGTTATCTCGTACGATTGCCTCACTACTTACCATTTCACGAAACACAATATCTGCACCACCAATTTGGCGTACAATTTGACAAAAAGCAGAGTCGGTCATATCTGCCATTGGCGAAAGCGCATAAATTTTCTTGTTTTTTTGTATTATATCGTTTATCCACATATACCCATATTTTAGCTGAGATAAGACAAAAAATCAAGTGTTTTTTGCTTTTACACCTGTTTTTTCTTACATTATTGACAAATGGCAAAAATTGTGCTAAAATAACCTGTTAATTGATCTTTACAACGTGCCAACGTATTTACGCTTGGTATTTAAAGGAAAGAAAGGAGCATTATAATGATGCCACTCTTTTATGTTTTATTTTTTCTATTCTGCGTATCGTGCGCAGGAGCCCCTCATCCACCAACAACACCGCAAGAGCTTGTAATCCTACAAACACTTGGTGTTTTAACAAAAGGAATACAAAATAATGATACTGGCTTCGTTTTCTGTGGTGAAAAAGGCACGAATGACGAATTTACGAAATCAACACTCATTATTGCAGCCGCCAAAATTCTTCGAAAAAGCCATGCAAGTATCAAACAAAGAAGGTATGACACCGAAAAAGTAACTTTTGCAAAAAACGGCCAGAAAGCCTGTATTCTCCTTCCGATCAAGACTATAAAAACAGCACTCCAGCAAGTAAATGCAACTAAAACAGGACTTCAAAAAGACGGGAGTTTTGTTGAGTGCACCATTAAAAAGGGCCAGCCACACAATCAAAGAGAAGTGGCAGCAGCGGCTCTTGCAAGTAGTGGACTAAGTGAAAAGGGCTTCATTAAAGAGGCTGAAACAAGAAAGAACAAAGTAGGAAGCCTAGGTGCAAAATCTTGCGCCAGAGTCTTTCCACGAGACCCAAAGACAGCACTTGAAGATATTGGTGTAACAGTAGCTGGAGTTCAAAAAGACAATAGCTTTGTTACCTGCAAAGTGGCCGGCGAAGACTTTCAAAAGTCAGTTGATAAACTGCAGAAATTGGTGGCAAAACATTTTTACAAAAGTGGAAGATATGATGAACGAATGGCAAAGGAGTTAACCATAACATCCTCGACCAACCGCGGAAAAGACAAACAAGTATGTCTAAGAGTTCGGCGTAAGATTCACTATGATGCAATCAGTCAACTAGGTGCAGAAGAAGTTGGTACCCAAGAGGATGGCACGTTTATTGCATGCAAAGTAATAGCGTCTGACACTTTTACAAAGACCAAGAACGCGGTCAAAGCATCAATAAAAGAAACTCTTAATGTTGGTGGATTCTTTACGGTTGAATTCTCGGAAGAATTTATTTCTACAAACAACAAGCACAAAAGTGTTTGTGGTAGAGGAACCAAGACACCTGCAATCCTTTCAGCTTTAGAGGTTTTAAAAACTGGCTTATCTGGCAATAGTTTTGTAACATGTAGAAATCTTTCTAAAAGCGAGGAGGTCCAAAAAACATTAGCACTAAATAGCTTGATAATTCGCAAAATGCTCTTTAACGAAGGTTCAGGTAAGTTTTCATATAAGATTGCAAAAAACAGTACGCAAAGGTGTGTTAAAGTAACGTACACGCCTTAGACTTTTTTGTTCCTTTCCCGCTCTTTCACTATAGCAGAGTCGCCTTTACGGTGACTCTTTTCATTTATCCAAATGTCATGTCGCTGGTAAACCCGGCGTCATCTTTTTTTTCTTCTTTTGCTGGAGCTGATGGAATATGAATTTCTTCACCATCTTCTGTTGGTAATACTATATCTGCCATTTCTGGCACTGCTTCAATATGTTCTAATGGCAAACCAACAGGAGGTTCGGATGCTTTTGCTGAAACTTTTTGCACCATTGGTGTTTTTACGTGAGACATAGGAAAATGCCAAATAGTAGCAAGTTCTTCTACATTCAAAATAAACGGATCCGACTTTCCTTTAAGTTTTTTTTCTTTTATTTTTCTTTTTTTATAGCAATCAAATAGTAAATTTTTTCTTTTGGCTGATCGTTTTTCTACCTTATAGTATGAAGCACCAACACCATAAACCGGAATAATAGAATTTGCTGTTGGAATATTGAATTGATTTAATGCGCCCATTAATGCTGGTACACCACGCTCTGGCCGAAAAAATTCTTTTTTTGCCACATATGCCGCACGAATTTTTGATTTCATGCCAATTTTTGCAATTTTTTTCTCCATTCTTTCTATTAGTTTTCCTTGACCTGGGGATAATTTTGGTGCTTCGGTTTTTGTTTCGGAAGGTTCTACATTTCTTCCGGTAAGTTGGTCCCCTAATGCTTCTAAAAAGGCAAGAATAAAAGAAAAAATCTTTTCTAAAGCATTTGATTTTCCTGAACTTTTTGCATCTCCGGTAATTTCATTTATCTTCTCAATCGCCGACTCTTTCCATGAATTAGATATTGGTTCTAAATTAATTTGTAACCACATTTGTTCGCCTGGTCCAATTCTTGAAAAGCTTTCGAGCATGGCACTCATTGGATCTTTTATTACTTCTTCTGCACTTCCGTGTTCAAATTCGTCATGTGTTCGAATAGGGAAAGTCTCGTCTTCGGAAAAACCAAAATCTGTTGCCCAAATATCGTGTGTATCATTTGGATAAACAGACGGCACATCTGTGACATAATCTTCGATTTCGGTAATTTCTGCATCCGGATACTGCGCATAAATAGCAGATTCTAATAAATCTCTGTAAAGTGATTCTGTGCGAATAATAAACTGAATATATCCTTCTATACTAATAATTTCAAAACTAAACCATCGTTGTTTATATCCACCTCTAAATTTTGCGGCAATATTTGGTTCGTCTAGTGCGCCGGCAATATGCAAAAATAATTGCTCTACTGCTTTTGGTGTTTGCAAATTCATTGGTGGCACATCTACAGCCAACACTTGCCACTTCCAGGTGCTGGTATATTTATCTGATCGATATTCTAAATATAATTCAATAGCCAAATACACTAATAACCAAAATAAGAATAGATATAACCCAACCACAAAAAGATCACCAACAATTGTGGTAATTGGTTGAAAGAAAAATGCTTCAATGCCTGAAAAATCTATGGTAACAAACCCAAGGTTCATAGTAGTGTAAACAAATATTATGCTTCTACGAGTTTATATATAATAATATAAACCACTACAACACTAATTACGGCCCACCACCACCCTCTTGTGCCAGCCATATATCCGGCCACATATAATATAATCCCCGCCAAAAAACACAAGGATGCTATAACATGTCTTACGGTATTATCGGTCATAATACAAAATTTAATAAACAGATATAGTATAGCAAATAAACTACAATCAATAAAGCAAACACAAAAAAGACATGAATGAGTACATGTCTTTTTTTTACTATGCTATCTACTATTTATTTTCTATTACGAAGCTGTTCCCAAGAAACAAGAAGCGGGCTTGCGAGGAATAGCGAGGAATACGTTCCAAGAATAATACCAATAATAAGTGCAAGGGAAAAAAATCTCACACTTTCTCCACCGAAAACACACAAACCAAGTAATACAAGCAGTGTTGTTACCGAGGTATTTATAGAACGTGGAATGGTTTCATTTACTCCGGCGTTTACTGTTTCGGCAAAGCGATCACTACCTTTTTTAATTAGTTTTTCACGAACACGGTCAAAAACCACAATAGTATCATTTACGGAATACCCCAAAATAGTAAGCATTGCAACAACAAAAGGAATGCCTATTTCTACTCCCATGTATTTTCCTAAAAGCGCAAAAACACCCATGGTTATAATAACATCATGAAGCAAAGCAATAATAGCAGTTACACCAAATTTCCAAGAAGAAACTGGTCGAGATACTTTTCTAAATGCATATGCAACAAATAGTATAATCGCCAGAATTACACCAATTCCTGCTTTAATTGATCGTGAACGTAAATCACTACTAATTGACGGACCAATTGTTTCTACACTATCTTCAAATACTTCAGATTCCTCTGTTTGAAACGCATCTCGAACCGAAGTAAGCAACGATTGATGATCGTCTTCACCAATAAACTGCAGTTTAAGAATATATGAATCTTCGTCAGCTGGTTGCACCAACACAGAGCCAAGAGCCAAAGAGTCTACTATTTCTTGCATTTCCTGCAACACCGGACGTTCTCCGGTAAACCGTAATTGAATGAGTGTTCCTCCGGTAAAATCTATACCAAGCTTTAATCCAAAAATGCTTAACAAAATGATACTAGTGATAAATAGTACACCAGAAACAATAAATGGAATTTTTCTTTTTTGTATTATAGGAATCATATTATTCTTTATTACTATAGCCTAAAAATAACCAACTACCGTATCGTGAAAACCATGGAACCACAAATCGCAAAAAGGCGCGTGTTATGGTAATGGCTGAAAACATACTTAACAACACACCAATAGAAAGTGTTGCCGCAAACCCTTGGACAAAACTAGAACCAAACCCAACAAGCAAGACACAAGTAATAAGCGTCGATATGTTTCCATCTCGAATAGATGTCCATGCACGTAAAAATCCTTCTTCTACTGCTGCTTTTAGGCTTTTTCCTGCTTTTAATTCTTCTTTTACTCTTTCAAAAATAAGAATATTTGCATCAACTGCCATTCCGATAGATAAAATAAACCCAGCAATTCCCGCAAGTGTAAGCGTGACACCAATTCCCTTAAATACCGCCAAAACAAGAGATATGTATAAAGTGAGTGACAATGTCGCCAAAACACCAGGAAGTCGGTAATAGAAAATCATGAAAAGCATAACGAGTATAATCGCAATAAATCCAGCTCGAAGACTTTTTTGAAGAGATTCGGCACCAAGACTCGCACCAATTGCTTGTTGTGAAATAAGTTCAATTGGCACAGGCAATGCTCCGGTATTTAGTCGTTGTGCCAAAAGCCGCGCTTCTTGCATAGAAAAGCTTCCGGTTATTACCGCCTCTCCACCACTGATAACTGACTGAACCGTTGGAATACTAATTGGCGCACCATCAAGAAAAATAGCCACCGGTTTATTTAAATTTCTTTCTGTAATTTCTTTAAATAATTGCGTTCCCTCTTTATCAAAATTAAGTGTTACCTGCACACTACCAGTTTGTTGATCTATGGCGACGGCTGCCCGGTCAAGTTGTTTTCCGGATAGTTTGGTTGGTTTCCAATTATTTGATGGTGGCAAAATATCTTTTTGTGTTAACTTTCTTTTCATTATATGAGACAACTCATATGCTAATGGTAACTCTTCTGCTGTTTTATAAATAACATGGTATCCAAAATCTGTTTCAACTGGACCAACTATTTGACCAACTTCGGCATCAAAAACAGCAGCTTCGAACGCAGGAACCATCGCACCTTTGGCAAACGTCCCAAGGTCACCACCAGTATCTTTATTACTTGCATCAGTTGAGTACTCTTTTGCTAATGCATCAAAATTTTCACCATTTACTTGCGAAAATATATCTTGTGCTTTTTGCAATGCTTGCTCTTTTGTAACATCTTCACTTGCACATGCTTTTGCACCAAAATAGCATACTAAAATATGTTTTGCCGAAACCTTTGGTTCTCCATCTTTTTGCGCACCTCTTTGTAAAATATGATAACCAAACTCAGTTTCAATTGGTTTTTCCGAGATATCTCCTTCTTTATGAGAGGAAGCCCAAATATATAATGGATCCAATCCTGGGATACCACTCTCTAAAAACCCAATATTTCCTGCATTATTTTTACTTCCTTCATCATCTGAATGTTCGGTTACTAAATCAGCAAATACTGCTCCTCCGGCAAGTTTTTGTTGTATGTCTTGAGACTCTTTTGCCGCATTTTCATTTGTTTCTGTAATTTGCTGCTTTTCTTCTTCTGTTAATTCTCGCGGTGGTTCGTTGTTTTGTTCTTGAAAGTCCAAAATTGGCGTTTCTCCTATCATTTTAATCGCCTCATTCACATCTTCAATTCCTGGTAAATCTACAATCAGTCGAAATTCATCACCAACGCGCGCAGTTTGCACGTTTGGTTCAGAAACTCCCGTACCATTTACTCGTCTTTCTACCGCGTCTCGCACTCCTTCTACTGCTTGCGGTTGGTCGCCTGGTTCTATTCCGGCAACATTTGCTTTATATACCAAATGCGCACCACCTTGCAAGTCCAACCCTAATCGAAATGGAGATTCTGGTAGTGTTGGTAATCCAACATGCGTTACTGCATTAATTGTAGTAATTGCGCGATTTGCATATTGTGGGACCACAAAAGAAAGTGCACCAATGAGTAAAATAAAAATACCAACTATCCCCCACCGCATCTTTGACCGAATGTGTTCTTTTTGATTTTTCATAAATAATTACATAATTACAAACATAGTTGTACCATAGCATACTGCAAATACTTGCCAAGGTCAAGCAAATATATTTCGTAGATATTACCGTCTCATTTTCCTTCGCTCTTTTTTACTCATTTTTTTCTTTTTTCCCACACCTGGACCCGTGTGTGTATTACGCAAATCTACGTCTGATGTTTTTTGTGCACCTTTTAACACCATTTTATCTTCTGCCATTATAGTTGGCGCAACTTGTAGACCAATACCAACTTTATACAACGAATATACGACTTCTTTTTGCATGCTTTCTTGTAACCGATTAAAAATACCAAATGACTCTCTTTTGTATTCTATTAACGGATCACGTTGCCCATATCCGCGCAAGCCAATACCAGTTCGCAAATAGTCCATTTCTACCAAATGATCTACCCACAATCCATCGGTTGATCGCAAATGAAGATGGCGTAAAAATTCATTAATTACTTTTGTATGTTCTGGTGAGTTTTTTTCTATATTGGTTGAGGTGGCTAGTTTTTCTTCAATATTATCATACTCTTCTTTTGCTTTTGCGAATAAAAAAGTAATAACCGCTTCCCGCGCTTGCACATCGTCAAACTTTTCCTTTCCAGCATTTCCCATGTTAAGTAATTGTGTTTTTTCTGCATCGGTAAACGGGAAAATAGTTTTGACTGTTTCATAAATTTCTTGCATATTCCAATCTTCGTCTTTTTGGTCTTTTTCTTCTTTTTGGGCATTGGTGTGAAAAGAAACAATAAACTCAATTTCTTGCTCCACTAAAGACAGTGTGAGTTTTGGTAGCGTGGTAACATCTTTTTGTTCTTCCACATTATTTTGCTCCCCTTCTTTTGTGTGCGCCAAATCAAGAACTTGTCTTCGTTTTGCATAAATAATATGTCGTTGTTTGTTTAAAATATTATCATATTCTAATACATGCTTTCGTGTATCATAATGATGTGACTCAACTTTTTTTTGCGCATTTTCTAACATTTTCGATATCATTCTTTGTTCAATTGGCACATCTTCTGGTAAATTGAGCTTATTCATAACACCTTGCAACCTGTCACCACCAAATACGCGCATTAAGTCATCCTGAGTCGAAACAAAAAAGTGTGTTTCTCCCGGATCTCCTTGACGGGCACTTCTTCCACGTAACTGATTATCTATTCTTCTGGACTCATGTCTTTCGGTTCCAAGCACAAAAAGCCCACCTGCATCAACCACGCTTTGCTCTACCTCTTTTGTTGCATCCGGCCCACCAAGCTTAATATCTACACCACGACCAGCCATATTTGTTGCAAGTGTAACGGCGCCAGTTTTTCCTGCATTAGCAACAATTTCTCCTTCGCGTTCATGGTTTTTAGCGTTTAAAATTTCGTGAGCAATATTATGAGTCGTAAGATAACTACTAAGCTCCTCATTTTTTTCTACGGAAATAGTTCCAACCAAAATTGGCTGTCCTTTTGCACGACATTTGATGATTTGTTCCACAATAGCCTTAAATTTTCCTGCATCATTTTTGTAAATTCTGTCTGGTCTATCTATTCTTTTATCTGGTTTATTTGTTGGAATAACTAATACATCAAGCGCATAAATACTTCGAAATTCCTCTTCTTCTGTTGCTGCAGTTCCTGTCATTCCAGAAAGTTTCGTGTACATTCGGAAAAGATTTTGAAAAGTAATAGTTGCAAGAGTTCTACTTTCTTGTTGAATTGGGACACTTTCTTTAGCTTCAATTGCTTGGTGTAGTCCTTCTGAATACCTTCTACCAGGCATTTTTCTTCCGGTAAATTCATCGATAATTACCACTTCATCCCCTTCTACCACATAATCTTTGTCGCGCGTAAATAATGTTTCGGCTTTTAATGATTGTTCCACATGATGAACAATTCTCATACCACCTTCAGCATAAATATTTTCTATTCCCAACGCTTTTTCAAATACGGTAATTCCCTCTTCGGATAATGTTGCACTACGTAGTTTTTCGTCGACATTATAATGCTCATTTTCTTTTAACCCTTTTACGAGTTTTGCAAACGTATAATATTGTTCTGTTGCAGCTTCAGCAGGTGCCGAAATAATCAGCGGTGTTCGTGCCTCGTCTATTAAAATAGAGTCAATTTCATCTATTACAGCATAATGCATTTCTGCCCCTGGTCGCATTACCATTTCTTCTATGGTTTGCACCATATTATCTCGAAGATAATCAAAACCATATTCATTGTTAGTACCATACGTAATATCTGCTCTATACGCATCTTGTCGTGAACACGGTTTAAGATACTCATCCTCTACTGCAAAACCACCTTCTTTATCTCGTTTTTTGTCTAACTCCCCTCCTTGTTCGGCTCCTTTAGTGTTTTCATCATATAAAAAAGAAATCCGTTGCCCCTGAATTATTCCAACAGACATGCCCAAAAAACCATAGACTTGTCCCATCCAAACCGCATCACGTTTTGCTAAATAATCATTTACTGTAATCACATGAACACCTTTTTCTTCGAGTGCATTTAAATATGTTGGGAGTGTTGCTACAAATGTTTTTCCCTCTCCAGTTCTCATTTCGGCCACCATCCCTTTATGCAAGGCAATACCACCAATAAGCTGTACGTCATAATGTCGCATACCTAGCACACGTTTTCCTGCTTCCCTGACCACAGCAAATGCTTCTGGTAAAATATCATCAAGCGTTTCCCCAGCAGCAAGCCGTGCTTTAAATTCTGGCGTTTTTTGTTGTAATGCCTCATCTGACAGTGCGCTAAATGTTTTTTCTAAATCATTAATAGTAGTCACAACTGGTTGAAGCTTTTTCATCGTTTGGTCATTTGCGCTACCAAACACCGTTTCATACATTTTTTTAACTGAAATCATAAAAAATAGAGTTAGATAATGTGAACATATTCTAGCATATTTTTGTATCTTTGTCCATTACACGTCAATTTTAATTATATATAAAAAAAACGAGAGAAATGCTCGCGTTTTTTGCTAATTATATATTATTCTACCTCGGGTTTATACACTTTTTGATCTCGGATTGTTCTACGATCTTGTCTACGCATTTTTTCTTTTATTTTTTGCAATTCTACTTTTAAATGGTCTTTTACCTTGTCAATTGCTTTGTATAAATCCTCGGTGTCTTTTGCAACACGAACTATTTTTCCTGGAATATACACATTTACTTCGGCGTAATACTTCTTTCCTTTATTGTGATGGTGATCTCTTACACCAATATCGGCATCGATTTTTTGAATATTATCAAAAAATTTTGTTAACGTTAATAACTTTGTTTCTGTATATTGTTTAAGTGCTCCACTTGATTCAATATTACTACACTGAATATTTATAGTCATATATAGAAAAGTTACGAATTAGACAATCTGTATTTCTTCTTCAAGATCAAGCCCATAGGTATTATACACGTTTTCTTTAATAAGATCAATCAATACATGAATATCTTTTGCACTTGCACCACCTAAATTAATAATAAAGTTTCCATGAACAGTAGAAATTTGTGCTTTACCTGACTTTCTTCCTTTTAACCCAAGAAGTTCAACAACACGACCAACTGGAATTTTATTATATTTTGTCAGAATTTCTTTAATTTTTTCATCACTAAATTTTGCCAGAAATGCAGCCTTGTCTTTTTCTTCAACAACAATATTTTTAAATACACACCCTGCCGAACCAAACCCTTCTGGTTGCGTTCTTTTTCTGTAAGCAATATTTTCCATTGCTTCTTGTGCTATTTCTTGCGTATCTCCTTTTTTTAACTCAAGCCAAATACGCAAAATAACATCCGTATTATATTTAAAAACGGAATCTTTTGGTCCAAACATGCATTCTTCTTGTGTTAATATTACCACCTCTCCATCTCTGTACACTTCTACTTTTGACACCGCATCTTCCATTGCTATACCATTATATGCGGCATTTCCTCGCAATGCACCCGCTATGGTTCCAGGAACTCCAATTGCCCAAACAAAGCCAGCTAAACTAGCCGAGACAGTACCTTGGGAAATTTCTTTCATTTGTGCACTTGCCACTGCTTCTACTTCTGTTCCAGAAATAGTAAAATGCTTGTCTACAATCTTAATAACCACACCATCATAACCTTCGTCTGGAAAGAGTATGTTACTTCCACCTCCCAAAATAATTCGATTTATTCCTTCGCCGTCAATTAACCGAAGTACATCCGGAAGATGTGAAATATCTTTTATGGTAATAAAATACTTGGCTGGTCCGCCAATTTTATAGGTAATATGCTTTGCTAACGACTCTTGCGTCCGCACTTTTCCATATGCTTTGAGTTGTTTGTAGAATGAATCCATATAATCTAAAAAGGGTTGCAAAAGAAGGTTTTTTTTACTATACTAAGCCTAAATATGCAAAAATTACGAACGTGGCTTAAAAAACACCACATTATCTATGTAAATCGCTCTTTTGAGCGGGCTTATGGAATGGATCTGTCTATTCCTGATTTTTCTATTATCTCAAACATAAGTGAATTTGCCAAGCAGCACAAACAAGACAGATCACATATTGTGCTCATAAAAGATGCCACACTTTTGGACTCTTGGCAACTTTTAACGCATCCAAAAGCATTAACATACATTACCGAAAAAAAACAAAAGCAATTTGGAGGTGTAGTCATTTTTAAAAATAATAAAAAAATAGAGCGAATTTGTGCAAAAAATAACATACCACTCCTTAATCCACCAGCAGATTTGGTAAACACTATAGAACAAAAAATCTCACAAGTAGCATGGCTTAATGAATTACAGAAATACTTACCTCCAACACAAATTGATATATGTAAAAACATATCATGGAACTTTGAGCCATTTGTTTTACAATTTAACCAAGGGCACACCGGGAGTGGAACCACTCTTATTGAACATGAAAAACAGTTACAAGAATTACAAAAAAGATTCCCGGAAAGACCTGTAAGAATTTCTGCATATATTCGTGGTACTACATTTACCTGCAATACCATCGTTTCCAAAGACGCAGTACATGTTGGTTCATTGAGCTACCAAATTACTGGACTTATGCCGTTTACTAACACACAATTTGCGACCATTGGTAATGACTGGCAATTACCGCATACTATATTATCTTACGAACAACAAGCAATAAGCAAAGAAATAGCAAATGCAGTTGGAAAAAAAATGCAACAAGAAGGATGGCGCGGTGCTTTTGGTATAGATGTTATTGTAGAAGAACAAACTGGAAACGTGAATCTATTAGAAATCAACGCAAGACAAGCGGCATCAGTTACATTTGAGTCACAATTACAGCAATATGCCGCGCCAAAAAGCGCAAATAACCTTATGACCACATTTGAAGCGCATATTGCCGCTCTTGCAGGACTTAGCACAAAAGATCACAAACTGATTCCCGTAAAAACAGGCGCACAAATTGTTTTACGATTATGGGAAAAAACAAAAAAAGTAGAACAAGCGCAATTAAAAAAAGAATTAGAGGATGCCGGCTTTTTCATTATTTCTTATAGATCAGATGCACCTGGTTCGGATATGCTGCGGATACAGAGCAAAGAAAGTATTATGGAAAAACATGCCACGTTTAACACAGTAGGGGGAAAGATCATGACCATTATAGAAAAATATTTATGATAACTAAATACATCGAAAAACCCGCAATGACTATTATCGATACTTTTTTGCATTTACCTATTAAAAACAACGTTATTTCTTGTCCATATTTTAATAATAAAGTGACAAAAGCTCGTGCTGGTTTGCGAGTTAACCTAGGAAAAGGTTCACCAGAAGATATTAAACAAGAAATCACTATTATTGCACAAAAAAAACATATTGATCTAGATCAACTTTCTCGGGACGATATAAAACGATTTTTTGTAGATAACAATATTGGTATTGATTGCTCTGGTCTTGCTTATTACATTCTTAATGCACAAGCAATATCTCAAACAGAAAAACCATTACGAAGATTCTTATCTTTTCCAAAAACACACAATCCATTACGAAAACTTATTCGTAGATTTCGGCCAATAGAAAATACCAACGTAAAAGTATTTGCAGACAATACAAACAGTCAAACTATTGCACTAAAAAATGTTCGACCTGGAGACATAATTACTATGATTGGCACAGGAAAAAATCACGATCTTGACCACATTCTTGTGATTCATGAAGTGGAGTATGATGAAGATATGCCAAAAAAGATATACTACACCCATAGCCTAAAATGGTTTGCCGACGGAAAACATAATCACGGAGTCAAGCAAGGCAGCATTACGATTACCGAACCGCAACAAGATATAACAAAACAGTTATGGGAAGAATCTGGTAAAAAAGACAAAGAAAATGAAACACTCTGGCGCGCCAAGACTGCCAATAAAATAGCGCTCCGTCGATTACGCATATAAACACTCCTTGAAACAATAGCGTTTTTATGCTATTATAATCCCTATCTATGATACTCACAGAATCAACAATACACGTATTACAGACCGCTCTTGGCTTTGGCGCAATTGCCAGTATTGTGTCATTTCTTTGGGCACCAGTCCTAATTGCTTTTTTATACAAATATAATATTATCAGAAATCCAGAATACGACGCATCGCTTGCAATGGGTGCAAGAAAAAGCAAGGCTGGTGTACCAGTTATGGGTGGACTGCTGGTTATTGTAACGGTTGCTGCCATTACCATGATTTTTAACTGGGAGAGAAGCTTTACGTGGGTGCCGATTGGTGTAATGCTTCTTTCTGCCACACTTGGTGGAGTAGATGATCTGCTCAACATCTTTAATCAAAAAAAACGAAGGAACAGAAAGTTGCGGCAGATTTTTACCCTTATAAAAGTCCACAAAAATACCTGGTATAGAATTTGGCTGGTTATTACACTTCCTTGGTCTATGTTTAAACGCACATCACTTTGGCTTGGCTCACACCCTGGAAAAGGATTACATGTTCATGAAAGACTGCTTACAGAATTTATTGCCGGAGCCATAGCTGCGTGGTGGATTTATGTAAAACTTGGAAAACATTGGCAAAACATTGCTATTCCATTTGATGGAACTGTCGATATTAGTTGGCTTATTATACCGTTTGTCATATTTTTTGTTGTTGCAACCGCCAATGCTGTAAACATGGCAGACGGTATGGATGGTTTAGCTGGAGGCGCCTTGATTATTACATTTTCCGCACTCACGATATTAAGCTGGATAGAAGGATATGGAGAAATTGCAATTCTAAACGCAACCACAACTGGTGCGTTGTTAACGTATACCTATTTTAATATTAAACCAGCACGGTTCCAAATGGGTGACGTTGGTTCTCTTGGTCTTGGATCACTCCTTGCAATCAATACTATTGTTATAAACCACATGCTTCTGTTACCGCTTCTTGGGTTTATTTTTTATGTGGAACTTGCCAGTGTTATTATTCAAATTTTAGGGCGATATATTTTAGGAAAACGTATTTTTACTATGGCACCAATTCACCACCATTTTGAAATGCGTGGCTGGAGTGAAGAAAAAACTGTTATGCGGTTTTGGATAATCCATGCCATGGTAGTATTATTCGGATTATGGGTTGCCTTGCACTAATATGACCAATTATCTTAACTGGAAGCAAGAAACAATTACCGACGTGTCTGCAGAACATATTACCAATATGTATAACCAAGGTTTTGTTTTTACCCGCCGTGGAAAAGGGGCAATGGATCAAACAAGAAGCATGCGGATAGATTTGAATCAGTTTAAATTAACAAGCGAAAATAAGCGGATCTTGCGAAAAACAGCAGATATTTCTCTTTCTACCCACACTATTCCTTATTCTGATTACCATTGGTCAATCGGAAAGGTTGCAAAAGATTTTTATGAAACAAAATTTGGTAAAAAAACATTTTCTGCAAATGCAGTAAAAAAATGCCTAACAAACGCAAAAGAAACAAATTTTACCACACTCCTTGTCTACAAAAAAGACGATACTGTTATTGGCTATGCCATAAGTTATGAAAACACAGACATACTACATTACTCCTATCCATTTTACCTGCTAGATTTTCCTAATAATAATCTTGGGATGGGAATGATGGTAAAAGCCATAGTTCACGCAAAAGAAACCGGAAAAAAACATATTTACCTTGGTTCTGCACAAAGAAAGAGTGATGTCTATAAATTACAATTTAAAAGATTGCAATGGTTTACTGGTAAAATTTGGTGCGATGACTTGGAAGCCTTAAAACACATATTGAATACTACCTCATAATTATGACTAATACAAAACACATACATTTTATTGGAATCTGCGGCGTTGCCATGAGTGCCTTGGCTTTAGCGCTTCATAAAAAAGGGTATGTTGTTACCGGGAGTGATAAAGGGTTTTATCCACCAGTTTCCACAAAACTAAAAGAGTCTGGTATTGTGTTTTACCCAGGATGGCATGTAGAAAAAATGACAAAAGAAGGTAATCCTGATTTAGTTGTTGTAGGAAATGTTGCCTCCTCAACAAATCCTGAATTGTTGTATATACAAGAAAAAAACATTGCATACAAATCGTATCCAGAATTTATTGCTGAATTTTTAATAAAAGAGCATTCTATTGTATGTGCCGGAAACTTTGGAAAAACATCCTCCTCCGCCCTACTTTCTTGGCTACTCAAAGAAAATGACTATAATCCAAGCTATATGTTTGGCGGACTTGCGGCCCATGATTTTCCATCCGCAGAAATAACCGATAGCACCTATTCTGTTCTTGAAGGAGATGAATATAAAACTGCCAGATGGGATAATCGGCCAAAATTTATGTTGTATTCCCCTACTCATTTATTACTTACTTCAATTTCCTGGGACCACGCTGATTTATACCCAACAGAAGAACTATACATGAAGCAATTTAAGCACCTGATTTCTCTTGTACCAAAAAGTGGGGTTATTGTTGCATGTGCAGAAGGAAAGCATGTAAAGGAATATGTAACAAAATCCCAATCTCGTGTTGTGTTTTACGGAAAAGGAAAAGAAAGTGATTATTACTACACAAACATAGAAAGCACAAAAGATGGTCTTCGTTTTGATATTATTACCAATAATACTACGCATCACATCTCTTCCCCACTTCTTGGGACATTTATGGTAGAGAATATTTGTGGCGCATTTGCTATGGCGTGCGAACTTGGAATAAAACCAGAAAATTGCATACAGACTATTACCACCTTTTCAGGGATTAAACGACGTTTAGAAAAACGATGCGATAGAGGTGTTGTTGTTTTTGATGATATTGCACACTCACCAGAAAAAGCTGCTTCAGCGCTTTCTACATTGCGATCTGTATATAGTGGCAATATTACTGCGATTTATGAACCAAATACCGGCAACAGAAATACGGAGTCTATTCCACAATATGCAGACGCATTTGCAAACGCAAACACCGTTATTATCCCACGACTAAGTAAGGTAAAACAGGACCCAAATAAACCAGCTATTATGGATGGAGGTGCGTTAACAGAAGTTATTGGAAAAACGCACCCAAACACACAATACATACCAAATGATGATGATCTTGTGGCACATCTTATTCAAAATACCAAAAAAGAAGACGTGATAGTCTTCCTTGGTTCTCATGGATTTAGAGGTATGATAGAGGCTACCTGCGAAAAACTTAGGTAATCTATTTTCCTTCGTCCATTATATCAACAGACACTGATCCGTCACTAATCTCCGTTACTAAAAGTGTTATTCCACACATTTGACACTCTACTACCGAATCAACAGCAACAGAACTAAAAGATGATAGATCAACTTGATTTTTACACTCAATACAGGTAAGATTCATAGGAAAGTTATATTACAAATAGTATGATTCACTATACCAAATTATCGTATTTTTTTCAATCCCTTGCAAAATATGTTAGTCACCCCGCAACAAAACAATAAAAACCTTGCGAAGCACTTTAGTCTACCAAATCTCTTTATAAAAAGAGAAGATCTTCACCCATACACATCTCACAAAGGCCGTGCGATTCCTTTTATGATTGAACACCATATAACAAAAGATACGGTTCGGGAGTTTACTATATCTTCAACAGGAAACGCCGCACTTGCCGCTATTCTATTTGTGAAAAAGTATAATAGACAAAACACAAAAAAACCGATCACTCTTACCGTGTATGTTGGAAAGAGAATTCCAGAAAAAAAATATGAAAAATTGTTACAAGAGATTTCCGATAAACATATCCACTTGTTTCAAGTAGAACGACCAAAGAAAACGGCATTTCAAAAAGGACAAGAAGAAGGTGTTATCTTTTTACGACAATCTACCAACCCCACAGCACTTATAGGCTACAACTCGCTTGCAGAAGAATTAGACACAATACCACAGCTTGGTGCAATTTTTATACCAACATCTTCTGGAACCACAGCACAGGCTTTGGGAGAATGGTTCTATCTAAAACAAAAAGATGTGCAAATTCACATTGTTCAAACTACGGCATGCAGCCCGATAGCAAAAAGATTTGACACAAACTACACACAAACACCAACATCTTTAGCAAACTGCATTGGTGATGTGGTGGCACACAGAAAAGAATCTGTGGTAGAGATAATTAAAAAGACGGAAGGCTTTGGTTGGGTAGTAGATGATACAATTATCAAGGAAGCACAAAAACTTCTTTCAGCAAATAATATTGAGGCAACACCAAATGGTGCGTTATCGGTTGCTGGTCTTATAAAGGCAAAAAAGCAAGGATGGGGAACAAAAAAAAATGTGGTGTGTATTATTTCTGGAATATAATTATACTTCTTCGGCCGCTTTCATAACCGTAAGAATGTTCTCTCCTGTACCAATACTACTAACCTCTCCTTTTTTTGTATAATATTGTGTTATAATTTGTAAACCCACTTCATTTGCTAATTCGTGCAATTCTTCAAATAGAAACCCGTGGTAAAATCTCATACCAAGAATCTGTCCATCTTTATTTTTCCATGGAATAGAAAAGTTGCCACCACCATTGGACGTATATTTTTGTCTCGCCCAATCACTATACAAATTCCAATTCATCATTACAATAGTACCACCAGGTTTTAATATTCTGCGCATTTCCATTAACGCATCGACACGAAAATCCCGGCTTGGTAAATGCTGAAACGCAGCTATGCAAAATACTGTATCAGCGATACTGTCTTGTAATGTTGTTTTAACCATATTGTTAACAAAAAATCGCCCTTCTGGAAAACGCTCTCTTGCAATATTTATTAGATTTTTACTTTGGTCTATGCCAATATAATTTACATCCAAATTCCAAAATAGCTGACTCAGTCGCCCATTTCCACAACCAACATCCACGACAGTATTCCCCTTTTCCACATATGCACGTAAATCTTTTAGGTCATGCCAAAGAAATGTTCTTGTTTTAGAAAAATCCTTTGCAATAGTATTGTACACTGCAACATTCTGTTCTAAAATTTGTTTTGCCTTATAATCCGTCATACACATATAATAATATTGACTAAGATAGCATATTCGTGGTTATATTACAAGTACTATGAAACACAAAAAAACAAACATTATTCAAATACTAGAAACGATTATAGAAAGAAAGCCCAAAACAAAGGCTGAATTTGACGATGTCAGAAGAAAAGTATGTAGTTCGTTGAAAATATCCCAACCTTCAAATAGTCAGGTTTTAGCTGTATACAAAGAATTATTAAAGCAGAAAAAGATTGTCAAAAATCTTACTATAGAGCACCTGTGCATGAAGGCGGGAATTCGAAGCACTTCAGGAATTGCAGTGGTCACATCTTTAGTAAAGCCATATGCCTGCCCAGGAAAATGTGTGTATTGTCCCACAGAAGTACGTATGCCAAAAAGCTATATTGCCTCAGAACCTGCTGCGGCACGTTCATTGGCGCTTGATTTTGATCCATACCTCCTTATGCAAAAGCGGATTGAAATGTTGGAAAAAAATGGCCATCCAGTAGATAAAATTGAATATATAACAAAAGGTGGAACATGGAATGCCTACACACTCGCATACCAGTATTGGTATATTATGGAATCATTTAATGCATGTAATAACCTAACACGAAGAAAGCAAATTCCTCCAACACAAGAATCTGATTGGGTTAAAAAACCAATCCAGGCACTGATTGATCGAACAGAAAAAGAACAACGATACAACGAAAAAGCAAAGCATAGAATTATTGGTATTACATTAGAAACACGACCGGACTGTATTACACCAAAAACAATATATCACATGCGAAAACAAGGGTGTACCAGGATTGAACTAGGACTTCAGGCACCTGACGATGCCATCTTATCTCTTATTAAACGTGGTCATACGGTAAATGAGTTTAAAAAGGCTATGTACTTGTTGCGTTGTGCTGGTTTTAAGGTAGACTTGCACTTTATGCCAGATTTACCAGGAACCACACCAACCCATGATATTGCCATGTATACCTCACTATTTTCCGATCCAGCACTTTGCCCAGATATGGTTAAAATTTACCCAAACACTGTTATTAAAAGCGCTGAATTGTATCAATGGTTTAAAAAAGGCAAATATAAATCATACGGAGATAAAGCATTATTCCGTACACTTCTTGCCATGAAAAAAGCCACACCCAGGTATTGTAGAATTTCTCGACTCATTCGGGATATTCCATCAAATGAAATTAGCGACGGAAATACGATTACCAATTTACGAGAATCACTTGCACAATCATTAAAACAGCAAAATGAAGTATGCGCTTGTTTACGCTGTAGAGAAATCTCAAGACAAGTGGGAAATATACCAAAAGATACCCCACCACAACTTTTTGTGGACACGTATAAAACAGTTGGCGGAATAGAACATTGTATTACGTTTGAAGACCCAAAACGTATTGCTGTTTTTGGTTTTTTGCGACTCCGTATTCCAAAACCGCTCTCCAAAGAAGAGGAAAAAGAGTATCCATGGGCTCCGCAACAGTCCTGCCTTGCCTTACTAAAACAAATACCAGAAATCAAAAACTGTGCCTTTATTCGCGAACTACATGTATATGGTCAACTAGTAAAAATTGGTGAACAAAAAGAAAAGGCGTCACAACACAAAGGTTTGGGGAAAAAACTCATGAAAGCAGCAGAAGATATTATACAAAAAGAAGGGATAAAGAAAAGTGCTGTGATTTCTGGTGTGGGAGTAAGAGGGTATTACAAAAAACTCGGCTACAGAAAAGTTGGCACATATATGATAAAAAAGTTATACTAATACATATGTTTACTCACCCTTAATCCGTAATTATGAAGACTGAATCAATACAGCAATATGATCCAATTATTAATGATGCCATCAAAAAAGAGTTGCATCGCCAAGAAAATGGATTAGAGATGATTCCATCGGAAAACTTCGTCTCTCCGGCGGTTCTAGAAGCTTTGGGGTCAGTTGTTACAAACAAATATGCTGAAGGCTATCCTGGAAAACGATATTATGGCGGATGTGAACATATAGACACGATTGAACAGCTTGCCATTGATCGAGCAAAACAGATTTTTGGCGCAGAACATGTAAACGTTCAACCGCTTTCTGGTGCACCAGCGAATATTGCAGCTTATTTTGCAGTACTTAAGCCGGGTGATACTATTTTAGGAATGGATCTGTCTCACGGTGGCCACTTAACTCACGGCCATCCGGTAACTCACATGACACAAGTGTTTCAGTTTAAGAGATATAAAACTAATACAAAAGGTGAGATTGATATAGAAAATTTGCGAGAAATGGCGCTTGCACATAAACCAAAACTTATTTTAGTAGGATATTCTGCGTATTCAAGAGAAATTGCATATGAAAAAATACAAGCCATTGCAGATGAAGTTGGTGCTATAACTATGGCCGATATTGCACATATTGCCGGACTTATTGCTGGTGGAGAAATGAATAATCCTGTACCAATTTTCGATATTATTACCACCACTACCCACAAAACACTACGTGGACCACGCGGTGGCATGATTATGTGCAAAGAAAAATTTGCAAAATATATAGATAAGTCCGTTTTTCCCGGTTTACAGGGCGGGCCACACGAAAACAATATCGCGGCAAAAGCGATTGCTTTTAAAGAAGCACTTGAACCCAAATTTAAAGACTATGCCAAACAAATTAAAGCAAATGCAAAAGCATTAGAAAAAGTATTTCATGCAAATGACTACACCTTATGTTTTGGTGGAACCGATAATCATCTACTCCTCATTGATGTTACATCAAAAGGATTAACTGGAAAAGATGCCGAGGAGGCGCTTGATAAAGCGGGTATTACCGTAAACAAAAACATGATCCCCGACGATCCCAGATCTCCGTTTAATCCTTCTGGAATACGACTTGGCACTCCAGCACTTACCACGCGCGGCATGAAAGAAAAAGAAATGGAAATTATCGCACAATATATTAACGAAGCAATCACATATCACAAAAATGAAGAGAGATTACATGAAATAAGAGAAGCGGTGCGGCTGTTAACTAAAAAATTTCCTCTGTATACTTCTCTCTAAAAAACAGTGACACGTATGAAACCAGAAACACACATAATAGACACAGAAGAAGATATGGTTACTCTTGGTGCATCTTTGGCAGAAACACTTTCTGGCGGAGATGTTATATTACTTAAAGGCAATCTTGGTGCAGGAAAAACCACCATAGCAAAAGGTATTGCAAAAGGACTTAATGTAACAGAAGTCATTACCAGTCCAACGTTTACTTACATGCAAGTATATCCAGCTAACCTTACAGAAAAAGGTATTACGCAACTAGTCCACATAGACACTTATCGTGCAGAAAATCAACAAGCTCTAGAAAACATTGGTATAATGGAATTTTTATTCGACAAAGAAACTGTATCAATCATAGAATGGCCAGAAAAAATTTATACATTAATAAAAGACAGGTCGTATATAGACATTTCTATACAACACACAAAAGAAAACTCTAGGAAAATTACCATAATACAAAACAAAAAAAAGTAGTGATATACTACTTTTTTCTTTTACAGCGTTTATTCCACTACCGTTCCTTTAAATGTTTTTCCTTCAATTGCTTTTTGTACTTCTGTCAAGTTTGTTCCATTTAAAATCCCCACTTTCATACCAAATTTTTGTGCATCTTTGCTGGCAATTGGGTCAAATGGCGCACTTTTTCCGGGCTCCCAAGTGTGTCCAACTATATCATCTCGCAAAGTTTGCCAATCTATATACTTCAGTTTTTTTGCTTCTGGATACACATTGGGATCCTTGTCATAAACATAGGAGATATTTGATAAATTGAACAGCTCTTTTGCTCCGTATGTTTTTGCCAATAAAACTGCATCTCGATCTGTTGAAAATCCCGGTTTCCACCCGGCTGCAATAATGAGCGGTTTTCTTGTGTGCACTTTTTTTCTTGGATCAGTAATAATATCTTTGTATGCAATATCTTTAAATAAATACCGCACAAATTGTGCATTATATATTGTAGTGTGAATACCAATCCAATCTAAATCAGTATCGGACAAAGATACAATTTGCTTTGCCGCATCTTGATACTTTCTACAAATTGCACCACCTCCTATAACCAGTATAAACCGCTCCCCTTTTTTTATTTGATCTAAAATAAGCTGTCTAAATTTTTTTAAAAAAGGAATATCAAAACCCGTTTTAGGAATAATAATAGATCCGCCAACAGAAATAATTTTCATTGCTTTTTTCATAGTCTATTTCTTTTCTAATGCTACGGTGGCAACACCGCTAATAATTGACAACATAAACGCCCCAACAAAAGCAGCCACAAAGCTCGATACCACAAACCCTTCTACCACCGTACTCACAAACCAAAAAAGTAAGGCATTTACCACAAAGGTAAATAACCCTAAAGTAAGAATATTAATAGGCAGGGTAAAAAAGAGTAAAATTGGGCGAATAATGGCATTTACTAGTCCTAAAATAAGAATAGTAATAAATGCCGCATACCAACCACTTAGTGTAATTCCACCGAGAAATTGTGCAATAAGAAGTAATCCAGCAGCATTGATAGCCCAACGAAGAAGTAATTTCATAAAATAAGCTTAATATTATGGTAATAGCATACTACATCCAGCTTGTTTTATCAATCCATCTTTAATAAGACCCTGAATAATAGTTTGTTGCCTTTTTTTGGGAATATCAGCACACAATTTGGCAATAGTTTTTATGGTAATTGACTTTTCACTCCGCAATGCATCGACTATCCTTCCGCGATAATATCGATTAGTTTGTCGAAACGGGGTATGTGCTTTTTTCTGCTGTTTTTTTACCTGATCTGGAAATAATTGATCAAATTGTTTTATAGGGCAATCTTGTAAATGTGTCCCACGAGCTAAAAAGTGTGCACCAAAATCCATTAATGCTTGATTCCAATGATATACCATACTTTTTTTATCGGAAAACAGTGATGGAAGAGTAAGTAGGTCCGCAACAAGATCTTTGGTTTTTTCTAATAATATTTTGTCTGATTGCCCATTTTCTTGAAAAAAAATACGAGAATAAAACTTTCTGTGATTCGTATCCATCATTGCAACTGGCTTATCAAAAGCAAAAGACAGTATGGCTCTTGCGGTATAGTTTCCAATTCCAGGCAATGTCATCAATGTGTCTATATCTTGCGGAAACCTTCCACCATACTCTTGTCTAATCGCTTGTGCTGTTTTTTGCAAATATAGTGCACGCCTGTTATACCCTAACCCTTTCCACGCGGTAATCACCTCTCCGGGTGAGGCATTTCCAAGTTGTTTTACAGAGGGAAAGTATCGCAAAAACTCACGATATTTTATTATAACACGATCTACTTGTGTTTGTTGCAACATAACTTCGCTCACCAATATATGATATGGCCTCATCGTACGGCGCCAAGGCAAGTCTCTTTTATTTTTTTTATACCAGTGAAGTATAGGAAGAATAATCTGTTCTTTTCGCGTCATAATTATGAACCAACAATAGCATGTTTTGGTGTATTCCCAATAATTGAAACAGGTACACCAATATCAATATATGAATAGAGTTTCTTTGCATCAGCCGTACGCATATTTACACAACCATGTGACCGTGTTCGTTGACCAAAATCATTATGCCAATATGCACCGTGAATATAATACAGTGGCTTAAATTTCATGTTCCATTCTACCCCAGGCAAATCATATCCGGGACCAGAATATCTTTTTTTAGGAATTTTTGTTGTAATAGTAAACTCTCCTTCTGGTGTTGGCGAATGTGGATTTCCGGTAGAAACTGGCCAATTTTCTATTTTTACCCCATCGACATAGTAATACAATCGCTGTGCCGTTCTATCAACCTCCACCTTTTTACTATATTTGATTATCGGACGTATGTCTTTTGGGTCATATCCTCTAGAAACTTCAACAAAATCATTATACCCGTCACCATCGGTATCTATTTGTCCTATATCACTTCCAAACCACCGCTCTAACCAGTCATTTAGTCCGTCGTCATCGTAGTCAGATTCATGCATCCACGCACCATTTCCTTGGTGTGGAGAATAATCATGCGCAATTTCAACACCATCAAAAAACCCATCACCGTCGGTATCTGGATTATACGGATCGGTGTGGTATACCTCTTCTAAGATATTAGACAATCCGTCGTTATCGGTATCATGATCTTGTGCAAACACCGGGCTAATAGGTGTAAAACACGCTAAAAGTACCATTATAATTATTTGGGATATTCCTTGAGATGTAACGATATATTTCATACTACTCTTCTCTTTTCACTCTATATAAACTATAAAATACTATACTGAGGATAAAACAGACTAATGCGCTAAACTGCACTACTCTTTTAAGAAAATTATTACCAAAATCAAAATGGAATTTGTCTGGTACTAGTGGATCTTCATCATCCTTATCGTTTTTTCCATCATTATCGGTATCGGACTCAACAGGATTTGTTCCTTTTTCTTTTTCCTCAATATCCGACAAACCATCATCATCGGTGTCGGATTTTAATGGATCGGTACCACTAATTTTTTCGTCGGTATCACTAATTGTATCGTTGTCGTCGTCGGTATCTTCATTATTCCCAACACCGTCTAAATCTGTATCAACTGTCTCTTCTGGATTAGTAGGAAACATGTCTTGTTCGTCGTAAACACCGTCGGTGTCGGTATCTACACTTAATGGATCAGTGCCAATTTCATACTCTTTCCCATCAGTTAGACCATCTTGATCGGAATCTGGATTAAGAGGGTCCGTACCAATTTCTATTTCTATGTTATCATCAAGACCGTCTTTATCGGAATCTTTTTCTCCTGGATGAAGACCTTTTTCTATTTCTTCTTTGTCGGATATCCCATCTTCATCACTATCACTTTTTTGTGGATTACTTCCGTGAATTTTTTCATCATTATCGGTAACACCATCCCCATCGGTGTCTGGAACCAGTGGATCACTCCCAAAAACACGCTCTTCTTCATCAGAAAGTCCGTCGTTATCGTCGTCTGTATCGCTATTATCCCCTATATTATCATTATCGACATCAGCCCACTCTTTTGCATTTGTAGGAAATAAATCAACCTTGTCTTTGTGTCCATCACCATCAGTATCTTCACGGATTGGGTTCAGTCCACTATCTACTTCTTTTTTATCTGACAGACCATCACCATCGGTGTCTGTGCTGAGTGGATTAGTCCCCAACTCCTCTTCTTTAAGGTCATTGAGTCCATCATTATCATCGTCGACATCTTCTTTGTTTCCTATATTATCTCCGTCAGTATCTGAGTCTATATCAAAAGACCTAGAAACATCTACAGCAGTAATTTGCTCATTTGCAATAGCGTTTTGTTCTCCGGTATTTGTAGACCCAACAACATTTTGAATTTGAATAGCAATATTTTGCTCACCAAAAGGAATGGGATATTCTAACCACACTTGTTTTGCTTGCTCAAACCCAAGGTCACGAACCGGGACCAAGCCAATTTGTTCTTGATTATTAAAAAACACCACATCGGCAGACAGTAAATGGAAGTCATTGTTTACGACAACAGTGTAAATTTTTACCGTGTCTCCGGCAAATGCATTTCCATTGGAAAGCACCACATTTTCGTCAACCACAAAATTAAACGTCTGCGCAAACACAACAAACGGAAATAATGAAAAAATAAGGTTAAGTAGGAATACCTTTTTCAGAGGTAACATAAATTTTTCCCAAAGGTGTTATATGTATAAGTATATCACCTTGTGTGTCTGTTCGCCAAGTTTTACTACCATTTCGCTCAAATCGTTTTATAATCCTTCGTGACGGGTGGTTGTATCTATTACTTCTTCCGGCTGAAAAAATAGTATGCACTGGTGATGTTATCTTTACAAATGGTATAATTGAAGAACCGGCAGCACCGTGATGACTTGCTTTTAGGATATCTACATCTAATTCTTTTCCATATTGTGTAATAAGGTATGATTCTAATTCATGTTCTGCATCACCAGGAAAAAGCATGCTTTTTTGTCCATAATCAAGCAAAAAAACCAAAGAGGTGTTATTTGTGCTTACCTCTTTTTCTATTCCTGGAATCTTTGGATTGTATTGTATATTATGATCTGGATACAAGAATCGGAGAGTAGTGCTGGCAATTTCCCAAGATACAACTGAATCAATAATTGTATACTCCGCCTCTTCAGCTTCCACATGTTGTGTAAAAACACGAAAATAGTCACTCCCCTGTTTTTCTGAGCCATTATACAAAATATGCGCAACCTCAAACTGCCTTAGTACGTCGATGCAGCCACCATAATGATCTAAATCTGGATGTGTTATAACCAAATAATCAATAGTTTTGTCATGAAATGGCATATATTTCCCCAACGCTTCACCAATTCTTCCATCAAGACTACAATCAACAAGCATTTGTCTACCATCTGGAAATATAATAAATGTTGCGTCCCCTTGCCCAATATCTAAAAAAATAATTTGTATACCAGTACTTTTTTCTTTTGTAACAGATGTATTGCCATATTCTATCACTTCTTGCTTTACTACATATTCACGGAGAAAAACTACACAAAGTAATAAAAAAATAATAGGTATAATACTTTTTTTCATATCCTTTTAATACACTGTTTTTTATCACACATAATTAGAACATAACAAAGTAAAAGATACATACAGAACATGCTAAAAAAATTAATTTGTATGATTGTATATGTAAAAGAACGATCTGCAAATAGCCGCACGATTGTTACAACATACGCCATTCCTAGCCACGCAATATACGAACAAATAAGACCCATCGGAAAAAGTACAAAAGAGGCTACAACACTAAAAAAACCAAATAACATAATGTACGGAATAGTCCAAAGAATAAGCATATTCACCAAAGGCGCAACCAAAGACAGTCTTCCGAACTGAAATAAAATAAGTGGTAACGTAATTATAATAGCAGCCATTGTTGCAGAAAATGCTTCGGTAATACCAAAAAAATCTGGGATTTTTTGCATTTTTTTGTCTATTATTGGACAAAGATAAATAAGACCAATAGTTGCCACAAAAGAAAGCTGAAACCCTGCATCCCAAAGTAAAATGAGTGGATTATGTAATGACATGATTACTGCAGTAAAACACAGAATTGGCAAAATATGCCGAGCCCTGCCAATCTGTTTTGCATAAAGCACCAATATTCCCATAATTCCCGCACGAACCACCGATGCGCTTCCGCCGGCAAATACAACAAACACAATAACACCAAAAACAATAATATAGTATGCCTTTTTTCTTGGAATATACGCGTGAATACAGAGAGTAATAAGTATGGTCGCAATAATTGTAATATTGTATCCAGAAATTGCAATAATATGAGTAACACCGGTTTGTGCGAACACATCATTGAGTGAGCCTAATCCGCCACGATAACCATATAATAAACCAGCCATAAATCCAGCGTACGGTTCATGCCATAATATAGCAATACGCTCCGCAACAATTTGTTTTAGTGAAAAAATATATACTAAGACATTATTTCCATCTCCCACTCCTATTTTCTTAATTGCCGGAGAAACACAGATATACGACACCCCAAACCGTGCCAAATACATATCGTAGCGAAATGTTTCTATTGGTTCTGGTTTTTCTAACCTCTTGCAGACAATTTTGAGCCTATCTCCATAAGTATATTGCGGATAATTTGGCGCAGAAATAAAAATCTTTCCAGGTATATTACTATTTTTTGGTGTGACAATATACCGCGCTTTTCCTTGACGAATATCTGGTTCGGCAGAAACAAACCCAATGATTTTTTGCTCATCATATAACAATTTTGATGTTCCATGAAAACCAAGCAAAGAAAATGAAATAACACAACGAATCACACCAAATAAAAAACAACTCAAGCAAACAAGAAAAAAACGGCACACAACAGTATCCCAAAACACAATGAATAGTGTAATAAGCACAAAAAAACCACTATATATAGAAACAAATGCAATATTTGGTATAAAAAAAGAGCCACAAGCAACGCCCAAAAGAAAACAAAAACAAAACACAAGAAATGCTTTGCTTTTTGATTGTATTACACCCCTCAACATAATACAACTGTGTTATTGCTTTACCAAAAAATACATCTATATGCAATATACCAATACACCTTCATAATAGGATTACCGATATATAGAAGAATTGGATTTTCTACCGCCTTTTCTTGAAAGCGAATGCCAGAAACTACGTTTTGTAATAATACTTTGTCGGAAATGGTTCGTGTTTTTTGAATCTGTCTTCGTTTTTTTAGCCAACGTATTATATTTTTAGGATTACACCAATACACATATACCGCTAATCTCTGTTTTAGCCACCCTCCTTTTATGGAAAAAAGCAACAGACTGATTTCAAAAAATATGCCAATTGGAAATATAAGGATAAGTGTTGGTATTTTATAATATAATAGCAACAATGCAAGCCTATTTCTTTCTATCCAGTAAAGATTTTTTATATTTTTACAAAACACATATTTGTGATAAAACACTGATTCTGAGACTAGCACCGTCCGATAACCAAATAATTTTAGCCGAAGAGAATAATCAGTATCTTCATGATACATAAAATACTCTTCATCCCACAATCCATATTTTTGCAATAAATCCGTGCGCATCATAATAGCACACCCACTGACATATCCGACATCTTTGACTTTTGGTAAAGCAATAGCGTGCCTATTTACTTTATATAAATCACCAAAACCAACACCAAGAAAGTGGAGTTTGTTTCCTGCGGTATTTATTTGGTCTTTATTATCATCCAATAAAATCAGTGGTTGAGCTGCGCCAATCATTTTGTCATTTTCCATCTCTTTTACCAAGTGCGTAAGTGTGCTACTTTCCATATACGCATCACCATTATGCAAAATAACATAATCATAATTATTATCTATTGCCCATTGCATACCCAAATTATTCCCACCAGAAAATCCTAAATTTTCTTCTTGTTCTGCAATGTGTACGTGTGGCAAATCATTTTTATGCGCAGCAATTTGTTCTCTAATATATGAACAAGCAGAAGAATTACCTTTTTTGAAAGAATTATATACAATCAAAAACACCATATCTTCTTTTGGATAGGTTTGTGCTTTTACTCCTGCAATCGCATCCGATAAATAATCATATGGTTCCTGATCCCAAAGCAAATACATTATCACTACTTTAGGTTTTTTTGTCTCCATAGAATTTATAATTTCCGCGCCATTTGATACAATATTGTATCCAACTTTTTAAATGTGCTCTAGCGTATTTGTTTTTTATAAGTGCTGTTATAATCCCAGGAACTTTTGCCGAAGCTCTGCCGTGAGCATGGGAAAGAGTTGCAGTATGTAAATAATAAATCGGCCAATGATTTTCCCACATTCTTTTGCACCAATCAATATCCTCAAAATACATCCAAAAACGCTCATCAAAACCACCAACTTTTTCTATTGCTTTTTTTCTTACAAACATTGCTGAGCCCATAATGGCATCTACCGGACGTGTGGCATTATGATCAAAATCTTTCATAAGATGCTTGTCTGCCATTTTTTTATATTTTCCTTTTTTCCCTAGCGATGTTCTACTGCAGATTGGTTGCAAAAAACTAGGAAACCGCCAGCAAGAGTATTGCAAAGACTTATCTGGATATATAATTCTTGGCCCAACCATTCCAACCTGCTTATTCTCCTCCATAAAATCAAACATTTTTCTTAATAACTGTGATCCATGTTCAACTTGTGTATCTGGATTTAATACAAAATAATATTGTGCATCCACTGCCGTCAGGGCACGATTATGTGATGCGCCAAACCCCTTGTTTTCTTTTTGCCGCAACAATACTGCATCTGGAAAATATTTTGTGAGCAATGGTTTAATATCTTCTGTTGAATTATTATCAACAATAACAACACCAAGACGAAGTCCAGAATTTTTTGCATCACCTAAAAGTGACGTCAAACATGTGTAAATTGCATCTTTTTCGTTGGTATTTACCAATGTAATACAAATATCTACCATATACGTATATTATTCAGAAAACCACCTTCGAAGCCCTTTCCAATACATTTTTTTTGATGCATTCACACTTTCTCGCGCCTTTTTTGTATAGGAAAAGTTTACTACTATTTCTTGCCAAGCACGAAGCAAAAGTCGTGGGTTTGTACATAAAAGATACACAAACTTTCGGAACTCATACCAAAAGATACAAGGTAAATCAAGAAAAACATTTTGCCAGTATTCATTTTTATATAATGTTCTTAGGTGATTTTTATACGAATGAAATTGTATATAATACGGTTGTGTTTTTTTGTTTTTGATTGTCGCCAAATCATGAAGTTTTTTTGTACCACTACCAGTTCTATCATGATATGCGGCGGTATCAAGTAATACATAGGATGTATATCCAGCATTTCTGAGTCTATATGCTAAATCCACATCTTCTTTATATGAATGATATGTAGGGTCAAACAAACACTCTCCTGGAAGAAGAACATGATCTATCGCTGTTTTTCTGTACAACAAAAACGCACCGGAAAGACCAAAAATTTCTAGAATCTTTTTATTATATGCCGATCGCACTCGTTTATTTTTACTTCCAGAAGTCCACACTTCTCCAGTAAGCCACTCTACTGCACGTCTGTTTCGTAATAATCGTATACCAATGGCGTCTATATATTGTGTAAAACCAGCTTTTGCCGACACGTCAAGCGATGATTGTTTTTTCTCTTCTTTACATACTGCGGAAAAATCCCATTGCATAAGCCTGGTTGAAACATTTGACACCTCTTTATGCTCATCTAAAAATGAAATCATTTTTTCAAGTACATCTGATTCCAAATACATATCCGGGTTAACCAATAGTACATATTCTGTATTCGTCTTTTTTGCTAATGTATTATTTCCATTTGCAAACCCGCTATTTTCTTTTTCTGTTATTATGGTATACGGTTTTCCAACATCTTGCATTTCTGATTCAACAGCACGTATTACATCTCCACTAGCATTATTATTTAAAATCTTTATCTCCCAATCGGTAAATGTTTGATTTTTTAATGAATTAAAAAGATACGGAATATATTTTGCTTCCTTTTGACTATATACAATAAGGTGTATAGAAACTCTTGCCATAATTATGTTTTTTTACGTAAAATAGTATGTAATGTGGTAAGTAGTAACGCAATCGGCCTACAAAGCACAATAATAATCCACTCGGTTTTTGTGTGCCATTTTTTAAAATACTGCACCATGCTTTTAGTAAACCACAACTGCTTTTGCATCGACGGCAACTGTTTAAATGTTTGTCCAATGTAATCAACACAAGAAATTATTGGAGTGTACACAATAGAATACCCGCGTTTTTTTACCTCCTTACACGTGTCCACATCTTCAAACCAAATAAAATAGCGCGGATCGAATATCCAACCTAATTCATCTACAATAGACTTACGAATGAGCATAAAAGATCCGCGGACACTGTCTACTTCTTGCTCTTTTTCAAAATCAAACCCTTTGTACAAATATGTATCAAGAATGTGTGGAAATAGGTGTGGTATTTTTAGGAGTACCGCCAATTGATCAACGAGTGTAGGAAACCGGCGCGGCTTTGCACCCTCACTTGCTTTTCCACTTTCGTCAGTCAGTTTACAACTTGCAATACCTATTTCTGGCCGTGTATTCATCCACGCAATAAGTGTGTGTAAGGAATTTGGCAATACTCGCATATCTGGATTTAGCAATAGTATATACTTGCCAGTACAATATGGCAATGCTGCATTATTTGCTGAGCCAAAACCAATATTTGCCTTATTCTCAATAATACGAACTTGAGGAAATTGTCTTTTTATTTCTTCTACCGACCCATCTGTAGAACCATTATCTGAAACAATGTGTTCAAATACCAAATCTCCCGCTCCGGAAATAGTGGATTGTATTTGCGAAAGAATGGTATCTTTGGCATTAGTGTTTACCGTAATAATAGAAAGATCCATAGTTAAGCGTCTAAATAATCACGTAATGCGATTTTCCAATGCCGTTGCTTAGGTAATTTTGTATTTCGTAACACAGAATATGCCGGCACCTGGGCAGGCCGGGGAAAATGTGAGTGAGAAACCGGTATTATTGGTATGGTAATATTTTTTTGTACAAATACTTCTTTTGCCCAATCAAACCACGAGCACTCTCCTTCGTTTGTGCCATGATATATACCATAATCACAATTATTTTCCAAAATAAACTTAGTAAACAGTGCTAAATCTGGCGCATACGTTGGTGCGCTTATTTGATTATTAACTATTTCAAGTTGTGTTTTACCAGATTCTGTAGCAAGCCAAATCATAGTATCAACAAAACTGCGTTTTGAGGCAGCACTTATTCCTGGCATACCAAAAAGGCGAGATAATCGAATAATATACTGTTTTGAAGAAAACTCTTGTGCCATTTTTTCGCCAAGATATTTTGTTTCTCCATATTTACTTATTGGGTTCGGCTTACTTTCTTCGGCATATCCCAATGTCGTACCACCATCAAATACATAATCTGTAGAATAATGTACAAATGGAATATCATATGTTTCTGCAATTTGCGCAAGTGTTTTTACACACAAACCATTTATATTTTTTGCATTTGCAAAAACTGCCACATCCGTTTCTATGGCGTCTACCGCATTTATTGCAACAGTATTTATTATACAATCTGGCTTGCACTCAGCAATTTTTTCTTGTAATTCTTTTGTGTTGGTTATATCTACATCATCTTTATCCCAAGCTGTTACAGTAAAACCTGCGGAATAAAAAACAAGAGAAAGTGCTTGACCAAGTGTTCCTTTTGCTCCTAATATAAGAATATGTTTCATAATCCTAGCCACACTACTCCTCTTTTTTTTGTGCAATAATATTTTGGTATTCAGTATAATCTTCTATATAATCACTACGATCCGGACTATAATTGGTGGAAGACAGAGCTAATAATAAGGCATCTTCTGAAAAATCTTTAAACCCATGCCACACATAACTTCCTACAAAAATAGCATCGCCAATTTCAGCAAGCGGAACATCTTCTTTTCCGTTTCCTCTGTCTATAACAGCAGTACAACTTCCTTTTGCCATAATAAAGAATTCTTCTTCTATTTTGTGACAATGTTGCCCTGTTGGTTCTTTGCATTCTTGAATAAAATAGACTCGTTTTACGTCCCAATCAAAAAATTCTTTCAGTTCAGCAAAACTATATAACGCACGCTCATTTTGTACTATTTTTATTTTATATTTCCCGAATTGTAGCATACAGTATTATTTATTCCTAGTCTTTCATCTTTATCAACTCTATTTTTTGTTTTTTGTATTCTTTCTGGTGTGTGATTAATAGCATGGGCTTCTTCGTGTTTTGCCCAAAGATCTTCTACCCAATCTTTATTGGTTAAATACCAATTTATGGTTTCGGAAAGTCCAATGTCGAATTTTTCTTTTGTGTATTTTGGTTTCCAACCCAGCCGCTCTATTTTTGAGGCATCTATGGCATATCGTAAATCATTTGCTGGTCTATCCGCAACAAACTCTATCATATTTTCTGATTTATCCATTAATGCTAAAATCATTTTAGCAATATCGAGATTACTGCGTTCATTGTCTACCCCAACATTATAAATTTCACCGGATTTTCCTTTGTGTAACATAAGATCGAGTGCAGCGCAATGGTCTTTTACGTGAATCCAATCGCGAACATTTTGTCCATTTCCATGAATGGTAATTTTTTTGTTTTTTAGTAATCGAAACAAAGAAATCGGAATAAGTTTTTCTGGGTATTGGTATGGACCATAATTATTTGAACAATGCGTAACCACAACCGGAAGTTTATGGACGGCACAATATGCTCTACACAGTAAATCACCCCCTGCTTTTGCCGCAGCATATGGCATGTTTGGTTCTATTGGTGTTTCTTCGGTAAAAAACGTGTTATCGTCTAAGGCGAGAGACCCGTACACTTCATCGGTAGACACATTAACAAATTTTTCTATATCGTATTTCTTTACACTGTTTAAAATATGTAACACTCCAAATGTGTTTGCCATAACAAATTCGGTACAATCTCCGTGAATTGAACGGTCTACATGAGTTTCTGCTGCAAAATTAATAATATGTGTAATATTGTGTTTTTCTATTGTTTTATGAAGTAAAGGTACATCACAAATATCTCCTTGAACAAATGTATATCGTGCATTTTTTTGCCCATCTGCAATAATCCGAGATAAATTATTAAGATTTCCCGCATACGTTAATTTATCGTAGTTTACCACACGATAATCCGAATAAGTGTCCAAAATGTGATGGACAAAGTTGGATCCTATAAATCCTGCCCCACCTGTTACTAAAATATTTGCCATATAATTTCCTTTGTTATGCTATAAACCACTAAAAAAGCCGCATATCGTAATACAGGTACTATATCACGAAAATCTGCACCCGTCTATACATATACTGTGAAAGCAAAAAGCGTAAAAAAACGACCCTTTTCCTTGTAAATTCTACAAATTATACAAGTAATCATCGCCGGTCTGTAACCTTGCGTCAGAAAAAATAATTACAGTTGCCTTCTTTTTTGACTTATTCTCAAGAGAAATTGCTACACCAGCTGGCAAATGTATTGCACCAGTTTTCATGGTTATGGGAAACTCTTTTCTTTCTTTTGTGGTAATATTCTCAAATTTTCCTAAAACAGAACCAGAACCTACATATAACGTCACTACAGTTTTTTTATAATAATAGCCCCCCACCTTTGTCCCGGGATCTAAAACCAATCGTGAGACATACACACCGCGAACTTTTGCTGAATATAATACCCTCCCAGTACGACTACCATCTGGAACAAAATCATGAACAATAATACTGGTTTTTTCTTTTTTACTCATAATTAAATTACCACATAAGAAAAAGATGTAGAAGAACGCAACGGTTTATCGCTAAAAAATATAAGTATCGCATCTTTTTTACCAATATTCTTTGTGGCACGAGCTACTTTTGGCCCAATTTCAATAAGCTTTTCCCCTGGTTTTACCTTCATCTCAATTCGTTCTTTTGTTTCCACATTCTCACAATACATCATGACAGCACCACATTCCACAGACATCAATACGTTTGTATCGGAATAATAATAATTCCCTGTTGTCACTCCTGGTGCAATACGAAGACGGGACATATACACATCACCAACCTTTACACTCTCAAGAACTCTTCCTTGTTTACTAGTGTCTTCTGTAAAGGCAAAAATTTCAATGAATCTTTCTAGGTTTTTTTCTCTTTTTGCCATATGATTAAGCGTATCTATACAGGTAACTGTGAACGAACGAGCGCCCATGCAGCAAGGCTCGCACCATCCCAAATAGTATTTGAAATAATTAAATCATCAATCTCGTTTGGTCTTCTGTATAACACCTCTATTTCCTCTGAATCATCTAACTCTTGTGTATGTTGTCTATTTACCTGAGCCAAAAATACATGGAAGTTTGCCTTTATTATGGCATTATTAGAAAAAAATTCTCCTACTTTTGTCCAATCTTCTGCTGACCACCCTGTTTCTTCTTGTAGCTCTCTTTTTGCTGCGCTTAATACATCACTTTCTTCCTCTATGGCGCCTGCTGGAAACTCTATACTTTGTTTATCACCTAGATAGCGATATTGTAAGGTAAGTACTATTCGCCCATCTTCTGTTACTGGCACCACCATTACCGCACCACGTTTTTGAGCATAATAATAATTTCCAACCCCCCCATTTGGTAAGGTGTATGTATCGTGCTTATACTCCCAATATGGGTTTTTGTGTACAAGCTCTTCTGATAATTGTTTTAGTCGTTTTGGCATACTGTATATTATGTAAATAATGACGCAAGCTCTTTTACAGAAGTGGAACCGGGTTTGTTTATAATGGTATGCATATTTCCTCCGCCATCACCTTTCCATCTTGGAAGAATATGCACATGAATATGTGGGACTGCCTGACCAGCCTCTTCCCCATTATTCCACCCAATACTATATGCATCGGGTTGTAACACTTCTGTTACTTTTTGTACCGCTGACTGAACTCCGGAAAATAGTGTGGTAATTGTTTGAGCATCTGCGCCTTCGATAGTCTCTACATGGATTTTTGGAATAACTACTGTATGCCCTTTTACTCTTGGATAAATATCTAAAAAAGCTAAACAATACTCATCTTCATATACACTAAAATGTGGTATATCTTTTTTTATTATTTTGCAAAAAATACAAGATTCCATAAAAATTATGTCATAAATAGCACTCTTTGCTTATAGCATATACTATATATATTATTTTTTCAATCTATAACTATAAATCGAAAATGGGGCAAATTCTGCTTCTTGCCCCCTAAAAATCTCTGATAATGCAGTATTATAGGCACTATTTTGCTCTTGCTTTGGTAAAATAACCACACAATATGACGCCTCCGTAATGCGCAATGCATGTTGCATGATTGTATGGCTTGGTAATTCGGTTACTTGAGCAAATAAGCGGGTTCTTTCAAATTGACCAAATTGTGCTGTAATAGGAAACCCGCCACCAACAATACTACCCGATGAGTGTGCTTCAAGCGCAAGTAGCAACCAAGTGTCTGCAAGAACACAAGCGTGCCCTGAATCAAAGTGATAGTTTTCCCAAACATATGTTGCTGCATTGTATTCATTAGTACTCAAAACACGAATATCTGGTCCAGAAGCGTATGTTGTGGTTCCTACCCAAGAAAAAAAGAGTACACACACTACAGAAAAAACCCGAACACTTCTTAGAGAGTATCTATAAAACCGCAAGTACTGCATTACCGCAAAAAATCCATAGGCACAAAGCAGTAATACCGATAACGCAAATAATGCGTCTAATCTTCTAACAAACGACCTATCACCTTCTAAAACATACCACCCAATCCCATACCCACCTACAACCATAAATGCCAAGAACGTGGAAACAAGAAAATGTACCGTATATTTTTTGTGCAAAAAATACCAAAAAGCAGCAATAAGTAGCACCACAATAACACTTACGCACAATACTAAATGCCATCGCCACAATAAAAATGGTGTTGAAAAAAAGATGCTTTGAGGTGTTTGGTTAAACAGAATATTTCCTGGCAATATATTGTGCAATGGAATACTATTTGCAAAATACCAGCCGCTAAACTGACCCAAAGCGATACGAAATTTTTCTATTATATAAATATGAATAGCGACTGTACTACTTTTAGACATTAATTCTATCAAAGGTAAAATAAACAGTCCGGAAAAAAGCATGCCGGTGCACATACCGGTTCGCCATAATACATCTTTTTTCTTTTTAATCTGCGTAAAAAGTATTGTAGCTACAATTATTACCCACATAACAATTGTATACAAGGTGTACCCAAAAATCATAAGAACACTCAACAAGATCACAAGATTCCTTTGTTTTTTTGAAGCATTTTTTATGTACTCGAACCAACATAATAATACAAATAAAAAGGTAATAAATCCAAAACTCACACCAAGTGTTAGCCCACCATTTGCCTGAAAAATAAATGGGATAGTACTTGCCATTGCTAAAAGGAGTCCCATTTTTGGATGAGAAAATAATCGAAAGCCTATTTTGTATAGTAAAAGTGGTACCATCACAGACCACAAAAGCGGCACTAACCACTTATGGATACTTAGTAACGAAATCTGCAATGTTTTTTCCAACAATATAATAGTTCCGTGTAAGTGTCCATAAATATATTTATGCGGGATAAGTAATGCTTCTGGAATCTGTAAACCAAACAGTTCCTTGTACTGTACTTCTGGGCCAAAAAGTACCGGAAGTATACTATTTCCATCTGCAAGCTGCTGCTCTACCGCCACAAGTCTCCATACATCTCCCCCCCAAGGCAATTCATGTGTAACTGGGAGGTAACTATGAAGCAAAAGAGAATGTGCCACAATAATAATAAGAACAAGAGATGTTTTTATTTTGCTAAACAGGCAAAATCCCATAAGCACAAAAAGGAGAAACACGACAGGTAAAAACATATGATGAATAGCCTCCCAAGGAGAAAAAAGTGCTCTACCCGTATTTGACACAAACAAAAGAACTAGGCCAGTTACGCACAACACTATATATGAGACCAGCGGAAAAGGTGAAAACGTAAAACATGTCATCCAGGAAAAATTTTTTTTATATATAGTATTTTTAGGCAAAAAACGCCTTTTTTTTCTTAGAATTGTAGCGCTAGTAAAAAATAATAAGGCAATAGTCACGAATACAATCCACAAATAAAGAGGTGTTATTTTATACCACACCACACCAATTGCTGTTGCAAAACCAAGACACAGAAAAACAAAAAAATACGCCAATACCCGGGTTATTCCACTGGTTACCTTATATCCAAATATATGTACCAATACATATGTTGCAAAATTACCAACATATCCTATGTATAGCAAAAAAATACAAAAACCAAAGAAAGTGGATGAAAATAAAAATAACTGTGCATAGAGGGCACAGGAAATAGTTGCGAGACATAAACCATGAACATACCATTTCTTTAGTTTCTTCATATATGTATTACTCCATACTAACAATTATATTCCATTAGAAAATAGACTTATTAACGCAAACCCAATAGCAAAACCAAAACACCAGAAAGCAAAAGTAAGTAAATGAGGTGTGTTAAATACCAGTGCAATAAGTGTAAAAGAGATAGCGAGGACTTGTAGTGCCATTTTTATTTTTCCCCACTTATTAGCAGAAAAAATGCTATTGAACTTTATTTTTGCTATAAGGGCAGTAATAATAAACAAGATTTCGATTCCTAAAATTGCCACACCAAGTAAATAGTGAAAATTTTGAAATACCAATAAAATAACCATGCTTCCAATAAGAAGTTTATCTGCAAGCGGGTCAAATAACATTCCGAAACGTGTTACCTGAGAACGAACACGGGCAAGAGTTCCGTCTACCGCATCAGTAAATGCTACGATTAAAAAAACAATGGCTCCAATAGAATATTCTCCGTATAACACAAGAAAGAAAGGAATTGGTGTCGTAGCAACACGTATTGTTGTAATAACATTTGGGGTGATTGATTCTGGGATGACACGTAGAAAAAACCTGTACAAAAAACGATCATGGAGAAAAATTTCCTCTGCTTTGTGAAATGTAAATAGTGGCTTGTTGGTAGCAATGAAACGTTTAATAAATATCATACAGGTATATTATTCTACCTTAGTAGTATACGATTATTAGTAAAATAATTCAAATAAAAAAGAGCCGAAGCCCTTTTTTTAAAATTATCTTTTACGCCACTGATGCCCTCTTCTAGCTCTATGTCTACCATATTTTTTACGCTCTCTTGTTCTGGAATCTCTGGTGAGAAACCCTTCTGCTTTTAGCACAGGTTTAAGTGTTTCATCTGACTTTACCAATACACGTGAAATACCGTGGCGAATTGCCTCTGCCTGTGCATTTGTTCCGCCACCAACCACTTTAACAGAAATTTCTACCCCACCTTCCTTGCTTGTAAGCGCAAGTGGTGCTAACACTTTTTCTTGCCAAAAGGTAATAGGGAAATATTCTGTCATCTTTTTTCCGTTTATAGTAATCCCTGGCTCTCCGTTACGCAATTGCACTCGAGCAACCGCTGTTTTTCTTCTACCAACCGCACGTATATGCGTTGTAGTATTTTGTTCTTTTGTCATACAGTTAAGCTTTAATAGTCAAACGCTTCATCATGCCATTGCGTAATGAATTTTTTGGTAACATACCATTTACTGCTCTCCTAATTACTTCTGCAGGATCTGATTCAAAAACCTTCTTCATAGAAGTCTTTTTTAATCCACCCGGATAAAGCGTGTGGTGAAAATAGTCTTTTTGGACCAATTTTTTACCAGTAAATGAGACCTTTGACGCATTTATAACTCGCACAAAATCACCAGCATCAATATGCGGTTCAAACCCTGGTTTATGCTTTCCACGCAAACAAGTAGCCACTTCTGTTGCTACTCGACCAACAGCCTTGTTTGTTGCGTCTATTTCTATTGTCTTTCGTTGTATAGTCATAGGTTTTTATTAAACAAATTCTATTCTTACCACTTCGGCTCCATCATTTGGTCTTGAACCAATTTTAGTGATTCTCGTATACCCCCCTTGCCGGTCTTTGTAACGTGGTCCAATATCTTTCATGAGTTTTTCCACGGCTAATTTTGTATATAATACTTTAGATACCATTCTTTTGTCAAAAAGATTTCCTCTCTTTGCTTTGGTAACCAACGGCTCAACAACTGTTCTTAATGCTTTTGCTTTTGCGGATGTTGTTTTTATTGCACCATGCAAAATAAGGCTTTCTGCCAAACTTCTCATAAGCGCTTCCCTTTGCGCTTTTTCTCTTCCTAATGTAATTTTTTTCTTCCTATGTCTCATAAAACACTAACTAATTAATACGTTTGAATATTATTCCTCCTACTCTTGTTCACCATCCTCTGCGGATTCTGGCTCTGTGGTGAGTTGTAGATTTGGATCAAGATCACAATCCGCAACGTTCATAATAACATTAAAGTGATCAAGTAAAATTTGCGTAGCCTGACATACTGCTTCTTTTGGAGTAACTGTACCATCTGTTTCAACATGCATGACAAGTTTTTCATAATCAGTCACGTCTCCTACACGGGTGTTTTCTACTGCATAACCAATGTCTCTTACTGGTGTGTACAAAGAATCTACGACAATTGTACCAAGATCAAGATTCTGTGTCTCTTTTTCTGCTGCAGCAACATACCCATTCCCCTTTCCAATAACAATTTCCATATTAATAGCTGTGGTTTTTCCTGTAACAGTCATGATTTTTTGTTCAGGGTTAGCAATTACAATATCAGCACTCTTGGAAAAGTCGGCAGCAGTAATATCACCAATACCTTTTTTTTCTAATGTAAGAACAACAGGGTTATCACTGTGTGATTGCACCGCAATTTGTTTAATATTTAAAATAATCTCCACGACATCTTCCTGGACACCTTCTATTGCAGAAAATTCATGTTGTACTCCGTCTATTCGAACAGATTCAATAGCTGCACCCGGTAAAGATGATAAAAGTACGCGACGTAATGCGTTTCCTAAAGTGGTACCATATCCTTGCTGACACGGTGATACAACAAGCTTTCCGATATGTGGTTTATCGGTTTCCTCAATTGTGATCGATGATGGCAATAATACGTGTTCCATAGAAAATTAGTTAGCGTTGGTAGAAAAAGTCCTACCAAAATGAATTAACGAGTTGAGTAATACTCAATAATAAGTTTTTCGTCAAATATTTTATCAAAATCTTGCTCAGTTGGCATATGCAGTACTTTACCTTCTTTTTTCTTTGCGTCAACCGATAACCAAGAAGGAAGTTCTACATTGGTAAGCTGCTCTACAATATCAACAAACACTCCTTTTTTGTGTTTACTTTCTTTTAAAGTAATAACATCTTCTGTTTTAACCAAATACGAAGGAATATTCATTTTTTTTCCATTTACAGTAAACATGCTATGACTTACAAACTGCCTTGCTTGTGCACGTGTTTTTGCAAAACCAAGTCTATAGACAACATTATCTAGTCGTTGTTCAAGGATCTGTTTTAAATTAATACCAGAATTACCAACAACTCGTTCTGCTTCTTTTACATATCCACTAAATTGTCGCTCTCGTAAACCGTAAATACATTTTGCCTTTTGTTTTTCTGTAAGTTGTTTTGCATATGTAGATAAACCACCTCTTCTTCTCTTTGCACCATGAACACCTGGCTTTTGTGTTAAGCGTCGTGCCACTTTTGCAGCATTTGTTTTAAGACCTAAGTTTACACCAAATCGTCTTGCTATTTTATTTTTTGGACCTATATATCTTCCCATAAAATTAGTTCTAGTAAATTATACCCGTCTTCTTTTTCTTGGACGACAGCCATTGTGTGGAATAGGTGTCACATCCTTAATAGATAATATCTGTAAACCGTTTGCATATAATGCACGGATTGCCCCCTCTCTTCCACCACCAACACCTTTTACAAATACATTAATTTCTTTTATTCCTGTTGGCTTTACTGCCTCAACCGCTTTTTTAACCACCTGACCAGCAGCATAAGGTGTGGCCTTTTTTGGCCCTTTAAATCCTACCATTCCAGCACTTGCCCAACCCAAAACGTCACCATTTTGATCTGTGATGGTTACAATAGTATTATTAAAGGTTGATTGAATATATGCACGTCCATTGCTGACTTGCTTTATTGCCTTTTTCTTTGTTTTTGCTTTAGTCGTTTTTTTTGCCATATCTCATGTACAGTTAGTTAAATCGGAATTATGTTTTTTGTGCCGCTGGTTTTTTACCGCTGACCGCAAGATTCTTTTTATTTCCTCTTATTGTTCTTGAGTTTGTTTTTGTTCTTTGTCCGCGTACAGGAAGACGCTTTGCGTGCCGTATACCACGGTAACACTTAATATCTTTTAATCGCTTTATATTACTTGAAACCTCTCTTCGTAGATCACCTTCCGTGGTGATATCTTTTTCTACAATAGCACGAATAGCATCTTCTTGAGATCTAGTAAGATCTTTGACGCGTGTGTTTTTTTCTATATTTGCTCCTTCTAATATTTTTTCGGATGCCGTAAGACCAATACCATACACATAGGTAAGTCCAATAACGATTCTTTTTTGTTTTGGTAATGTAACCCCAGATAATCTCATAAAAATTCTATTAAATTAAGCGATAGCTTTTTTTCTTTGTTTGGTTCCTTGTCTTTGTTTGTGGCGTGGATTTTTACAAATATTATAAACAACTCCACGTCTTCTTACACGCTTACAATCTTTACAACGCGCTTTTACTGATGCCTGTACTTTCATAAAATTATAAGAAAATATTGAACTAAAAAATATCAACCACTGCCGCGATATCATTGCTCTACCTTGTGTGCAAATTGCACGTGGTTAAGCTCCACCGCACCGGTTGATATATAAAGTAATGTTTTGTTAATTACAGCCTATAGGTGATTCTTCCTTTGGTTAAATCGTATGGTGTCATTTCTACTCGCACATCATCACCAACACCGAGCCGGATTCTGTGCATACGCATTTTTCCACCAAGATGAGCAATAATCTCGTGCTCATTTTCTAGGCGCACACGAAATGTTCCACCAGGAAGCACTTCGTCTATGGTGCCGTTTACTACTATTACGTCTTTTTTAGCCATGAAAAATGAAATAATTTAACTGTGGATATGATACATTATTTTGGTAAGGCTGTCAAGAAAATTCTCTCTACACTGTGAATAATCATATATTTATCTACTATACACCTCTGTTTTTGACAAAGATGGTACTAACACCTCTTCTTTGTATACCCAGTATTTGTATAAAAAGAAATTCCAACAACCCATACACCCAATTGAAGCAATTCGAACTATACGATAATCAAATGATAACATTTCAGTAAATATATACATTACCACCACCGAGAACAGGTAGTTAGCTCCAGCAAGTGTGGTATAGCGGGCTGCCTGTTTATGGGGCCGTTGAGTATTTTCAAATGACCAAAACTTATTAAGACTAAAATTATATACTAGCACCCCTATTTGACTGACTATAACAGCATAGATTGGTCGAATTCCAAACACCTCCTTTAAAAAAACAAGTGAGGCCATATCTATCGCAAGCCCAGTAATCCCCACAACAAAAAAACAAAAGAACTGCTTGCGAATACTCCGTAAAAATATAAAACATCTATTAATCATAAACTACTCCAGAACCGCTTTAATGCGCCTGATTCCGGCACTACTTGACTCTTCTTTGGTAATACGAAAGTGCCCAAGCGTATTTGTGTTTTCCACGTGTGGCCCGCCACAGATTTCTTTACTAAAGGTATCTGATGCCGGATCACCTGCTGCAGAAAAATTTGGATCTCCAATCGTATATACTTTTACTCTTTCCCCATAGGAATCACTAAAAAGTCCGATCGCTCCTTGTGTCTTTGCTTCTTCAATTGACATTTCCACAGAAGAAACAGTATATCCCTTTACAATAGCCGCATTTACCAAATCTTCCACCTCTTTTTTTTGCTCATCGGTTACTTTTTCTGTATGTGTAAAATCAAAACGAAGTCTTTTTGGGGTTATATTACTTCCTTTTTGCTCCACATGAGTACCTAAAACCCTTCGCAGTGCAACATGGAGCAAATGTGTTGCGGTGTGGTATTTAACACTCATTTCTGACGTATCGGCAAGCCCTCCTTTAAATTTTTCCTCTGCAGCGGACCGAGATGTTTGTTTGTGTTTTTCTAGTGCTACCCCAAAACCAGACCTATCCACAGATAAACCACGTTCTTTTGCCAACTCTTCGGTCATTTCAAAAGGGAACCCAAACGTATCATAAAGAGTAAATGCTTGTTTTCCAGAAATCTCGGTAACTTTCCTTCCTGTTTTTTCTTCTCCTTTTTTAAATCCAGCCAAAAGCTTTTCAAACTCTTTTAACCCAGATTCAAGTGTTTGTTGAAACTGTCCCTCTTCCTTTTGTAACGCTGATATAATGTGTGATTCATTTTCTGCAAGAACTGTGTACGTTTTACTGTAAGAAGTAATAAAGGATCTTGCTATTGACGCACAAAATGATTGAGTAATACCTAAGTCCTTAGAAAAACGAACTGCACGACGAATAAGACGTCGGGTAAAATAACCTTGATCCTTATTTGATGGAACAGCACCATCCGCAATCAAAAAAACTGCTGCACGAATATGATCCATTATTACACGAAATGCAAACGTTTCTTTCTCATTTTCTCCGTATACTTTTCCAGATAAATCTGCAAGAGTTTTTTTTGCACCACTAAATATATCAATCAAAAATATGTCTGGATTACCAATAACAGCTGCCGCGATTCGTTCAAGTCCCCCACCAAAATCAATATTCTTTTTCTCTAGTTCCGTAAAATCCTTTGTCATTTTCCTGTACGCCATGAATACGTTATTACCGATTTCCATAAACCTTCCACAATCACAATTTACGTGACACAAATCATCTTTCCAAACAGATTTTTCATGATGCTTTTGTTCGACACCAAAATCCCAAAACATCTCTGAATCTGGTCCACCAGGCTCCCCATTTGGCATGTTTTGTGGAACACCCGCTCTTGACCACCAATTTTTTTCTGAATCATAATAAAAAATACGCCCATTTTGCATTCCATCTTTTTCTGGGAAATCTACAATTTCTGCAGACATACCAGATTGTTCAAACTTTTTTTGCCACAATAATGCCGCTTCTGTATCTTTTGGGATATCAAACTCATCTGATCCGCGAAAACAGGTTATATATAATTGATTTGGATTAAGACCGATAATATTTACAAGAAAATCCCAAATCCAGTCCACTTGCTCTGTCTTAAAATAGTCACCAAGTGACCAATTTCCTAACATCTCAAAAAACGTGGTATGACGATTGTCTCCAACCTCATCTATATCCCCAGAACGAAAACACTTTTGAGAATCAGCAATTCGCACCCCTTCTGGATGTGACTCTCCTAATAAATAGGGTACCATTGGTTGCATGCCAGAACCAGTAAAGAGTGTAGTGGGGTCATTTTCTGGCAAAAGTGAAGCCGAAGGAATAACATGGTGTCCTTTATCTTTAAAATATTGTAAATACGCTTGTCTAATTTCTTGCACTGTCATAATCAATATATTATACAATTACACCCCCACCCAAACACCTGTTGTCTTTATACAAAACAGCAAATTGACCAGGTGTCATAGCAACTTGCGGCGTATGAAACTGCAATATGTGAGTGTTATTTTTTTTAAAAAGTGTACAAGTTTGTAACACTTGTCTGTGCCGTGTCCTTACCTTACATTGTAATGGAAATTCCGGCTCTTGTCCACTTATGTAGTGCATGTCTACCACTTCTTGCTCTTTTACAAATCGTGCAGGATCATTTTTATGACCAACAATAAGCTCCTGTGTTTGTATATTTTTTTTAATAACAAAAAATGGATCGTTACCACCATCTTGTGCAAACCCGTGGCGTTGACCAACAGTGTAAAATGCCACACCGTCATGCGTACCAATAACCTCCCCTGCTGTTGTTACTATACTTCCCGGACACTTTGGAATTTTTTGTTGCAAGAAATCTTTCATTGATACCTTTCCAATAAAACATATCCCCATACTCTCTTCTTTTTCTGCCGTTGGAAGATGTGCTTTTTTTGCTATTTCTCTTATGGTATTTTTTGTGTATTCCCCAAGTGGAAATAACGTGGAAGACAGCTGTTCTTGATTCAATTGGTGTAAAAAATATGTTTGATCTTTGTTTGTGTCCTTTGCATTCAATAATTCATATGTCCCGGTTTTTGTTTGTTCTATTTTAGCATAATGACCTGTTGCAATAATATCAAAACCAAGTTCTTGTGCTTTTTTACGCCAAAAACCAAATTTTATCCATTTGTTGCATAATATATCTGGATTTGGTGTTCTTCCTTTTGTGTATTCAGAAAACATATACTCCACAACATTGTCTTTGTATTCATTTTCAAAGTCTAGTGTAATAAGCGGAATACCAATATGTGCTGCAACTCGCTGCGCGTCTCGCCACTCTTCTTTCCACGTACAAACACCACCGACGTCTTTACTGTCACTCCATTGCTTCATATACGCACCAACAACCGTATACCCGTCTTGAACCAAAAGATGTGCAGCCACCGAAGAGTCCACACCACCAGAAAGACAAACCAATACTTTTGCGTCTTTTTTTCCTTTCATATACTACGGAGTGTATCAGAAATAGAGAAAAAATCAAGGTTCCGTAATAAAAAAGACGCTTACTCAGCGTCTTTTATTTATTACAACCCTCTAAAAAGAGGTACGCCGCTATTAGGGCTTGTTGGGACATAAATAGTGCCTTCTGTGTCTTTAAGATTTTGGATGTAGAGATATTGCAAATATTTTGGTGTAAGACTTTCATTAATAATTTGCTGCGCATCTCGCTGACCACGTGCAGCCACTCTTTTTCGCTCAGCCTCTTTTTCTTCTTTTTGTAACAAAAAGTCATACCGCTGCGCATCTTGTTCTGCAGATAGCTTTAACTCAATACTGTCGGCTAAATTACTTGGCAACTGGACATTTCTCAATAACACCTCTTGGACAATAATACCACGTGGCTCTAATTGTTCTTTGAGTTTTGTTAAAATATCCAAAGATGTCTGTGTTCGCTTTTCTGAATAAATATCTTTTGCATCATACAGTGCAATAGACTCTCGTATAACACTTCTAATTTGTGGTCGAATAATAACATCATCGTAGCGTAATCCCACATCCCGGTACACATCAGAAGCACTATCTTCTACTAAATTATATAATACTGTCATATCTAGCCCAACTTCCAGACCCTCTTTTGTTAAGGCAGAAATAGAGTCATCTCCTGTTTTTTTTCCTTCACCACTTACAATACTCATTGTATAGTCCTGTGTTCGTATGTTCATAGGTGTTATACGAACAAACGGATTCTTCAAATGAAACCCGGAAGAAAACTCCCTATCTTTTACCTTTCCAAATAATGACTGCACACCTGTTTCTCCAGCATCCACCACGACCCACGCAGTGCTTGCAAGAAACAAAAGAAAGAGAAAAATAACACTACTTATTGCAGCCTGCTTTATTTGTTTTGTTTTTCTTGGATCTATTGTGTCCATACCAGTATATATATTAGATGATGAATGAGACTTATTCACTGAATTAAACAGCGAACGAAATGCGTGTGTCTGGATTGGATTATTTTTAAAATAGGATATCACAGAAAACACACCAAAAAGAACTAAAAGACCTATACGGGTTATAAGACCAAAGATAATTAATCCTAATCCTATAATAAGTTGTCTATGTTCTTCAAAATTATTTCTTCTGCGCATACAATTGTTTATGTATTACAGGATACCACATTCCTTTGTTTATGCAAATAGCAATGAAAAAAAGAAATCATTCGTGTGAAATCCAAAAGGAAGATTGCATAACTTATTATTGAAGTGCACTTGGTGAATTATTCTTTTGATGAGACGGTTTACCCCTTCTTCTTCTTCTTTTTCCCCCACTACGCTTTTGTTGCGTGTCACCACCCTCGTTTTTGGCCGGTCTATTATTTTGTGGTTTTTTTGCTAAATTTTGCAATGATACTGTAGAGGTTTGTTTTTGTGTATTGTTTTTTTGTGGTTCAGTCCGTTGTTTTCTATTTTCTTTGTGTGTACCAAACGTATGTTGCGTTCTTTCTACTGGATGATTTGACCCAACCGTTTGTTTTGGTTTAGGACCACTGTCTGTATGTTTTTTTGGCAAAGAAGTAAATGAAATCGATGGTGTATTTTTTTGTGGCAGTACAGACCTTACCGAGTCTTTACGCAGTTGATTAAAATCAAATGATGGTGATTTTGTTCCCTGCCTCTTATTTCTTGACTGAAGCTCTCTTTTTGGATCAAAAGATTTCTTTGTATATCCATCACGCCCTTTTTTTGGATCTTCTTTTTTACCGCCCTTTCCAACATCCTCACTCCACTGATTCACGACTGCCTCTATGTCTGCTCGTGCACCAGCATACTGTTCCCTTGACCGATCCACCACTTTTTGAAAAGACCCCGTTGGTGAACCAATCGGCGGTAAAGTACCAGAGCTAAACGGTGCCGAAGCGACCCCATCTATCATGAGTTTTAAAATAATATTAAACTTCCCCAAATTAACAAGGTCTTCTTCTACAAATTGTGGAGTAAACTCTTTTACTAAAGAATCTGCATCAGCAGACCCAACACGAAAAGACACGAGTGTTCCCACATTTCCAAAAACAGCATCTGCCACCACTTCGTCCAACTGTGCCACATATTGATGTGCCATAATCAATCCCAAACGATATTTCCGTGCCTCGGACAAAATACTAGCAAAAGATGGTGTGGCAAAATTCTGAAACTCATCAACATACAAAAAGAAATCTTTTCTTTCTGACTCAAGTTGATCTACCCTTTCCATTGCCGCAAGCTGGATTTTGGTAATTATCATTCCCCCAAGCAAAGAACTATTATCTTCTCCCAAACGCCCCTTTGATAAATTTACTACAACTATTTTTTTACTATCCATTGCCTCACGAATATTAAAGCCAGATTTTTCTTGTGCCACCATATTTCTAATAATACTGGTAGACAAAAACTGCCCCACCTTGTTTTGAACTGGGGCTACTGCCTCTTTTGCATATCGCGGCTCCCACTTGTCATACTCATCGTGCCAAAATCGTTTTACCATTGGGTCAACCATTTGACTTATAATACTTTTTCTATATGTTTTATCGGCATACATTCTGTTAATACCCATAAGGGTTGAACCAGGCACCTCTACCAAAGAAGTAAGTGTGTTTGCCAAAATATACTCCATTCTACTCGACCAAACATCTGGCCATATTTTTTTAAATGTTGCCATAAGTCCGCCGACCACCAAATGCTTTTGATCTTCGTTTACTACCTCTAAGATATTAAACCCAACAGGATGCGCTTTGTCTGCTGGGTTAAAGTAAATAACATCATCTATACGATTTTCTGGTATAAAATCAATAATATTTTCTGCAAAGTCTCCATGGGGATCCACCAAACCAACACCATGACCATTGTAAATATCTTGTAAGATCATGTTTTCCATAAGTGTGGATTTTCCCATTCCAGTTTTTCCAATAATATACATGTGTCGTCTTCTGTCGTCTGTCTTTATACCAAACTTTTTCATTTTTCCACGAAAATTAATTTGACCAAAAAGACATAGATCTTGTTTTACTCCATCTTGTTTTTGACCTAATTTTTTTAGTTGTGAAGCCACCATATGTTCTTATTATTATATCTTTAGTATAACATATTTTTGACACAAGACTAAAGCGGTGTTTGATTACGTATTTTTTTTAGACAACAAACTATCTAACAGAGATTCCACATCCTCTTTTTTAGTCATAGACAGTGCTTGAAAAAGAGCCTTTCCGATACTTGTTCGTTTTTTTTCACTATCTAAAAGGTTGGTAATATGTCGTACCAAGATTTGACTCTCTGTGTTTTCAGAAACAGTGATAAGCGCTTTTTTTTCTGCAAAGTAAGCGGCATTTTTTTCTTGATGCCCCGGTTTTGGTATACAGATTGCTGCTTTTTCTAGTGCAGCTAACTCAGTTATTGTTCCAAACCCCCCTCTAAAAATTACAATGTCGGCAATAGCGTAAAGATGGTGAATATTTTCAGATAAAAACTCATATGGATGATACCATGAATATTGTTTTTTAAGATTTACCACCTGTTTTGACCCGCGGTTTTTTCCAGTAAGGTGTACCAACTGACACTTCCCTATTAATTGAGGTAAAACATCATAAATCATTTCATTAAGTTTTATTGCCCCTGTTCCACCACCAGTAACAAAAACCACGGGGATATTTTTTTGCAATCTAAATATTTCTCTTGCCTTGTTTTTATCTCCGGTATAAATATTTTTACGGACAGGATTCCCCAAAACACATACTTCTTTTTTAGGGAATTTCTTTTGTAGCTCTGAAACAGAAACAGTAACACATGATGCAAATGGTGCAAGTAATTTATTTGCCAATCCAACATGAATATCTTGCTGATGAACCCATGTTGGGATGCCCAAAATTTTTGCCGCCACATGAAGTGGAAAAGATACAAAGCCACCAGCCGAGATACAGACATCTGGAGCATGTTTTTTTAATAAATAGAGTGACTGTGCTATGCCGACAATAATTCCCACCCCATCTAAAACAGTTGTTATAGAAAAATACCGCCGAAGTTTACCACAATATAGAGGAAAAAATGGTATGTGCTGTTTTTTTACTATGTCATTTTCTATACCACGTTTTGTGCCACACCAAAAAAATGTTGTATTGTTATACTTTTGCTCAATATGCTCTTTTATTGCCAAAAGCGGTATAACAGAACCGAGCGTACCGCCTCCAGAGAAAAAAATTTTCATACAAAATACTTTATGTATCTTTATCTTTGTTTACTTACGTTGAGTACCACACCAACACCAATTAATGAAATTACCAAAGCTGTTCCACCATGACTCACAAATGGGAGTGGCACACCGGTAATTGGCATTAACCCAAGCATTGCACCAATATTAAAAAAAGATTGTGTAATAAACCAAATAACAATACCAGAAACAATCAATATTCCAAAATTATCTGGCGCAGCTTGCGCTATACGAATACACCTAATGGTGATAGCAAGAAGTAAAACTACCAACAAAAGACTTACAACAAACCCCATTTCTTCCGCCATCACCGCAAAAATACTATCTGCATGCACTTCTGGTAAATATTGAAATTTTTGCACCGAATGACCCAATCCTTTGCCAAACCACCCACCTGAACCAATCGCTAAATATGCCTGATTAATATGATACCCAATACCCTGTGGATCAAGTTCTGGGTGTAAAAAGGTAGTAAACCGAGCGGCTCTATATGGTGCAATAAGAATTAACACAAAAAAGGCAGCCACAGCCAAAAGTGCCAATACACCTAAGTGGCTCCGTTTTGCGCCAGAGACAAAGAGTAGTCCAAAAACCAAGACAAATAATATTGATGCGGTTCCAATATCTGGTTGCAAGATCACTAAACCAACCGGCACCAAACCCAAACATAATGCGGGCAAAAACCCTGTTTTTAGTTCGGTAACAGACTTACCAAGTTTTGCTAAATATGTTGCAAGAAAAAAAACAACACCCAACTTTGCAAGCTCCGCTGGCTGAAAAGAAAAGCCGCCAAAAGTGATCCAACTTCTGGCACCAGTATTGAACGAAGAGCCTATTCCAGGAATAAGCACCAAAACAAGAAGAGCAAAAGATCCGATTGCGATAAACCATGTAATCTTTTTTATCCAAGTATAGGGTATTTTTATTAAAAAAAATACCGCAAGCACACCAGGTATAGCACCATACAGTAGTTGTCTTTTAATAAAAAAGTACTGATCACCAAACCTATCATACCCAATAACAGCACTTGCCGAAGCAAGCATAATAAGTCCAAAGACTAACAATACTCCAAAATAAGACAATAAGACGTAGTCTATTTCTTTTTGTTTTTTAGTAAAAGGAAAGTTCATGAAATACACTACACATTAAGAAACACGAGCAAGACAGCGCTCATAACCAAAAATATATGGCAAAAAAATGTTACCAAAGCAAGTACTTGGCTTGTAAGTTTATCTTTTTTATACAAAAACATACCTAACAAGAGATTTACAATAAGAATAATAATACCAATTAAAGGTAAATAAAAAACGGCATACCAGGGTCCGGTTAGATCTACACCAAACAAAACATTATGGTGCAAAAATATGGGCACTTCCTGTGGGCGAACATACCAAGAAAGCCATAAAATAATACCAAAATTACACAGCAAAGAAAGCCCAAATAGTGTCTTTATAGGCTTAAGTCGTACATACAACTTAAATGGATATAAGTCTTTTTTCATATATATAACATTCTTACCCTACATACTTAAAAGTATACTCTAGCAGCCCCCTATTGACAAGTAGAGGTAATGTGCGTATACTATAGCAACAAAGTATATTGGGTTTTATGAATTCCATAAAAACCCTATTTTCACACCCTTAACGTAATACCAATATGGCAAAGAAAAAAGCCGGTGGTTCAGCCAAGAATTTGAGAGATTCAAATCCTAAGTATCTTGGTGTAAAAACAGGTGATGGTCAAACAGTAAAATCTGGCATGGTGCTTGTGCGACAACGTGGTACAAGAATCCACCCCGGAATACATGTTAAAAAAGGCAAAGACGATACACTTTTTGCAACCACAGCCGGCATAGTAAAATTTACCACAAAGAAAAAGAAGAAGTTTGACGGAAGACTAAAGCAAACAAAGTTTGTAAATATCATCCAAAAATAAGACAAAATAGCATGTATGTGCTATTTTTGTTTTTCATCCAAATAATATGTTATACTACCGTACATAAAAAAAATGTTTTATGCAGGAATTTTTTATTGGTCTCGTAAAAATTGTGGGTTTAGAACTTGTTGGAATATTCGGTATTTTTTTTCTTCTTGGTTTTATTCTTGCAAAACTCCAACAATATACAATTGCACAATATATAGATACCATTGGGTGGAAAGGTATTTATATTACCGCGTGGTTTGGTACCCCGGTTCATGAACTTGCTCATCTCTTTTTTGCCAAAATATTTAGACACAACATAGTTGGTGTACAACTCTTTAAACCAAACAAAGAAACAGGCGGACTTGGTCATGTGGACCATTCATATGATTCTGGAAGTCTGTTTCATAATATTGGGAACTTTTTTATTGGAGCGGCCCCAATGATTTTTGGTGGTGTTATTTTGTTTGTATTATTACACATTCTTGTACCAAACGCCAAAGAAGTATTTGCTCCACTAAACCAAGACCATTCTTCTGTTTTTTCCATACTCGTTGCAACTAGCAAAGCACTGTTTACACTTTTTTCTGTAGAAAATATGCAAAATCCATTATTTTGGATTTTTCTATATTTTTCTTTTTGTGTTTCTTCTCATATTGCACCAAGCAAACAAGACAGAAGCGGCATGTGGAAAGGATTAATTTGGATTATTATTTTACTTATATTACTTAATATTGTACCACTACTACTTGGATTTGATGTAACGCAATATGTATTTCGAATCTATAGTTCTATGAGTATTGTTATAGCTATTTTTTTATATGCCCTATGCATCTCTTTTGCACACTTTTTATTAGCATATGGTATTTTTTACATACCAAAATACCTGAAAAAAAAGTTTCGTACACAATAATGATAGACAAAAAGCAGATAATACTGATAAAATAAAAGCACGTTATTAATATATTTTTTTATCCCACTATGAAAAAAATCTTCTTACCAATTTCCACACTTGCTGCGCTTTTACTTATTGGGTCTGGATGCATCCCAAGTGTTGAGCCTACACAAGACGACATCAAAGAAAACGAAACCATAAAACAAGAAGAGCTCGTATTACAAGAAAGCGCTTCTCTTGAAGTAACAGACCAAGAAAAAAAAGATAATATCGTGATCATAGAAAAAGTAGTCTCATCTATAGATGGATGGGTTGTCCTATACAAAGAAAACAATGGTGTTCCAAGAAACTGGATTGCCTATGCCAGTATCACAAAAGGAGAAAACATAGACGTACCCGTAGTACTACCACCAACAGAAAGTGCCGAGGAAACCTACTTTGCCCTTGTTCATTCCGACACCAACAGTCGAGGAAAATTTGACTTCCCACAACATGACGCACCTATAAAAAATATGAAAGCGGTTTCTTTTTCCACGCACAAAAATGACTCTGCAGCAGAAGATGAGGAAATTGCCGAAATAAAAACAGAAACAACAAAAAAGGAAGAAGAAAATAAAGACGAAGAAAAAACTGAAGAACCGAGCGTCACAGAAAATGTTACCATAAAAGCAGATGAGGTTGAAGTAAAAAAAGAAGAAGTTGTTATAGAAGAAAATAATACTGAGCCAACCACACCAAAAACAGAAGAAGAAAAAGTGGAAGAAAAACCAAAAGAAGTTGTCGCTCCTGCACCAGAAAAAAAGTCATTTTCTATAACCGCAAAGAAGTGGGAATTCTCTCCGGGAATCATTACAGTAAACAAAGGAGATGAGGTAACACTTTCTATTACTAGTGTAGATGTAACTCATGGATTTGGACTATCTGCGTTTAACATAAAAGAAACGCTAGAACCGAATAAAACCACAACCGTTACTTTTGTCGCAGACAAATCGGGTTCATTTCCATTCTTCTGTAGCGTATTTTGTGGATCTGGTCATGGCGGCATGAAAGGAACACTAATTGTGAATGAATAAAGCTCGCTCCCTATAAAAAAAATACCCAATTTGGGTATTTTTTTTATAGTGCTGTTATTTTTATTTTTTCTTTTTTGACCTTTTTTTTGTAGGCGCCGCCTTACTTTTTACTCTTTTTTCAAAAACACTACTCAATTTTCCCACCACTGCTTTTTCTACTAAACCCCCTAGTAAGGAGCTTACCACACCCATGTTTTTTGACACCCTATCCACCCTATCTCTCATGAATTGCACACTTTCGGTAATAAGTTCTAGTTTTTGTGCTAATGATTCAGCCACTCTGTTTGCATTACGCAATACCATAGCCGCCTGATACAAAAGCCAGCACAAAAAAATAGTAAACCACACAATACAAATTGCTAACACCACATATAGCAATTCTTGACCTGAAGATAAAAACATAGAAGTTCCTCCCGTGTGCCAAAGCACATTAATATAAATAATAACTAGAGTATATCATACTTTTACATAATGTACCAAAAAAATAGATTATGACCGTATTTTTGCACCATGTTTTTTTTCTAATATGGCAATAACTTTTTTATGAGATGCATCCACCTCTTCGCTAGTAAGTGTTCGTTCTTTTGAACCATATACAATATGATAGGCCATACTTTTCTCTTCTTTATCTCGTTCTTTTCCTGTATACACATCAAATAAATCCACAGAAACAATCAATGCGTCAGCTTCCAAAATAGTGGTTTTTAGATTATTATGAGATGCCTTACGTGCCACAGTAAACGCAATGTCTCTTTGAGAAGTGGGAAATGGTGAAATTGGTGTATAGTCTAAGACTTCGCCCACATCTTGTAATAGTCGTTCTAAAAAGAGTTCAGCAAATGCTGTTTTATATGGTATGCCAATCTCTTTTTGCACCACCGGGTGTATCTCACTAATTTCTGCGACACAATTACCATTTACCACCACTTGTGCGGTTCTTCCGGGATGCTCTAAACTGTCACTTTCTTTTGTTTTTTTATGTTCAAACGTATATCCAGAAATACCAAGCTGATCCAAAAGATGTGTTATTGTTACACGAAGCATAAAAAATGGTGTGTTTTCATTTTTTGCCCCATATACCAAACCAAGGACTTCTTCTTGTTTTGGCAGCTTTGCCTTACTCGAAGTATCTTCAAACTCCCCTTCTTTTTCAGCATAAAATACTGGTCCTAACTCGTAAAGTTTTACTGTATCAAATCGATGAAAGTTTTTTTCTACACTTTCTAACATATTTGGCACAATACTTCTGCGAATCAACGGTCTATCTTTTGCCAAAGGATTTGCTAGCTCAATGTGCTGTGTGCTACTAATCTGTAAACGCTCAAGCCACGTTGGAGAAACAAAAGCATAACTATACTGCTCAGAAAACCCATGAACCAAGGATAATAGCTCTACTACCTTTTTCTTTGTATCTCGAAGTGGACTTGTTGGCGAAGGTGTTATAGGAAAAGTCGGCAACACTTCTGGAATATTCCCATACCCATACATTCTTGCGATTTCTTCTATAATATCTTCTGGAATGCTAATATCTCCCGTTGATCTGTGTGACGGAACAACAACTGAAAACGTGCTCTTTTTTACACTCACATCAAAACCAAGTTTTGTGAGTGTCTCTATTACAAAAGACTCATCAACCTCGCAACCGAGCATGGTATTGATTTGTTTTTGTGAAACGGTGATTACTGGTTTATCTATAGAAAAAGATTGCGCATCGCATACATTACTTGTTACTTTTGCTTCTGGAAATATATCTACAAACAAAGCAACGGCTCTTTGCAAGGCTTTTTGCGCCAAAAGCGGGTCTAGGTTTTTTTCAAACCGCGCCGACGCATCGGTTCGCAACCCAAGAGCAGAAGATGTTCTACGGATTGACCGAGCATTAAAATTCGCCGCCTCAAGTAAAATGCTGGTAGTTTCTTCTGTTACACCAGTGTTTTCTCCACCCTTAATTCCTGCAAGTGCAATTGCTTTTTTTCTATCTTCAATTACAAGCATTTCTGATGTAAGACTAAAATCATCTCCACCAAGAACGGTTATACTTTCTTTGTCTTTGGCTCTTCGAACAACAATATGCGGACTTTCAAGCGAAGTAATATCAAAGGCATGAAGCGGTTGCCCAAGTTCTAACATAACATAATTAGTAATATCGACAATCGCATTAATTGAACGCGCACCAGCAAGCGCAAGTCTTTTTCGCATCCACAATGGCGCTTCTTTGTTGTCTAAATTTTCTAAAGCCACTGCCATATACCTGGGACATAATTCTGGATCTTTAATTTCTACACTCACCTCAACAGTGTTTCCACCAACAATATCTGGATGCTGTATATCTTTTAGTGGTACATCATAAATAGCCGAACATTCACGTGCCAAACCATAATGCCCCCACAAATCTGGCCTATGTGTCATGCTTTTATTCTCTATATCTAACACATAATCGTCAATGCCAAGCGCGGTTGAGATTGGTGTGCCAAGTTCCACACCTTCCAAAAAACTGACGTCAACAATGTCTTTTTCGTCTTTTTGAGAAAAGAGTAGCTCGAGGCCGATTTCTTCTGCTGCGCAAATCATACCGTGTGACTCTTCTCCTCTTATTTTAGTCTTTTGCAATTCTACCAAACCCCCTTCTCCGTGCCACCGCACTCTTGCACCAATCATTCCAAGAATAACGTGCATACCTTCACGTAAATTTCCGCCACCACAAACTATAGGAAGTAGTTCTTTTGACCCATTATCTACTTTGCAACAAAACAAAGAATCTGCATTTGGGTGTTTTTCTATTGATACAATTTTTGCCAAAACCATGCCAAGTAACAACTCATTACATGAAATCACTTCCTCTACTTCTACTGACTTTATAGTAATAGTGTCTGCCAAATCATTTGGCGTAATACTTTTTGGTAATGTGATATATTGCTCTAACCATTCTTTTGAAACGCGCATATTAAAATTGTTTAAGAAATCGTAAATCTCCTGAGTGAATGTTGCGTAAATCTTCAATGCCGTATTTAGACATCACGAGCCGATCTATACCAAACGAAAAGGCAATCCCCTTCCACTCTTTTGGATCAAGCCCGCCTTCTTTTATGACATTTGGATGTACCATACCGCAACCAACTATTTCCATCCACTTTTCTTTTTCTACTCCGGCTGCCGTATAAGAAATTTTCATATCTGCCTCAAATCCAGGCTCTACAAAAGGAAAATGTGCGGGTCGAAGTCGAATGTCTATATCTTTATTAAAAAATCCTTGCAATAATGTTGAGATAGTTGCCGTAAGGTTGCCAATTGATAATGTTTTATCTATTATTAACACATCGAATTGGTAAAA
>PBBY01000013.1 GCA_002716765.1 Candidatus Magasanikiibacteriota bacterium
AGAGCTGGGATTGGTCTTGGTATCTCATTTATTCTTGCTCTTTTAGCAAGCGGAAGAATAAACGAAACTTTTACTCAACTGTTTGGTGGGTAAATTCTTTGTAAAAAAAATGCATTAATAGCAATTGCCCACACAGATATTACCGCTAACACCAAAATATACCCCTCAAGAAGACCACCTTGAATACCATGATGTGATACATAGAGAATAGCATTACATATTAGTACATAATACAAGGCTGATTGCCTAAAATGATCAAGGCTCCGAGGTTTAGTTAGCTTTTCTCGTTCTACTATTAACGTATTAGCGAACCAAAACAATCCGGTACCGAGTGTTAGTATAATGATTAACATCTCCACAATACCAGACATATCATAAAGAAAACCAATAGTGTACTCAACTGTAGTGACTATCAAAACACTCCCGAAAAACAAAGGCACAAGAAAGACTGCGTAAAGTATGGGTGATATTATTTTGTTTACCATATTGTCTGTAATTACAGCACTTTTTTCAAAATATTCTCAATAAATTTCTCTTTATGTTTTCTGTATTTTTCGCCATCACCAAGAGCCTTTTTAACCCCCTCTTTCTTAATATTAACATATTGTTCAACAACTTCTTGGTGCTGTAATAAATAATCACGAAAGCCAATCATTTCCTTCCAGTCTGGACCATTAAATTTTGTAAGGTGGATATGGATTCTTCTTTTTCTGTTTTTGTAAGGATAATCAATTCTAAAAAATAATCTATCAGGATAACTTGCCTTCTCGCGAAACTCATAACCAGCTTTTTCTAACTTCTCTTTCGCTTCTACAAGCTTTAATTTTGAAACACCCACAACAATATCAACAATACCTTTACCGCCAAGATCTGGAATAGCCGTTGAACCAACGTGCGCAATTTTTACTCTTGAACCAAGAGCTTTAGCAATCTTCTTTCTCTCTGAAGTAAAAAAAGTCCGATATGCTGAATTGTATTTTCTGAAAACATACTTTTGCATAAAATAAGGATATTTTGCAAATAATGTAGAATATTCCAAGGTGATCTGATAGTAATTTTACCAAACCACATGCCGATATTATAACAACACCCCACCTATTACACAAACCAAAAAAATACCGAATTCTTTACTAAAAACCCCTTATCCCCCACTATATTGACAAAATACAAGCCTCGTGATATACTTTTGACACGTAAAATATAGTGAAAATATATGAAAAAAGACATTCATCCAGAAGTATACCCTGTTGTATTTGTAGATAGCTCTTGCGGTGCAGAGTTTATTACAACATCAACACAAAAGTCCGACGAAACACGTGATATTAATGGTATTACGCATTTTGTAATTCATACAGAAATTTCTTCTGCATCTCATCCGTTTTATACCGGAAAACAAGTATTGGTAGACACCGCAAGACGTATTGAAAAATTCCAATCTCGTGTTAACAAGCAAAAAGATGCTGCTGAATCACGAAAAGGGAAAAAAGCAAAACGTGCTGCTGCAAAAGCCGCAGAAGTGGCGACAGAAGAAAAAACAGTAAACACACCAGTAGAGGAAGAAAAAACAGAAGAAGCACAAACAGAAAAATAACCATTATTCAAAAAATCGGGCATTCTTTGCCTGTTTTTTGTATATAAAAAAAGTGAAACGTGTTACACTATAATAAAAACATATGATAGAAAAATACAGCAAGCTCTACGAAACATTCAAAACACTCGAAGCAGATCTTAGTAATCCTACTATTATTCGTGATGCAAAAAAAATACAAAAGGTATCGCAAGAGTACAATGAATTAAAACCTGCGGCAGAAAAAATTACCGAACTTATTAAAATAGAAAAGAGTATAGAAGAAACACAAACACTAATTGAAACCGAAACCGACACAGAACTAAAAGTAATGGCAGAAGAAGAATTACCAGAGCTCGCTGAACAACAAAAAACATTAGAGGAAGCATTGCGTGTTCTCACTCGACCAACCGACCCAAAAGATAAAAAAAATGTGATTGTAGAAATCCGTGCTGGCGCTGGCGGAGACGAAGCAGCGCTTTTTGCCGGAGACTTAATGCGCATGTACATGCGATACGCAGAAAAAAAGAAATGGAACACATCGCTACTCTCCGAAAATCAAACTGGGGTTGGGGGATACAAAGAAGTTATCTTTGAAATAAATGGTAAGGAGGTATTTAAAGACATGAAATACGAAATGGGTGTCCATCGTGTCCAAAGAATTCCAGAAACAGAAAAACAAGGGAGAATTCACACCTCCACTGCTAGTGTTGCTATTATGCCAGAGGTAGAAGAAACCGAAATAGATATTCAACCAAATGATTTGCGTGTAGACACTTATTGTGCAAGTGGTAATGGTGGCCAAAGTGTAAACACTACTTATTCTGCCGTTCGTATTACACATATTCCAACCGGCATTGTGGCGCAATGCCAAGACGAAAAATCCCAAATTCAAAACAGAATAAAAGCAATGCAAGTCATTCGTGCTAGGGTCCACGAAGCGATAGAAGCTGAACGTCTGGCAAAAGAAACAGAAGCACGCAGAAGTCAAATTGGATCCGGTGATAGAAGTGAAAAAATCCGCACATATAACTTTCCCCAAGACAGAATTACCGATCACAGAATTAAACAAAGTTGGAATAATATTGAATCAATTTTAGGTGGAGACATACACGCAATCACCACGGCATTAAGAACAGCCGAATATGAAGCATTGGATGCATAACTCAATCAAAGATGCGCTTGCCGCGTGTCCTAAAATGGATACACTCGACAAAGAGTGTATTCTTGCGTTTATATTGCAAAAAAACCGAGAATATATTATTTCACACCCAGAAAAATATCTCTCTCTTTTACAAAAAATGCGATATCTATGGTTATTACGCAAAAGACAAAATGCTGTGCCGCTTGCTTATATTACAAAACATAAAGCATTTTTTGGTTTAGACTTTTTGGTAAACAAACACACCCTTATTCCACGACCAGAAACAGAGATTATGGTGGAAGAAGTACTAAAACACATACAACAGGATGACACACTTATAGATATCGGTGTTGGATCCGGATGTGTACCAATTGCCATCGCAAAAACCGTAGCAAAAAAAAATAAACACATAACACTTTATGGTACAGACATTTCTTCAAAAGCACTAAAAGTAGCAAAGAAAAACACAAAAAAACATGGTACTTCTATTTCATTCTATGCTGGCAATTTACTCCAACCTATTATTCAGCATGTTTGTGTTCCCAAACACTCACCTACTTTCATTACCGCAAACCTTCCCTACATTACAGAAGAACAGTTTGTACAGGAAGCTAGTATTCAACATGAACCAAAAAATGCCCTTGTGGCACAAGACAATGGTCTAGCATTATACAAAGAACTCCTAATACAAATAAAAGATTGGGAAACAAAACCAGGTGATATACGATTCTTTTTTGAAATAGACCCATTACAATCAAAAGAATTATCACAAATAATCCATTCATCCTTTCCAAATAGTACAGTTTTTGTTAAAAAAGACTTAGCTGGACACAATAGACTTATTCACGGTACAATAGAATTATAATATACGTCTCAATTCAATTATGCAAACTATTCCAGACCAAGCAAAAAAAGTCTTTTCTGGTGTTATTTTTGACACATACCAATGGGAGCAAATCATGTTTGATGGGTCAACCGCTACATTTGAAATGCTAAAACGAATGAGCACGGTAAGTATACTTGCCACAACAAGTGAAAAGCATGTCCTTTTGGCACATCAGCAACAACCTCGTCACAAAGACTTTATATCTCTTCCAGGCGGCAAACAAGACCAAGGTGAAACACCCCTCCAAACCGCCAAAAGAGAATTGCAAGAGGAATCTGGATACACATCAAACGAGTGGGAACTATATAAAACATATAGACCTTACAACAAAATTGACTGGGAAGTGTTTGTCTATATCGCAAAAAATTGCAAAAAGACACATTCACAACAACTTGATCCGGGAGAAAAAATTTCTATTTCAACAGTTTCTTTTGAGTCATTTATCGAAACCGTTACAACAAATAGTAATTTTCATGGGCATGAAATCCTAGAAGACATACTACGCATGCAGTTAGGTCAAAAAGATGTTATGCATTTTAAAAAACAATTATTTTAAGTATGAATGGTATTGACCCTGTATACAAAAAAGTTATAGGAATCGCAAAAGAAGCTGGAAATGCGATCATGAGCATATATAACAAAGAATACGTAATTGAGAAAAAAAAGGATAATTCATTGGTTACTGCTGCAGATTTAGCAGCTAATACTATTATAGTTGCCGGTTTAAAAAATATCTCAACATACCCGATTTTGTCCGAAGAGATAAAAGATACCTCGGAAAGACTTTCACATGAATTTGTGTGGATTGTTGATCCGCTCGATGGCACGAGTGACTTTATTAAAAAAAATGGTGAATTTTCTGTAATGATCGGTCTTGTTCAGAATAATACACCTATTTTTGGTGTATCATACGAACCAGTAACGCAAAAAAGTTATTATGCACAAAAAGGAGTTGGGGCATTTGTACTGGAGCCAGAAACAGACCCAAGAAAACTCCATGTTTCATCTATTTCCAATATAACACAAATGACTGTGATTAGTAGTCGTTCCCACCCAGAAAAAGATAGTTTTGCAAAAAAACTAGGCATCACTAAGCAGATATTATCTGGAGGGATTGGGGTAAAAATAGGGAAAATGACTGAAAAAAAAGCAGATATTTACTACAACACCAGCCCACACACCTCGATTTGGGATACTTGTGCCCCACACTGTATTATAGAAGAAGCTGGTGGAAAAATGACGGACCTAAGTGGAAACCCGCTAGTTTATAACACAAAAGAAACAAAAAATATGCATGGCGTTCTTGCAACAAATGGCATAATTCATGATCATGTATCGCAAGAATAAAGTATATATAAACTATGAATTTTTTACTCTCAAATCCAACATTGCGCATACTACTAAGCGGAAGCGCACTTGTCCACCTATCAAGCGCCATGCTTGGTCCTATTTACGCCCTATTTGTAAAAGACGTGGGAGGTAGTCTTTTAGATGCTAGTGCAGCAGGTACAACTTATGCCATTTCAGCTGGAATTATTATCCTTCTATTTGGGAAACTAAGTGATAACGTACGCCAACCAAAATACATTCTTATGGCTGGTTATATCATTTTAGGTTGTGGTTTTCTCCTTTACACGACCGTTTCTTCCATGCTCACACTCTTACTTGTACAAATTGTAGTAGGTTTTGGAGAAGCGCTATATTCCCCCGCTTTTGACAAACTGTATTCAGAGCACTTAGACAAAGGCAAAAGTGGTACCGAATGGGGTTTTTGGGAAGCGATGTATTATTTTACCACTGCTCTAGGTGCTTTTTTGGGAGGTTTTTTGGTATATTATTATGGGTTTACCGTATTATTTGTAACGATGGCAATGCTCTGTTTTTGTAGCGCAACATACATACACTTTGCTTCAAAAAAAATACTTACTTAAGTTTATGAACAATAAAAAAACACGAATTGTTATTGCTGGAGCCGGATTTGGTGGTGTATACACCTACAAACAACTCCACAAACATTTCCACAAAAGTAAAAATGTGGAAATCATACTTATTAATGAAACAAATTATTTTCTTTTTACCCCCCTTCTTCATGAAGTGGCAACAGGTAGCATTAGTCCAGAAAATATTATAGAACCAATCAGAAAAGTATTGCGCTGTTGTTTGTCTGATTTACATATTGGTACAGTAGAAAAACTTGATACAAAAAATAAGACTATTTACACCAAAAAAGAAGCTATTTCTTATGATTATCTAGTCCTTGCACTTGGTTCACAAAGTCACTTTTTTGGCACTCCCGGAGCAAAAGAACATGCGTTTGTATTAAAAACACTAACAAATGCCATTACACTCAAAAATCATTTTATTACACAAATTGAAAAAGCCACAAAAGAGCCGGATCCAAAGAAAAGAAAACAATTACTCCGCTGCGTTATTATTGGCGGCGGCCCAACCGGTGTAGAACTTGCCACAGAAGCCGCCGATCTTTTGTACTCTACGTTTGGAAAATATTACCCAAAATACATTATAAAAGATATAGAAATATTTCTTTTGCAAAAAGGAGAGCAGTTAGTCCCAATGTTTCCTAAGGGAATGCAAGAAAAAGCAAAAAAAATGGTAAAAAAACATGGTATAACCATACTATTTAACACAAAAGTAACAAAAGTTACTAAAGATGCCGTACTCACCACAAACAAGAAATATGCAAAAATAGACACGCATACCGCAATTTGGACCGCTGGCGTTGCGCCAAAGCAAATTCCCACAAACGAAGATGTGTTGGAAAAGAACAAAAAAGGGTGTATTATAGTAAAACCAACACTCCAAACCATGACCGATGACCAGGTATTTGTTCTTGGAGATATGGCGTATTGCATTGACCCAAAAACAAAAGAGCCACTTCCTGCACTTGCGCAAGTTGCTGTACAACAAGGAAAATATGTGGCAAATAATATTGTAGCGCGTATAAAAAATAAACCACTTACCTCGGTTTCATACACATCTAAAGGATTACTTATTTCTCTTGGACAATGGATGGCTGCAGGACAAATTGCTGGTTTGCAAATGAGTGGACGAATTATTTGGTGGCTCTGGCGAAGTGTTTATGTGTCAAAATTAATTTCATGGCAAAAAAAGTTTCGTGTTATTGTGGATTGGACTATTAATTTATTTTCTCCAAGAGATATTAGTAAATTTTAATTTTTTTATATGAAAAAAACATACTTTTTCGCAATGAGTGGTACTCTATGCCTATTACTCGTATTTATTTCTGGATGTGGTAAAACAACAACACAACCCCCAGTGGTCTCAGAAAAAATTGTGCTCGAAGAAATAACGGAAGAATCAATAATTAATAACCCTATCTTTATGGAAACCTCTTCTCCAATTACCGACCACACTGTTACATGGATGTGCAAAAAAAAGGTTGGTGCAACACACACCGGTACTATTACAATAAAAAAGGGTCAACTATTGTTTGATAAAGACGGCACACTTACTGGCGGTTCTTGTGTTATAGACATGCAAACGATTATAAACACCGACCTGGGATCTAAAGCGATGCAAGAAACATTGGTAGAACATTTAGAATCAACTGATTTCTTTGATACAAAAACCTATCCAGAATCACTTCTTGACATAACAAAAGCAGAAAAGAAAAATGACACTCAATACAAAATTACCGCTGACTTAACTATTAAAAACCAAACTCATCCTATTACGTTTGATGCAACGGTAATAGAAAAAGAAGGAAAACGTATTGCAACTGCAACGATTACCATAGATAGAAGTAAATGGAATATACGATATGGTTCTGGTTCATTTTTTTCTGATCTTGGCAACAACTTAATAGAAGACACCATTACGTTTACTATAGAATTACACGTTTAATATATATGAAACACGTTACCATTTACACCACACCAACTTGTCCGTATTGCATAAAAGCAAAAGAATTACTTGACTCACTTTCAGTAAAATATACCACGATTGATGTTTCTGAAGACACAGAAAAACGAGATGAGTTAGTAGAAAAACATGATTGGCACACGGTTCCAGCAATATTTTTTAATAAAGAACTTATTGGTGGCTACGATGATTTGCAAGCATTACATGATGAAAATACATTAATGGAAAAATTAACATAATACCTTTATGAGACAAGCCATTCTTGATTTTACCAAACAATTTGACTACGAACCGATTATAGAAAATAGCAAATCGCTCGCAACGCACAATTCATTTTTACTGACCGGAATGGGTGGTTCTCATTTGGCAGCAGATATTGTAAAAAGCATTCAACCAGAAATCGACCTTACTATTTACTCTGACTACGGTGTAGCGCCAGCTTCAAAAGAAAAAAAGACAAATAGCCTGTTTATTGCGAGTTCATATTCCGGTAACACCGAAGAAGTGGTAGAAGCCTATACACAAGCACAAAACGAAGGAATTACAACGGCTGTTCTTGCTACTGGTGGCACACTTATTGAACGAGCAAAAGCCGATGGTGTGCCATATATTCAAATGCCCGACACAGGCATTCAACCGCGCTCGGCACTTGGATTAAGCTTACTTGCATTATTAAAAATAATGGGGGAAAATGCATTACTCCAAAGAGTTCAGCAACTCAAGCAGATATTACAAGTACCCGCACTAGAAGAAAGTGGAAGGATATTAGCAACACAACTCGCTAATAAAACACCCATTATATACACGTCGACCAAAAATAAGGGGGTTGCCTACAATTGGAAAATAAAATGTAATGAAACTGGAAAAATTCCTGCGTTTTACAATATTATTCCAGAATTAAACCACAATGAAATGAACGGGTTTGATTTGCAAGAAAAAAGCAAAGAACTTGGTAAACAATTTTGTGTCATTCTAATAACCGACGAAGCTGATCATCCACAAAATCAAAAAAGGATGCGTGTAGTAAAAGAATTATACGAAGCACGAAGTATTTCTGTTATCGAACAACCACTTTCTGGAAAAAGTCCAGAAGAAAAAATATTTCAATCACTTCTTATCGCCGACTGGATGGCACTTCATTTGGCAGAATTATATAATCACGAAGCCGAAAAAGTACCAATGATAGAAGAATTCAAGAGAAAAATTGCATAAGTATACACTTGCAAATTACCCTCTTTCGCGTTATCCTAAAAGAAATGAGTATTCATTTCTTTTTTTATTAATTTGTCTTTTATGCCATTTCGCACACTTTTATTATTTCTCTTTTTACTCCTTACCCCCCTTTTTGCCAATGCTGCACCAACCGCAGAAAACTGTCCACTTACAGTACAAAGACCGTACAAACTGGCAACACATCCGGGAGTATATTATATTACCCAAACATGCAAAAAGCAGGTATTTAACAGAGCTTCTCTTTTTTTCACCTATTTCTCTGGATGGAATTGGGTACAAACAACCTCAAAAGATATTTTAGATAGTATCCCATATGATGATGTGGTAAGTATTGCACCAAACGGCCCGTATTACAAACCGGGAAACGGTGCATTGGTAAAAAGTCCATACCAAAATAAAACGTATGTGTTATTACAAGGAAAAAAATATTGGATTACTACCGAAGCGGCATTTAAAAGTTTTGGATATACTTTTTCCATGGTGCAAGATGTTTCTATAGAATTACTCGACACATACGAAACAGCATCAGACATTAGCATTCCATTACACCAAGCAAACGCGACTATTCCAGAATTCCTTGTTATTAAATATGCAAGTGACCCAAAAATGTACTTACTGGTTACGGATGCAGCAAGTGGTAAACAAAAAAAACATCACATTACAACACAAAAAGTATTTACCGACTTAGATTATAGAATAGACAGGCCAGCACTTCTACCAGAATCCATGATGTTTGAAACAGGTCCACCAATAACAAAAGCTAGTGATTTTTCTGTAGCAAATGGCGTCGTGCCACAAACAAGCACAGAAGAAGAAATAGTGTGGCACGAAGGAAGACAATTATATAAAACAATAAAACTCAATACTGCCGACGGAAAAGACTTGGTCTGGAACATACAAACATCAGACTGTAAAATAGAAAACGTGGATATTACCTTACCAGAATCTTTTGCTCCGGTAAAAAATCGATTGACTTGGAGAACGTCTTATGGTGCAAAAGTAAAAACACAATTACCAAACCCCGACCTTAATGCAAATCATTATACCACACTAGAATTACAACTATACAAAGCGCATTATGAAGGTGAGCATATTTTTGCAGATAAAACAGTGCAGCCCGATGGTGGAAGAGTGGTTTGGGGATTTGCCTCACTTGGAAAAATCACACAAATACCAGAAAACATACGACAGATTAATTTGTCACAAGAAGATTTGGAAGATATAAATAGTGCACTTACAGAAAGAATGCAGCAAAAAGAATTTGAATCCGAAGCATACACGTATGATGGTAAATTTTATTTAGTTGCTAACTTTTTATCTCATAATAAACACCCACGCTCTTCGGCTGGGCCAGCAGATAAAATTAATCCATTACGAGCCGGTGTAGTACAAATTAATCCAAAAACTTGCCGATAACATATTCTGATAAATAAAAAAGATGAAGCTTGCTCCATCTTTTTTTTGTACTACCTTCTTCGTCTTCTGCCAGATGTAGGTCGTACACCGCACCATTTTCCGTTTTCTACACAAACACCAGTTATATGTGCTTTATCGTCTGCAAAATGCAAAGTATATTTTTTTGCAGCATCTTTTGCGAGTTTTTTGCATGCATGATATTTTGCTGGATGTTCTTTTTTGCATACAACATATGAACCGTTTTGATCTATAACACTCGCAACATGATTTTTCTTTTTATATGTCCACAATGAATACAGATTACTTAGCACATCATTATGCATTTCATCTACATAATCATCTTCACTCACATCACTATATCCATCTTCAACCGGTGACACCCCTATCCATCCTCCTCTTTTTACGTCTCCTCTATGTACACCAACTATGTGACACCCGTCTTCCATAACAATAACATGGTAATCCTGCGGCAAACTACGTAATGCAGCAATAAGATCTGGATCGGATCCGCAAATAGCGTTGTCTCCTTGTTGTAAAATATGCACAATTGCTTTTTTTGTAAATGGTCTGCATAATCTGTATTCGTAAAGCAGTTGCAGTGGTGTGGCAAGTGTGCGCGGCGCAACCCCATACCAAAAACCATCCACATCATCTTGTACACCAATTATTTGTTTTCCATTATTAAAAGAAACGGCATGATAATGCGGATGATAATTTACTGCTTGTGCAATAACCGGATCATCGTTTACCACAACCGCATCTCCGGCAAGAATCCAATCTCGCACTTGCTCTTTTACCGAATCACGATATAGCTTATTAATAGTGTGATACATAAACACAATAAAAAAATGATAGTAATAGTATACCATTTTTTAAAAATAAAAAAAACCTTTGTCTGGAGACAAAAGTTTGTAGAAAGAAAAGAAGAACACCTAATAAGAAGATTACTCGGTAATATTTACAATCCTACCCCGAATACGAGGGGCACCATCTTCGCCCAAAAGAACCTTACGACCATCTTCGTAACCAACAACAAATGGCACATCGTAGTCTTGATCCTCCAATAGCACATACTCCCAACCACCTTTTGGTTGCATACCAAATTCAACAAGCTCCAGCTGAAGTGGTTGTCCTGGATTGGTACTACCCGAAGGGTTTCTCCCAGAAACAATCATAGACTCAACCCAACCATTACCGATGGTGTGGCAAAATCCTTCTGGTGCTCGGAATACTGCTCTTTCGTGATCCCAGTCACTAAGAGTAAAGGTTTCATTACCAAACCTTACCTCTATACTCTCAAAAACCGGAGTGTCTTTTTCTGTGTTGTGCGCAAAAACTATGTCGCACAGCTGAACCCAATCCCGCTCATTTGAATAAGTTATCGCTAATAACTCGACCTCAGCAACTTCTTCGTCTCCGAGTAATACTGTTTCAGGTCTTCCAATTGAGTTTGACTCTAACCAGACTTCTGGAGAACCAAGAATTATACGCGGACCGCTATAAGGTAGCGTATGGACTCCCCAAGGCCAAACTCCTGGCTCAACAGGACCTTCCAGAAAAAGTGGAGCTGGATTTCCCAAGAATGTAACCTCTCCTTCAAGAATTTCGATAGAAAACTCTTGTGCCAATAAAGCTTGCCGATCTTCAACAGGAATTTCTGGATAAATAAATATCCACACCACATCTGCACCCTGCTGTAGTTCAACACTGTTGACCAATGTAATGATTTGCTCCTGATTATCTTGAGAAAAGTGAATAGGCTCATCCAAAATATCCCCCCGTAAGTCAGTTTTCATCATCATATGGAAGTCAATGTCCTCACGAATATTTTCCCCATTAATACTAAATGAAAGCGACTCAAATGTAATGGGAAATCGCCGGTCGGATGTAATACCATCCACTCGTAAACCCAAAACGGGGCAGAGATTATTAAACTTATACTGCTCCACACAATCCTCATGAGCGCTCGCTGACCAAATAAAGTGTTGGTTATTGTTTGCAGAATAATTTCCCACATAACTTAGTTTTGCATGAGGAACCGCGTCAGCCTGTTCTATTACCTGAAACAATGGCGATTCTGTTATAGAATTATCTGGATTACGAAGAAGTAGCGCAGACCCGCTACTTTCTACAGCATCAAGGTGGATTTGAAATTCCTGAAGATCCTGTGGGCAGAATAATAGTGAAAACTCTACATACAACTTGTTACCAAATGAAATATCTTCATTTTCTCCATCCTGGCGAACAGTATCCACAACAATTCCCTCACCATCCAAAAACACGTCCGTTTCATAACTTAACTGAAACCCTCCTCTGCTATTGTCTTGATACATAAGAGCATAAGACATTGGCAAAACATCGCCTATGGTTGAAACATGAAAACGAAGTTGGGAAACTTCTACTTGTGCATTTCCCGCACTCTCTATCTCGAAGTGAGCAAGCCATGAATTCTCTACGTTCGAAAATACTTCAGGATCTCTGGAATCAACACGAACAAAATACGTGTCCCCCAATAGAAAGATTGTTCTTACACCATGTGTATGATTCCAATGGCTTCCGCCGTTGTAAATCTTCCTCTCCTCCATATCAACGACTCCTGAAATATACACTTCTACATGTGTACTTTGTACTGGAAGAGCTGTTTTAACGATAACAGTTTCACAACTATTACCTGTCACAATCATTTCCTCTCCGGGTTCACGAAAAATACTAACGCGTGATCCAAAGTCAACATTGTGTGCAACTGTTACAAAGTCTCCAAACTCAAACTCAACTTCTAGATCTAAATCTCCCATAAAAGCGAGTTCAATGGTAGAAATACTAATATCTTCTTCTGTTGTAGCACAGAAGCGATAATTTGCAAGGATTACCTCATCACCGTCAACAAGACCAAGCTCTTCTATAATCTGCAACGGTTCTGAGACAAGTGTCACCTCAAGTGTTCCTCTGGCTCCAAGCTCCCACTCTCTATCCTGATTCAAAAATGGTTCCTCACCCTGCCCTTCTTCATCAACAATCTCTTGACCAACGTCAGATTCTAGAACCCCGGCATCAACAATCTCTTGACCAGCGTCTTGAGAAAAATTATCTCCACCAAAATCTCGTAACACAAATGCATCACCTTCTGCACCATCCTCAAAATATTCGGTACCTTGTTCTGGAATCTCGGCGTCAACACCGTGGTCACGATTTTGAGAATAGTCTTGGAAAGAGTCTTGAGTGCTGTCTGGATACATATCCACAACTTCATCAGAAACCGCATCCAATGTTGGCTCACCTTGATCAAATACCAATCCATTTGGAAATAGAAATTCTTCAGAGTGATCCCCATCGTCAATTAAGGAAACATCAAATTGAGGCACTTTCTCATCAAGTCTGGTCGTTTCACCGGATCCTTTATCTTGATAATCAGCACTACACGCTGTAAAGAAAATAAAAATTAGTAAACATTTTTTCATAACACATCTCCTTAAGTATGTTGATGAAGAAAAAAAATGCCGTATCCCAGAAATAGGATGCTGGCGTTAATACACGAGGCTAAGGCTAGTGCCCGAAATACATTTTTCATACGTTCTCCTTTCTTTTGTAATGAACGCAGTTGTCATACTAGCAAATATATAAATATTTGTCAAGAATATAGACACAAAAAAGAAATAAAAAAGACCTAGACTAGGCTTTTTTATGGTAAAAAATTATACTACTGGTACAGTACACCTCCTTTAGTGCGCGACACCACTTCTATCCAAATTTTACCTGGGTTAAGTAAAATTTCTTCTCCAAAAGTGTCCAACCACTGTGTTCTACTTCGCAAACTGTCCCGTTTCCATGTAGCATCGACCGCTTTTCCACCCATAAACACCAAGGCCTTCCCTGAACCAAGTAAGTCTAGCCGCAATCTCCCAACCGCATCTAATACACGTGTTTCAACGTATTGCACAATAATAGTGTCTGCAAATACTTGTTCTGTTTTATCATCAATATATGGCCGTCGAAACTGCTCTCTAACATACCTGTTTGTATTGCTCGAATAATGCCATTCATGTTTATAAAAATAATCAAAATCTATAAACGTAATACATTCAGATTCGCAAGGCTGTGCTGTTTTAAATTTCCAAGGTGTAATAGTGCCCAAATCTTGTTCTTTTCCATATCTTTCGTAAGCACCTTGCCACAACTTACTTGAAGTATATGTATTATGTGGTGCATATCTTTTTTTACTTCGCCAAAAATACCAACTACGAAAAAATTCATTTACACTAAACAAGGATTCATCTTTTATTCGCAATAATGATTCTGGTGACCCACCAACATGCATAAACATGGGGTTTCCATACTCATACAGTGTATCCAAAAAATATGGCCTTGCGCTTCGCACTGGACCAACTTTTTCTACATCCATATCAACAGGGAAAATTGCCAGAAGTCTAGGAATATCTGATTCAACAGGAAACTCATAAATAATTGATGCATCCTGAATTCCAGAAAGCGGTAGTGCATCTATATGATTTTCTACTACAACCGCGACAAACTCTTTATGAATATCTTCTTCTTTTTCTGCACATATTCCAGAGATTACTTGCCTTATTTCACAAGACTCTTCTTCATTGACATGTAAATGCTCTACCAACACATCTATTGCATAGTCCTCTTTTTCTCCTGTAATAAATCGTGACTGATTAAACCACACAAATAAAAGAATAGCTAATAAAAAAATAAGTGCTGCAAGCGCATAGACAATATACGCAATATCTACACGTAAAGAACTTCGTTTCTTAAAAGAAATTTTTTTATAGAGTACTTTTATTATTTTTTGTATTTTTTTCCTTGATAATTTTTTCATAATACACATTCTTGTATATATAGTGTACCAAATTTTCTTAGTATAAAAAAGAACCATCATGCAACAGTTCTTTTTTTCTTAACGTATTTTTATTTTTTCTCCTATTTTCCTTTTTCTTCGCCGTCTTTATCTTCCTCTTTCTTTCCTTTTTCTTCTACTTCAACAGAGTCTATTCCACCTGCACCTTTTTCTTCCATTGCTTTTATTTTTTCTTCTGTTAGTGGTGGTACTACTTTTGCGATAAGTATTTCTGCCTCACTTTCAAGCACCACACCTTCTGGAAGCGGTAAGTCCCCAGCCTTAATAACGTCCTCAAAAGTATTAAGCGTAGAAATGTCTACCACAAGCGAACTGATTAGCTTACTTGGAAGACAACGAACAGTAATACCATTGACCGCTTTAAGCAAAGTACCGCCTTGCTCTTTTTCTGCTGCTGCCACACCGGTAAACTCCAGCTCCACGTCAACAGCAATCTCTTCTCCCATTGTAATGTATTTAAAATCAATATGTATTGGCGTTCTTTTTACCGGGTGAATTTGTACATCTTGTACCAACACCGGCATTGTTTTACCATCTAATACTAATTCGATAATACTTGAGTCCCCAGCTTCTTGATATGTTTTTTCAAAATCCATGAATTTTACAGCCAAAGGTGTGTTTTCTATCTTGCCACCATAAACAACTGCCGGGATATTCCCTTGTGCTCGTATTTCTGCTGCAGTACCTTCGCGTTTTATAGCATTAATTGTATATGTCATACATGTTTACATCCTAAATAATAAATAAAATCTTTCTGTTTGTTTTGTATAACGTCATGAAAATGAAGTACGTCATCTTGTGAAATTGGCTGCCTGTGGCGCAGTCTTGTAACATCTTCTGCGTTTAAGTCAGTTAACATACCTACAGAACTTATACCTAATTGCGATGTAACAATAATAACCAACACCGAATTCATACATGCATCACAAGTCAAGTGAAGCAGTTGCGTGTCTGGCCCGTCTTCTAGTACCACTATTCCTGCTTTTTCATACTCTTTTGCGCAAGAAGGGCACTGTTTCATAACTTTTAGCTCAGATTGGCCACTTGATTGACCATGAGAGTGTGAGTCTTTATTCATATAACTGTTGGGTCATCATAGCAAATTAAATAAGGCGTGTCAACAGCAAACAAATGGGTAAGTGCCTCGTATTACCTAGAGATAGTATACCACCATTATAATGTGTATCGCAATATAATATACCCATATTATTACTGATATATCTTTTTATGAGAAGCGTTAATACTAATAGTAATACTAAGTAGAAAAAAATTCATCATAAGTGAAGAACCTCCATAGCTTACAAAAGGAAGAGTAACACCAGTAACTGGTAAAAGTCCAGTGGCACCACCCACATTAATACAGACCTGGATTAAAAAAATAAGCGCAACACCTAAAATAGTGTAAGAAGAAAAATCATCCTTCACTATTGAAGCAATGTGGATAAGGCGCCAAATGAGTATAGTGTATAACACAAAAACACTAGACAACCCAACAAAACCAAGCTCTTCACCAATTACCGCAATAATAAAATCCGTTTGTGCTTCTGGTAAAAAATGTAATTGGCTTTGTGACCCAAAACCAAGACCTCTCCCAAAAAAGCCGCCCGAGCCTATTGCGATAATCGACTGTGTTACATTATACCCACTACCAAGCGGATCTCTTTGTGGATCCATAAATGTAGCTAACCGTTCTTTTTGATAACCTTGTAATAAAAAAAACCACGCAAATACTGCAGCGCAAACACCAATCAACAAAAAACTAAAAATATATCGCTTTTTAATTCCAGTTAATAGTAATAACCCAAACCATATACCTAGCAAAATAGACGCCGAACCCAAATCTGGCTGCAACATAATAAGCCCTACATATAATCCGGTTGCAATAGTACTAGAAGCCACAAATTCCCACGTATCAAATCGCCGTCCTTGTTTACTAATCCACCACCCTAATAACAAAACAAGTGTAAGTTTAGCAAATTCAGCCGGCTGAAAAGAAAAACCACCAAAACGAAACCATCCGGTAGTTCCACGAATCTCCTGACCAAAAAAAAGTACTGCAACAAGTAAGACTAGCCCAACAATATACGAAAATCGTGCCACAGATTCATATCGTGTTTTATGTAATGCGCCAAATGTAAATAAAATAACAGAACCAAGACATAATGCAAAAAGTTGTTTTGGGAAATAAATCAAAGAAGACCCTTTAGATAAATCTACACTATAAATTGCAGCTAACCCAATAGAGACTAAAATAAAAACAACGATGGTGAGCAACCAATCGTATCGACGAAATGTGTGCAGTATATTACCAAACATATCTCTAATAAAGACAAAAAGCCTATTCCATAAATGTAGTTGTATCAAAAATATTCACATTTGGCAATACACGAATATTGGTAATATTTTTTATTGGCATAATTGGATGTAATTCAAAGGTTCGCGTTTCTTCACTCATAAATTTATTTACAAACAGTGGTAAGACTGCTGCGGTATTATTTCCTTTTAATAGCTCTATATAAAATTGTGGCTCCCAAAAACTGTAATACGACGCATTAGTAATACTAAATTCTACCGTAGGCACTGTTTCACTTCCAGCTCTAGTGTACACTACATCAAAATCATCGACCAAAAACTGTAACCGAGCTTCCATGTGTTTTTCTATATCTGGTATAGCATGATTACGTATTCTTTGCCAATTAATGTGTTCTATAACCAACCTTCCCCGAGAGGGCGCACGGTCTACTTTTTGCCCCAAAACAGCAAGCATATTTTCTTTTTTAGGTAAAATCACCGCAGAGGCGGTCGCTGTTTTTTCTCCGGAATACGAATAATGATATGTTACTGTTGCCAAAAACCGAGTATTTGGATTTTGTACTGTTGTTACGAAATCATAACTATCTTCCGCACTCTTAAATATATTTGTTCCACTAAATTTTAGCTTTTTTGCTGCATACATTGCTTGGATTCTGGTATAGTCCGGTAAATCAATAGTTTGCTGTGCCCGCATTGCCTCATCTTCAAAATAATCTACCGTAAAATATTTTACCCAAACAAATATACTATATCCCAAACTAATGACACACCAAAAAACAAGCGCGGAAATTAACAGGTTACGCAAAAATATTTTATGTGTTACGATCCAATATGCACGCTGAAACATTTTATTACTAAATTCACCAGACACATCTTTGTATCCAGAGAATGAATTTTCATCGGTTTTCTGTTTTCCAAAAGCCATAGAAGAAAGGAAGTGTACATTTCTATATAGTATACATCAAATCACCCAAAAAAACACCCCTTGTTTTTACGCATTTCTTGTGATATACTTTAGACTATATAAATAACATATCCTGGAACACTATGGCAGAAAAAAAGACAAAACAACCCAGTAAAAAACCTAAAAAAACATCATACGGCGCCGATAGTATTACCGTTTTAGAAGGATTAGAAGCGGTGCGAAAGCGCCCAGGAATGTATATTGGCTCAACCGGACCACAAGGACTTCATCACATGATTTGGGAAGTGGTAGACAACTCATTCGACGAAGCAATGGCCGGACATTGCAACGAAATAACTATAACACTTCTTCCAGACCATTGGGTTTCTGTTACCGACAATGGTCGTGGTATTTCAGTAGACATTCACCCAAAGAAAAAAGTGAGCGCCCTAGAGCTCGTTCTTACCACACTTCATGCTGGTGGTAAATTTGGCGATGGTGGATATAAAGTTTCTGGGGGTTTGCACGGAGTTGGTGTATCGGTAGTAAACGCATTATCTACAGAAGTAAAAGCAGAAGTTCACAGAGAAGGTAAAATTTGGGTACAAGAATATAAAAAAGGAAAAGCAAAAGCAAAAGTAAAAGCCGTAGGAAAATCAAAAAAAGTTGGAACCACTATTAGCTTTAAAGCAGATGGTGATATTTTTGAAACAACAAATTTTTCATGGAAAACTATTATCGACCACCTGCGCCAACAAGCTTATCTTAATAAAGGAGTAAAACTTATTATTAAAGACCAACGACCGGAAGAAGAGAAAAAAGAAGATCCTAGTGCCGTACCATTTTCAGACAACATGTATCAATTCTATTTTGAAGGTGGGGTAAAAAGTTACGTAAAACATATTAATAGAAACCGAGAAGCAAAACATGGTACTATTTTTTATGTAGAGAAACAGGTAGAAGAAGTACTGGTAGAGATTGCCTTACAATATACCGCCGAATATTCCGAATCCCTTCATCCATTTGCAAATAACATTACCAATCCAGAAGGTGGAATGCATGTTCAAGGTTTTAGAACAGCGCTCACCAGAACACTTAATACGTACGCAAGAAATAAAAAAATATTAAAAGAAAAAGATAATAACCTTACCGGAGAAGATGTTCGCGAGGGGTTAACTGCAATTATTTCGGTAAAACTTCCAGAACCACAGTTTGAAGGACAAACAAAAGGAAAATTAGGAAACCCAGAAGCACGTCCTGCAGTAGAGGCAACATTTGCCGAAGCGTTCATGATATTTTTAGAAGAACACCCAAAAGATGCTGAGGGTATTATTGGTAAATGTGTCCTTGCTGCAAAAGCACGACAAGCTGCCCGAAGCGCCCGAGATGCCGTATTGCGAAAAGGTGCATTAGAAGGGTTTACATTACCGGGAAAACTTGCCGATTGCTCTAGCCGCAAAGCAGAAAACTCAGAACTCTATATTGTAGAGGGAGACTCTGCAGGAGGTTCCGCAAAACAAGGGCGAGACAGAAAAACACAGGCTATTTTACCACTTCGCGGAAAAGTATTAAATGTAGAGCGAGCACGACTCGACAAAATCCTTACTAACAATGAGCTAAAATCTCTTATTATTGCACTTGGTACGAATATTGGCGAAATGTTTAACAAAGAAAAACTTCGTTACAATAAAATCATTATCATGACCGATGCAGACGTAGACGGCTCTCATATTAGAACATTACTACTTACCTTATTTTTCCGCTACTTCCCCGAACTTATTACCGATGGTAATATTTATATTGCACAACCACCGTTGTATAGTATTAAAAAAGGAAAAGATATTACCTGGCTTTATACTGACGAAGAACTTGTTGCATACAAAAAGAAACACGGTATAACCGACGAAGAAATACAAGAAGCAGAAGAGGTAGAAGGCGAAGAACAGAAAAAAGAGAAAACAAAAACTGACAAAGCAAAAAAGTTAAATGTCCAAAGATATAAAGGTCTAGGAGAAATGAACCCAGAACAACTGTGGGAAACAACGATGAGCCCTGAAACAAGAATGATGAAGCAGGTGGAAATAGAAGACGCAGAAAAAGCCAGTGAAATATTCGACATACTTATGGGAAGCGAAGTCGCACCAAGAAAAAAATTCATTCAAACTCATGCAAAAAGCGTAAAAAATCTCGATGTATAAAAAAATAAAACCACTCGTAAATGAGTGGTTTTTTGCATAAATCACGAGACCCTTACTAGTCTAGTGCCTCAGCAACCACAATATCCTCTTTCATGCGAACCAGAATTGTTACGGCCCAAGCGAGAAAAAGACAAGCTACAAACAAGCTAAAGATATCTGCTTCTAAAAAAGATGACGTGAGGTACACAGCCGAGGCTGCGAACAGGCTTAGAGAAAACTTTGCCCTCCGATCGCCAAAACCTCTTAACACCTCTCTTGAAGAAAACAAGAGTGTACCGATTACAAAAACCTCCATTTCGACACGTAATATCCCTGCGTTCGGAAGGGAAAATAAGTCTAGTGTCCCAAAATGGAACAGAAGGAGTGTGGCACCAAGTAAGTGCATCGTAAGTGCAACAAAAATGAACGGGGAAAATAATAGTCTCATGAATCCTCCATATGAGAAAGTAGTATAAAAAAACAGTACCATACTTTTTTACTTTTGTCAATAAATAAAACAAAAAACCACCTGGAATACAGATGGTTTTTTGTTTCTCCTCCTCTACATTAATACAATATCAACGTGAGAAGGGGTAAAAAATAAATGAACTAGACTAGGCTAAATTTTAAACTAATTACACCAAGAAGCGCACTGATGTCTACTATAATTTGCTCGATCAAGACATCTAAACTGCTCTGCTTCGGCTTCGGGTGCATGGTATGTTAGACATCTTTTTTCTTGAACATAATAAGTCTCCCAACACTCTCCCACACAAATAGCTCTTTGATCACAAGCAAATAGTTGTTTATTTAGCTCCTCCTCCACCAAACGACACAGTGCGTCGGGATACTGACGACAGGTTTCTTCTAGACTCTCTAACTCTGCTTCGATACCCGCACACTCATCTTCATACTCTTCTTCTCCTTCTACCTCTTCAGCGTCATAACCTTCTTCTACTTGAAATTCTTCCCCGCTTTCTTCTGCTTGAAGTTCTGTTTCTAGCTCCACTTCCCCTAATACTAATGCAGTTTCTGCATATAATGTTTCTTCGAAATAATATTCTACTGCTTTTGCTTCTACTTCAGTTTCTACCTCTGCCTCAATAAATTCAGTTTCTACGATTCTAGTTGTTGCGACTTCTTCTGTCACCTGTATTTCACCACAAGCAAAAAAAGAGAAAGAAAGAGAGAAAAATAATGAAATAATGGAAATACGCATGATTTACTCCTTGTTTTTTTGCGTATGAAGTAACACCTTTAGCTGTTCTTCTTGGTATACAACCAAGTAAAGGTATAAATCTTATATGGTCACGAGACCGAAAAAAGAGATAAAGAATGAACAGCCTGGTATACACAATATATTCTGCACACAACGCTGCTCATTCGAAATTACAGTTGTAAGGATCTACGAGTAATCCGTTTTTCAAGATCTGTTTTTGTGTTCTTTATCCTGAGAAGGCAGTATACTCTAATTTTACTATTTTGTCAATACTTGTTTGCAAAATAAAATAGTAAAATATCTTAATTTACTTAAATAAGCAAAAAAATAGCATTATTTTGTTGCAAATAATTACTTGCACTATTATAAATAATATGCTATAATAGTTATATATGACACAAACAGAACAAGTATTACAGCAATTTTTATTTTCCGAACAAGAGTCCAAAATCTATTTGGCAGCTCTTTCTCTTAAAAAAGCTGGTATAACCAGTATAGCTAAAAAAGCTGGATTTAGCCGAGCAAATACCTATTTTCACATAAAAAAGCTTGTAGATCGAAAAATTCTTAAGGAATCAAAAAAAGGAAAGAAGGTGCTTATTTCTCCTACACCGCCCACAGAAATTGGAAAGCAATTTACCCGTTATGCCACCGCATTTCAAGATATAATCCCCTCCCTTAATGCATTACACAAAATAGAAGACGAAACCCCACAAATAGACATACTTGAATCACGAGAAGACTTTTACAGAGTATATGACGATATTACAAACTTACCAGAAGATTCCACAATTCGTGTACTAGAAAACACCGCCGCAATCACAAGCGAAATAGAACTTCTTAATTATGACCGAATAGAAAAGTTTTTCCGTAAAATTATTAAAAAAGGTATCTTTACCAAAGGGCTCATTTCTAAAGAAGCACTTAGTACAAGTAAAAAGAAAATGGATGCCGCAGATTTATGGGAATTGCAAAGCAAAAGAATGTGGGATATTCGCAACATCGATGAATCTACGCTAACCGGAAGCGTATTGGTTTTTATTTACGAAAACAAAACAGCATTTATTACACCAGACTCCGCACTTACGGTTATTATTACTAGCAAAAATATAACACAAATTATTCAAAACCTTTTTGATCTTGTCTTTAATCTTTCGCCAAAAACAAATGTACAAAATTGGAAAAGCACATAATCAATTTCTTTCGGAAAAAAATATTGTAAACCAGAAGACCGCAATCTTGCATATATATACAAATATATAATCTAAAAGAAAAACCCATTATATTATACCTTGTCAAAACCGGAATTGTGTGAGACCATACCTTATATGGAACATCCAAAAGAAAATAGTACGAGTGCATACACAACATACGCCCAAGCTGACTGGCTGTATCTTGTAAACAGACAAGAATCTTTATTGTTCCGATCTATTTCTGATAATTGTTATACAAAGTTTCAACCAACCACAGGTATTGCGTGGCGCCCTACCAAAATTATTCGTTTTAAAAGTGGAGAACTTCTACACAGTGCAAAAGAACTGTCTGAACTTACCGCATATTTTACAGTAAACAGCACTACCCGTTTAACACAGTTTAAAGAAGATTTAATATACCATGTTTCTCAACTAGACCACCTGGCGGACAAAATCTCAAACACAGACGTTTCCACATTATCAAAAGAAGAAGTCCATACTATGGCGGTTCACTATTTTGATTTAGCTTTAGCCGCACATAATTTTTTACTTCCTTTGCCTGCAGCCGAAAAAGTATTATCACAAATTATCACAAAAGAACTTGGATCACTTAAGCATAAGGAAAAAGCACTAATCACACTCACATTCCCAGACAAACCAAATTCTCATGTTGACGAAGAAACATCTTTTTACGAAATGGTTAATGCATATAACCATAATGATCCTGACTTTAAGACAAAGTGTAAAAATCATTTGATTCGATTTTCTTGGATCGGCGCAAGAGGATACAACTTTAACAATGAATGGACAGAAGAAACTCTTATGGAACGCGTTAGGCAATTTTTAGCATCTAAAGAAGACCCTGTTGAAAAATTAAAGGAGTTAAGAAAAGTAAGAAATGAACGCATTAAAGAGTCGGAAAAACTATTTAATGATACCCAACTAGCAAAAGTACCGGGACTGAAAGAAATAATTACACTAGCAAAGGAATTTACCTTTCTTCGAACATGGAGAACAGATACTATTTACCATGCAGGAGTCAAAGTAAAAAACCTCATGAACAGAATAAAAGAAATACTACACATATCAGATAATGACCTCCTACATTTAACATACACAGAAATTATTAACTCACTAAACTCAGGAAAGTTAGCTGTAACAAAAGAAGATATTGCACAAAGAAAAAAAGATTTTATAACCCTACATTGGAAAGGCGCCGAGCACATTATTACAAATCCTTCAACCATAGCCTACTTAGCTCAAAACATATTACCAAAAGAAAAAGTAACTCACGAACTTACGGGAAGCGCTGTCTATCCGGGAGTAGTTACTGGTAAAGCTTTTGTAGTTTTTCAGCAAGAAGATGTGGCTAAAGTAAAAAAAGGAGACATTCTTGTGGCAGTCATGACCTTTCCACATTTTATTGCAGCAATGGAAAAAGCAAGCGCTTTTGTAACTGATGAGGGGGGAATTCTTTGTCATGCTGCAATCATTGCAAGAGAAATGAAAAAACCTTGTGTTATAGCAACAAAAAATGCCACCAAACACATTACATCTGGTGACACTATTCAAGTAAATGGGACCACTGGCGTTGTTAAAATTCTTAAGTAATAAAACAAAAAACCACCTGCAATACAGATGATTTTTTGACATTCCTCCTTACCCTCTCCCACATACACTATCTAAAAGATCAAGTACCTCTGGTTGTTTGCCAGATTTTTTTTTCTTTAAGCTCACCTTTTTTCCACTCCCACACCGCTTCCAAACCTTTGTATCCTTTTTTTTCACTGATTTTTAACAGGACCTTTCTTCCACCCCTTTTTCTTATTGCGCTACCAAAACTTTGAAAACTCTTTATTTTGATAAAAAATAGTTCAGTTCCGTCACTTTGTAATTGTCGCAATTTTTTAATGTCTTTAACCCAAACAAAAAACACTCCCCTTCCATTTCTTCTTACCCCTTCCACAAATCGTACTTGTGGATCAGTATGAATTAATCTTTCCTCCACCAATTCCCACATATTTACAACACATTCCCCATCAATCTCCACTAACGTTTGATCATTTGGCACTCTTCCAATAAAAGCACTAAAACGATCTGTAAAGGTAGGTACTTTTTTTGGTCTGAGCCCTCGAAGAGGGGTAGGATTCTGCCTAAGTGATTCTATGGACTTGCTTCCGCTTTCAAACCAAATAAAAAAATGTTTCGTTGGTTGAGGTAATATTTTTCCTCTTACTATTTGAACAAAAACAGTATCACCCCCTTGCGCAAACAAAGGTGAACAAAAGAAACAGGTAAAAACAAAAAAAATAACAGAAATACGCATGATAGAAACCTTTCATTTCATTATTTTGCGTAAAAGAAACACCTTTAACTGTTCTTCTTGGTATACGACCAAGTAAAGGTGTGAATCAAAAAATTGATTATAAAGAATGAACAGCATACTATACACAATATATTCTGTATACCAGGCTATTCATCCGAAGTAATACTTGCAAGGATCCTTCTAGGATATGCTCCTGTGAGACTCAACCAGCTATCCAACTCTTCTTTAGAGTACCACACTTTTCATACTTTGTCAAGTATTTTTTTGAATATTTTGATTAAATATGGTTTTTTTAGTTAAATTACGTGTAAAATATATAATTCTAATCCTGCCTTTTGTGATTATTTCATCCTTTTTTTATTATTTATATTATAATTTGACTTTTTTATTCCTTTGGGCTACAATATGAGTAATACATGGCCATGGAGCCATTTTTAAATATGTACTGACCTATACCATATTATGAAAGCACTTCTTAGTCTTAGAAGCTATATTCAAGAATCAATCGGAGAGTTAAAAAAAGTCACCTGGCCCACAAAGCAACAAGTGGTGCAATATTCTATTATTGTTGTAGCCATGAGCCTAGGCGTTGCCATTTTTTTCGGCATACTAGACTTTTTCCTTAAATCTGGTTTAGCTGCAATTTTATAAACGTATCTTTTATTTATTGTTCTTTTTGAGCAAGCATCCTGCTTACTCATATTATTTGTTCATAATGTATGGCAAAACAAACCCAAGATCTTGGTCGCCGCTGGTATGTGCTTCACACATATAGTGGTTACGAAGAAAACGTAAAAAGAAATTTAACACAACGTATTGAAACTTTTGACATGGAAGACAAAATCTTTGCTGTCCTTGTACCAAAAGAAAAGAAAATTAAAATAAAAAACGGGAAACGAACGGTTGTAGAAGAAAAAATATATCCCGGATATGTGATTGTGGAAATGATTGTGACAGATGATTCCTGGTATGTGGTTCGAAACACCCCAAATGTAACAGGTTTTGTTGGTTCTGGAAACACTCCAACACCAATTGACCAAAAAGAAATTGATGCGTTACAAAAACTCATGGGTGTAGAAGAACCAACACACAAAATTGATGTGTCACCAGAAGATCCGGTAAGTATTATAGACGGACCATTTAAGGGATTCGAAGGAAAAGTATCCGAAGTCGACGATATGCGCGGAAAAATTAAAGTACTGGTAAGCATGTTTGGTCGTGAAACTCCAGTAGAATTAGATGCACTGCAGGTGCGGAAGGTATAAGTATATCTTCTTCAGGATGGTCCTTTGTGGCGCTTCTCGTCCTGATTGGATATACTTAATAGACTATTATGGCAAAAAAACTTGTCTCACAAATTAAATTACAAATTAAAGGTGGTGCCGCAAATCCAGCCCCACCAGTAGGACCAGCTCTTGGACAACACGGACTAAATATTCAAGACTTTTGTACACAGTTTAACAATGCAACCGCCGACAAAAAAGGTGAAGTTGTACCAGTTATCATAAGTGTATACGAAGATAGAAGTTTTGACTTTATCATGAAAGTGGCTCCAGCAAGTGCATTAATTAAAAAAGCAGCTGGACTCCAAAAAGGTTCTGGAAACCCACTCAAAGAAAAAGTTGGTAAAATTACAAAAGCGCAATTACAAGAAATTGCAGAAAAGAAAATGCCAGACTTAAACGCAAACGATATCGATGCCGCAATGAAAATTATTGCCGGATCAGCAAGACAAATGGGTGTTACCATTGAAGACTAATCGATTTCTCGTTAAAAAAACTACACAAACTTCTGTGTAGTTTTTTGTTGAAAAAGTAATGTATACTCTTGACAAACATATTTTATTTTGCTAGACTAAATATTCGCAAGATCTTTTCACTAAGTACAAAGGAGTTTTCTTGTACACAAAAAAAATACTTAACCTTGCTTGGCCAATAGCCATCTCGTCGCTATCTTTTAGTATAATGACGATTGTTGACATGTATTTTGTTGGGCACTTTGGCGAAGAAATCTTTGCTGGTGTTGCTCTTGGTGGTACTGTAGCTTGGGTTTTTAGCACCCTACCAAACGGAATAATTAAAACGGTCAAACCATTTGTTTCGGCAATTTATGGAAATCCGAACATACCGCAAGATGAAAAATGGATTAAAACAATCGCCTACACTTCTGCAAGTGCATGTTTTGCAGGAATTGTCGGAATTGCTTATGTTGGAGTAATCTACTTGGTCGCACCAAAAATTGCCGCTCACTGTGACACAGCAAGTGCCGCAACTGCAGCGGTCACGTACATGACGATACGTTCTTGGGGGTACCCAATTATGTTTATACAAAACAGTTTTCGTGAATACCAGTACGGCATAGGAAATACCCGGGTCAACATGATTGGCACCCTTGTGGGGAATATTGTAAATATGACACTGAACTATGTGTCACAAAAACACACAACACTCGGTCTCCATGGCATTCTTTATGCCACACTTATCGGTGTACTTGTTCAGGCAACTATTATTATTGGTTATCAAAAAATATACCACAGAATTTTTGGCAAATTTACAATAAAGGAGCTAAAAGAATTTCTCCGTGTCGGAACACCACAGGGGGTGCAATTTTTTCTTGAATGTTTTGCCTACATAGTTATAGGATTGTGGCTTTCTTCATTCTCATCCAAAGAAATGGGCGCACATCACATAGTAGACCGTGTCGTACTATTCTCGTTCCTTATTGTAAAATCTATTGGAGAAGGTAGTGCGGTACTTGTTGGTAGGACTGTAGGAAAAAACGTACTAACAGATGTGCAAGATATATCAAGAAATACAATGTCTATTATATTCTTCTACACTGCTGGATGTGCCATAGTGTTTGTTCTTTTTGCACAAAACATAGCAGGTTTATTTACAGAAAGCACTCAAACTATCCTTCTTGTACAACATCTCTTTGTATATGCCGCCCTGTTTCAAACATTTGACGGGGCAATGGTTGTAGGAAGTTGTGTTCTACGAGGAGCAACAGATACAAAGTTTGTGGCAAAAACAGGAATCATAACAACATGGTGCATTAGCATTCCCTTTGTCTGGTTTTTTGGTTTTTTTCTTACACAAGGTGCGCAAGGTGTTTGGATTGGTCTGACTGTTGGGACCATATGCAAGGCAATGTTTTATTGGCATAGAATTATAACAAATACCTGGCAACACACAGCCAGAAAAACCATAGCCGCTCTTTAGTTCAAGTAAACACCACTAATACTGGTGTTTTTTTATACAAGTATTCACCTTTTTTGATTTCTGCTATACTATAAAAAAACACGGTGTGATTTTTACCCATCTCCAACACCAGACCTTCATCAAGGTCTAAAAAAATAGTAAAGATCTTATTTTGTTGAAATATCAACTGACTCACTCACAATACAAACATAAACAAAAATACAGAAATTCTTAGAACCTTTGTTGACTTAACAATGTCAAAAGCTGTAATCAAAAAACTGCCAAAACTCCGACTGATCATATCGCTCTCAACCGGCTATGATCATATTGATTTAAAAGCAGCAAAGCAGCGAGGTATTACAGTCTGTAACGTACCAACCTATGGCGAACGGACGGTTGCTGAATTTACGATTGGTCTGATATTATCATTGTCACGTAAATTGCACAAAGCCGTGCGGCGGGTAAAAACCGGAGATTTTGAATACCATTGAGCATAACCATAGAAGACTAAGTAACAGAAAATATAAAAACCGCATCTCCTTAGGTGCGGTTTTTTTGTTTAAAAAAAAGATCAAAAAGTAAAAATCATTAGAAATCCCACGCCAGTAAAGCGCCTCCTCCAAAAAACACATCAACGCCGTCGATAAACCTGGGGCCCGCTGCAAGCAGCAATGCCCAATCCTCCACAATAGGCACAACCGCAACTACGTTCCCTCCAAAAAGGTGTGCACCTCCGCCTCCGGGGATATAACCATATACACCACCTAATCCGCCCCTAAGCTTTCCTAAAACTGGCAGATGGGTCGCTGCCAGAAAGTATGGTGAGGGGTCAATTTTGCTGAACGAAATCGTCCCTCCTACTTCCACACCAACCACCAACTTTCCTGGACCAGGGAATACCTTTCCTACACCTAAGTTAAATCGTCCGAAAAATTCTCCTTCCACCAGAACTCCCACCGGTCCTACCGTTGTAAAAAGCCCAACCTGATTCTCCGCATTCTCCGCAGTCACAGGCTGTAAGCTAAAAAAAGAAAAAAGAAAAAAAGAAATAATAGAAATACGCACAATAAAACCTTTCGTTTTTTGCGTAAAAGAAACATCTTTAGCTGTACTTCTTGGTATACAAACCAAGTAAAGATGTGAATCAAAAAAATTGATTGAAA
>PBBY01000014.1 GCA_002716765.1 Candidatus Magasanikiibacteriota bacterium
ATACAATAATACAAAAAACACTCAATGACGAGTGTTTTTTGTCCTAAACCGTTTCTATGCAGAACATAAAAACGGTAATTGGTGGTCACGCAATACAGAAAAGAATTTTCTTGTATGTTGTGACAAATTGAAAGAACTAAACTAACTAATTAATCTGCGAGATGCCGCTTCACAACCCCTACAGCAGCTAGAAACTCTTGACGATCCCTACACTTAACAAACTGCCGCGACCCATGCACCGGTCCAGATAATGTCTCACCTTCACTATCAACCTCATCTGACCACTCGAAGTCCTCAAGTCCTAGTGAAGGAAGGTAGGTGCCAATAAAATATAGCTGATACTTCTCCATATAAATTGTCCCAAACTGAAACCCAGCCAAATAGGCCCCCTGAATACAACCGTCGACAACCCCATGAGGAAAGCCATGAGTCTTGGTCTCAAAGGTGGATTGCATTACCTCAAGCTCATCTCGAGCTGCCCTTAGACGAGCCTCTGGGTCTGAAGCAAGAAATCCAAAGCTATGTAACTGCCATAAAAACCCTTCCTGATCCACCGCCCCCTCCAAGCAAACACTAGACGCCGCAAGCCACCATACCGTCTCAGAGTCAGGGTCCATATCTTCCGACTCTGTGCGCACCTGCTCAACTGCTCCAGCAGTATACGCAGCATGGAGAGTAGCGGACAGTTTCTGCTTATCACGCGGAATTAAATCCAGCGCGCAAGCGATACCAGCGTCAAAACCAGGACCCTCACTTCCTGAGCCAGGAACCCTCGAAACGAGTGACTCCGCCGGAATGTATGAAGGCCAGTTTCCCAATGCGGCAACCCGACCTGCGTTTTTACGAACAGTATTTTGAATTTTAGAAATGCTCATAATTAACCTCCAATAAAGGGAGAAAAAGTAAACCACAAACCCAGAGCAAATAAGGAAAGTGGCTAAGATTTTAAATGAAAGCCGAATGGCAATCATGAGCACACCTTACCACACTTCTGCACATTTGTCAAGTGTTGAGTGTTATGAAAATGTGTAAATTAACTAAATTAAACAAAATCTACATTTTATAGCAAACCATATCTCCTGCCATTTCGAACTGGATGTCAGAAATCTGTAATGAAATAACATGTGTGTGAAAACTTCAAGCATTTGGCGAATGAAGAAAGAATCTGGAGGCAAGGTAAAGCGGTGCCAAAGGCACATAAGCCACCTGTTTGAGGAGTAAAGTGACGAGTTTTGGCTTATGAGTTTTACCGAGTCCCGAATTCTCTGAATGAGTCATCCGCTCAGTACTTTTTGCGCAACTTTTTGGTGCCAAAAAGTGAATGAAAAAATATTCAATGTATTGAAAAGTATTACCATTTCAATCACCAAAACCCTTGACAAAACAGTATTTCCATGGTATGGTTAACACAAGCCATATGGGCGAATATTACAGAGGAGTCTCAACATGAGACACGCTACTGACAAAAAAAAGAATACATTTGGTTTACTTCTTCGGGTGTATTCCCAAAATGTGGATGATATACCTAAAAGAATAAAAATGGTAGAAAACGCCATAAGCGCAGCTGGACCTTTTGTTTCTCGAATTGACGTCCTTGTTTGGGCGGACAAAGAGTATATCGACAGTGATTGCGGATCAACAACCAGCGTACTAAGAGCACGCTTTAGAGGAAATAAGTTGGTACACATTTCTGAAGTAAAGAATGGTGATCTTTTTTGCAGCGTATTAAATTACGGCATTGCTTTACAAACAAAAAATGCTGTTGATTACACTATCGTTGCATCACCAGAGGCGTTCAGTTATATGACGCCGTCTACCATGAATAATATTACTCAGGCAGCAAAAGATGGGGCACTAGCAATTGGTGTAGCAATAAACGAACTAACAAATTCCATTTTGGAAGGAAGAATTGCAAATACCTTTGCCGCATGGCACAATCTCTCATTGCTCACAGTTGGTGGATTTGACCTTTTGGCTGCAAAACCCAAAGTACCAGAAATGGGAGAACATGTAATGGGGTGGAGCAAAGAAAATGACAAAAAAGTCTTTTACCCGCTTGCCGGCGTAGAAGAAGTTATTCCTTTAGCACGATTAGTGGAAACATTTGGAAAATGTATTGCCACCATTCTTCCATCTGGAGATGGTGTGCAGAAATACGAAACACCAGAAGTAAGTACAGAAGCGTACGAAAGACATGTTAGAAAAATTGCAACAAAATTTAGAAGACAAATAATACATTTGTCAAAAATAAATACCAACCCTGAATTATTGACTGGTGGCATCTTACCAGGATACCCTAAGTAATACAGAGTTTGGCCTCAATCCTTAGAAGTTCTTACATTACCTAGGGATTTTTTTATACAATAATACAAAAAACACTCAATGACGAGTGTTTTTTGTCCTAAACCGTTTCTATGCAGAACATAAAAACGGTAATTGGTGGTCACGCAATACAGAGAAAGAATTCTTGTATTTTGTGACAGTTATAAGGAGCTCTACTACTAAACTAATAATGACTACTATTTAAGCTTTTTAAGCGCTTTACGAACGTCTTTATTGTAACGCCCAAGCCCTCTACCGGTCTCTTGAGAAAGGATACCTAGGTTTCCCATATCCTCAACTACCATCATCAGAACCTCTTCGGGAAGAGCGATACCACTAAGTACAGCACAGACGTCTTCTTTAGAACGGAGCTGAAGTTGGCATGCTTTTATGATACGGTCACACGCCTCCTGGACTGTTTCTTCACGAAACGCATCTTTAGCGTTTTTTAGACTACGCACCATATCTGCCAATTTAAGCTCATCAAGATGATTAGGCAAATCAAGGCGCTGACTAAACGGTGTAAGACCGTCATATACAGAATTTCTGGTTCGAGAACCATACGTTGTATACGGCCCTCTCTTTTTCATCTCTTTTTCGTGAACACTTAAAAAAAGCTCATGCTTTCCTAGTTGACCACAAAGTAATTCGAATTTTCTTAAGGCCAAAAACGAAAAGGAGAAGTTAATGAAGTTAGTCAGATCAGGCTCTCCATTCTCTCTTAACGAAGCCATCTGATCAGCATAATTACACACCAGAATCAAGCCGGCAACAAGGTCGTCGCAATTAAAGAGTTTGAATGCTCTACCAATATCAACACTAGAATAATCTTTCGAATTTTCGTGTGTTGCAACTATGTACTTAAGTACTTCACTAATATCCTCCCGATCTTTAAACCTCTCAGCGGTGCAAGCACCATGTTTTCCAGGGAGATCATCAGTTGGATTTTGGTGATAATACGAGATTTGAATAATCCCATTTTCTTTGCAAAACCTATCCAATTCCTCTCCAGCTGTTCCCGTAAACATAGTGACCCACTCATCCCAACTCACCTGAAGCATGGTCCCCTTCTTACCTTCTACGGTACGAAGTGGACTACATGAAGAAAGCTTAAGACTGAGACGACTCCCTTTGTCGAAGTCATGAAGAAGCACATATTTTTGGCAAAATTCTATACCTACACAGTTTACCGCCTCAACCATAATCTCTTTAACAGCTTTCGGTATACGAGCATCTATTACACCTTCTCCCACATCCTCAATCGTTTTCATAGCAAGCTCAAGATGGTTCCAAAGGAAAGACCCTTCTTTGTGATACGGTCCAAATTGTGGAACCATGAGAGTTTTGATCACCCAAGATCTAAGATCTTCTGGGATTAAGACCATAATAAGTCGGACTAATGCGTCCATAAAGCACCTCCATGATGCAAAGTAGAACCCAACACATTGTATTGTGAAGGGGTATTGTAAAGAAGAACGCCCAATGGCATTCATGCAGAAACCTTACCAAACTTTTGCACATTTGTCAAGTGTTAATTTTTCAAAATATACACAATTTACTTAACAGCACCAATGAGCGCGTTATACACATCGTCAACATATGAAGACGATAGACGGTCTAGTGTGTCAGCACTTGATTGATATACCTGCATCAAATTGTCAAAATCACCCATCAAAAAAGCTGTTTTTTGAAGATATTTATCCATAGACCTAATAGGAAAACCAAGTTTCAAGAGTCTTGGATCATCATGAATAGTTGTTTTTGTATTGCCTACAGAATCAACAATAAGCATGCGTTTCGCTTTTTCAAGCAACTCCCCGTACTCTTCTTCAAATGCTCGATACCCTCGTCCCCAGTATACCGGATAATCATAGGAAAGTTCCTCATTTCCACCAATAACATAAAGTGTGTTACTTAGTGTCTCCCGAGCATCAACACAAGCACGAACCACAGTGTATGTACCCGAAGCATTGTCGATAGCGCCAGGACCAATTGAATCATAATGAGTAAACACAATGTATTCAGGATCGATAGTGTTGCCAACTAAAATATTTGCCGAAACATGGTCTACGGGCACCACCTCAACAATTCCATTAACTTCCTTTGCCTGGACAAGAGTTGGAATGTCTAAAGCATCAACAGCAACAGAGGGGGCAAAATAAAAATTTGCCTGAGAAATAGCACCAGGACAGCGCGGGTTAAAATTAATGTTTGTGTCATCAATATTTTTTTGTGAACTAATCAAAGAACTTAATAAGTGATACTGATTTGGTATTTCTCCGCTTCGCAATCCTGTTGGTAAACACGGAACTACCGCACCGTCGGCGACCAGAGAAACATGATCATACCGTGGCAATCGTGTATTAAATTCTTGCACCAAAAAATCAACACCGGAACGTAAAAGAAATGATTCAATCATCTTTCTACCTTGCACCTCAACACCCCCCTGCCTGTGCCCCAAAGCAACAAAATCAGCAAGCCAAGATGCATATGGAATAGATAATAAAGACATAAAATGTATTAAAATAAATTAGAGGGGCCCTGTAAAAAGACCCCCACACACACCCAACCTCAAAAGCTTTACATGCTACAAAATCATCGAGCGATCTTGATCGTGCATTACCGCAGGAACAGCGTCATACCAGTTAAAACCTTCGGCAGGATAAAACCCTTGCCAACGGTGCCAACGCGGCATTGGAACAATCAACGGTGTTAAACCAAATAATGACTGCACTTCCTTAAAGCTAGGTTCAAACACCTCGGCCGTAAATCGATCCAACACCTCTCCAGACTCACCACCATGATAATCTTCGAACAATACCCCGTGGGCCACAAACATTGCAAGGTACGCCGTATAATAATCTTTTGCCCGACCAAAATCGCCAAACCACTCAGAATAGTCAGCAAAAAAAGCTGCATGACCAGACAAGTGCTGATTTCGCTCGTGCTCATGAAAACGAACCAAAGGTCGACTTCTGTCTTGACACATAATACTTCCAAGCTGCTGCCCCTGACAACGGGGCATGGTCTGCAGAACACGCTTTTCTGTTTTTGGACCACCCGAACGACCGATACCACAAAACACATGATGTTTAATAAGTGATCGCTTATACGAACTAAGAGATACAAATGTATCGTCAATATACGACCCAAAATACGGGACCAGACCACTCGCCTCAGCCAATCGATAAAAAACTGCATCTTCCATCCGAAACGCAGGAGCGTGACGAAAAAATACACCAAAAGGTTTATTGAACCGAGCAATATCAGGAAGATTTTTTCCACCAACAGAGAGAAAATAATCGGTCAGAAGGGGTTTTACCTCTTCACGTTGCCTTAGTATTGTAGCCGCCTCATGCGCGCCAATATAAAATGATTGTGTTTCAAGCACAAGCTTTCCCTTTCACGAACAAAGAATATAAAAGAACAAGATATACCTCCGATTTATTTGGAGGTTTTTACAAACAAAGATATTTGCAAAAACCTACAAACAAAAACAGTCGAATGTCTCGACTGTTTTGGAAGATACGTAAAGGGGAATCACTCACCAAACACACAACCAAAACAGTTCGTCTTCTTAATTGAGACGATATTCTTGGTACAAATAATTCGTGATGGTGTTTTATGATTCATATATAGTTATATTATCACACCAGAACATGTCGTCAAGCAATTTTATCCACAACAATATAAAATACTACCAAGCAAAAACACTCAATATATATGAGTGTTTTGTGCTCTCGCCAGGAATCGAACCTAGACCGGTGGCTCCGCAAGCCACTGTTCTATCCATTAAACTACAAGAGCATGAATTCTTTCGTCCATAGTATACGTAAAATATCTTTTTTGGTCAATATTTTTGGTATAAAACACATACAAACAAAAAACACTCAATATATATGAGTGTTTTTTGATTCACTTATAGCATCCTTTTTTAAGAATAATATAAGAAAAAGGTAAAAAGAGCGATAGATTAAAGTAATAGAGCAGTAATATTCATGTTTCAAGGAAAAAGGAGGAGTAGCGCCTAGCGCCTAACTTATGGTATTACGCCATTTGGCTAGCTCCTTTGATTTTTGGACTATACTACCATCAGAAATGTTGATAAATTTTTTTCTGATAACAAAGAGACCATTTTCTGGAAATCCTTCCAGACCCGCAATGGGCCTAAGAAGAGAGAAAATCTTACCGATCTCACTTAAGTGAGACCTGAACCCAACGAACTCTCCGTCCTGAAAGACTGGAGGAGGTTGCATACACAACCGTACGTCATCCTCAGTTCTAACAATCAGTAACTTTAATTCATGTCCACCTCTTGTTTTTGGGTTTGGATGTGACGCAAACGCGCATCCATGCGCGATAGGTCTTTCTGAAGAAACTATACCAACCCCACCTCCTAACCATTTCACCTCCGCCAAGAGTTTCTCTCTCTCCTTTTGCAACTCCGTTAATATCTCCGCGTCCTCTTTTGTTGCAAGTAATCTAGTAAACCTACTATCTCCATCACCACTGTCCCCCGCCAAAACATCCAGAAGGAGTAGTGTTCCATTACTTACTCCTTTAATCATTGGCGCAAGCCCTGACCTATATCCACCCTTTGGGTTTTCCCTTGTCCCTAAGGCGTCCTCTATCAACCCATGAGAGACGCCTCCTGTGAAGTAGTCGTTTATATCTGTGATTTGTTTTTTTGTTGCATTTTTAAGACACATTTCTGAAAACCTTAGTCTTCTTTGGAACTCTGTCTCCACTTTACAAGACCTCACAAGCCATCTGGTTAATAAAAGAACGGCCACCAATGTGGTCCCAATGTCCTTCAAAACATCGAATCCGAAGGATCCGATCAAGAAGGTGATCAAAAGCGCGAGGGTAAGCTTTCCAAGTTCATAGAAAAATTCTCCTATGCGGCCGGGAACTCTGTTCCAGGTTTTAACAAAAAAACATAGAACGATTGGGGAAAAAAGAATAGCTACACACAGTAAAAAGATATACAAAATATCCATTTCTAATCCTTATAAGGGTGAAAAAATATGACAACACAAGACCGAGTGGCCCTGCCTGGGTTTTTTGACTGCATTACAGCCTCCCAGTCCATAAAGATGTGCAAGACCTCTTTACAAATTGAAAGGCGTAAACGGTGTTTGTAATAAACGTTTGTGGAAATCTCCACACAACAGATGAGTACTGATCTGGGTGATACTTAGAGTTTAGCCCTTCTGGTACTAAGCATCTGTTGTGTAATGACTTCACTGTTTTATGTTAACAATGCATTATACCATACTTTTAATCTTTTGTCAAGTGTTTTATGTGTATATTTTTTATATATATCTATTTTTTAGCTTAATTTAGGTAAAATTTATGTTATTTATACAAAAAAAGAGCGTTTTATCGCTCTTTTTATATTATGTTTTGTGCTTAATGCATCCTCCAGTTTCTGGCAAATGTTTTACTAAGCGGCTCTTTTTCTTTTTCTAAATCCTCTGTTAAAAACTCTAATAGTGTTTCTCGTATTTCTACCGGATCATAATTAAGGAGTGGAATGTCTATATTTGGTCGTAATCCAGAAGATGTTTCAAAAAAGAGTGTTTTTACTTCTGGTGGGGCATAAACAATATAAAATACATCTAATTCTGCATAAGGATAGAATTTTGACCCAATAATAACACCTGTGTCGGTAATTTTAAAATCCAAAGACAGTGGTTTTTGATGATGTTGTAAATAGAAAATAATAGCCACAAGCGCTATAATTAACGAAAACATGAAATTGTTTGTTGCAATACCATACAAAAAACACCCTATTGCAAGAACACTCATAAGTAAATACCACCACCCACTTCTGTCGTGTTGTTCGTATTCTTCTATGTGCCAATGATGAATTGGATCTCCAACATGCATATCTGGAGTAATTTGTTTCGGCATATCAAAAATTAGAGAGTAATTATAGTAATTATACCACATATTATGAAAGGATAAAACACTGGTTATTCCCATATTGCAAAAAGCCAGATTTTGACGTATACTAGCCAGGTATGAACAAAGAGCCAATTTCCTTTATTCACCACCAAACAACACACGAAAAAGCCAAAAAGAATAAGGTTCTTTTTTTTATTGCACTCATTCTTTTACTTTATGGTGTTGGCTGTGCCGGAAATGCCTTATTTGGAAAAAAGGCGCCGCAAGATCCACTGGCATATGATCCGGTTACTCTTGAACCAAAAAAACCAAAAGGGTTTATTCAAAAAATTACGCATTTTGTATTTCATGATGAATTAGTATTAGAAGGACAAAAAAAAGATAGAATAAATATTCTTCTTCTTGGTCAAGGTGGGGTTGGTCACGATGGACCATTTCTTACCGACACTATTATTCTTGGCAGCATAAAACCATCCACAAAACAAATTGCAATAGTTGCTATTCCACGCGATTTGGAAGTAGACATAAAAGGTCACGGCAAAAAAAAGGTAAATCATGCCAATGCATTTGGCGAAGCAGAAGAATATAATAGTGGTATATATTTAGCAAAAAAAACCATAGAAGAAACGTTTAACATAGATATTAATTATGTTATTCGTGCAGACTTTAAAGCATTTAAAGATATTATAGATAATGTAAATGGCGTAACAGTAAATGTAACAAAAGGATTTGTAGACACACAATATCCGGCAGAAAATTATGAATACCAAACCATTTCTTTTGCAAAAGGACCGCAAACCATGGATGGCGAAACCGCATTAAAATATGTTCGATCACGACACGGTACTGGTGGCGAAGGATCGGACTTTGCCAGATCCAGAAGACAAAGACAGGTTATTTTAGCACTTAAAGAAAAAATGTTGTCATTTAATACATTGGCCAACCCTATTAAAATTAACGATATTCTTGAATCGCTCAAAAAGCACGTCTTGACGAATATGACATTTTCTGACATTATTACTATGCTAAAACTAGGAAAAGACCTAGATACGTCAAATATTACGGTTATAACACTCGACAGCAGCGAAGATGGATTCCTTGAAAATGGCTATACTGAACTTGGTGAATTTGTATTACAACCAAAAAGTGGCAATTACAAACAAATTACCGATATTATTACCAACATCTTTAGTCCCAAAATGGATAATAATCCAGAAGAATATTTACCAGTAAAACATATTGTTACTGCTGTACCAAAACAAATTGCACCAAAAATATCTTTTTCTGATGCAACCATAGAAATACAAAATGGTACGTGGAATGTGGGACTTGCCGCACGAATGCAAAAACGACTAAAAACAAAATCATTTTCTGTCACAAAAATTGGTAATTCCCAAGAAAGACCATTAGCAAAAACTGTTATTTATACCGCTCGCGAAGACATACCGCTCCATATTACCGAACAATTAAAAAAAGAATTACAGGTTAAAACGCTTTTCCTTCTTCCACCAGCACAAAGCGCATCAAGTACCACAGATATTTTAATAACCATAGGAGAAGACTTTGTAGAATAATTATATGAAAGATGTAAAAAAACAACAATCAAACATACCAACTATTGCGCTTGTTGGTCGAGTAAATGTAGGAAAGTCTACATTGTTTAACACACTTATAGAAAAACAGCGAGCCATTGTGTCGCCCATTCCCGGAACCACCAGAACCAGCAATGAAGGGCTTATTATTTGGCGTGGAAAAACAATTCGTGTTATAGATACCGGTGGTCTCACATTTGAAGATGGTGTACCATTAGAAGAAGACATTCTAAAACAATCCAAAAAAGCCATGAAAGAGGCCGATATGATTTTGTTTGTTACCGATGCAAAGGTTGGGGTTTTGCCGCAAGAAAAAATGTTAGCAAAAAAATTACGAAGAATAATAATTAAACCCGTATTACTTATTGCAAACAAGGTGGATAATTCCCGCACAGAAAAACAGATCACCGAACCAGAGTGGTACAAACTTGGCCTGGGAGAACCATTTCCTATTTCTGCAACCAGCGGAAGAAATGTAGGAGATTTACTCGATATTATCTATGAAAAACTAGAACACATAGAAATTGCCCCACAAAATATTCCAGAAGAAAAAGAACGGATCATTATTAGTTTAATCGGAAAACCAAATGCAGGAAAATCTTCTTTGTTTAACAAACTTATTGGTGAAGATCGTGTAATTGTTAGTGACATGGCACACACCACTCGTGAACCATACGACACAGAAGTTGTATACACACATAAAGTTGGTGACGAAGAAAAAAAAGAACATATTACATTTGTAGATACAGCCGGAATACGAAGAAAAGCAAAAGTAAAAGGCACACTCGAACGAGCCGGTATTGGAAAAAGCATACACTCTTTAGAAGATTCCGATATTATATTATTTGTACTCGATGGATCAGAACCAATTTCTTCCCAAGACATGCAACTTGGCGGTCTTATAGAAAGACGATCAAAAAGTGTTATTATTTTAATAAACAAATGGGATTTGTCGGAAGAACGCAGTGACACAAAAAGAAATGCTGTGAAAAAAATGGTGTACAATCACTTTCCTCACCTAAACTTTGCTGAAATACTTTTTGTGAGTGGAAAAACTGGTCAAGATGTACACAAAATTTTTCCGAATATTGTAAAAGTATGGCAAGCGCGTCACACAAAAATTCCTGTAAAAGCATTAGAGTATTTTCTTAAAAATGCAACAAAAAAACACCGTCCTTCCAGAGGAAAAGGAACCAGACACCCAAAACTTCTTGGTATGCGACAAGTAAACACCGCACCACCAATTTTTGAACTCTTTATAAAATACCGCACATCTTTGCATCGATCGTACGTAAACTACCTAGAAAACAAACTTCGCGAGCAATATGATTTCTTTGGCACGCCAATTGTGATACAATTAACTAAGAAGAAGATCTAATACTATGCATCTTATTGTGGGACTTGGAAATCCCGGAAAACGGTATGAAAAAACCCGACATAATATTGGGTTTCTTGTGCTAGACGCATTGGTAAAAAAAGAAGCGGTTAATAACCCATCCATTTCCTGGAAGCTTAGTAAAAAGCATAATGCAGAGATTGCAGAAATACCATACAAAAATAACAAAGTACTCCTAGCAAAGCCAATGACCTACATGAACGATTCTGGTCAATCGGTACATTTATTACTGCAATATTTTAAAATTCCCAAAAAAAATCTATTAATTGTTCATGACGAAAAAGATTTACCACTTGGTACAAGCAAAGTACAAACCGATCGTGGTGCGGCAGGACACAATGGTATTACTTCTATTATACAACACATTGGTACACAAAAATTTACCCGCATTCGTATTGGTATTGCCAGTAAAAATGAAAAGAAAATGACAAACACCGCGCAATTTGTTTTGGGAAAATTTGGCCTCTTCGAAAAAAAGCTAGTACAAGAAAGCATAGAAAATAGTATACAAAAAATATATAATTTCTTATCATAATATATGTTACCAAAGGAGGTGTTGTTTTCTTTTTTTCCAAAAAGTACCAACAAAAGGTATGCTGAATTACTCAACACTTTTTCATCATTAGAGTATGCGTGGCACGCAACCAGGGCAGAACTAAAACAAACCAAATGGAAGCAGGAACTCATAAACGAGTTCTTTTTTTGGAAAAAAGATTTTAATGAAGAAAAAACACAGACCATGTTAGCGCAACAAGAGATTTCATATATATTACGTAATAATCCAGATTATCCAGAATTACTGCAAAATATTTATGATCCGCCATTTTGTTTATTTATCCGTGGATCATTGCGAAAGTGCACCATTCCTTTGGCTGTTGTTGGTCCAAGAAAAAATACCCAATATGGAAAATACATTACCACAGAATTAGTAAAACCACTCGTAGAGGCTGGCGTAAGTATTGTAAGCGGCTTGGCATATGGCATAGATGCGATTGCGCATTCTGCCGCGCTTGCGGCAAATGGAAACACTATTGCGGTGCTTGGTGGCGGCATAGATAAATACCACATAACCCCAGCCTCGCACACAGGCCTTGCCGAAAGAATAGTAGAACATGGCGGTGCCATTATATCTGAATTCCCGCCCGGAACCATTCCATCCAAATTTACTTTTCCCAGAAGAAACCGCATAGTTGCTGGCATGTCTTTTGCCACACTTGTTATTGAGGCCGCAGAAAAGTCTGGTGCATTAATTACAGCACAATGTGCTATTGATGCACACCGCGATGTATTTGCCGTACCACAAAATATTAATTCTCCCAATTCGATTGGTGTTCACAAACTCATTCAATCTGGTGCACACTTGGTAACCCAAGCAACTGATATTTTAGAAATACTCGAAGTTGAGACGCGCACACAGCACAAAGAAACTAAGACCATAATTCCAGAATCACCCGCCGAAGCAACTATCTTACAATATATTACTCATGAACCAATACACATAGACATGCTTACAAAACAAGCTAATATGCCAAGCGCAGAAATAACTGGCACATTGACCATAATGGAAATGAAAGGTGTGGTAAAAAATATTGGAAATATGATGTATATTGTGTGCAAATGAACATAAACTGTAAATTCCATCCTTTTTATGTTATAGTGTATAACACTTGACAAAAAGCAATATTTTCGTTTACTATAAAGTTTATCAGGTTATTAACACACTTTATGCCAAAAACACTCGTTATCGTAGAGTCCCCCACAAAAGCAAAAACTATATCTAAATTCCTTGGACCAGAATACATCGTTACATCATCTTTTGGTCATGTACGAGATTTACCAAAAAGTAAAATGGGGGTAGATACCGAAAATGGTACTTTTACCCCACAATATAGAATTTCCCCAGATAAAACACAACAGGTAAAAAAATTAAAAGAACTCGCAAAAACATGTGAAAATAATATTATATTTGCGACTGATGAAGACCGTGAAGGAGAGGCTATTTCCTGGCATTTAGCTTATATTTTTGGCATCAAACCAGAAGTGGCAAAACGAATTGCATTTCATGAAATTACAAAACACGCAATTGAAGAGGCCTTAAAGAACCCGCGAACCATAAACCAAGAGTTAGTCGACGCACAACAGGCTCGGCGAGTACTTGATAGATTGGTTGGTTATGAACTTTCTCCATTTTTGTGGAAAAAAGTATCACCCGGATTATCTGCCGGCCGGGTACAATCTGTTGCTGTGCGATTAGTTGTAGATCGAGAAAAAGAACGGGATGCCTTTATAAGTGAAGAATACTGGTCTCTGGAAGGTGTGTTTGCAAAAACAAAGGATACCGAAAAAACATTTACCGCAAAACTCCATGGGATTGATGGAAAAAAATTAGCAAAACTTGCTATTGCCAATAAACCTGCAATGGACAACATTATAACAGATCTCAAGGCTGCTGATTTTTCTGTTACCAAGATAGAAAAAAAAGAAACAAAAAGAACTCCCCCACCACCATACAGAACATCAACACTTCAACAACAAGCCAACCAAAAACTTGGGTACTCTTCAAAACAAACCATGCGACTAGCCCAGCAACTCTATGAAGGAATAGAAACTGGTTCAGATAGCGCAGGTCTGATTACCTATATGCGAACCGACTCGACCAACTTATCGAATAAATTTCTTTCTGAAACAAAAGGATATATTATAAAAACATTTGGCGAAAAACTTGCTGCAGAAAAACCAAGACGCTACGCTTCAAAAACAAAAGGTGCACAAGAAGCACACGAAGCAATTAGACCAACTGACCCAGCAAAGACACCAGAACTATTGGAAAAGTACCTTACTCCACAACAGCACAAACTCTATTCGCTTATTTGGAAAAGGGCGGTGGCAACACAAATGAGTGTGGCAAAACTAGATAAAACGACCGTTGATGTAGAAAGTGCCGGCGCACAAAAAACATATCAATTTCGCGCTTCAGGACAAACCCTTGTGTTTCCTGGATGGCTCACGCTTTACCCAAAGGCGGTTACAGAAGAAATGCTTCCAGAAATGGCGGTAAAAGATGCGCTTACCTGTTCTGATTTTACCCCAGAACAACATTTTACACAGCCGCCAGCACGGTATTCCGATGCCACACTTATTAAAAAGCTAGAAGAATTAGGCATTGGTCGGCCTTCTACTTATTCCCCAACCATTGCCACAATAGAAGCAAGAAAATATGTAGACAGGGACGACAATAAAAAGTTTAAACCACTCGACGTAGCATACATTGTAAATGAGGTGTTAGTAGAACACTTTAGTGCTATTGTGGATTACAACTTTACTGCACAAATGGAAGAAGACTTAGACGCAATAGCCGAAGGAAAAAAAGAATGGAAACCCATAATTAAAGGTTTTTATATCCCATTTCACGAAACAGTAGAACAAAAAACACAAGATGTTTCCCGAGACGATATTTCTCATGCAAGAGAACTTGGTGTAGACCCAAAAACAAAAAAACCAATTATTGCAAAAATTGGAAGATACGGACCATTTGTTCAACTTGGCTCAAAAGACGACGAGGAAAAACCTCGCTTTGCCTCGCTTCAAGAAGGGCAAATGATTCAAACCATTACATTAGAAGAAGCACTTGTTTTACTTAGCCTCCCAAGAACACTCGGGCAAGATGAAAACAACGAAGACATAAAAGCAAACATTGGTCGATTTGGTCCATATGTACAAATTGGTAAAGAATACTATTCCCTTAAAAAAGCAGAAAAAGATCCGTATATTATTACACTTGCAGAAGCAAAAGAAGTTATTGCACTCGGCAGAGAAGAAAAGGCCAAAAAAGTAATCAATGTATTTGAAGCAGAAAATATTCAGGTATTGCGTGGTCCATATGGTCCATATGTAACAGACGGCAAAAAAAATGCACGTGTACCAAAAGACAATGAAAAACCTGAAGAACTTACATTGGAGCAGTGTCAGGAATTACTAAAAAATGCCAAACCTTCCAGAAGAGGAAAAAAAGCAACTACAAAAACAAAAAGTACGGCAAAAAAAGCAAAGAAAACAAAAAAGAAAACCTAAGAAAAACACTCGCCAAAAGCGAGTGTTTTTCTGTATTATTACACAAGGTAATAACAGTAGTACCATTACAGAATATTATTGCTTAAAAAGCAGTACTATTCTGTAATAATAAGGGTGATTTTCTAAGCATCACAGGTAGATAATAGCATAAAAAAGCACTTTTGTCAAGTTTAACTAGTTAATATATACTTTATGAAAAACTGGTGATTCTTGCATGTTTTAGAAAAAAGATATAGACTATATAGATATACCACTTGACAAAAGTTTAATTCTGTGATATAATACTGCATTAGTAAAGTTCATTAGTGTGTTCGGTGCTTGAGCCGCGAGGTACCCCTCCTTAACCTCAACGTTCGTGTCGAACGCACTGATGAACTGAAAAATAATTAAAAGACCTGCACCGTGTTCGGTGCTTGAGCCGCGAGGTACCCCTCCTTAACCTCAACGTTCGTGTCGAACACGGTGTAGGTCTTTTTTTATTATTTTATACCTATTTCCCTACTATCCACAGATAAAAAACGAAGAGTTGACAGCAAGGTAAAAATACGGTAAAATATGTACATTGTTGTATGTATACCTACTTGCATCATAACACATATTCATTCTCTTAATATGCCCTATGGGAAGAAGAAAAAAGAACAATCAAATAGAGAAGCAACGTAGATTTGCGGCAAAAATACGCAGAAATACCAAACGCCTAAAGCGTATTGCGAAGGATAAAACTCCTGGGCAATTGCTTCATGAAATAATGTACGGATCACTGTAAAAAATACTTGATCCGTACATTGTGTTGTGATATACTCTACAACATAAATGGACCGGTAGTTCAATTGGTTAGAGCACCGCCCTGTCACGGCGGAAGTTGCGGGTTCGAGTCCCGTCCGGTTCGCAAATAAAAACAACCCATTTTACTGGGTTGTTTTTATTATTATTTACAACATTTATAAACCTTCCTTTTCTTGAGTAGAATCTTTTGGTTGTTTGACCAGATTTAACTCATTTTGATCTTGCTTTTCCTCTTTTGGATTATGTTTAGTAAACGTTACCGAGTCTATAATTTCGGTAAAAGACGTATTTGAAGTTTTTTGCATAACCCCTTCTATAAATACCGGATTCTTTTTTGGTACAAATATTTGCACAAACATATGAGAAACACCATCAATATCACTCTCTCTTTCAAACATTCTTGCAATATAACCAGAAACCACTAGTGGTTTTGGTTTTTTCTCAAAAAGCGAAGGGGAAATATCTCGCGTATACACATGGATATACTCAACTGACTGTGGGTCAGAAAAGCGTATTTCATTTTCGAGATTTTCTACTACCCAACCATCTGGATAATCTATGGTAAACGGTGGAAGTCTTTTTTCTTCTTTTTCAAACACATCCTTTTCTTGCTCCAAAGAAAACTCTTCACGAACTTTTTTTTCTACTTGCTCCCGAATCATTGCTGGACTTACATAATTAGATATATCTAGACTATTTTCTCCATCTTCTTGCCCACCAATACATCCAGCGCCAATCCCCATAAGCATAGCAGAAATACAGCCGACTAACACAACCAAACTCATATAAGCTTTGCTTGTTTTTTTACTATTTCTTCCAAGTTTTTTTTCTACTCTTGCAATTCGCTGTCTGGCTTGCACTACAGTGTCTGGATTAAGTGAGATACTATCTATTCCTTCTTTTACTAAAAATTCTGCAAATTTTGGATAATCGCTTGGTGCCTGACCACAAATCCCAATAGGTTTTTTGTGTTTTTTTGCTACTTTTATAACATCTGTAATAAGTCGCTTTACGGAAGGATTATTTACATTGGCAATGTGCGTAAGTGTGCTCGTGTCTCGATCTAACCCAAGAGTAAGTTGTGTTAAATCATTTGACCCAATACTAAATCCATCGAATAATTTAGCAAAATCAGTTGCCAACACCACATTTGAAGGAATTTCACACATAACATAGACTTTCAGCCCACTTTCCCCTTTTACTAGCCCAAACTCTTTCATAGTCTCTAACACTTTTTGCCCCTCTTCTGGTGTTCTGCAAAATGGAATCATTACTATAACATTAGTAAGTCCCCACTCTTCTCGTACTTTTTTTATTGCCTTACATTCCAAAGCAAAACCTTTTTTATACTCTTTCGAGTAGTACCTGCTGGCACCACGCCACCCAAGCATAGGATTTTCTTCCTGTGGTTCAAATTCTTTTCCTCCTATAAGTTTTGCGTATTCATTTGTTTTAAAGTCACTCATCCGTACCACAACTGGTTTTGGGTAGCTTGCTACAGCTATCCTTCCTATACCTTCTGCTAACTTATCTATACCATATTGTGTTTTTCTGGTATAGCCTTTAGTTAATTCTTTAATCTGTTTTTTTGCTTTTTTGTCCTTGAGTGTGGCGTAATTCACCAATGCAAGCGGATGAGTACGGACAAAGCTAGAAAAAATAAATTCGAGTCGTGCTAACCCAATACCGTCGTGTGGCAAAAAAGATAACCCAAAAGCATGTTCCGGGTCTCCAACATTCATGAGTATGCTTGTTTTGGTTTTTTCTATTTTTTTAATAACGGTTCTTTTTACCTCAAAAGGTAAAATACCACCATAAATAACCCCAGCATCACCATTAGCACAACTGACGGTCACTTTTTGTCCTTTTTTTAACAATTTTCGCGCTTTTTTCACCCCAACAATACACGGTAACCCAAGTTCGCGCGAGACAATAGCCGCGTGACTAGTTTTTCCCCCCTGCTCGGTAACAATAGCACTTGCTTTTCGCATAATTGGTTCCCAGTCAGGGTCGGTAATACGTGTTACCAACACCTCGCCCGTTTTAAACTCGCGCATGTTTTTTGGAGATTCTATTACCCGAACTTTTCCTGCGCCAATTTTTTGACCAACCGCAATTCCCTCTGCCAATATTTTACCTGTTTTATTTAACTGATACCGTTCTATTACAGAACCGGTATTTTGTGCTTTTACGGTCTCTGGTCTGGCTTGAACAATATATAACTTGCCAGTTTTTCCATCTTTTGCCCACTCTATATCTTGAGGTGTTTTGTAGTGTGCTTCTATAACATTCCCCCACTTTGCCAGAGTAATAACATCGCTATCAGAAAGCGCAAACCTATTACGATCTTTTTGTGATACTGGCATTTGTTTTGTTCCTTTTACTCTACCATATACCAGTTGAACATCTTTGTCTCCGAGTTTTTTACTAATAATAGCCTTCTTGCCTTTTTCTATGCCTTTTTTGAATACATAGTACTGGTCTGGAATAATACGCCCTTTTACCACATATTCTCCTAATCCATAAGAAGCAGTAATCAGCGAGACCCCTGTAAAACCAGATTCGGTATCGAGTGTAAATAATACACCGCTCACACCTTTGTCACTGCGAACCATAGTCTGAACAGTTACAGAAAGTGCTACACTCATGTGGTCATAACCTCGACCTTCTCGATATGAAATAGCACGATCGGTAAAAAGCGATGCGATACATTTTTTTACTGCAATAAGCAAGTCTTTTTCTCCTTGGATATTTAAAAATGTTTCCTGCTGCCCAGCAAAACTGGCGTCTGGCAAATCTTCTGCCGTTGCGCTTGATCGAATTGCTACCGCAAGTTTTTTATTTTTTTCTTGTTTTGCAAGCTGTGCATATGCTTTACAAATCTCTTCTTCTGTATTTTTTGGTATTTTTCCTTGTAAAACAAGAGTGCGGATTTGTTTTCCGATTTGGTGTAACTGCTTTACATTATGTACATCTAGCTGTTTTACTATTTCTTTTATTTTTTTATGGAGATTGTTTTTTTCTAAAAAATCCCAATAAGCACTTGCTGTTACCGCAAAACCATTTGGTACAGCAATCCCCTTTTTTTGTAATTTTTGATACATTTCCCCTAAAGAAGCATTTTTTCCACCAACAAGACCAACATCTTGTATGGAGATATCTTCAAACCACAAAACATGTTTGTTGTGCTTACTTCCTTTTTGTTTTTTCATAAAAAACAGTATGGATTATAGTATAGCAAAAATAGTGATTTTCGTCTAAAGCGCTTTTTAGTTAATGTCACGAACCTCTAATACATTCACATTTCCAGCCTGTCCAACTGGTTCTCCGGCAACAACTATTATTTTGTCTCCGGTTTTTACTATTTCTTTTTCCTTTAGATATATTATTGAACGCTCTACCAATTCTTCTATACTTCGTGAAAGTGGTAATACAAATCCGTGAACCCCCCAAGAAAGGTGTATTTGCCTTTTTGTTCGCTCTAAACTAGTAGCAACCACAATAGGAAATTCTGGTCGGTTTCTACTAATAAGACGCGCAGTGTCTCCAGAAATTGATGCCGCAATAATAGCTTTCACGTTTACTCTTTCTGCAAGTTCTTTTGATAAACCGCTTATTACCTCATCGACTTTTTGTGTTTTTTGAAATGCGTGTCGATGAAGAGATAAATCGTCGTATACTGACTTTTCTGCCTCGATAATAATATCCGACATGGTTTGTACGGTTTGCACCGGATATTTACCCACCGCTGTTTCATTTGACAACATAACAGCGTCCGTGTGATCTATAACCGCATTTGAAACGTCGGACACTTCTGCACGTGTTGGTCTTGGATTTTCTTGCATAGAATCAAGCATTTGTGTGGCAACGATAACTGGTTTTGCATAGGCAAGTGCAGTGTCAATAAGTTTTTTTTGCACTAACGGCACTTCTTGTGCAGGAATTTCTATACCTAAATCGCCGCGAGCCACCATAATACCATCTACCACACCCATAATTGCATCAATGTTTTTAACAGCCTCATTTCTCTCTATTTTTGCAATAATACCAATAGGCTGTTCTGGTGTAACACCAATCTCTTTTTCGTACTCTTTTATAAGATAGCGTAAATCCACAATATCTTCTGCTTTCATTACAAAAGACAACGCGATAAGATCTACATTATTTTCTACACCAAACCGCGCATCTTTTTTATCTTTTTCTGTCATGACACGAATATCGAGTCTGGAATCTGGTACATTTATTCCTTTATGCGAAGTAATAGTTCCCCCAACTACAACCGTGGTTACAATTTGTGTTCCTTCTACGCGCAACACTTTTACTTCGGCACGCCCATCGTTTAATAATAGTCGTTCTTCTGGTTGTACAAACCGATGGAGTTCTGTGTAATCTACTGGAATATGTTCGTTTACGTATTCGGATAATGCTGTATCGAAAACAACCTCACTTCCTTCTTCTAAGGTAACACCTTTTTCTGGCATGGTACCGACTCGTATTTTTGGCCCTTGTAAGTCTTGTAAAATAGTAATTGTTTTTCCTGTTTTTTCTGAAACATTCCGAATATTTTTTATCAGTGTTGCATGATTTTCGTATGTGCCGTGCGAAAAGTTTAACCTTGCCACATTCATTCCTGCATGAACCATTTGTTCTAACGTTTCTTCAGTTTCTGTTGCTGGCCCAAGAGTGCAAACAATCTTTGTTCTTTTTTTCATATACTGAAAATAAAAATTAATTACTAAACACCTCTAAAATGTTTTCTGTCTTTCCTTCGGAAATATTTAATAATAGTGTGCGTATATCGTCTCGGGAGAGATTAGAAAACATGTCATTGATTTGATCATTTGTAATATTTGATAATACATCCTGCACTTGTGTCCCACCTGGAATTGCTCCACCGCCAAAAGCACCAAGCGCTCCGATTGAGCGGAACTTTTCTACCACCGGCAGGTATGTTTGCCAAACCTCTTCTACATATGGTGGAATAACAATAATAGCAATTATTATTGGAATAAGAATAATACACATTTTTACATACCCAAAAAATACCATAACTTTTAGGCTGTGGGCTATTTTTTTATTTTCTTTTTGAACCTCTTCTGTAATTTTTTGTGTTTTCTTTAGTAAAGCACGAACATCTTTTAATTCCTTTTGTATGTTTTCATGTGCTTCTTTTGACAATGAACCGGCTGTGGCAAGCTGTTTTTTCTTTTGCTTTTCAGGCATAAAAATAAATTATGTATTACCTTTTTTTCTTTTTTTATCAAGTGTTGAAAGTTCATTCCTAAATGTATTCACATCTTCAAACGAACGATAGATTGATGCAAACCGAATATAGGCAATTTTATCGAATTTCTTTAATTGCTTCATAACAATTTCCCCCAATTCCTTTGCGGTAACTTCTCGTCGCCTCTTTTTTTGAATATCTCTTTCGATAGTATGAATAAGTCGGTTAAACTGTTCTTGGGTGTATGGTCGTTTTGCAAGAGATCGTAAAATGCCACCCATGATTTTTTCTCGTGAATAAGATTCCCTATTTCCGTTGGTTTTTATAACCATAATATCTAACAACTCCATTTCTTCTACAGTGGAAAACCTATACTGACAAGCAAGACACTCTCTTCTTCTTCTTACAGAAAGACCATCCTTTGGCACACGAGAATCTACAACCTTTGTATCCTTTGATCGACAAACTGGACAATGCATGTAATTAACAATAGCTAAGAGTAAAATATCTATGAGAGTCTAATATAGTATACCAATAAATATAAAAAAAGGAAACAAAAAAACCCGCGAAGGGTTTTTTATGCTGCATATAAACTGATTGAGTACAAATAGGTTACATACCCATTTTTTTTCTAATAAATGCGGGAATCTCTAGATCATCTTCACCGTCTTCTTCCGAAACATCTTCTGTTTGTGTTGGTCTTTGTGGTTTTGTTGCAGTGTTTGATTCTGGACGAGAAGACACCTGTTTTGTGGCAAAAGTACGCCCAAAAACATCGTCGTCATCTTCCTCATCCTCAATTTCAATGTCTAACTCCTTTTCTTCTTCTACTACTCTTTTTTTAGTAAACGGACCCGAAGAATAATATGATTTTGGTCGAGTAAACACAGGCTCTTCTTGCTCCTCTGGTTCACTATCATCTGATTCTTTATGACTTATTTCGCTAGTATGTTTTTTTCTTTCTTGTGAAAAACTATCGCTAAATCCAGTTGCGACCACTGTTACTCGCACATCTTCTCCCATTGACTCATCTATTACTGCACCAAAAATAACTTTTACACCATCGTCTGCAGAATCTGTTATAATCTGTGCAGCTTCTGATACTTCTTGCATTCCAAGTGTTGAGCCACCAGTAATAGTAAATAAAATACCTCTTGCTCCTTCTATAGAAAGTTCTAGTAGTGGGCTTGAAATTGCTGTTTTTGCCGCCTCAATAGCCCTATTTTCTCCGGCAGCAATACCGATACCCATAAGTGCAGAGCCCTGATTTTTCATTATTGTTTTTACATCAGCAAAGTCTACATTAATAAGACCCGGAACAGTAATAAGTTCGGAAATCCCCTGAACACCTTGCCGTAATACATCATCCAGAATCTGAAAGGCTTCCAGCATAGGTGTTTTTTTGTCAATGATCTGCAATACTCTATCGTTTGGAATAGTAATAATAGTATCGACATACTGAGAAAGCTCGTTGTAGGCTTCTGCTGCTATATTTTTTCTTTGTGGCCCTTCAAAAGTAAATGGTTTTGTTACTACCCCAACAGTTAACGCCCCTAATTCACGAGCAATTTCTGCAATTACTGGCGCTGCACCTGAACCAGTTCCGCCACCTAAACCACAAGTAATAAATACCATATCAGTATCTTTGAGGATTTCTCGAATTTCGTTTTGTGCCTCTTCTGCGCTTCTTTTTCCAAGTTCTGGATCCATGCCAGCACCAAGTCCTCTGGTAACGGTTTTTCCAATATGTAGTTTTTGTGAAACACTACTATGATGAATTGCCTGAACATCGGTATTCATTATACAAAAATCAACACCACGAATACCGGCATCTACCATACGATCTACGGCCGACCCTCCTCCTCCACCAACTCCAATAACTTTAATTTTTGCAAATGTCTCTATTTCTGGTTTAACTTGCGGCATAAAAATAGATAGAAATAATAAATGAATCGTAAAAAGTAATAATAGTAGAACCTGCACCAGTATATATACTAGTATAATACAAAACGTATACAAATCCAACCATCCACAATGGTTATGTATACATCTTGAATACAAAAATTATTCGTTTTTTGCTAATTCTTGCTATTTTTTATATATATAGTGTAACTGTTTTGACACAAATCGTCAAGAAATATTATACACAATTTAACACAGCAAAAAAATATTTGTGTATTAAAAAAAAGGCGCACTCGCCCTTTTTATTATCCTTTTTTATGGCACTAAGAATCGAAAGAGTTTTTTCATGTGTGCTGCTGCCTTTTTTCCACCAGGAATTAAAAACCCTGGCTGTGATAATGCTTTTTCTTGAACATATGCTCCCCATCGAACTAATCCAACTGCTGTTATATATGATAAGTCATTTATAATATCGGTCGCACTGTTTACTCCTTTTGCAAAGCCATAACTTGCATTCATATGTAATACATTTTTTGCCAATTCTACCAACCCTCGTATTCGTGAACCACCGCCAATAAACACTACTCCAGCTGGAAGCATGGCTTGGCGATCTGCTTTTACCAGCTCTTCTTCTAGTTTTTCTAAAATCTCTACCACACGTGCGGCAACAATCTCTACAACAAACCTTTGGGAGACCACCTGATCTGGTTCACCAAATTCAGATAAGTTAATAGTGTCTCTTCTTGTTATACCTTTAATAACACAACTTCCGTATGCCACCTTTATTTTTTCAGCAACATCAATAGAAGTTTGTAGCCCTAAGGCAATGTCGTTGGTAATATGGTTTGATCCAATCGGGACAATAGCTGTGTATAGCAAATTCCCTTCTTCATACACAGAAAGTGTAGTTGTAGAACCACCAATGTCTACCAATGCAACACCTAAATCTTTTTGTTTTTGCGTTAAAACGACGTCTGCCGCAGCAACAACCGATAATACCAAATCATCGATTTCTATTCCTGTTCTATAAATAGCTTTTGTAATATTTTTAATATGTGGTGTAGAGCCATAAATCATTTGTGCATCTGCTTCTAAACGAACACCTGTCATACCAACCGGATCTTTAATTCCAGTTTGCCCATCTACAGAAAAATATTTTGGTAATACATGTAACACTTCGTAATTAAGTGGCGCTGCAATAGTTTGTGTAGAATCAATAACACGCAGAACATCTTCTTGGGAAATTTCTCCGTCTGTTTTTGCTACCGCAACTACTCCACGGTTTTCTTGTGATTTAATTTGTGTTCCAGAAATACCAACCCACGCATTATCTATTGGCACGCCAACCAACCTATCGACCTCTTCCAAAACATGTGCAATAGATGAAACAGCTTCTTCTATACTAGTGATAGTACCTTTGTGTATTCCTTCGGAAGCCACTTCTGCTGTGGCAATAATTTGTAACTCACTCCCTAAATCATTACCCGAAATATACTGTCCAACGGCAGCACGAATACCGGTTGAGCCAATATCTAAACCGGTTATAAGTTCTGGTTTTTGTATACGTCGTACCATAATGAAAAAATGAATTATTCTTCCCTACCACAAAGACATAAGGCGATTGCCTTGCAAAAGTCAGTATACCATTATTTGACAACTATCTCAAATATATAAGGAAGTAGTATAATACTACCGGTAACAAGAGCACCAAAAGACGCAACAAGTACCATTGCCGCCATCATATCTTTTACGACCGCCACATGGTATGCCAAGCGAGGTTTTATAATATCTACGAACGTTTCTAATACGGTATTTAAAATCTCGAGCACTAATACTAAAATAGAAACAAGAAATAACACTATTACTTCATACACTCGCATTGGAAAAATCACAATACACACACAGACCAACATAAAGGCAAACACCTGGATACGAAAATTCTGTTCATGAACAAAAATATAACGCAACCCTTTTACTGCCGTTTTCAAACTACGAAAAAAACGAAAGATGTTCATATACATTTTTTAACTAATTTTTCTTGTAAGGGTAACATAATGTTAGCATCCTTTTTCTTTATGTGATCATACCCCACAAGGTGCAGAATACCATGAACAAGCATGCGAATTAATTCTTCTTTGTACGAAATCCCCTGCTTACGCGCTTGTCTATTAATTTGATGAATTGCAATAAAAATATCTCCCAAATCCTGTGTATTATGCACTCCAGGAAAAACTGTTTCCCTAATGGCAAAAGAAATCACATCTGTTGTGTAATCTTTTTTGCGATATACCCTATTTAGTGTTCGCATTCTTTTGTCTCCTATAAAATGTATACTTATATCACCATTAATACGAAGGTATTGTAAAACAAAAAAACTAATATCTCGTATTGTTTTCTTTGGCAACCCAATATGCTTTACTGTTGTATATATTTCACATGACATGTTTTTGTTGTTTTATTACTACACTGTATCAACCACAAAACAATATGTCAAGGATGAAACATACCGCATTATTCATTTACCTCACTGTCCAGTAAAGACACTTCTCCTTGAACACTTTCTTGACCACCCTCTTCTTCATCTTCTTCAATTGATTCTGTAATATTTTCTGAAGGCGTGGTAGTAGTAGTAACCACCTCTTCTTGATTTTCTTGTATATTTTGCCCAATGGTGCTGGTAGTATTTTGTGTATTAGTCGGTAAAGACTGTTCTGTGACCTGCGGTAAAATGGTTTGGTCTGGGATTTCTACCTGTGTTTTTGTAGTACGAAAACTCTGAATAATCATATTCATAAGGTTTGGATACAGTACCATCTGCTCTGAACCTGGATTATAGAGTAATACAAACACAAACTGATCGGTTGGAACATAGGCAACCAAACCATCACGGCGAACAAATACCTGCTCTTTAAATCTATTTGTTTTTTCGGTAATTTCTGCAAAACGCTGTCCTTTTGCCATAGCAGCAAACCATGATAAAAATGTTTGGGTGTTTTCTTTTTGAAATACACGCACTTGCACATAGTCGCCTGTAATCGCACTTATAACTACATCTCTTCCTTGTTCATCCACACTATCCAATTGCCATGAAAGTGGATAATATAATCTATATTTCCACAATGGACTAACATATTCACGAACAATGCCAGAATCTACAATTCTTCTTGGCGCAAGGCCTGTTGGATTATATAAATTTGCCACCTCAAGCCCGTCGTAATAACCATCTTGGTCGGTATCTTGTGTACCACTATCAGTATTTAACACCTCTTCTTCTGCATCAGTAAGCGCATCTTTGTCTACGTCTGGGCTTTTAATAAAAATATTTTTAGGAAAATCTAATTTTTCTGGCGTTTCGTTTACTTCTTCAACCTCCTCTTCTTTTTCTTCTACCACCTCTTCTTTTATCTCCTCTTCTACCGCTTCTGGTTCTTTTTCTTCAGTGACTATTTTTGGTGGTGTTGGTGATACTTTTACTATTTTTGGTTTTGGTTGGACATAATACCACACCCCCATTCCACCAGCAACAAGTAGTACAATAATTCCACCAATAACAAGAATAAGCCTCTTTTTCCCTCTTTGTGGTGGTTTTTGTATGTGTGATTCCTGTTTTTTTAGAGTTTGTTTCGTGTTGGTATAATCTTCTATCATTATTGGTCGATACTTTTGTGTACGAGCTTTTGGCACTGGTTCTTTTACGTTTTCTTTTTCTTTTATTGGTAAAATTTTTGGTGCTTTTTTTTGCTTTTGTTTTTTATGATAGACCTCTGGATCTTTGCCACCATAAAAAATATCCGGAATCGTGTTCACCGAAGGTGTTTTGGATTCATCTTGTAGTTTTTTCTTTTTTTTTCCAAACATAATAAAAAGTACACAACAAACTGTTACGCTATTTACTGCACTATGATTATACCAGTCATACTTGGATGAACGCTACAATAGTAGGTGTACGTTCCTGGAGTAGTAAATGTCTGAGAAAAAGAGTCACCGCTTCGTAAAATTTGGCTTTCGAAGTTTCCGTCGGACACCACGGTATGTGGCGCAGCATCATTGTGTTGCCACACAACAGTATCCCCTACATTAAGTGTAAGTGAACCCGGAGAAAATGCCATATTTGCAATAACCACTGTTTGTGTTATTGGCGCGGCTGCGGCTGATGCTGGTGGAGTAGTTACCACTTCTGGCTCTTGCGGAGGTAGCGCAACCGGTTCTGACACAGGAAGAGTTTCAGTTGGTTCTGAGGTTGGTTCTGGGACTGGAGTTGGTTCTTGTTCTGGGACTGGAGTTGGTTCTGGTTCTGGGGTTGGTTCTGGGGTTGGCTCCACAGTAACGTCCTCAGTAGTTTTTTCTGGAAGTGTTGGTTGTAATAATTTTCCTGGTCCAGCCGGACTATATCCTGCTAACACTTCTTTCCCGTCTAAAAATGAGTCCCCGTCTGTGTCTGGGTTGTTTGGGTCGGTGTTCCAAATAAGCACCTCATCACCATCGCTTAATTCGTCTGAGTCGCTATCTGGATTGCTCGGGTCGGTACCCAAATCTTCTTCTAGTAAATCGTCGAGCCCATCATTATCGCTGTCTACTGGTTCACCAAAAAGTAACTGCTCATCTATTTGTTCTGGTGTTCTTTGTGTTGCTTCTAACCCTTGTTGTAGCCCTGTGTCAGGATCTGTGTCTACCGCCTGATCCGCCTCATTAAATGCATCAGGAACTTGCACCGTATTTTCTGCGCTTGGTGTACCAGTATCAACACCACCACCCGAAGAAGGGCGGATTAATGAGTAATATACCCACGATCCACCACCAACAAGAACAATAAGCGCAACCACCACAATTATAATAGTCATAATACCACGACTAAGCGTTGGTCCTTTGATTGCATATTGCTGATCTTGAGGAATTTCTGGTGGCGTAGTAATTTGTTCTGGAGTAGCGCCAAATGAGGTTTCGGTAGATCGCGGCGGTTGCATTGCCGGAGCGTCTAACGGTGCATTTGAAAAAACTGGTGCTGGAGGCGGTGCTGGCACATCTGACACAGGTGCGGATGGCTCTGCAGGAGTTGAAGCAGCAAAAATATCTTCTGGTTCTGGTGCAGAAGGTGGAGCAGGTGGTGCCGGCGGAGTTGGTGTGGAAGGAGGAGTTGGCGGCGCCGAACCAGCAGGTCGTAAAACCCCTGCATCAAGTGCGCTTGGTGCAGCTGGTGGTTCTGGAATTGCTCCGGATGGCGCAGAAGATGTTGGTTCGGTAGCACCAAACATGTCTTCTGGTTCACCAATTGGTAAATTAGATGGAGGTTGTTGGCCTTTTGGCGGTGTTGTTTGTGGATCATCAAACATAAAAATACATTATTAATTTACATTATGTCACTATTATTCTAATTTCCCAGGTCCAGCTGGATTATATCCGCGAAACACTTCGTATCCATCATTATACCCATCGCCATCGGAATCTGTTTTGGTTGGATCAGTCTTCCAAAATTCTATTTCCATTTTATCACTAAGCGCGTCTCCGTCGGTATCTATTTCAAAATCACTTGTACCATATTTTTCTTCTTCTTCATCTAATATGCCGTCTCTATCCTTGTCGCTTTCAGGAGATTCTATAAGTTTTCCTCTAGCTTCTTGTACAACAGGTTCTTGTGTAATTTGTGTTTCTGTCTGTTCTTGGGCCTGAGGTAGTTTTTCTTGTGTCTTTTTCATAAGACTACGAATAACAAAAACTATACCGATTACTACAATAACACCAACCACTACAAAAATAATATTTCTCTTTTTGTGCGAAGGGTCTTCTTGATACGGTGCCGAAGGTGTATACATTGAATTGTTTTCCAGTTCTTCTGACATATGTATATATTATACCATGTTTTACCAAAGAGTAACGAATAGTTTATTTACCACTACATTAAATTACATGTTTAGTTTGGCGGACTACAGGTCAAATATAGATTAGTCTGCCCATTTGCCACAAATATGTTACCCGCATCATCAATATGGTCTCTAAAAAATTTGAAAGGGTAGGTATTACTAACGCCCCACACAAGGTATTACCAAAGACCCTGGTGTGGTTACTCTACCTCTTGATCACCATCACAGGCAAGAGGTAGTTCATCAACATATTCTGCTGAATCTAGCCCTAAATATGAACTAAAGAGATTGTCTTCTTCTTTTAGTAATCGTAAAGGGGAAAGATTTCTTTGATTATTATAGTGTGTTTTATTAGGTGGAAACAATTTATCACAATCAGTTTCAGTCACCTGTTTCTTTGTAAAGGTTATGATACCATCTTCGCCAACAGAATCGAAGCTATAATCATACCCCCCTTCTTGTTCATTGAAAAATTTGATTTCATGAGCATGTCTAAACTTATCCAACGAATCGATATTTTCACCAAAAGCCCTTTCAAAACCTTCCATCAAAGCACCACCACAAGCAGTAACCTTGAAAGAAAAGGAGTCGTCTAGAGGAGAAATTACATAATATGGAAGTCCGAGTTCTCTTATAACTGTTCTTATATTAGTGTTCTCAAAAACATAAGAAGGACCTAAACCTTCACCACCACAATGATTTCTATTAGTAACGCTCACACCAGCACTGAGTAACATTTCTTGAAAAACCATATCTGGTTGTCCAGGCCTTGGCGGCAAGATTCTTGGCTGCTCAAGCTGACTCTGCCCTGCTGATTCTACTCTATCTAAGAAACCTTGACACTGATTCTCATTAATATCACAAGTTCTATTTGGCAAACTTTGCCCGAACCCACCTTGAATATCTTGTAAGTTTGTTCGAATTACACCATGATTTTGTATATTACCTGGATTAACAATGTTCTCGTCATTTGCACAATAATTTTCTTGACCAACCTCAACAATATCATATTCACAGGTATCTGGGTTAAATACTATATTAAACGGATGCCAGTATCTTGCTCCAGGATTAGCTGACTCCACCGCCTCACTCAACCTAAACACATAATCTGGTGTATACAAAGAGTATTTTGGATTTTGGCCTTCATGATATTTATAAACCTCTACCACAACATCTTCTCGTGAAACAAGCTCTTGGATGGATGTCTGGTTTTGTCCTGATACGCCAACATAAAACGCAAGCGGATACGCATCATTTAGTAAACTTGTTCGCTCTGACAAAAGGAAATCTGTATTTACTGTTGATGCTTGTGTAATAGTACTACCATTTTTTACACCAAAAACCTTACTCATTGCCACCGGCCTTCGGACAACTCTTGTTTTATCTGCCCATTGCTGCTCCATTATACAGTCTCCAGCACTCTCTACCGAGTAAGGAATCCAGTAATTACTCCAATAATTGCTTGTTCCCAACCTTTGTTGTTCACAAGCATTTCCACCATAGTCTAAATAACTAAGTATTGTCTTTCCAGAATCCTCTGAAGCCTCTGGCACATACGCACCAACAGTGCTATTAATATTACCTTCCGCAGGTTTTGCACTATAAAAATTTCCATAAAACATTGGATCATTTTCTAAATCCTCTTTCCATTTTATCACTACTCTAAATGTCCCTTCTGGTACGGCCGGAGAAAGTGTTACCTCATTTTGCATGGTCCTCGACTCACCGTTTACAGGATACGGGAAAACACTTAAATTATTGTTAGCAAGTAAATCATCATTAATTGTTGTTTTTTGTTGATCCTGCCATGACTGATCAGACATTAATTGTTTTGGATTAAAAATAATTCCATACTCTTCACTACACAACTCTGATGTTTCCAATCTTTTATTCAACACTTCTCGCTGATTTCTTGTTAGAAGTTGTAAAGTGTTGGAATAATTACTACGCTCAGCTATCCAAGAAAACCTTGTTACCACCCTCTGTTGTGAGTTAAACCTACCAAAATAAGTTAGTAAACCCCCACCCCATTCTGAGTTTCCAGCAAAGTCTGGGTCTTCTAAAACGTTGAGTATTTTTAATTGCGGCACCGCATCCCTTCGATCTACGACAAGTCCACAGTTAACACAATTATTAATAAGTTCCCTACAGTCAGATGAACATTGGTACACTCCTTTGTCTGGACAAATTTTATCTTCACTGTCTAGTGACGGTGAATCATTACTCAAAACGCCGATCCGTGCTAAGACTCCCAAAACCACATCACCTAAAGAGTCAGGATCCAAAGGATCGGTAAATGGAGAACTTACCACCCGCCTTGTAATTGGATCAACCTCACATTTTTCATAATCTGCAAGTTGTTGGTTATTTATTATTTGTGTTTCTGGTAGTTTATCTACCACCCCATTACCGCAGTATGCAATTGGACTTACTGTTAAAACCTCTCCACAATCCTCCGAACAATATGAACACGCTTCTGAGTATTCTGGTTCACATGGAATTCCATTTTGTGGACCTAAATCACAAACCTCAACATTCCCTTCCGCATTTGGTGATTCCACAACTCCATCACCACAAGCACCAGGAGGGGCGGCAACTTCGACTATTTCATCCATTTGACATAACCTGTTACACCCATCCCCATCAACCTCATTTCCATCATCACACTGTTCTCCTGAAATTCCTTGAACAATCCCATCACCACAATACGTGCCATAATTTTGACAATCTAAAGAACAAGAGAAGTCTTTATTTATGGAGTATGGTGTTCCAAAATTTCCAACCCGATCAATACAAGGACCAAGATCTTCGTAACTACGAGCTTCACCCTCATCTTCTATGTTGATAATATGGAAGTCCTCGGCACCACCTATTCTGTTAAGGTGTGTAGTAAATTCACCTCTTGGCACATACTTACAGTCCGAATCTTGTAAACAACTTACCGTTTTATCAAACTGACAATGTTTTCCAAGAATTTCTTCGGCATTGTTAAATAAGCTGTTAAACACCCCATGGCCCACAAATAACGCAAAGGCAAATGGATTATCACAAAGAGAGTCTGATTCACCATAAAATTCCCTAACACGACCAATGTGTGGTCTTGCCTCAGCACCTACTGGAACCCCTTCTGTAATGAGCTCCCAGTTTGGTTTATTACCCGCCACTCTACATACATATTCCTCACCATCATCAAAGTTTTGATAAGGCCTCCAGGTTATATTTTGATTAGTCTCTGGAAGGGTTGTAGTAAATACAGTGGAAGAATTTATTTTCATCCCTATATAAGAAGCACAACTTAACTCCACTTCGTCATCTGGGCTTATTCCACGAATAGCACATTGTGAATCAGGGCAACAAATACCTGATTCCTGGTTTGGTAATTTTGCACAATTGGGCTTACCTAATGCTGAATAGCACTGGTAGTCGTTGGTACATTCTGCTCTAAGACTTGTGTCTGGCTCTCCATCTAGTTCTATATCCCATACCCACTGTGCATTACCAACAGGTACTTCAAGATTTGAGTATCGTTGGTGACAAGAAAAGTTAGGAGTTGGATCAGTCTCAGGATACAATCCAAACAAGACATTCGAATACTGCCCACCTTCTATCCGTTCACCAGGCGGAGTGGTACTAAACTGAGATTTCCAATAATTGTTAGCCGCAACACAAGAAGCACTTTCTGGGTACATTCCACATTGATTTGATTCACAGCACACACCTTCGTCTTGGTCTGGCAGTTTTGAGCAGTTACCACTTTGACAATCTGTATTTTTTGTACAGATGGCTGCGTTATTTACTAACTCAGGCACAGAACATGTCGATTTCCACCTACCCTGAACACATTTCTTATCTCCTACACCTAATCCGTAGAGAGATTCTTCATAAATAAAACCTTCACCAACACACCCATCGTCTTCTGGCCAAAAACTGCAACCCTCTATACAACACATTCCATGAATACCGTTTAAAGAACTACAGATACCAAGATCTTCAATAACCTGACCACCATCTCTCAGATTACACCAGTCATCATTTTCACATGCCGTCATAGGTGTATTTCTTATTCTTGGGTCTATTGTATAGTTTACGTCTTCTTCAAAAACAAATGGATCAGGACTAGCATAAAAACAACCATCAACTAACTCTGCGTTAGGTTTTCCCTGACCAGCTACCGCACGCCACGTTCCATTATTACACTGCATTTCCGTACCAGCACTTAACATACGACTCTCTTTACAGTCTGGTGGGTTACCTCCATTAAGTAAGTCACCATCAACAGACGTTACCTCGCCGTCACAGTTAAGGTCTATTAAGAAAAGTGATGAATTATTTACACAAGTTTTATCGACGTTCAGTGAGGCATAACAATCTGTGTCAAAATTATCCAAGAGTCCATTTCCAGTAATATCTCCAAATAATTGATAATTTGATCCATCTATAATCTCACCACTTTCTACACACCGGTGTTCAAATGGATACATGCCACAAGAACCAACATTACAACACAATCCATAGTCATCGGTAAACTTTTTACAACTACTTCTTGCACATTGTTCTGAGTTTGAACATAATGCATTCTCATGTTCGGCTGTTCCACAATATTGTCCTAATGTTTCTACAAGCCCAGCAATAATCACGTCCTTTCTTTCTGGGTATAAAATTGATTCATACAGCGCAGAACCTAACCCTTCGATGGAATAGCGTGTTCTATATCTATATCTATAACTAACACCCTCCCCCTCTTCATCGTCTTCTTCACTATCCCAAACATCCACAAAATCAATATGAGTAATTTGTTCACACAATTCTTCTGGCTGTACTGTTAGGTCTCCACAAAAACCAGCTGCGCTTATACCACTACACTCACTATTACACTGTCCATACTGACCATTTAGCCTTCCATCATCACAATCTTCGTCCCCTTCAATAATTCCGTTTCCACACACCGCTACAAGCCCTCTACACACTGGCTCTGTGTAAGTACAGTCTGGTTGACATACTTTTACCGCAGCCTCAAGATTGTTGTTTGAGCAAGATACCGAATTATTTTGTGGTTGGACACAGTCTCCACCCCCATTACACTCATCATTATCGCTACAATATTCTGTAATATTATTTTCACAAAAACCAAGACAGGTGTTACCTTCTCCACAATCACCATCATCAAAACACGTATCAGCATTATTTTCACTACATCTTCCCTCTATTTTTCCTTCTCCACCATTATTATGTACACTTCCTGGTGGATCACATTCTTCACTTTGATTTATTACACCATCACCACACTGCCCGCCAAGTGCGCTATATACTTGCTCTGCCGCACACCATCTTTGTGTGGTGACATCTTCTTGTGGTGTTTGTGTTATAAAGTCATCTATAAATGTTGTGCCAGCACTATTTATTACAGAAGAATTATCTATGTTAAAGAATTCAAACGGTATATGAAGGGTATATTTTGTAGTATTTTCAACTTCATACTCATTTACACTCATTGACCGTGGGCAAATAAATTCTGTTTCAATTGGATTCCAACATGTTTGCCCATCTACTAATTCACATGTATTTCCTTCTCCAACACATTCTTCGTCTTTGTAACAGGCGGCAGAAATCATTGTGCTTTCTGTATTACAAATAGTATCAACCTGAGTAAAATGTTCTACAAAATTTTGATTTGTTTTAATTTCTGCATTATTTTCCAAATATTCAACCAGTGTGGCTTGAATAGTTGGGTTTACAAGCTGATTTGGTGTATTTATCCAGGACCCATCTTGATATGAGGAGACAAAAACGGAGCCACCAATAGTTGCAGAAACCACTTTAGACTCATGACAATCAATAATCTCATTCTTGTTACTATCTATATCTTCAGGGTATGCTTGATTATTATCTAAAATAACCAAAACAAGTTCTGCATCTTTTTCTGTAAACTTTCCGTCACAATCCACATCAATATCAGCGACTTCGTTATGGTTTGGGCATTTCACACAAAAAGGAATATCTGGTTCATCTATACAAACTTCCGCAAGATCACCATCACTACCACCAGCTCCTATAAATTCCTCAAAACATGCAATATCGTCAACCTTTAACATACCATCACCACTAATATCCCCGTATACCACTTCTGGATTATCTTGTTGTATTTTAAGCCCAACAGAACTAACATCAAAACACTCACTATATTGTCTTTCACTACACTTCCCACAAGTTGTCCATCTACTAATTGGATCAAATGGTAGTGGTGCACCAATAATTTGAGAAAGTCTTCCCCAAGATGGCCATTGTGTATTTGTATATTGTGGAATATAAGTTCCACCAAGAAGTGGTGGATACACACCTTCTCTGTCGTGGTACGCGCCAAGCGCTTGCTGCGTTTCTTTTACCGCTTGCAACCGACCTAAATCACGGAAAAACTTTGTTTTTGCATTGGAACAGACCCCGTTTGTACCTTCGATTGGATACCCAGACCCATCTTTACAATCAAAGTCTGTGTTACAAACTATATCTACTGTTTGTGCCAATACATGAGAAGGGTTATCATCTTGATCATAAATTGGATCATATTTTTCCAATGCTTCTACTTGAGTATCGTCAGCAAAATCACCATTCGAGCCAGCACCTTCAACCAAACATCGGCCAGCTTCGGAAAAATTAGTATTAAACTCAAGCGAACTCATAAGTTGGTTGAAGACATTTTTGGTATTTTCTTGTGCGCCAACATTTATGGTAAAAAGATAAATATTATTATAAATCTTGTATCGGCCACCTTCTTTTACTATATTCATGGCATTTATATAATAGGAATTTCCGTCTGTTACCGCGTCGTATCCAGCAATATTTGCCTGGGATAAATTTGAAGATGGAAATTTTTCTGCAACCCAACCTTGCGCGGTTAGGGCGTTTGGATTTGGGAATATTTGTATACCAATAGCATCATCATTTTTTTGTGTATCGGTAAAGAGTTTTCTTTGCAGTGTGTCTTGGTGGGTCAAAAGTTGTGTCGTTTGTTGCTCATTCACATCACCACTGTATTGTAATTGACCATCTAAAAGCAGAGAACCCAACTCTAGCTCACCTAAAAACGGTAAATCATCATCTTTATCTCCTTGAAGTCCGGCATCGGCACAATATGACATACTCAAATTGTGATAAGAATCCTTATAACTTGCATCACCATTTCCTGGCCACGGGTTTTCACAAAAGAGTGATTCTAGTTTTGTTATTGCAGCAAAAGTCTTTCCTTCGTCAGAGGGTTCTGAAATGTCTGCTGTAACCGTTGCTATTACACTTGCATCATCTTTTCCTTCTACGGCGGTGGAGCTAATATCTTTTACCAACAGGTTAGGCGGTTCTTCGGTATCGGAAATAGTAAAGAATGCCCGGTTTGAGCTCCAACTTACTTCCCAACTGTATGCAGGAGTTGTTTGGATTGATTCGTTATCTTTAGTAAAGACTGAAGCAACAAATCTGTGTGATTCATTTGGACTGGTAAATAAATATGCATCTGGGTCTACTGTGAGATGATCTATTTTACATATTTCGTCTTTTGTTTCAAAAACAAAGACATCATTTGGCCCATACCCAGCCGTTCCTTGAAGAATTTGAGCACCTCGGATACCCACCCCTTTTGTGTCTGTTATTCCGTCTATTCCACCTTTAAGAATTACAGCATACTTCGTCTGTGTTTTTAGTACATCTTCTAAAATAATATTAATGGTGCTAGTTGTATGCGGCCCACCTTCTTCGTTACCTGAAATAACATTTCGTACTTCTGGTGTTATTCCTATTTCACTTACACACCATTTTTTATTAGGATCCAATGACGATGGATTATCTGCATGAGTTGGTGTTGCAAATAATCGTGCAAAAAATGTTTTAATACCATTCCATATTTTTCTAAAAAATCCTTCTGAACTTATTAAATCGTCTGGAGGCGCTTGTCCGTTTGCAAGAAATACAAGATCAGTAACCTCTTCTTTTTCATTTGCACAAACATCTTTTTCTTCGGCAAGGATAACATTTCCTTCTAATGAAAACTTATCAATAAATCCTTGATCAATAAATTCCACGTATATTGCTGAATTTGGACAAGCGTCTATTTTATTATTTTGTGGATTTTCTTGTGTTCTGTGCATCCTATCATAACAGCAAGAATTTGCACCAACACCTTTTTGATTTACCGGATTATTTATACAGGTATTTTCTTCGGCTGTTTCGGTATGGCCACAAAGTAGACTATACTCACCAGTTCCCTCAACCTGTTCTGTGAGATTATTATAGTTATTATTTTCTCCTTTTATACTAACTGCTGTAGCAATAATCCTTGCTTCTTGTGCTAAATTAATCGGATTAAGCACTCCTTCTCCAACTGCAGTTACAAGTTGCACAGGATTTTCTACAGATCTTTGTTGTTGCGGATTACCTATTTCACATGCAAGAAATTCTCCAGGACCAGTTTCCCCATCTCCACAAATTGATCTTTCGCTATATAACACAGATGATCCGACTATTCTGCAACTTCCAGCGACACACGCATCGCTATCATCTGGATTACACCCAACTCCACCATTTTCTACTGCTGGTATATCCGCAAGCAAAGCCCCGTCTTCATTACAAAGACTGTGCAATAAACATCTATTATTACAATGACGTGCTGCGTCTAAATTGTTAATAACAGTTGACCCGTTAATTCCTCCAACACTTATAAGTTTTCCGTTTTCGTTAAACTCACACTCTTCTCCATCTTCTAGTTCTCCGTTTCCGCAGATTGTTTTTCCACTAATATCAGTATCATCACCTACTGTTGAATTACACGCGTCTATTCCATTTTCTAGATCATTTGCAGCACACCAAACACCAGAAAGTGGAGATCCTATGTTTAGACATTGATTAGAACAACCTGAACCAAGAGAAGGTTCACACTCTTCTCCTGAAGTAACTTCACCACTTCCACACCATGGATCTTGTCCCACTCCACTGTCTGTAAATTCAGCCCCTTCATTGGTACATGTTGCAGAACATCCATCACCGCTATCACTATTTCCATCATCACATTCTTCTCCGACTACTTGTTCAACAATGCCGTTGCCGCACTGAGAATCTTGTTCTCCACTGACTTCATTCCCCGGTCGTAAACAATCGTAACCACAACTTACTCCTGGCACTTCTTCTTGAATTGCTATATCACAATCCTCTCCGGCGTCTACTGTACCATTTCCACAAAGCGCCCCGGACAAAGAATGATAAGTACTTGATGTTACTTCACTTCCTTTTAATGTACACGTTTCGTCACAATATGGTGAAACAGCAGAAAGATCACCTTTTAAATTAGTTATTTCTGCGACATCACCAGCTAAAAAACCTTCTGATGTTTGAAGAATGTCATTTTCTGTACGCCATTCCCAACCATATTTCCATGGATCTAATTCTTGACCAGCCAAATTACAGGCATCTGGCTCTGAAACCGGAATAGAAGAGTATCCTGTTATTTGACCTATATCTCCTGCAGTAAACGGGGTTGGAATAATTCTTACAGAATCAATAACACATCGGGCTGCTTCGCCTTCCCCTGATTTTGTTCTAAATCTCCAAGAAAACTCCTCTTTCATTAAGACACCTGGAATCTCAGAACCATCATCTGTATACCCACCAATCGCCCGAATAGTGGTTGGAACGGTGACTTTGTACCAGGTATTTGATTCTAATTCATTCGTCGGATTAAATCTATATTCTACTTTTGAATTATTTAAGTTTTGAAAATTAAGAACAAGATCTTCATTTGTTTGTGCACACGTTTCCGAAGTACATTTTTGCAATCTAATACCATTTTGCACTGTATCACTCATCATTTCTTGATTAAACTCTATACCAAGTGACACATTCACACAAGCATAAGAACAATCTGGCCAAAAATTAATTACTTTTGGATCACTTAAATCAATAGTTAATTCACTTTCCGCGACTATATCCCGGCTAGGTGTTGATGTGGTTGCTGTAATTGACACAGTTCCCGGGCTTGGAACAGTATTCTTTTTAGCTTGGACTATTACACGAGAATCGGTGTATTGTCCCGCTACCGCAGAAATCTGCACTTTAGCGTAGTTGCTACCCCCCTGTTCCGGAGCCCACTGCCAATCAAAGCCATCTACACCAATAACGGTACATGCTTGATCTGCCAAACCAAAGACAAAATAATATAATGGATTTGATGGTATTACTCCAAAAGCTACCTCCTGTCTTGGGTATCTAGGATCTTGTAAATAGCCCAAAAATGTTGTTGTTTTTTCTGGCGGATTAATTCCAGCTGCAGCAATTTCACAAGAACTACCTTCGGGACCTGTTTTGAAATCAAAGCAATATGCAGTATCCCCACCACAACCTCTGGTTTTCTGTAAAGGAAGATTTTTTAGTTGGAGCTCACCACCACTTCTAATAAATTGTTCTGATTGAATATTTTCTGATAACTCTACATGGTACCATGTTTCTGGAGCCAACCCATCTTCCCAAATAGTTAGTGTTTTATTTTCTAAAGATGGCTGAAATGCATCTTCGACACTGTTTATACGCACTTTCCTTGAACAATCTGGCTGACCCTGATCATCTTCACATGTATATAACCGGACATTTTCTTTAGTAACAGTTCCTGGATTCATTTCTGTATTAAAAGCAACCTGCACTTCTGCATTTAGGCAGGTATTATTACGGTCAACTGTTTGCCAACTTCTCCATGGTGTTGGGGATGGTTGAGAAATAATTTCATCTTGTTCGCAACTACCACTATTCCACGAACATTTTGGAGTTTCGTTGCAATCATCTTCTCTGTCTATAGTTACACAAGCAATATCGCATTGCTCTAACACTCTTGGTAATTCTGGAATCCAGCCGGTGCTAAATCGCCACACATAGCCTGCTTCTCTGGTTTCTCCGGCACAAAGATTTTGTCCAGAAAGCCAGACACCAGCATCTGAACCATCTTCACAACATCGATAATTAACTCCTGGAGCACTAACATTTTCTTCTCGACAATCTTCTACGGTATATGTTACACCATTGCTTACTAATTCATTTTCTGGTTCACCTGTTGCAACTTTAATAAACCCTGTTTGCATAGAGTATCCATCTTTTTCTGGGAGAAGTGTTACGATTTCTGTATTATTTGCTTCTTGAATAACAGGATCTTGTATATCACCAGGAAGCGGGTCGACAGAAGAAAGCCAAGTACTAAAATCATTACTATCTGAACCTTTTGTCCAAAAGTATACCGTTGGTTCAGCACCAAAGTTTACTCCTTCTATGGTAATTCCATCGTTATCATTAGGAAGTGGTGCCGGACCTTTGTTAGGTGTAATACTACAAATTCCCGGCATTGGTTGACCTTCTTTTACTTCAAAAGTAATATCTGCATTTGAAACTTGTGCATTTGATTGTACGGCAATATGATAAATATTAGCTGCAATGTCCAACCCATTAAGATCTGTGACTTGCATGATAATTTCTGTGTCATTCCATAAATCACCACTACAATTTTCTAAAGGCGGTGGTGTTAAGATAAAACATTCATCTCCAGGGTTAGGGTCATTTGCACATTCTATTGCTCCAGCTTGAGTTGTATGGATTGCAACCACACCAACCCTATTGCCAAAGTTTTCTCCGGTAATTGTTATAAGACTACCGTCTGTAACAGACTGCGGATCAACGGAAGTAACAATTGGTGTTATTTGTGCCAAATCTCCAGCAAGTTCTAAAAAGTAGGCATTACTTCTTTTTACATCACCACCGATCTGATTATCCAAAAAAACAGGAATTCTGGAAGGCTGTATGGTTGGAATACCAGTTTCTAGCAGACTGTCTGTCCAAGTGGACACGCTTCCAATAATATCATTATTACCAAAATATAAATTATCTCCTTCTTCTTGGTTGTTGCCAAAATTTACTCCACTCACAACAACATCCTGTCCTAAAAACGCATTTTGTATTGGTATTTGTTGATTATTTTGTGCTGCGACAAAACAAATTCCAGGCCGAGAAACATTGTTTATAGCAAAATATGAATTTCTTCCTCTATCGTCTATGCTTGTTTCTTCAATTATTTCCCCACCATCATCTTCATTTGTAATTTGTAAATAAACTGAACCATTGTCAGGTAGACCCGCAGGAACCGCTGCTATAATTTGATGGTCTTGCCACGCTCCAGAAGGATCTCCACAAAGAGTAAAATCAGCATCATATACTGTTTCTACTTCATTCTCGCCAATATGAACAAATTCTAAATTTCTATCTCCTTTTTGATCTCCAAAATATCTTCCCCAGACCGTAATAATATCTCCAACCGCCCCATCCCAAGATGGTAGTACATCTAAAATAATTGGTTTTGCTACACATTGACTATTTTCACACAAACCAGAAGCGCATTCGGCATTATTATTACAAGCATCATCCGCGTCTGCCAAGCACGGACCACCCACATCTATTCCGGTTTCTCCTGGATCTTGAATGTTATTGTTACAATCTTCTCCGACTAGTGTAAAAGACGATGTTTTTTCTGCGCTATTTCCATCCACGTCAAAAGTAGTAACTGTAACGGTGTACACTGCTGGAGTTTGCATACCAAGCCCTGGCGTAAAACTAAAATCCATTTCGTATGGCCCATGAGATCCTTGTAAATAATCAAGTTCAACAGGATCTTGTGGCGGATCGGCGACATCTGGATGGTTAACCAACAGACCATCATAATAGTTATATTCAACATTTCCAGCTATATTAAGATGAACATACCCAATTCCACCTTGATCAAAATTACCAACATTTTTTCTATCTTGAATACTGGTACTAATGGGGTATTCTACACCAAGTGGTAAAATAATTCCTATATCACCAGCATTATCCTCGGTATTTCCACCTATTTGTATGTCTGCTATTTCTGGTGGAGTTTGGTCTATTGCAGCTTGTCCAACTTTAAAATCTGTTGTTAACGGGAAAGTAAAGTTAGGACAACCAACAGGAAGATCCCCATCCTCATTTTCTAAATCTTGCACCAAACCAGCGCCGTTCTCATCTTTTATAGCTTCAGAAATTTGTATTATGTATTTTTCATTATTAGAAGTATTAAGACATGAATCTTGCTGATTAGCTTCATCTCCTGGCAAACATGTTTGACTTCCTTCGTTAAATGTAAACTCAACTACCTGCCTATTACTATCCTCTACAAAACGAGCCTCTCTTGGTGCGATACCCCCATCTTCACCTTCCCGATTTAGGGCTAACACTTGTTCTACATTAACTTCTTGACTGATTGGATTACTAAATACAGCACGAACAGTTATGTTTTGCAATCCTGTTTCTTTGTCTATTTCGTGTTCTGTACTTGGAGAAATGCTTTTTACTACAAAAAGGTCGCCAATACATCTGTCTACAGCTCCTCCGGCAGGTATATTACCACAATCAAACCCTTCACACCCTTGAACCACTCTTTCTTGGGCGGCTTGATCTATTATGGCTGATTTAAGTTTATTTAACACAAAAGACGCAATTGCAAAGGCAGACATAACAACAACAAGACCAATGGTTGCGTTTATTAAAATCTTTTTTGATTGTGTAATTTTGTCATCATTGCCACCAGCGGTCATCCAGTTAAATCCGGCGTATAAAATAAATCCAACAGCAATAATACCCAAAAGTCCCAAAAATACATTTATTATTCTGGTAATAATAACGCGAACATCTGTATTTGCTAGCGCAATTCCTGATTCATCTAAATCTGTGACACCGAAAACGTCTGGAGGTGCTTGTTGGGCGTGAACCGGAAACGATACAAAAAATAACGAGCACAAAACTATGGCACCAGCAATACAAAGTAAAAGTATTTGTGAAATAGTGATAGCTTTTTTCGTGTGCATACGTTTTTCGTAAAGTAAATGTATAAAAATCGGTAATTTAGGTGTAAAAGATAGTTTTTAGGTTATTGACCCGGTTGGCCTGAAGGTGGACTAATGCCCGGATCCTGCAAATGTTCAACACACGTGTCTCGGTCTGGTTGCATGTTTTCATTGTTTTGCAAGTTTATTGTATATGCACATCCGGTATCGTTATTGGCCGAATTAGGGGCATTAATTGCAACAGCCTCCTCTGTAGGAATACAGTCAGTTACTGACTCTACCAAATAAGGGAATTCTTGACTATATGTAACTGCGCAATCTGAGTTTTGGTTTTCTGGCCCAAAACCAGGATAAAAGCAGTTTCCTGTACTACTTTTCATAGTACTAGTAGTGGTAATCGCATAATACAAATCTTTTCCTTGTGGACCAAACACTCTGTGTTGTACCGTCATTTCTGTATGACAGTTTGAAGGATTATTTTGATCACAAGACCTCTCAAAAGTAGGACGCTTCCAAATACTTGCTAAATTTACTTCTGCTCCCCCGTATTCTTCTATACCCACATCATATAATGTTTGTAATTGCATTACTTTGCTAAATGTTACTTTTAGCGCTGCTCGCTCCCCTACATCTTGCGCGTCTACAAGCGGTGTTACTGTTTTTATATATGGTGGTTGTAAATCAATTTCATTTCTTACTTCAAACTCCCAGTGGTAATTATCTGGATCTCTCTCATTTTCTCCCACCACCTTTTTGTCTCCAACCACTGGTTTCCCATCATTTACTCCATCATCACCCCCATCTAACATATTTCCAGCCATATCCATAACACCCGGTGAGATTCCGGCAAACGCGGCGGCGTTTTGTTGTGGTGTTGCAGTTCGTACAAGGATTTCATAATCCTCATATTCTGCAGCAATATCTGCAACAGGTAAACAGTACACCGTATCACCACACGTGTTTTTTCCACACGCCTGATCCGAGTAAAATTCTACAGTTTTATAGCCATTTGAAATTTTCCATTCACCACTTACATCCGCATTACCAAATATCATATTATGAAACGAAGAGTCCTGGGATAGTGTACCCTGCACTTCCATTGGATCCACAGGTTCGCTAAAGGTAATACTTACCGTGTCATTACGTGGAATTGACCTACCTACCGCTGGATACACACTTACGACAGTTGGGGGTGTCGTGTCTATATTGGTGCCAGTTTCAAATTCCCACATATAGTGATTGTCTGGATCCGCACCAAAAGCATTGGTGTCTCGTGCTGTTTTTACTCCAAATTCTACTCCATCTTCTGTACCGGTTCCCCACACTTCTACCTTATGCCACACATGTTCTTCTGGGCTTCCTAAATTCTCTATTGGTTTTATACGAAATGTTTTTACTTCACGATTAGCACCCTCGTAAGATGCATAGACAATGGCTGGTAAACGAGGATTCTCTATTAAGTCTCCTGCCTCATTAAATTGTGGACCTTCTTCATCGTCTGCTTTTTGAATACGAATTGTTGCGGTATTTACCGTGTCGCAAACCGCTTCTGCGCCATTACCTAAACACCCACCATAAAACGGTTTGTCTTTTTGTATATTTTCACCATCTTCTACAACCACAATCTTTTTACACCCATTATTTGGCACATTAAGGTCTTGTGGAATAAAATCTTCGCCATCCAAACCTTCTTCGCCATTATCTTTTTCACAAGAATTATTTGTATTTAGTATAATACTTGCCGGATCTACAGCTTCTGTAAAGGTGATAGAAATACTGGTATTTCTGGCAACGTCGGTTTGCCCTCTGTTTGGGTAATGATCTTTGATTACTCTTCCCAAAGCACCACTTGCGGTAAACGTTAATTCTTCTGGTGGTGTTGGACCCCGAAGTCCAGTTTGGGTACGACCCGTTCCAGTTGCGGCACTGAGCTTATTTAATACAAACTGGGCAATGGTAAAAGCTGAAAGTGTAATAGCCAAACCAATAACACCGTTTACTATAATCTTTTTTCCATTTACTATTTTATCTTCGGCTCCACCAGAAAACATGATTTGTGCCCCGCCATAAATAACAATACCAAGCATAGCTATCCCAAGAAGTCCGAGTAATACATTTATAATTCTCATTATAATAACTCGAATATCTGTGGACACCAAAACAGTACCACTTTCATCAAAATCTGTTACTCCAAACACATCTGGTGCAGGATCATTTTGTGCAAAAGTAGGCGATGGCGTAAATACAAATAAAAAAACCACCGCAATACTAAACATGACTATCGCAATAGTTTTTTTATTCATATACATATATTGTTGAATCCAAGGGAGCATGGGACCTGGGACTCTTAAAAATAAATAACACTGTTACACTGAAATTGTTTTTTCTACACAATCGCGAACTCTTGAGCCGTCTGCTTTTCCTTTTACTTGTTGCATCACCGCACCCATTACCTTTCCTATATTTGTTTCGCTTGGCATTGACTTTACCACACTTTGAACAATTTGTTGCAGTTGTTCATCGGACATTTCTTCTGGAAGGAATGGGGAAATAACATCGATTTCTGATTTTGTTTTTTCTACTAAATCTGGTCGGTTACCCTTGGTAAAATCATTTACCGCTTCTCGTAGCTGCTTTACTTGCCTTTTTATAATTAATCCAGTTTCTTCGTCGTTTAATTCGTGGCCTGCGTCTATTTCTGCATTTTTAATTGCCGAATACAAGATCCGCAGAACATTCAGCGCTGCGGTATCTTTTTGCTTCATTGCGGTATTTCTAGCATTTATTATGTCTTGTCGGACAGGCATAAAGTTTAGGATATTATGACAAGAGTATTACCAATTAGAACTTTCTTTTTCTGTCGTCTGGTGGTAATTTACCAATTTTTTGCAAGTATTTTGTTTTTGAAACCATTTTTGAGTGTTCTACCATCTTCTTTCGTTGTTCGCCTTTACTTTTTTTAGGAGTAAAAAACTGTACTTTTTTTGCCTGAAGTATGGTTCCAGACTTTAACCATTGCTGTTTTACACGACGGAAAAATGCTTCAAATGATTCATTCTTTTTTCTTTTGATTTCTGACACACAATTCACCTCTCTTTCTGGGGAGAATTAATAAATAATATATATATAATACACAAAAAAAACTAAAAAGTCAAATGAACACTATTGTTATACACAGGCCCATCTTACACGCTATTTTTTACAGTCTTAAAGTTAAATGTTAGGTATTTTTTATAAGACTGCGCAAATATGATTCAAGCTTTTTTTGATCTATTATTTCTTGAATACCAGAATCCATGTCTCGGACTACTACCGTATTATCCTGTGCTTCTTTTTGTCCCAAAATAACACTATGGCTGCAGTTTTCTTTATCGGCAATTTCTAACTGAGCACGTAGTGATCCTTTTGAAATACTCGAATGGACGAATATGCCATTCCTTCGTAAATCCTCTATTATTCTTAATGACTTTCTCCTTGCTTGCTCACCAAGTTGTGCAAAAAATATTCCTGACCGTTCTTTTTTTTCTGTGCTATCTTGTTTTTTTTCGTTGCGCTCTATTTCTCTGAGCGCTAAAATAACTCTCTCTAAACCAATAGCAAAACCACTTGCTGGTGTTTGTTCTTTACCACCCAAAAGTTCTACCAATCCATCGTATCGACCTCCCCCACCTAATGCACTTTGAGAACCGTGATCACTAGATTCGGTGTATAATTCAAAAACTGTATCGGTATAGTAATCTAACCCACGAACGAGTGTTGGTTGTAATACATATGGAATCTGTAATTCGTCTAAATATTCCAAGACCTTCATAAAAAACTGTTTTGATTCCTGAGAAAGCCAATCTATAATTTGCGGTCCTTCTTGAATAACTTCTTGATCTTTTTCGTCTTTTGAATCTAAAATACGTAATGGATTTTTTGTAATTCTTTTACGAGACTCTTCGGACAAGTAACTTCTTTTACTTCGTAAGTAACCGACTAGTTCAATAGTGTAATTTTGCCTGTCTTCTGGGGTACCGATACTATTAATATACACTTCTGCACTAATACCCAAATCACGCAAAAAATTATATGAAATAGCAATAAGTTCTGCATCTATAACAGGGTCACGCTCTCCTATTACCTCGCAATCAAATTGATGAAATTGTCTATATCTTCCGGCCTGTGGTCTATCGTAGCGAAATAACGGACCTTGTGTCCACATACGAACTGGTTGTGGTAAACTAAATAATCCGTGATTTACAAAACTTCTAGCAAAACCAGCGGTAAATTCTGGTCGCATTGCCACTTTGTTTCCATCTCTATCTTCAAAAGAATACATTTCTTTGTCTACCACATCGGTTCCTTTTCCAATAGATTTTACAAACAGCTGCGCCGCTTCTAATACCGGTGTTTCTGCATATGAATAGCCATATGCTTTGCAAATATTTTGCATAGCATGAAACATCCTTACCCAATAATGACCATCTAATGGTTTAATATCTTTCATTCCTCGTACTGTTTCATATACTTTTACTCGTTTTTTTGCATCTGAGGTCGTAGTTTTTTTTGCAGCGCTCTTTTTTGCTGCAGGTTTTTTAGTTGCGGTCTTTTTTGCTGCTTTTTTTGGTGGCATAAAGTAAAACAATTATGGTTATAAATTATATTCTGGAACTTCAAAAACATCTAATCTGTTGAGTGGCCAGCCACGAACCCAAGTTCTTCCGACAATGGCGTCTCTGCCAATTGGACCAAATCTTCTGGAGTCAAAACTGGCATCTCGGTTATCTCCTAAAACAAAATATTGGTTTGGTCCAAGAGTGTAACTAACGGCCCCAGGAGTATCTTCTACCAAATACTCCTCTTTTACCACCATCCCTTTTGGGTGAACATCGTTGTACACAATGACTCTGTTATTCTCTATATGGACCCTTTCTCCTGGCAAAGCAATGAGTCGTTTTAAGTAATAATCTTTTTGCAAGTCTAACGGTGCACGAAATACTACCGGCTCTCCTCTGACTGGCTCACGAAAACGATAACTGAGCTCATCTATAATAAGGTAATCATTTGGATGAAAGTTTGGTACCATGGATTCCCCTTTGACAATAAATGGTTTAAATAAAAAATACCGAACAAAACAAATAGTAATGCCGGCAAGCACAAGCACTTTTATTGCCTCCAAGAAAAATAATCCCGCCTTGCCGACACGAGAACTGTGCGGTTCTTCTTCGTTTAGCATAGCGGCCACATTGGATTCATACCTTTTCTCTTGTTCTGGCAACGATGTATTGTCAATATTATTGTCTAAATCGATAGTATTTTTGCCCTATTATATACTAAAATACAAAAAAAAGCAAATAAAAAACACATATTACTTGTTATGTGTTTTTTTAGTGGGCATGCCAGGAATCGAACCTGGGACCTCAACATTATCAGTGTTGCGCTCTAACCGACTGAGCTACATGCCCGCAATAG
>PBBY01000015.1 GCA_002716765.1 Candidatus Magasanikiibacteriota bacterium
GACCAGGACTCGAACCTGGAACCTTCGGGTTATGGGCCCGACGAGCTGCCAATTGCTCTATCCCGCTATAGTAAGGGCATATGTCTGCCAAGAGCGGATGACCGGAATCGAACCGGCATCATCGGCTTGGAAGGCCGAGATAATAAGCCATTATACGACATCCGCATATGTGTAACAAGTATAAAAGAAACAAGAAAGTATGTCAATAGCACCAATATTTTGTTATTGATAGAAAATAAATAAATTGTGGTATACTAGCATCGTGTTCCATTAATTTCACTTTAAAGGAGAGTTGTATGAATGAATTACACAGACGATTGGACACTCTTGCTAATGAAAAGGGCTTAAAAGAAGATTCTCGTGAACTTTTAATTATAAGGTCGCTTGCAGGTCAAGAGTTGTTACTTACGCAGTGTGGGGCGCTTGCTCGGACTGCACCAGATCATTCCAGAGGAAGAAACCCAAAAGCAACATATATTGTTTCTGGAGGAGAGTCACAGGAGTATATTGACTGGGAATCACCAACTAATAATCCTATGAATCGCAGTACATTCGATGCTGTCCTGGAGAATATGGTAAGACGGTTGGAATCATTAAGAAATGTGGTTGTTGTTGATCGCATGATAGGAGCCGAAGACGAATGTGCTATTCCTGTCCGAGTGATTACAAACAAGACAAGTGTTGGGCTTTTTGCCGATAACATGTTTCGTAAAGTAACGGCAGAGAGTTGCGTAAGTACGTTGCGTAATAAGAGACTTGTTATTTTAGTATTACCAGATAATGAGTTGCATGTTCCTGAATTTGGTGGAAACATGGTAATCGCCACCGACATGAATCGTGGTGTTGGTGTTGTTTCTGGGTGTGCGTATTACGGTGCGATAAAGAAAATGGCATTTACCTACGCTAATTATTGGTTACCTCATTTTGGTATTTTGCCAATGCATTGTGGTGCCAACATGGGTAAAGATGGTGATACCACATTATTTTTGGGTTTATCTGGTACAGGAAAAACTACACTTTCTACGGATGTGCACCGCCCAATTATTGGTGACGACGAACATGCATGGATGGAAAATGGTATTTTTAATCTTGAGGGTGGGTGTTATGCCAAACTTGCCCACCTTTCGAAAGAAAAAGAACCTGGAATTTGGCATGCATTTCACAGAAGTGGGTCACATACTGAAAATGGGGCAATTATAGAGAATGCAAAAATGGATAAAAACGGCGTTCTTGATTTTGCTGACACAAGTCTTACAGAAAATGCACGTGTATCATTCCCACTTTCTCATTTAGGGAATGTTGAGCAAAGTGGAAAAGGGGGGCACCCAAACTCTGTTATTTTCCTTACAGCTGATGCAAATGGGGTGTTACCGCCGGTAGCAAAGTTAAACCACGATCAGGCCCTTCTGTGGTTTTTGCTTGGATATACAAGTAAGTTAGCTGGGACTGAAACAGATATAACAACGCCAAAGTCTACGTTTTCTCGTTTCTTTGGTGCGCCGTTTATGCCACACAGCTCAAAGGTGTACCTCGATCTCTTTAGTAAGCAAATCAAAGAGTATAAAACCCAGGTGTATTTGGTAAATACTGGTTGGAGTGGCGGACCATTTGGTGTTGGGAATCGTATGGACATTGCTGTTTCTCGTGCTATTATAAACGCTGTCGTGTCTGGGTTGCTTAATGAGGTTGAGTATCGTATTGATGAACGATTTAAGTTTTCTGTACCAATCACATGTCCTGGAGTTAGTGAAAAGGTTCTTGACCCAAGAAACACGTGGGACGATCCTTTGGTATATGATAGTGTAGCAAATGAGCTTGCTGATGAATTTACGCATCAGCTTGAAACATTTTCTGGGCAAGATATTTACTCAAGTATTTTAGCGGTGTGTCCTAGTCCATGCTAAATAGGACAAAATACCTCTGTTCTTTATTTGTTTCACACCACCTATTTTGGTGGTTTTTTGTTTGCGTAAAATACTATATTCTGTTAGCATAATGGTATTATGTACACATTTGACCAAATTGCGACACAAAAACATATCTTGGATTTGCGATGGCAGATAATAAAAACCATCCGTGAGTTTTTTTGGTCAGAAAAATTTTGTGAAGTTGATGCACCACTACTTATGCGACTTCCTGGCCAAGAGCCGTATTTATCTCCAATGACGGTGGATGTTCACGATGAGAATGGGAAAGCATATAAGCGATTTTTGCACACCTCTCCCGAATTTGCAATGAAAAAACTTCTTGCCGCAGGGTATACCACCATTTTTTATTTAGGAAAATGTTTTAGAGATTACGAAAGCTTTGGTGGAAATCACTATCCAGAATTTACCATGTTAGAGTGGTATAGAACCGCATGTGATTACACACAAATAATGAACGATGTTGAGATGTTATTTTTAGAGTTAGCAAAAACAACTCAAAAACATATTCCATACTTTTCTTCATGGAACCGCATCTCGATGAAAGAACTTTGGCAAACATATCTTGGTATTAATTTAGACGAATATCTTACGCAGGAAGCACTACTTGAATTATCCATTAAAAAAGGTTTTAACCCATCAAAACAAGAATCATTTGAGGATTTGTTTTTTAGAATATTTTTAAATTATATTGAACCAGAATTAGGAAAAGATGTGCCAACTATTGTTTATGAATATCCGGCGCAAATGGCGGCGCTGGCAAAGCTTTCAGATAAAGATAGTCGATATGCCGAGCGGTTTGAGGTGTATATTCACGGCATAGAAATTGCCAATGCGTTTTCTGAGCTCACAAATGGAGTAGAGCAATATGATCGTTTTAAAAAAGAGCAAAAAACTCGAGAAAAAAACAACAAACCAGTGTACGACATTGATGGTAGTTTTATTGACGCAGTAAATAATTTACCAACATGTGCCGGCATTGCGCTTGGTGTGGATCGTGTCGTGCAACTGTTTACTGGTTGTAAAGATATTCAAAACGTGATAGTATCATGATATATAGTAACTGAATTTTATATGGCAGACACAACAGCTATCAAAAAAGGCGCCGTCATTCGCCACAATAATGACTTATATGTGGTTACCGATTTTAGTTTTGTAAACCCGGGAAAAGGAAGTGCGTTTACTAAAACAAAAATGAAAAGTATAAGCGCAGGAAAGACGATTGAAATTACCTACAAAAGCGGAGAAACCGTAGACGTGGTTCAGGTAAGTCGGCAAACCATGCAATATTTATATAAAAATGGCGAGATGTTTTCTTTTATGAATAAAGAAACGTATGAAACTATAGATGTTTCTGCAGATGTTTTGGAAGATGAGTCACGGTATTTAAAGGAGGGTATGGATGTTATTGCGGTAATTCATGAAGAAGGTATTGTTGCAATTCAACTTCCTATTAAAGTGCAATATACGGTAAAAACTGCACCGCCAGCCGTAAAAGGGGATTCGGCAGGTGGTAATGTGACAAAAGAGATTGTGTTGGAAAATGATTTAACGATTCAAGCACCTATTTTTATAAAAGAAGGAGAAAAAGTGTTAGTAAACACAGAAACTGGAGACTATGGTGGAAGGGTGACCGAATAAGAATGACTAAAATAAGAAAAACACCGAGAAATAGGTGTTTTTTTATAAATCACTTGTTATGAATTTTGTTTTTCCTCTCTATCTTTTTTTTGCTTTGCTTCAATTTTTCTATAGAGCTCCGGGTACTCCTCTTTGTTTTTTATGACAAAGTCTACAACAGGAGTAGCTTTTTCACACGCCAGGTAAAACAATGTTCGCATCGAGTCTGCAAGTGTCTTGTTTTTTATTACAGTGGTAAATATTTTCCCTTCAAGTGTAACAAACATTAATTTATCGTCAAATATAGCATGATCTGAGTCTGTGAATTTTCTTTTCATCCCCTTTGGGATTATACGTATTTCTTGTAAATTATTGTTATTGTTAATATAACTATTTATACCATATATAATATCTTCTCTTTCTGGGTTTATTAATTCTTTCGTGGAAATTTTTTCTTTTTGAAGATGGTCAACCCAGGAATCAAGAATATTTGGGTATAGGCTTATTAATTTTTTTACTGAACTAAAGAATAGTACTTCGGTTTTTGACATCCATATTGTATTAAAATACACCTGCTTTGTTCCATCCAAACCTTCATAAATCTTAACACTTGGCTTATTGGATTCTTCTTTATAGATGTTTTTAAGGAGTGGAAGTGCGCTAGAAAGAGCGTATTTTTTTTGCTCTAATAAGTTTCCTAGATTTTCTGGACCCTCGGCACTAAATATTGTGTTTTTTGTACTGATTTTTTTTGAGACTAGTCCTTTTTTTACTAATTCATCAATAATTGTATAGGTGGTTGGACGCTTTATTCCTGCTTTTTGTGCAATCTCTTGTACTGAACCAGAACCGAGTTGAAGTGTCGCTATATAGACTTTAGACTCTTTCTCTGAAAGCCCTAGTTGTTGAAGATATTTTTCTAGTATCATATGATAATAGTATATCATAAAATCTGTGTTTTGTCAATATTTCAAACAACATCTAAAAATTAAGCTAAAATAAGGCAAAAAATGTATAAATATTATATTTTTAAATTGACAAAAGTGTGATACCGTGGTATAATGTGCTGTTATATAATAAAGAATATTATGAAATATATATACAAAACATTTGGATTTTTTGTAGGAGAGGATGCGGTGCACTTTTTAGAATGTGCTTTAGAAATACTTCACAGATTCCATCTTCTTGTCCACTAAAAACACCGCCTATTAAGCGGTGTTTTTAGTTAATATCTATAATGATCTGGTTTGTATGGACCTTCTTTTGGAATGCCGAGATAGCTAGATTGTTCTTCGGAAAGCGTGGTAAGTTCTACACCAATTTTTGCCAAATGCAAACGTGCGACTTCTTCGTCTAACTGTTTTGGTAATCGGTGTACACCAATGTCATAATTATTTTTCCAAATTTCAATTTGTGCGAGTACTTGATTAGCAAAACTATTACTCATTACAAAACTTGGATGACCGGTTGCACAACCCAAATTCATAAGCCGTCCTTCGGCAAGAATAAATATGGCATTGCCATTTGAAAAAGTAAATTTATCCACTTGTGGTTTTATGTTTTCTTTTGTAATATTATCTTTTTTGTATAATGCGTCAACTTGAATTTCGTTATCGAAATGTCCAATATTACATACCACAGCCTGGTCTTTCATGTTTTCCATATGTTCGGTACGAATAACATCTTTGTTTCCGGTGGTGGTAACATATATATCGGCGCGGCCAAGTGTTTTTTCAATTGTGGTAACTTCGTAACCTTCCATCGCGGCTTGCAATGCACAAATAGGATCAATTTCGGTTATAATAACGCGACAACCCTGACCTTTTAGTGCTTGAGCGCAACCTTTTCCTACATCACCATAACCGCAAACCACGGCTACTTTTCCACCAAGCATTACATCCATTGCGCGATTAAGTCCATCTATTACCGAATGTCTACAACCATAGACATTGTCGAACTTACTTTTGGTCACAGAATCATTTACATTGATTGCAGGAAAAAGCAATTCATTTTTTTCAGCAAGTTGATATAGTCTGTGAACACCAGTGGTCGTTTCTTCGGAGACACCTTTTATATGTTTCGCTGCGTCTTGCCATCTAGAGCTATTTTCTGCGTAACATGTTTTTAGTAGAGTCATAAGTTCACGCACGTCTTCTGGTTCTTGGCTGTAGTCTATTTCTAATAGTTCTGGATTTTTTTCTACTTCTACACCTTTGTGAATAAGAAGTGTGGCATCACTTCCATCGTCTACAATCATTTGTGGGCCAGCGCCATTGCCAAAATCAAGTGCGCGTTCTGTGCACCACCAATATTCTTCTATTGTTTCGCCTTTCCATGCAAAAACGGGGATACCTGCTTCTGCAATTGCTGCAGCAGCATGGTCTTGTGTTGAAAAAATATTACAACTTGCCCAGCGCACTTGTGCCCCAAGTGCAACGAGTGTTTCTATAAGTACTGCGGTTTGAATGGTCATGTGTAAACTTCCCATTATTTTTACGCCATCGAGTGGTTTTTCTGCGCGGTGTTTTTCTCGAATTGCCATAAGTCCTGGCATTTCTTTTTCTGCAATTGTAATTTCTTTGCGGCCAAATGCTGCCAAAGATATGTCTGCAACTTTGTAATCCATAAACATATTATAAATAAATAACCATCACCGGTTTATTGGTGATGGTATTTTAACGGGTTTAGCGGAGTATTGCAAATGCCATATATCCAAAATAGAGAACTAAGAAGGATACTCCTTCGATTCGAGTAAGTTTGTGTTTTTTTCCCAAAAACATTACACAAAATAGAATAAGTGTTGCGATTGTGGTAAACAATACATCAATATTTGCATTGGTGTCAAATGGCAGAGGTGTAACGGTAGCGGTAAGCCCAAGAATCCAAAACACATTAAAGATATTTGACCCAATAGCATTTCCAATAGCCAAATCAGTATGTCCTTTTCTTACGGCAACAATCGTAGTGGCTAGCTCCGGAAGAGATGTGCCGATTGCAACAATGGTCAGTCCGATTAAGGCTTCACTCATGCCGGCGAGCGTAGCAAGGTTTACAGCATTGGTTACAATAAGTTTTCCTCCAATAATAAGCCCTGCAATACCACAAAAAAAGTACACAATAGATTTTACCCATGAAAATGTTTCGACATCATCTCCTTCTCCGGAAGCTTTGCTAAGTCCGTATGTGTAGTAAATAAAAATAATAAAGAATGCTAAAAATGCAATTCCATCAGAACGCGTAAGCACATTTTGTGCCTGACCATTAAGAAGTGCGTCATTTCCCATAATGGCAACTAAACATATACCAAGAAGCGCAAATGGAATTTCTTTAAATGTGGTCCCTTTTTTTACTTTTAAATCGGTAATCATTGCGCCGATTCCAAGAATAAGTAAAATATTTGCTAAATTACTTCCAATAACATTTGCAATGGCTAGGTTGGTTATGCCATCTTTTGCAGAGAGTAAACTTACAATCAACTCTGGTGCCGATGTACCAAAAGCAACAACAGTTAATCCAATTACAATAGCAGAAACTCCCCATTTTTTTGCCATAGAAGCAGAGCCGCGCACCATAAAATCAGCACCAAAAATAAGGATGGTGAGACCAATTAATAAAAGGAATAAAGAAAAAAGCATAGTGAAGTACTAAAAAATAAATATACGGTCAGTATACCGTATATTTACAAGGACTTCAATGAGTGTGGCGTATTATAATACCTCGAGTCGCAGTTCTTGATTATATGTTTCTTTGTATCTTTGCAAAAATGCTTCTTTGGTAAATGTGTGATTTTGTGTACCATAATGCTCTATGGCATATGCTGCGGCAACCGCACCAGTTTGCCCGCATGTTTTCCAGTCAAGTCCCTGTGTAAATGCCGTAAAAAATCCAGCTCTATACGCATCTCCGGCGCCAGTTGGGTCTTCTACCGAAGAAACTGGACACGAGTCAATAGTAATGGTTTCTTCTTTTGTGATTACGGTTGATCCTTTTTCGCCAAGTGTAACAATAACCGCTTTTGCATGATTAAGGATTTCTTTTGTGTCCCATCCGGTTTTATCTTGAATGAGTTTCATTTCATAATCATTACCAATAACATAGTCAGCCTGACCAATCATAAGGAGTAACTCTTGTTTGTTAAATGAAATGGTTTGTTGGCCAGGATCAAAAACAATAGGAATGTTGCGCTCTTTGCTTTCCTTGCTGTGGCGAATCATTGCTTCTTTTTTGTTTGGTGAAATAATGGTAAGTGCAGCCTTTTCAGGTATATCATGTAAAGATAAAGCGTCGGCGTGCATCATCGCGCCAACAAAGAATGCCGTAATTTGATTATCGTCTTTGTCGGTGGTAATATGTGCGGTGGCGGTTGGGGTTTCCTCTATTACTTGTACATGTTTTTTTGCAATATTGTGGTTTTTTAAATGTGCAATATAGGGCTGTGCATCATTTCCAAGTGTGCCAACAGGTATTGCTGTTTCTTCCAATAATGCAATGGTATAGGCAATATTGCCGCCGGTTCCGCCAAAATTATTTTTAAGTGTTGTAACCGTAAAAGAGACATTAAGAATGTGGATATGGTCTGGAAGAATATGATTTTTAAAACTATCGGGGAAATCCATAATACGATCATAGCAAATGGATCCAGAAACAATAATACTCATAAAAAAAGTTAATGAATGATAACTGTATGGTAACAAAATAGTGTATATCTGTAAAAGGGGTATCTTTTTATGTAAGCCTTTTTTTTGTTTGAATAAGCAAAAGACTGACTAATAGCCAAAAAATCATGGCTGAGTCATTTTTTATATATGGTGAATCAACCAATCCCATGACTAAAAAAGTAGTAAGAGCCGAAAGAATGAAGTAGGGGGGTAGTGCCTTCTGTCTTTTTTTTATGTGAGTATATCCAGTTTTAAAACACCATACCACAATCCATAGAAAACTAAACATACCAAAAAATCCAACACTCATCCACATATTCAATAATGTGTTGTGTGGGTGATGAAACACCTCTATCCATTTATCTATGCGATACGGTCGAATTTCTGTGTTATAGCCCATAAGTCCAGCGCCAAATATGGGGTTTGCACGAAGGTATTCAACTGATTCAGCCCACATTTGAACACGGATTTGACCTGACCTGTCTTGAGCTAACACTTCTTGTCGAATAGGGTTTTCTGGATGAAGAGAGAATAACGTAATGCACATAAGGGTACCAAGAAGTAGTGTGGGAATTCTGGTTTTTTTGTATAGTAAAAGTACTATACCAAAAGCGGCACAAACACCAATCAGTGCGCCGGTTGATTTTGCAAAAAGTATGGCAGATATACCAAGTGGAATGAATATGCATGAAAGTGTAAAATATATGTGTTCTTCTTTTTTCTTTTTATTTCTTTGGGAAAAACGCACCACAAAATACAACGCAAAAGAAATAATTGGTGCAAGATATATACCAACTGCATTCGGAAATCCATACCACGCAGTAACACGAAATGTGTTGCGATTTTCCCAAAAATCCCACGGCACCATCCAGCCAGTAAAGTGTTGGTAAATAGCAAGAACGCTCGTAATAAGACCGGAAAGTACAAGCGCAAAAAGAATATACTGTATTTGCTTTATGTTTTTTATGTGTCGAATAAAAATGGCCGAAAGTATAAGCGGTTCTATAAAAAACGCTTTCCATGCACCAGCAGCACTGCGTAAATGTGGACTTATATGTATACTTATTGTTGCGGCAATAATAAATAGTGTGGTTGCTATACAAAGAGTCGGATTTTTGCGCGCTATGTTTTTATAATACAAGAATAAGCCTTTTATTTTTTTTTGTTTTACTTCACGGAAAAGAAATATTAAAAATAATATAATAAACAAACACTCAAAAAAAGTGGTCGGAAAAGAAAAAACAGAAAACCGAATCAGATATGTTGGAAGAAGAAAGAAAAATAAAGCAAAACCCAGAGTAAGGGAATAATAACTTATTCCCAGAAATAGTAGAAGAGGAAAAAAAATAAGGAGTAATTCCATAATATGTAAATAATATAACTCTTTATAGTGTATCTAAATTCGTATGTATTTACAAGAAAAAAACAAACACCGGTTAGGGTGTTTTTGGGGTGGAATCTGAGGGCTTTGTTTACGGTGTACAAGAAATAGCCTCCAGAAAAATATAGGCAATTGGCGGTGGAAGTTGTTTTAACATTTCTCCTCTAAATTCTGGGAGGGATGTTTGTGATAATTCTTCCGAGAAGCGACGTAAGATTGTATCTTTTTGCGACTCCTTAAAATGAGCAATATGTTCGTCTCGAACCCGAATACATTGGTTTCTTGTGTGAACAATGTAGAAGTGAGTTGTGTTATTGTAGAAAAAAGCCACAAACCCGTTGTACGATGGTTTCTTTGGGAGGTGTAGTGTAAAATATGGAAGCCTAACCTCTTCTTCTCTTTTTGTTTTTTCTCTTACCGCTCTTTGTAGCCGATACAGAGCTGTGGAGATATAGGTTCCTGCAGCACCTCCTATAAACATGGGCAAGGTTTCAAGACTCTCGTCATACTGTCCATGATTGATTTCTAGCATGAGACTTATAAGTGCATCCTGCGTTGGTCTGTAAACTCCTTTGTCCAGTAGTTGAAATATATGAGACTTCTGTTGAAAAATTACAACAGTTCCTTGTCGGCTGTTTGGGTTATTTCTAAAAAAGGCGAAAATACCTCTTTTTCCTGCAATGTATGGTACACCCAAAAAAGCTTCGGTATCCATTTGTACCCCTTTCTTTTGTGGTTACATGTATAATGATAGGAGTGTTTTTCAGTATTGTCAAGTAGTAATTAAAAATAAATTACAAGTAGACAAAAAAACTCCCTATCTAGTTGATAGCGAGTAAGTCAGAGTAGATGAGTAGAAATCTTTTTGGAATAACTACGACTAGTATATATGTCGTGTTACCGATCCAGTCCAAGTAACGCGATCTAAGGTATGTCCGTCAAATTCCGCAGTCTCTGTTAAGCGTTGATAACCACGAGTACTTTGGTGGACTGTTTTCCAGGGAATTCGTGAACCATGAGTGTGCATAGCAAAGGTTTGTAACCGTGTGTGAAAACGCACCTGCCGAAGCAATTCTTCATACATCAGAGCGGCAGAATAAAAAGGTCCAATAATACTCGAGTCAGGCATAAAGGTTGTCGGATGATATCCTCGTAAAGTGATAACATCATGGGGCACCTTTTCTATAATAACAGTACGTTCTTTGGCTACCACACTTTTCTTTTCTTGGTATACGCGCGAGTCTTTTGCAAAGCTACCTGCATAACCATGCGCCCGAACAAGATGCTTATTATCCTGGACAGACTGTTTAAGGTCTTCTGCAAACTTAAGCAGTGGTACAAATTTTAACATGCCGGGATTTGCCCATGCACGAGATACCAGAGTGATACCTTCAAGCGAAACAGTGTAGGTTTTAGTTCGACTATATGTTTCACTTGTCAAAATTCTTCCACAGAACTGCAGTTTTTTAAAGCTTTCCTCGCTTGGAATAATTGCTTTGAGTTGTTTCATGTGTAATTGACCATCGCGAATAACATGAAAGCTGCGATAGATTTGTTCACTTTCAATCACTCCTCCTTCCGGAGCACGTTTCACATCTTTTTTGGTAGTGAGTGAGAAATTAAATCGCTCTCTGTGAGATGTGAGTGTTACCGGGCTGTGGGTGGACTCTCCGGGAAGGTGTATTATGTCAGCGTCAGCAATCACCTTGCCAAACACAGAATACTTTCCTATCAGTATTAGAGCACCGCTTTCTAGCAGTTCGCGTAGTACATTAATCACGTTATTGTTTATTCCCGGGCGCAGGCCTTGTCCGGGGAATTGTTGAAACTTTACTGGTAGACCACTGTACATAAATGACTCCGTGGGTTGTTGGTACCTTTAGATAACTAAAGGTATAAAAAGGGCAATAGCCATACATTACCAAAACACTGGGCGTCTGTCAAAAGTGTGTTGTGTATAATAAAAAGCCGCAATGTGCGGCTATGTAATATGGATAGTCCTGTTATTCTTTCTTGATTTTGGATAAGAAAATTATACAATACTTAAGTTATTGTAGTAGGTTCTAGGACTGTTTGAGTGAGTAACGATATCCGACTCATCTACAATATCTTGCTGTATAATTTGCTCAACAATATCTTCAAGAGTTATTATACCGATCAGTTCATTAGAATCTTCCTCAAAAACAAACGCAATGTGCGTACGTTTCTCAGGGGTGTCAGGTTTTTGCAGTCTCTGAAACGCGTCATCTAGGCGTGTGTTTTTTGAAAGAGAGAGGATGCTGTTTTCTCTGTATACGTTTCTGAGTGGTGTGTTTGCTTGAATGCCAATTAAATCTTTTGCGTATAAGATGCCACACACATCTGCTTTATCTGTAACAGGGATTCTTGTAAAACCATTCTCTCGGATTGCAATAAGTACACTTTCTGATAGAGGTGTGTTTATGTCTAGGCAAAATACATTATTTATTGGTGTCATGATTTCCACAACTTTTTTTTCTGAAAAACCAAGAGCACCAATAACAATTTGCCCTTCTAGGTCATCGATTTTTGAGTCAGGAGACGCAACGTGTTCAGAAATGATTTCTCCAAATTCAGGTTTGGAGTAAATAGTTGCTAGTTCCCCTTGCGTTTCTACTCCCATTACGTGATGAAGTCGGGTTAAAAATATCGCGAGCGGTTTGGCAACTAGCCATAATATAATAGTCCAATATTCTACATACCACACAAGCATGCGAGAGAGCTTTTTTGGATTTTGTGCGGCATAAGAAGAGGGAACTAATTCTCCAAATAACGTAGTAAGGGTTGCGGTCACAAAGAATGCTGCTGCGCTTGGTAGAAATGATTCTGTATAAAGACTGAGTAGGGTGTTTACACTAATATTTCCAACAATGAGTGTACATAGTAGGTGGTTTGGATCCTGGATAAGTTTAAAGATCCTTTTACTGATAATGTCGCCAAGTTCCGCCTTTCTACGGATCGTATCTTTCTGTAGTCGAAAGAATGCGAGCGTGAGTGAAGAGAATGTACCACTAAGTGATACCAAGAAGAGGATGAATAGTGTATTCTGTAATTCCATGGTTCGTAGGTCCACGTGTCCTTGCAATACAAGGCCTTGCAGGGGCGCTTGTTGGTTAAAATGAGCTTTGCTGTATAGCATAATTACCTTATCACATATAATCTGTTTTTTCAATTTATATAAAATATAAAGCACCTTCTTTTTCAAGAAAGTGCTACTTTAACAGGAGTAACAATAACAGTCTGGTTTACGAGGTTTTTTCTACCTCTTTTTCCCAGGTAATTCGCTTTAATTGTACATCGTCGAGCCAGCCATACTGTACCCGTTTTCGCAAACCTCGTGGTGAAATTATACCTGCATCCCAAACAATAAGATCCGAAGCCGTGTATTCCATAGCAAAAATAATGGTTCGGTAAATAAATCGAATGCGAGATAATCGCTTTTTTATTTCCCATAACCGACCAATTGCCTGGATATCGGTAAACTGCGGATTTGTATATTGTTTGGGGGTATAAGACGCCAATAGAACCTGCACATGTTTGGCTATATATGCTTCGGGTGTGCCTGTGATGCGCGTAGAAGTTCCTTTATAGATTGGACGTCCGTGCTGTTCTTTTTGTGAGAATAGTGACTGCGAATCATTGCGGTGTGCTCGTGGTCCGGTATAAGACTTTCCTAAATCTGCCAAAACCTTTCGCCACTCTTTAAGTGCGGTCCGCTCTGCAATAAGTTCTTGTTCTTCTTGTAGGAGTGGTACTAATTTTAACACACGAGGATTTGCCCAAGCGCGAGAAACAAGAGGAAAGTCTTGAAGAGATACAACGTATACTTTTTGTGGTTCATAGACAATATGTTTTTGAATCGCGCGGGCGTTTTGCAACAAACGAAAAGTTCGTGCATCAAGGTTGCAGTGGAGCTTTGCAATATGTAGTCTGCTATCACGAATAATATGGTATGCACGGAAAACCGAAGCGTCTGTTGTGGTACTTTGTTCCCGATTTATAACTTTGACTTCTTTTTCTGCAAGAATATGAAAACTGAGGCGTTCTTTGTGGCTAGAGATGCTAAATATGTTCAACGTTCTCCCATATGGTTGCGAGATTATTTGTGGATCTTCTTTTTGTATACCAGAAAATGAATAGGCATCGTCTGGAAGATATACAATATTCCTTCCTTCGGTAAGCGCTCGCATGGCAGTAAATACATTGCGCCTTGGACCGTATCCGGTGAGTTCGCCGCCAATAAAATGACTATTTCTGTAAAACTGAAAAGGCTGCATTATGATTCCTCCTTTTGGCTAGTATTAAAATGAAAAGAGCGGTACTCCTTAGTGTTAGTATATCACGAGAAAAATGAGAGTGGTAGTTTTTGTATACTGTTATGTTTGTATAAAAAAATACCCTGTTAGAGGTAAGTTGGTGTCGTCAGCAGAAGTTGCTAGTTTCTACTGACGACGATGTTAGTCTTGGTACTTCTCCCACTCTTTCCCAAATTGGGAGCAGATTTCGTCATTACTGACAGATTCGCCCGCCATCACGGAAAGGTGGTTATAGATCGCACGGACGCCGATGATGTCGAGTTCAGAAAGGTGTCCACCTTCTTCTCGGTTGCAATAGTTCATCACTGACTGCTCATCCCAGGCGCCAAGGGCGACTCCATAATTGAAGAACGGTGTATCTTTGGAGGGTATACCGTCCAAGTTCTCATTCTTCAGTAGTTCAGAACACCATTCTGGCGTGTCTGATCGTACTTGCGTGTGATCGAAACCTAGAACATGCCCAAATTCATGGATGATTGTACTTGACGCTCGGTTAAACCTGCCTTCTTTCCATTCTCGCGAAGTTTTTTTCGCGTTTCTCCAGAGTCTGGCCACAGTCTCTGGATGTAAACCCTCCTTTCTTAGGGATTCTTTTGACACTAGACTAACAGGAAATTGCTGGTACCCAACTTGTATTGTGGGCTCCTTCCTTTTCCTGTCCTGCTGTTCGAAGAGGTCGAAGTTCAGGGTCACGTGGTTCTCTAAGATCCACTGTTCTCCTAGACTTGCCGCGCCTCGAGCCCCAGCGTGGCTAGTTTTTCCTGCATAAACGAACACATCCTCATTAGTAAACGTATCGCACCGTTTCCATCCAACGAAATCCAGCCTATTCTTAGGCCGGATGTGCTCCTCGGCCAGGGCCTTAACCCAGGACTCCTTGACCGATTTTTTAACGACACTTCGCCATTTGCCGTAAGCGGCCTTTTCGTAAGTGGTGTCGTCAAAACAGACAACTATCTTTCTCTTCCTCCAGATCCTTGGGGTTCTTACCGTGAGAGCCTCCTGACTCTCTCCTATGCCTGTGCCGAGTTCCGTCTTACAGAGCTCGTATTCTGTGTGACAGCCCCAACAAAAGAGGGCTATTAACTGAAATAATCTCATTTTTACTCCTTAATTAAAGATCAATTAAACAGCGGATTATATCATATTTTGATACTTTTGTCAAGTATTTTAAATACATAAATTAGTAAATTTTATATATTTTAGTTTATTTTAGCCAAATGTAATGTTATTTTGTGTGATTATATAAAAAAATACCCCTTTTACGGGGTTTGTGTGTGGAAAATGTGATATATACCATTATTCAAGTTTTACAAAAATAGTTTTGGCATCTTCGGTAGTTATATCTATTCCCAAGAGTCGTCTTCCGGGAACATGGAGCATCGCAATGCTTTTTGTGTAATATTGTGTAAAAGAAAAGAGCACGTCTTCTGTGGGAAGAGTAGAGGGTTCTGAGGGAAGGTGGTGGGTGATCGTGCTAGAGCCATAACTTAGTGCATGGTTAATGGCTTGCACTAATACCGCGTCTAGTTTTGGTGAGTTATGCATTTCGTGCACAAAGATGGTAGGAGCGGTAAATATACCGCGTCGACTACGATGATGTTTCATGGTGTTCTCCTTTGTGTTGGGGGTAGATGTAGTATATATAAGGGTACATAAAATAGCAAAGGAGTGTGATATATTTGAGAAAATAAAACACCCGCATAAAAAGCAGGTGTGAGGGAAAAAATACAAAACAGCGTATATGCTGCTTGCAAAATATAAAGAGCAGGTCTTAGGAAGGGTAATACCCAATATATGGAAGATTCCTGTCCAGTCCTTTGTCATCAAGACCATACCCAATCACAAAATGATCATCAATTTCAAATCCAGTATAGGCAAGTTCCAGACCATCAACACAGCGTTTACTTTCTTTATTTAATAAGCTACAAGCATGAATACTTCGCGGCTTTCTTGTTTTTAGGTTTGCTAGTAAATATGCCATTGTTCTGCCGGTGTCAACAATGTCTTCAACAATTAAAACATCACGTCCTTCAATGGAATACTTCAGGTCTTGGGTGATTTGAACAACCCCGGTGGATTCTTCTTCATCCTCATAAGAAGAAACTCCAAGAAACTCAATATATGCTGGAAGATTAATAGCACGGCATAGGTCTGCGCCAAAAAGGAAACCTCCTTTAAGAATGATTAAGAGTGTAAGATCTTTTCCTCGATAATCTTGAGTAATGAGTTCTCCAAGTTCTTGTATCCTTTTTTGTAGTTGCTCTTTTGAAATGAGAGTCTCTAGTTTTTTTTCTGGCATAGCATACTCCAATGCTTATGTGTTTGTGGTTACATCTCTTTTGTGAGATGGGTTCAGTATAAAAGGAAAAGATAGGAAAGTCAACGTGACGGTGTATGTATATTTGGATTTAATTATATAAAATAAAACACCTCACTTTTAAGTGAGGTTTGGGCGGGTCATTTTCTGTTTCTGTGAAAAGTATCACTAAGTTGATAGTATTCCACTAATTTGTCTGTCTATAGTGGTGGTAGAATGGTGGTTTTGTGATTTTTTAACAACACCTCTTCCGGCCTTCCTTCGTTTACTTATGGTAAGTATCCAGTCTGAATTATTTGGTAATTCTGTAAGTTTCTTTTTTTCTCCTTGAGAAGTGGTAATATAGCTTTTGCGTGGGTTAATAGTCGCAGTAACAGCATCTTCGTGAATAAAAATACGCATGTGTAGATGTAAACAGCATCGGGCATGTGGTAGCAGTTCAGAATACTGTGATTCAGTTGGTTGTAAAAAAAACGGCAGTTTAAGTGTGCTTGTTACAGTATGTCGCTTTTTTGCGTATTCTAAAAGGGATCCTTCTTCTGTTTCTGCAGAGGGAATAACAATCCAAAAACTTGGTCTTTGAGACACAATTTCTCCTTTTGTTGTGGGTTGAAAGAACTATACTCATACTAGTCAATAGTTTTGTTTTTGTCAAGGGTGATTGTTTTTATATTGACTTCTACGCTATATTGCGCTATAATTAGCACATTATTTTAATATAGTAATTATTACGCTTGTGGAATATAAAAACATTGCCATTGTTGCGCACGTTGACCACGGAA
>PBBY01000016.1 GCA_002716765.1 Candidatus Magasanikiibacteriota bacterium
CTTTGATTTCTGTACACAAACATGGTCGTATATCAAAGATGTCGACACATTTTTTTGCCAAAATTAGTTAAACACTGTATAATAAAAGTAAGTCGCTTTGATTTCTGTACACAAACATGGTCGTATATCAAAGATGTCGACATTATATTTTTATAAAAAGAGGGTGCGCTGATAAAGGATTAAGGTTTTCAATTAGAAAAATAATCAAAATTTATGAGCAGTAGGCGTTTTGAACAATCAATGACACCAAAAGAAAGTGTTAATATAAACCTTAAAGATTATGGTGTTAGCGACCCGCAAGAGTGGAGTGAGGCTACTTATAGTGAAATTCAAAATTATAGTGAAATTCAAAAATTTAATAAGTTACTTACTTACATTGAGGGTGGGGAAAAAGTATCACAAATAGAAAAAATCCAACAATTTCAAAAAATAGAAGACAGTATTGAACGCCTAGAACTTTTACGAACAATGTCATTTAGAGATGCAATTGAAAGTCTCCTAAAACATTCTGAGTCTGGAGGCGCCTATAAATACTTATCAAGTCGGTTAGATTTTTATCAAAAACTATTCCAAGGTAAGGCCACAAAAAGATATACTGAGGAAGAGTACGATTACGATACAGGAGAATATGTTAAGGTTGTTAAAGAAAAATTAATAGACGCAAGCGATGTAACACCAGAAACTATTAGGTTAGGTGTTCTAAGAGATCTTATGTTTGCTTCAATGATTGGCACGCCCGAGCTTGCCATTTTTAAGATTGCAGAAAAAAGATTGAAACGAGGTGGGGTAAGTAGTGGGCATATGCCTCAAATAAGTGGTTATCATTCAGGTATTAATGAGCATAGCATCGGTCATGCGTATCCATTTCTAAAGGATCTTTATCAAAAAGCACGAAAAAATGTTGAGAGCGGATCAAAGGGGAAAGAAAATGATGAAGAAATGATTAGTGAAGAAACATTGGAGCATAGAGCTGTTATTCGGGCTGCTAACTGGCTAGAAGAAGCAATGGATTATAACGATCCATTCCGCACTCAATACTCACCTTATGCGTCAGATATAGAAGAAGCTGTAGCCTGGGCTCGGTTAGGTGATGAAAAAGTTAAAGCACAACTAAGGGGAATGAGGCAGAAAATACAAGAAACAAACCTGCACAATATTGGTAGGTTTATAGGTAAATCAGGTTTCAATAAATATGATCCCGAAAGAAGAAAATTATTTTGGCAAACAAAGAATTTTGAGCAACTAATTGCTGGAGATGAGAGAGTGTTTGAGCAGCCTCATTTGCAGGAATATGCGTATAAATTGCAGGATTTAGAGAAGGACTTGGAAGATAAGAAAATCACTCAAGAAGAATTTGATACTAAAAAGCAAGAATTGGATCAATGGTTTGAGGAGAACAAGATATCATTTTTAGAACAAGAAAATTCAAGAGAAATTAGTAAACAAGAGAAATGGAGAGCTAGTGAAACAGCTCGACTTCAGGCCAAATTAGTAAAACGGTTTGGTGAGATTGAAGCATTGGATTTGCCTGAAGAAGAAAAAGAATTGCAGCTAGCAAGTTTACAATCAGAATTTGATAGAGATGTGGCTGCTGTGACACAAGATTATTCTGAGCAAGTTGCGTATTTTAAATCAAGAACAGCAGAACAATTATCAAGTGACTTAAAAGATCGACAAGCGTTAGTGGAAACAAGGTATGAGAAGAGAAAGAGCTTAGCTCAAAAAGCTCTTGATTTGCATTTTGCCACAAATCATATTTCAAGCGATGACGACTATCAAAGTAAACCATTAGCTGGAATTGTTGATTGGATAAATTTTGTGCCTTTCGGAACCCTAAAAAGATCTCACCGCCTAATGAGGGATGGAGCGAGTGAAGAGCGGTTGGTAGAATACGCCCTAACTGAAATTATTTGTGGTGCGCGAGGTGTTTCAAAAGAAGATATGCAGTATGTTCATGGATTGGTCGAGAAAGTAAAAAGTGGAGACTGGGAGGCAAGGCAAAAATTAGAGTCTGTAATGAAAGTCGGTAATATACTTTCTCGGTTCAAATATGAGGTGTCTTTACAAGAAGTCGAGGAATTAGCAGAAAAGAGATTTTATGGTATGACTGATGCCTTGCGTGAGTACACATTGGATGAGGTTAAGGCTTTTATGGCTAAGGATCTTGATTTGAAATCAGTAGTGAAAGTTAAAAAAACAGGTGAGAAATTTGGGCACACGTTAGATACTGACACCGTTGCTGAAATGGCAGCGCATAATATAGAAGGTCTTGAAGATTCATTTAGGTCTTTTGACTTAGAAGGTACTCGGACATTGTTAAAAGAAGATGTTAATTTAACAGTTGCTGTTGCGGTTTTGAATAATACTACCCAGTTTGGTTATGAGCTCTCAATTACTCAAATAGCTAAAATAGCAAAAAATGTACAAGATATTGAAGATTTCAAAAGTGCATTACGCAGTTTGCCTCTTGAAGAAGTTGAACGGTTGTTTACTGCTGGAGTGCCATTTTCAGAGTTTAATAAAGTGCAGGCTTCTTTATCTAAAAAGCGATATGCCTCAGATTTTGATTCAACCCTCACTTTATCTGAAAAGCTTTCCAGAAATCACGAATATGACACTTTAGAAAGAGCTTTTAAGGTGTTTTCTCTGAAAGAAGTTAAAGAGATTCTTGCTCAAAGAGCTTCATTGTCTGGTGTGTTAGAAGTTAGTGAGGTACTAAAAGGAAAGAATATTGATACTAATTTGCAAGAGATTATTAGATTTGAAAAACATGCTGGTCATGGTTGGGGTAAAGGAAGAAATGTTAGTAGTTCTATTGATAAATTTGGCATTGATAATGTAAACAATATGATAAGTCAAGGAGTTCAACTACCCAATGCTCTAAATGTTAAAAGACAAATAGAGAGACAAGAGTTAAATCAATTTGACAATATCGATATCATAATCGCCATAGCAAAGCACGGCGGTGATGTAGAAGTAGCCTTAAAGACTCTTGAAGCAGGATTCAGTATCGAAGAAATTACCAGATTCCCATATTTAATTTCACCATTAGTTTCCAAACAATAAAAATTTTACTAACTAGAAATATATGCCTAAAAAATTGCAAACTTTCCCTAGTGCATCTTTGCCTCTTGATGCAATCGTGGAAATCACAGTACCAAAGCCGTTAGGGGTGATAGCTGGAGTTTTTATACAAGAAAGAGCTCGTAAACTAGACCTTTATAATGAGAAAATCGAATGCTTTGCTGAGGGACAAGATAAAGATGGAAAGAAAATAGCTGTTAATACTATTGGAAGATGGTTATTTGGGGTGCCTGGTTATGGAGGACACATTCGAGTGGTTGGGGTTGAAGATAAAGTGTTGCTATATTATCCAAAAAAATCATTAAAAGTTGTTCACGAGCTTGTTAATTCAATAAAAGACAGCGTTGAAGCTGCCAAGTAATTTAAATATATGAGAGAAAAATTTACACCAGCACCCCAAGAAGCAGCCTCAGCATCAACACGAGAGGTATCAATTACACAAGCAGACATTCAAGAAAAGCGTGAACGAGTAACCCAAACACTTGAAAAAGCAAGGTTATTGCCAGCTGATTGGCAAAGTGGAGGTGGAAAGAGTCGAGATGAAATGATTGCGGCTTTAGAACAGTCATTGGAAGAGTTGGATAGCATGGAAGCGTCAGTTCAACAAGCAACAGAAGAGGCAGCTGCTCCAAAAGAAAGGCGAGTTAAAGCGAAGCGAAAACCGCTTCGATCACCGCAGGCTATTGAAGAAGCTGGGCGGGCTTTTCAAGCTGATGAAGGGAACTACATAACTGTGGGAGAAATTCATATTCCTGTGTGTGAAATGTCTCCAGATGAATCTCAGTGGGAGGCTGTTCCAGGTAAGACATATGTTTCAGGTGGTAAAAAGTTTTCTGAAGTTAGATTTGTAAAAGACACCTATGGTTTAACATATACAGCAAAACCTGGTGAACTGATGACTTTTTCAGAAAAACATCGTGGAAAAAGATTAGAAGCAGTGGATACTGTTTTAGAAGGTAGACAAGAGTTAAAAGCCTTCAAAGAAGCTGTTCGTAGATTAGGAGAACTTACCAGAGATTATGAGGAATTAAATCCTGATGATCTTGATTATGATAAAAAAGCAAGTCAATTATCGGCTCAAATAGAAGGAGTGGTTGATCCTGATAAGTTGACGGAAATGTTAGGGCTAGAAGAGATGAAAATTGATGATCCTGAAGATTTCGCAGAAAGATGTGCAGAAATACTTCGCACTCAACAGTTTTTGCGAGAGCTAGACGGCAACATGAATGAATTTATCCCATCACATGATCCTCATTTCAAACTAACTCCTTATTTTGAAAGGAAGTTTGCCTGGTTTGCAACTTTAGTTAATCGACAGCTTGGACTTGGAAACAATGCTTACTTAGAAGAATTGGTTAAGAACAAGCAGGCTCCTGAATGGGAAAGACTTGCTGGAAAAGGAATGACAGTGATGGTTGGTCCTCGCGGTACTGGAAAAAACAAAGTTACGGATTTTTATTGTAGTGAAACTAACCGACCTTTGTTTCGCTATGCTTGTTCACCAGATAAGGAAGAAAGAGACCTTACTTATGATGTTGAATTATCTGATGGTGAAGTTGTAAGAATACCAACAAGAATTTTAACAGCTATTACAACACCTAATGCTGTATTGGAATTAGATGAGTTAAACTTGCTTCGTCCAAATGTCGCAAAGTTTTTCAACTCACTATTTGATGGTGATCGAACAGTGTACTTAAATGACCAACAGATCAAAGCAGCTCCTGGAGTTGTCTTTATTGGTCTTATGAATCCGGCTGAATATGATGGGGTTGAAGATTTGCCGGAAACAATTGATGACCGTTCAAATATCATGACTATGGGGTATCCTCCATTCAGAGAAACCGACCCAACTACAACTCGTGAGAGATTTACGCACGATGAGGCTCTTATTCTTAAAGAACATATTCATCCGCTTAGTAATCTTTCTGACGAAGAATTTAGAAAGGTATGGGATTATGTTATTAATGGTACGGCGGCACAAGTTTCTTTAGATCCTGAGACTGTAAAAGTGATTAAGGATTTAAAGAATTTGGTTGCTATTTGTGACAGAACTCGTCAAGTTGTTGGAGCGTATAAAACACGAACCGGAGACACAAGAATGGAAAGAGATATTTCTTTGCGTGGATCAATTGAAGCAGCCAGGTTTTATTCGGAAAATCATTTGTGGAAAGAAGATTTATCAAAGATGCCGGATTGGAAAGCTGGGTGGAATGCAGCTCAGTATGCTGTTGCTATGACTTATCTACCTCATACAGATACTTATCGTCGTGGTAAAACAGATCGTGATGCCATGATGCTTATTTTGGCTGAAGGAATTTAATTTAGTTTTATGCCAGGGGAACCAAAAGGGTCACAATTTATAAAAGAAACTACGACACCTTCAGTAGAGGTTTCTCAAGTTGAAAGGACTTTGAATGAATTAGTCCCTATTTTAGCGCATGGTTTGGTGAGAAGGATTGAACAAAAAGGTTTTGCTGGAAAAATCAGAGTTAGCTCTATGGCTGGTGAAGATTGGGGGGGTGCTAAAAGCAAGGATAATACAACTGATATTCCTAACGTGATTATTTATCCAAAACGTGTTTTGTCTGGTGATAAACGAGTAGTTAATGCACAGCTTAGACATGAAATAGGTAATCTTAATTATCCGATTGATTCTGAGCTTAATACTCTTCGCGGCTGGTGTGCACAGCAGGGAATTGCTCCTGAATTATTAACTTCTTTAGTTGAGGCAACTCAAGAAGCATCGGTGAATTATTTAGAAATGCGTAATTCACATAGTGATGAACCAGAAGAAAACTTTCGGGCATTGTATGAACAGGAGATAAATACACAACAAATTGCAGCTAGTATAGGCAGTTCATCACCATACAAACAAGCAGTTGATATTACATTGCTCTATTCTTTAGCTCATGTTGGTTTAATTCCACAGGCGCAGGTAGATCAGGCATTGGGTTCTGCTCATCCTAAAGTGAGGGAATTATTTGATAAGCAAATTCAATCAGTATTAGGTCAAATAGTTAAGATGTCGGTTGCTAATAAAAAAATGCAATTGATAAGAGAATATGTTTGGCCAAAGTTTTCTGGTTTAGTTGCTCTATCACCTGTTAGCCCGCAAGAATTAGCTAAAAGACAACAAGTTGCTGAGCCAGCAGCTCTTTCACCTGCTCAAAAACAACTTCAGGAAATGCGGCAAGAAATAGCTAGAATGAAGCAAGAAATGGCAAAGTCTGGAAAAGAACAGCCGCCCAAACCTTCCAATCCAGAACAAAAGTCTAAAATGTCAGAAAAACCCAGTCAAAAAGAAATGACTCCTGGGGGTAAGCGTGAGCAAGACGAAGTAAAAAAGGCGTTGGAGGATAGCTTAGCTGAAAGGCTGCAAGATTTAAAAGAGCAGATGGAACAGTTGCAAAAAGGTGCGGAAGAACAAAAGCCAAAGCCACAATCATTGCAAGAGATGGCAGAGCAAGCTAAAGAGATGCAAGCTCAAGCCCAGGAAGCAACTGAACAGGCAGAAAAAGAAGAGCTGGAAAAATTGCAGGAGTTAATGGAAGAGTTAAAAGACTTGCAAGACGTGGCTGAACAATTATCCGAAGAGGCTCCAGAAGAGGTTGAGGTTGAAGACGAAGAGCCGATGACATATAAAATTAGTGAATATGGAATTGTTGAGTCAGAATTAAACCCAGAACAAGCAGCATTGCTGGAAAATATACGGACATTTACCAAAGAAACTTCAAAAGTATATCGCAAGGTAATGCGATTGCTATTTGCTGCTTATCAAAAAAGAAATTCAAAATTTACCCCCAAACTTATAAGTAGTCTTAAAGAAAAAGGTCATGATTTGCCACAATTTTCAATTTATAGTCCCGAAGCCGGTGGAGAATTTTTAAGTGCTGAGGAAGAAATGGGAGTCACTGGCGTGGATGAAAACAATTTTTTACTTAATTTTAATTTACCTAAACCATTTGGTAAGTTTTGGTATAAAGGCGGTGAAGGAAGCCGTGCACAACCTGTTAAAGAAGGAGAAATTGCTTGGGGTGAATTTTATCGGCGTAGCATGCCGGTTATTTGGAGTGCAGTTGATAGAGCCGTTGGAGCTGGGCTGTATTTGGATCGAATAAATGCGTTTGGGCAACATGACTACAAAAAATATTATTATCTTTGGGAGGCAATGAAACTTCAAATGCCTGAATTTGAGGGTGAAGATAGTGAGCAAGAAGGAGAACAAGCCGAAGGTGAAGAATCAGAAGAAGGACGAGCTGATGACTCTGGTGGCGCTCAAGAAGGTTCCGGTGAGCAAGGTGAAGGTGCGACAGAGGGCGGTGAGGGCGCAGGAGAAGGCGGAGAGCCTGGCGCTGGTGATGCAGGAGAGGGTGAGCCTGGCCAAGGACATCCTGGCGGCGAAGCTGGTGAAGCACAACCTCATGATCAATTTCAAGAAGGGGGGCAATCACAGGATCGTGATGTAGAGAGTTTATTTGGTAAACCTGCTGATGAGTTGTTGCGTCAACTTCGTGAATCTCAGGACGCTTTAAGTAGTAAATTTGCTACTCAGGATGAAAGTGGAAATGTTGTCGAAAGGGATCTTTCAGAACAAATGGGAGATGCTTTAAGGCATCAAATGGCTGAAACAGATCAAGTGCAAGCTAGACAATTAGATCAATTAGAAGACATAAAGAGGCAACAAGAGAAAAAGCTGGAGTCAATGTATAGAGAAATGTCAGGACTTGATGGAGAAGCTTTGCGTGTCTATGTCGAATACATGGAGGATAAAAAAGATTTCACCCGTGACTTAACAGACTTTTTCATAGAGAAGTTCAAATTAGATAAGGATTATGTTTATGAACGGGATCAAAGAAGAGGTGCTAAGCTTCAGAGAGGATACACCAGAAAAATCCTTGGAACTAAAGGGGGTAAACCGGTAATTGATCCAAGATCATTTGAAAGGAAAAGACCACCAGAAAAGCCACAGTTTGCCTGGACTTTGATTATTGATAATTCTGCTTCTTGTGGTGGAGATATAATTGAAGAAGAAAAGAAGTTAGCTGTAGCATTGGTCGAAGTTGCAAAAAAATTAGATATTCCGCTTGAAATAGTAACTTTTGGCGGCCCCCAACAGTATACTTTCCTAAAAGGTTTTGAACAGGATGTTGCTGGAGAGGATTTGCAGAAAATGGTTTTTCTTAATGCAAACCAAGGTACTCCGGACGTTGTAACTTTAGATGCAGCTTGTGCGAGTATGGAAAGGTTTACTGATAAATTTCAAAGATCATACAATTTTGTTTATTTCATGACTGATGGACAGTCAGGATCAGGATCAATTCAAGAGGTATTGAAAAAATATAAACGGGATATGGTGGTTACTGGAATTGGATTAGCTGGAGCTGCTAGCTCTATCGGTGAAACCTGGGGTAGAAATGCGGTGTCTGTTCCTGATGTATCAAAATTGTCAGATTTTTTTATTAGAAAAATTGAAGATCAGATAGATCAGACATTTGACTAAAATAAAAATTATGAAAGAAAATATAAATTTACAATTTAAGGAACATGAAGGTCAAGAAGTAGTTGACCCTAAACTACAACTAGAAAAATTAGGCATTCCAGAGGGAGTTTTTCCTGAGGCATTGTTTCAAGACAAAGAGATGTTGGAATTTGTATTGGAGCAGCTACCTTCCATTAAATCAAGTATATTTATGGGGGCGCTAGCTGGCGGAGGCGGAGAAGTGGCTAACGAAGAGCGAGGTGTACAGAAAAAAACAGGAGCATCAAAAATTTTATTTAAAGCAATGGATAGGGCAATATATTTGAAAAAACCTGAGTTAGCTCGTAGGGTGGCAGATTTAGCAGGTTTTAATTTAGAAGATGTGCATTTTGATTTATGGAACAAATTTATGATGACGCGTATTCATTCTTTGGGTTGGGAATATTTTTATGATGTTTGTAAATCATTCGATATCAAAGAAGATAAAATTAATAAGACAATAATACGGAGTATTGAACGAGATTTGCAGTATGGAAAAAAGGAGGTAATAAAAAAGTTTGAAATATATTTAGAGCATGGAGGGTCAAGAGATCAACTTTCAGCTGATTTTCAGGATAACGCAATAAGAGGACTGTCTGTTTTATTTACTGCGGGCAACCATGAAGAGGTAGAACGTTGGGGGGTAATTTTTCAATTATCTCCTGAACAAAAAGAGATGGCTCGCAAACAAGCAATCAATGGACTTATTAAGAAAAGAAAATACGATAAAGCAATAATACTTGGGGAAGAAAATCTTAAAGAATACTTAGTTCAACAATTTTCCAATCATTATTTGTCACTATTAGTATCGTTATCTTGGACTGAAATAGAAAAATTGGAGAAGGATCATTCAGAATATATCAGTGAAGTGCCAGTAGAGGAACGTAAAAAAGCTTTATCTAGCGGCCTTGGGTCGATGATGAAAGGGCGTGGTGCTGAAAGATGGTTGTCGATAGAGGAGAATCAGGCACGCGTGGCTTCGTTGCCGGATGATGTTGTTTTAGGTGGATCTGTTCAAAATGAAGCATTACAACTGTATGAAAAAATGCTAGTGGATCCAGAGAGCAAAGTAGCTATACCTTTTATTGAGTTATTCCGATTATCTCAGGATGTTAGAGAGGGACACCTTAAAACTGTGGTAGATCGTATTTTTTCTCATCCAACCTTAAATCGTGGTGATTTGGATAAATTAGTGGTAATAGTGGAAAGATATCCATTTCTACGAGATCTCATCGAAAACGAAGACCAGCAAGAAAAGATATTAGCTGCAATTCAAAATAGTCTTTCTTCGCGTATTCAATGTGAAAAATATATGGGTTTACTTAAAAAAGAGTTGCAAGATAAATTAGTATTTAGTAAATTTGAACAGGCTATACTCAGTGATGATCAAAGGGAATTTGAACGATTAGGGAAGGAATTCAAATTATTTGAAGGAATAGACTTAAGACGGAAGTGGGGTGAATTAAAAGCAAGTTTTAATGCAGGTTTCTCAGTTTACGAACTTTCTAGATATCCATTTTTAGTTTCATCATTAATTAATCAATAATAATATGCTTAAAAATTTCGAATCAAACCTTGTGAGAATAGATAAATTACTCAGTGAGGGTGAGGAATCCCCAGACTTCGAGGCTTTATTTTCTGGTATCGATAGTATGTGCGATGAGATTGATCAAGGGGTTGAATCCAGAAAAGACGAAGTAGAAACCTGGTCTTTGGAAAGAAAAAGAAAAGAAGCTGTTGATTCACAAGATACTTTTGTTTTGAATTTACTTTCAATGGATGAGGAATTCACTATTCGCACACTTTCTGCTTGTAATCCAAATACTCCTAATACATCCCTTAGACGACTGGTTGAAGGAGCTAATGATTATGTGAGGATGGTTATTGCTAATAATCCTCGTGTATCTCCAGATGTACTTAGTCGCATTGCTGAGTTGAGTGGAGAGCAAGAGGTCTTAGATGCGGTAAAAAATAACCCTAATGTTTCAAAGGTTACAAAATTCAGAATTGAAAATAAGTTATGATCTAAGCAAATTACACTGAAACGGTTGTTAGCTCCTTCAGAACCTCGATAGTATTATTGGTAGATGGGGTTGTGGCTACTTTTATGTAGGCTAGATTGAATATTTTGAGATGTAATTTTTCATCTCTTTTTTATTTATTTTGTATTACATGAGGTATCTTATACTACTATGAATAGTGGACTAGTCATAATTGAGTCTAAATAGGTAAAAATAGTGACAATACCTCTATGTTGTGATAAGTTTGAGTCTCTTGTGTTTGTTCTTTTTGACTAGGTCATATTTCATTAATTGATAGTTTTTATTCAAAAATTACTTGTCAAGCAAACTTGTACACAGGGGTGTTAATAATACCCCTTTTATTATTGCTTTTTCTGTATACTATAGGTATAATCACGATAGTTTTAAATCCAAATACTTACTATGAACATTTCTCTTTTAGTAAAGGTTATGCCGAAAGACACAGAATCAGGTCTCTATTTTGCGATTCAGCAATTTATTGCATCAGCAAAAAAACGTGACTGTGATTTTAGTGTGTTTGATTATTCAAAATGTTGTGTTTCTTTGGTTAAGAAGCCGCAGATCTTGGTAGATAATCAAGAAAAAGATATTGATGGACTTATTGTAAAGGCGGGGTTTAAAGCAAAAGATTTAGAGTCATATTTACCAATTAATACAATATTTGAAGAATCAGGTTTGGTTGCGGTAAATAATGCAAAGGCTATTGGTGTTACAAAAAACAAGATCTCAATGCTATATAGGCTTTTTTCTTCTGGTATTCCAATTCCAAAAACCCATATTATCCGTTCAACGCATGATTTAGATAATTGTCTAAAAGATATTAATACATATCCAATTGTCTTAAAATCAATTTCTGGCTCTGGTGGTATTGGAGTATCGCTTGTGGAAAGTAAGCGATCTGTAACTTCTGTTGTAGATCTTGTTCTAGAGGAAAGTGGTGTGTTTCCTGTTATTATTCAAGAATTTATAGCTGAGTCTTCTGGAAAGGATATACGCGCTTTTGTTGTAGGAGATAAGGTTGTTGCTGCAATGGAAAGATCCTCTGCAATTGAATGGGAATTTCGTTCAAATTTTTCTATGGGTGGAAATGTGCGCATTATTGATTTAACTGAAGAAGAAAAAAAATTAGCAATAAAAGCATCAAATGTTTGTGGGCTTGGATTTTCTGGAGTAGATATTGTCCGCTCAAATAATGGGCCAAAAGTATTAGAGGTAAACGCAAACCCAGGAATGAAAGGTATTGTGTCAGCAACCGGAATTGATTTGGCTGGGGCAATTCTTGATTACACGATTTCCCTTATTAAAAATAAGTAATTTACTGTGTGACATATAGTGCACTTCTTCATTATTGAAGAAGTTTTTTTTATATACTATTTTTGCTATAATATATATAAGTAAAAGTATATGCGTTATTTGGGGTATTTTTTACTACCGCACAGTTCGTAATCTTACTATTCTAGGTTAATACTACATGGCTCATAATCATCATTATTTACACTATTTTTTCCTTAAAACACATTTACGACAAATTTATACCTTTGTCGGTCTTCATGCATTTGCTGCATCAATGGTTGGGTTATTTGTTCCACTTTATCTTCATGTAGAGCTGGGATTTTCTCTATCAGTGGTATTGTTATTTTTTATTATACAGAAGATCGTCCTAAGTCTTGTTACGCCACTTGCGGCGTTATGTGCTACCAAAATTGGGACAAAACATACTGTGCTCGTGTCACTTCCTGGGTCGGCTATAACTATTGGATTATTATATTTACTGAGAATCTACTCAACACCACTGTGGCTTATTGCCAGTATTTCAGGAAGTAGTATCGCCTTTCTGTGGTTTGGTCTTCACACCTCTTTTGTCTTTTCTAGTCACAAAAAACACAGGGGAGAAGAAATGGGAAAACGTGTTGGCGCTGCTATGGTTGCAGGCATGTTTGCGCCAGCATTAGGGGGGTTTATTATTTCAATATTTGGGTTTGGAAGTCTTTTTTTATTTTATATACTCCTTCTTTTTTTGAGTGGAGTGGTATTATTACACAATGGCGATTATAAGCCGCAATATACTTTTTCATTAACACGTTTTAGCCGGTCTATTCATTGGCCATATGCGGTGTATTATGTGGCCAGAGGAATGGAAATAAGTGCAGGAAGTATACTGTGGCCATTGTTTATTTATTCTATTCTTACAGATTACTTGTCACTTGGGTTTGTGGGTTTTCTTGTTTCATGTATTAGTGGCATACTCTTCTATATTGTTGGGAAACGGAGTGATAAAACAAAAAAAAGAACGATAGCTCGATTGTGTATGCCGTTTCGCCTCCTTTGTTGGGTTTTTCGTGCTGCTGTAAGCTTGCCAATCCATGTTTTTCTTGCTTCTGGATTCGCGGGGTTTGTATATGGTATTTCTTCGCCGCTAAGTAGTATGCAATACGATAATGCCGATAAAAAAAATATTTATGATTACTTTATTTATCGAGAACTTTTTTTAGGTATTGGTAAGGTGTCTGTTTTACTCTTTTTCCTCCTTACACAGAACTTTGCTGGGGCTTTTTTGTGGACAGGTTTTGCGCAAATCGCTATCTTCCTCTTTTAACTATTTAATTACACAACCTCCTTGCTTTTTTGTGTTTTTTATGATACAAAAATGTATATGAATGTAGAGAAAAAAATATTGTCTTTTCCAGATAGTCCGGGGATCTATCTATTTTATAATGCACAAAAAGAGATTATATATATTGGAAAAGCGACATCTCTTAAAAAGCGCGTTCAGAGCTATTTTAAAGGCAGTAGAAGTAGTAGGCCAATAGAGCAAATGATGCACGAAGTGGTGCAAATTAATATAAAGCAAACCGATTCAGTATTAGAAGCGATTATTGCCGAAGCTCATGCAATAAAAAAGCATATGCCAAAGTATAATGTTTTGGGAAAGGATAATAAGAGTTGGAATTATATTGGTGTAACGCAAGAGGAGTATCCACAAATACAATTTATTCGCCAGCATGATTTGTATACACAGTTTGGGAAGGATGTACAAATTCATAATTTTGCATTGTCTAAAACAGCAAAAAAAGCACGAAAGACATATCAATATCTTTTTGGTCCATTTCCGGGACTTAATACAAAAGCAGTTGTACGATTACTTCGGCAATTATTTTATATTTCTACGTGTAAGCCGGGAGCAAAACGATCGTGCTTATATTATCAAATGGGACAGTGTTTTGGTGTATGTATTGGTGATATTTCACCACCTGAATATAAGAAGCATGTAGTGGCTCCACTTATTATGTTTTTAAAAGGAGGAAAAAAACGGGTAATATCTACACTTACCAAAAGAATGAAACGCGCGGCAAAAGAAAAAAACTATGAACAAGCCGCAAGACTGCGAGACCAAATTGCTGCATTAAAACGAATTCATGATATGGCGCTTATTAATAAAAGCTTTACGCATGATGCTATATCACACACAGATCAATCAGATGGTTTACGAATTGAAGGATACGACATTTCTCACTTAGGTGGAACGGGCGTGGTTGGGAGTATGGTGGTTTTTTCTGGGAATACGCCAAAAAAGTCAGCATATAGAACTTTTCATATAAAAAGTGTTACGGGTCAAGACGACACGGCGTGTATAAAAGAAGTGTTAACTCGCCGAATAGCACATGGTACAGAAGAAGCGCAAAAGGGGGGAGGGGCACAATTTTGGCCACTTCCAGACCTTTTTCTTATAGATGGTGGAAAACCACAAGTACATGTGGCAAAATCAGTATTACAAAAACATAATATTAAGATTCCGGTAGTAGGTATTGCCAAAGGAAAGGGGCGTAAAAAAAATGAGTTTATACTCGGACAATCTTCAAAAGAGAATACTGTGTTAATAGAGAAAAACAAAAAAACACTTATCGCAGTGCGAGATGAGGCACATAGATTTGCACTAAAATTTCAAAGAAAGCAGCGAAAAATAGTATAAGTGCTTGACAAAAATAAGAGTACGAGGTAGACTAATAGCTCTCAATTAACCATAAGGAGGGATCTTGAGAGCTATCATTTTATTTGTTATTTTATTCAGTGTTGGATGCAATTCTGGGCCAATTTCTATGGTATCGACTCAATGCAAAAATCCTCTTTTGCGAATTCAGGACAAGTTTTGGGTCCGTGTCTGTAAAAGTGAGGGTGCTTTGCGCCGAAAGCAAGCGCAGTTGCCGAAGAATGGGAATCAACGAATCCTATTCAGTAAAGCTTTGGAAGAGGTAATTAACTCAGAGGATCCAAACAATTGGAAAAAGTTTCGGTCTCGCCATAAACTTTAGGTGCCGCTAGCTATCATTGCATGCACACATATTTCTTTATGATACACCTGGAGGGAGGTGTTTTTTATATATAAAACATTGTGCGACACCATATCTTTAAAAATGCACTGTTATTTTTTTATACATGTATTGATATTTTTTCGTATCATACATATACTATTATACATACACACATTTACTATGAAAGAAGATACACAAACACTCCTTGTAACACATAAGGAAAAACCGCAACACACATTCAAAGGTGGTGCTTTTGCTATTATTTTCAACAATAATAAAGAGGTACTGCTTTGTCATAGAACAGATAAGGATTTATGGAATCTTCCGGGAGGTAGACAAGAAAAAGGGGAGGCACCGTGGGAAACAGTCACTCGAGAAACAAAAGAAGAGGTTGGATTAATAGTGAAAGTAGAAAAGTTGGTTGGACAATATTTCAAACCAAAAGCCAATGAAAACTGTGTTGCATACCTTTGTTCTGTTATAGCAGGTGAGCCTACGCTCAGTAACGAGGCTGATGATATTCAGTATTTCAGTGTCGATGCATTACCAGAAAATATATCACAAAAACAGGTTGAACGTATTAAAGACGCGTTAGCAGAATATAGTGAACCAGTTCTACGAATTCAGCAGTAATAGCGAGAGTTAAAAAAGACCTTTATCCAAGGTCTTTTAGTATTTGTGCCACATGTTTTGCTGGTTTTACCTTTATATAATGCTGTATAATTATTCCATTTTCATCTATTAAAAAGGAGTCACGTTGAATACCCATATATTTTTTTCCAAACATCGATTTTTCCTTCCACACATCATATAACTTCACCACTACTTTTTCATTGTCAGATAGTAAAGGAAAAGGAAGTTCTTGTTTTTCTGCAAATTTTTTGTGGGAATCGACCGAATCACAACTAACACCCAAAACAATTACATTTTTATCTGTTAGAGTCGAAAAATTATCACGAAAACTACACGCTTCTTGTGTGCAGCCAGGTGTGGCATCTTTTGGGTAAAAGTAGAGGAGTACCCGCTTTCCTGTATAAGAAGATAATGTGTGTGATTGACCATGTTGATCCAAAAGTGTAAAATCTGGCGCCTGTGTATTAATATACTCCATATAAAAAAGGTAATAAATAAGTCAGTACTTAGTATACCAAACAGGATCATACAAAGAAAGAGAGAGTATTATTGTGCGACACCTTATTGTAAAGTAAATACGAAAAAGTGTGGCGGCCCGGCCCCAAAAAATTTAATATTATTTCTTTCTATACTACATAAGTATAGAGTAGGGTTTAAGATGTTTAGTAAATTGAAAGTATAAGGTGTCGCACAATATATGTCTATTTATTCATGTATAGAAAGTAGGGAAGTGGTGAATTAAACATTATGTAGTGGTTGTAGAAAGATACGTACATTGTTATAAAGGATATTACGTAGTTGTGTTTTTGTGTAGAAAGCAAAAATACAGTTCATTATTTGATATAACTTTTGGAAAAAGTTGATCAAACATACATGTGACTTATATTAATTCTGATGATATACAGTACATTGTATAGCTTTCTTAGCGTTTTTATTTAAAAAGATGATATAACTATCGTCTTTTATATTATGTAGCAACCCTCCTTCTCTATATAGTATGTCGCATAAGATATATTGTGCGACTATACATATGTTACTTGTGTATTATAGTAAAAATAAAAGAGAATCTATGTTTTGATCTCCTTTTGATACTTCGCTTAGTGTCTTTCTTTTTTTTGTTACGGATTTTAATGGTTGCTTCTAGGTTTTTCTAGCTATATATCTTAAATTAAATTTACAGATACTTTTCTTACTTCATTCTCTTTTAAGAAACTTTTGTTTTAACAAATTGGTTACAGCACATCCTTCCCTACCCTATTTTTTAGTGTCTACAGTAATGAGGTATGAGGTGGAGATACAATACTAAATCTTACACCTCCTTATTTCCAATATATCTTGTCGCCATAACGCATGTCTATATACATAATGTTTGGTACCGGGACTTCTTCTTTTATAAGTTGCTGTAGTATGGCAAATTGTTTTTCTACGTCATACGTAAGTCTTGTGTAAATGAACCAGCCATGTGTAGTGTGTAATTGTACGTGCTTCGGTTCTTTTTCTAGAGTAATATACGCGAGTGGAATTTTTGCTTGTTCTTTTAAGAGGTTATACCATTTCACCATCTTTGCCACACTTTCTGGATGAACCACCTCATTTTTTAAACTATCCCTTTTTCTTTTATCATATACTATGGGATGATTTCCCATTTCTGATGCTATTTGCTCAAAAGGTATTATGTGGTTTTTTTTAACCACACGCTCTTCTTTGATTTCTTCTCCTAATTCATTGGTAGAAGTAGTGTACTCAAGAACCACGTCCCATTCGTCTTCCCCAACGTTTCTAATAGTTTCAAGAATCTTTCCATCAAGCCCAATATAACTAAATGTTTCCTCATTATCGTAAATAAGTGTTGATATTTTTTCTTTAATTTCTATTAATAATGTTTGTGGAAAGGTTTTTTTGATATGCATCGAAGTAACAGGAAATTTTTCTTGTACAATATTTTCAATCTCTTTTGTGTTCACACCAAAGTAACTTTTTCCTGGAAGAATAAAAAAGCGCCTATAATCGACAATACCAGAAACAGCATTATGTATTGCCTTACTATTAATCCTCTCTATTCCTGAAATATGTATTTTTTGAATATGGAAAAAAGGATGGTAAATCAATAAAAAAATTACACCCAAAACAGCAGTTCCCAAAAGCAATAACAGTATCTTTCTTTTTATGCCGCTGTTTTTTTCGCCTCGCTTATATGGATTCACTCTTTGGTGTTTTGTATGCGCAATATCTCTACAGGAGTGTGTTGTGACGTTTTTTCCCATGTGCAATATTAAAACCCTCTTTTTATACGGCGAATAGTTTCTATAACCCAGTTAAAGTAGTACTTTTTTGTTATTACAATATCATGGCAAGGAACCAAATCTTTTTGGACACCACCAAACCCTTTTTTAAAGTGTGTAATACCTTTAAATGGGTGTATTTCTGGCGCCCCTTTTGGTGCAATTCCCCAAAAGTTATAATACCTAAGCCCTCTTTTTTTTGCCTCCTTAATCACTTCCCATTGAATTAAGTATGAGGTTGGAAGTCGTTTATTTTTATGGAGTGAAGCACTGTGTCTGTAGCATGCCATATTATTATAGAATAAAATAATTGCCGAAGAATCAACTTCTCCATTTGGCAATGTTGCCTCAAATATTTCTGCATTATTATTTTGTGCAAAGACAGAGAACTCCTGTCTTATAAAGTCCTTTGAGAACCGGTGGAACTGATGCCTTTTTGCCACAATATCATGCATAGTATTGAGACGTTGTATTGTAGCAGCGTCTTTAGTTTTGCGTATTACCACTCCTTCTCTTTCGCACCGCCTAATAAGGTTTCTGTGATTTTTTTTCATTTCAGACAGTAGTTGTTTTTCTGTTTTATGGAGGTCAAGAATCCATGTGTTTTCCGCCAACACATGCATCGGGGATTTTCTACAAGCATATTCTGTAAACATGTGGCCTATTTCTGCAGAATGTTCAACAAAAGGACTAAGTCGCACAAAGTCATATTTTTGTTTTCTAGCAAATACTGTGATAGCAGTAATAAAAGAGGAAAACTGCTCTTTATTAGAATAATCAAGAATAGGTCCGTATGGTAACAATAGAAAGTTTCCTCTTTTTGCATGAACTGAGGTTACTAGTGAGCCACCAACAAGCGCATCGTCCTTGTATACGCCAAAAATCCATGATTTTTCGCCTGTTTTAGTATACACATCACAATATAGGCTCGATTGTGTAAAAAGTGCATATTCTTGTGTTTTTAGGAAATCTTCCCACTCCTTTCTATCTGTCACTTGTCTTATTATATAATTCATAGACTAAAGAGTATTAAGTAAAGTAACGATTCGCTTTACCTCTTTTTTTGTGATATTTTTATGAGTCGGTAAGTTAATAGATTGTGCTGCGTACTTTTCCGCATTTGGACACATACCTTTTTTATATCCACTTTTTTCCATATCAACATCGCGTGGCGAAATAACACTGTCATACCAACTCCCCAAAATAATACGGTGTTTTTTTGCTAATGCGTGTAACTTTACTGGATTTTTTACAAAAAGGAGGTATCGTAAATATACCGACTCATAAGAATTTTTTTGTGGTTGTTGAATATCTTTTTGTAGTAATGAGGTATATAATTTTGCTATTTTTTTTCTATGTGAATTGAGTGTGTCTATTTTACCTATCTGGTGACACAATATTCTTGCAAATACATTTGGCAACACACTTGGAAAACCGGACACCCTCTCCCCTCTTTTTTCTTTTTGATCTATGATACTACCGGTAATATCTAGTTTTTTAGTAATAAATAGCAACATCTTTCCAACTTCGACACTATATAACGGTTTTGCCACCGCAAATAACGTATATTTTAGTAACTGCTGCACAATAGAAAAAATAGGTGCTTTAGGAAGGTTCTTTTGTAAAAAGGTAATTTTTTTTGCCAGTTCACTGTCTTTTGTAACTAGCGCACCCCCTCTTCCACAAGAGATAATTTTATCACTTCCAAAACTCAACATACCAATATCTGCAATAGTTCCTGTTAATCGTTTTTTATGTACTGCACCCAAGGAGTGTGCACAATCCTCTATTGTTTGTATATTGTGTTTTTTTGCCACCGCACAGATACCATCCACATCTGCTGGCAAACCAAACGTATGCTGAATAATAATCGCCTTGGTTTTTTTAGTAATTTTTTTCTTTAGATCTTTTATATCTATATTACAATCATTTTGTACATCCACAAAAACAGGAGTTGCTCCTGTGTAGATAATTGCATTTATTACAACCACACAGGTATATGCTTGAACCAACACCTCATCCCCTTTTTGTACACCTTGTGCGCGTAATGCAATATATAATGCAGACCTTCCAGAATCAAAAACAGATACATGTGAAACAGAAAAATATTCTTGTAGTTTTTTTTCTGCACGAATCACATACTCCCCTTCACACAAAGCGTACCATTTCCAAGGAAAAAAGAGATAAATAAAAGAAATGCTCACATGTCGCCAAGAAAGGTTTGGTTCAAAGCCAGTAAATATTGTTTTCCTAAGCCATGAATTCATACACACTAGACTATTCCACGTAACTCATTATGCACCATTAGCGGTATTCTATTTTCTAATAATATCACAACACGCTCCTGCTTTAATGCTTTTACGTAAGATAATAAATCAATAGGATTATCTTTTAGTGCAACTTGCGTATGGTACTTACACCCAACACCTCTAAACAGTGGTTCGAAAAAGTCTTTTGTTATTACCACTAAACCATCTGCAACAAATGCTATCTCCCCTCCTATTTCTTCGTGAATTTGCGCACTTTTCTCTCCCAACTCAACCATACCTCGTGTAATAACTATCCTTCGCATATCAGAAGGAAACTTAGCAAGAACATCCAAAGCACTCTTAAATCCAGTTGGGTTTGCATTATAACTGTCATCTATAATAGTTGCCTTACCATAAGAATATATTTTATACGATCCATGTATATTTGTTGGCAACGTTTTACAGCCAGTCAAAATATCTACTTCTGACATATGTAAAAAACGTGCAACCAACATGGCCGGTGTAATATTGTACGCATGATGCGCACCAATAACAGGTGTCTCGACCCTTACACTGTCTTCATCAGCACATTGCCACTCATATGTAGTACCATTTGCTCCAGAAGAAATATCTGTAATAATACATTGTGGATCACTTTCTTTTTCTGTGCCAAATGTTTGGATATTTTGACAAGTAAGTGATTTTAAAAACTCTATGCAGTATGGATTGTCTGCATTGGTAATAACTAATCCATCTTCTGGAATTGCTCGTAATAATTCATATTTTGCTGTTTGAATATTTTGTATACTCCCAAACAGTGAAAGGTGTTGCTCATTTACAGCAGTAAGAATACCAATCTTTGGTTGCACCATTTTACAAATAATAGCAATTTCTCCTATTCTGTACGCACCCATTTCACAGACAAATATGTCTTTATCTGAAAAATCTTGTGTAAGAATATATTTGGCTATACCAATTTCAGTATTAATATTTTTTTCTGTTTTTGCTATACGGTATTTTTGACCCAATATATGGCTTAAAAACTCTTTAACAGATGTTTTTCCGTAACTTCCTGTAATGCCAACCACGGTTATATTTGGATATTTTTGTAATTTTTTCTTTGCTAAGAATATAATAATTTTTTTTGTCCAAATTGTCGGAATCTGTAATACCATTACAACAAATGTTATCACTATAAAACGAAGAAGTATAATAACAAAAATAAGTGCCCAATCTTTTGTATAAAGAAATATTCCCCACTCTAAAACGAAAGAGAGTGCTATTATACCAAGCGCTTTTACTGTTATACTTGGTCTTTGGACCTGGCGACTAATAAGCGCTCTTGTGTTATACCCTAAATCAACAAGAAAGGTCCCAATAAGAATATATTTTAGAAGCAACAAATCGTTAAATGGTAGGAACGAAACAATAATTAATATAATCGATCGCCACAACATGGGGTATCTGAAAAGAAACAACTTTCCTTGTTGCGTTGTAAGAAAATCCCGAAATATATCTAGGCGGTATTGTTTTAGTTGCCAGATATAGCAAAACTTACTGTAATCAAAAAGAGCACTAACAAACCAAAGGAGTGCTATACCAATATTAATTGTTCGTATTGTATCAAACATACTATGCTGAAATAACTGTGTCTATAATATGAGTAACTGCTTTTTTTTGATGTAAATGAAGTCCGTGTGTGCCGTTAGGAATAATATGTAGCGTGGCATTTGGAATATTCTCTGCAATTTGCTTTCCATGCTTTAAGGGTGTATATGTATCTTTTTCTCCCCAAATTATTGTTGTATGAACCAATATATTTAGTAAGTCCCGAGAAATATCTTCTCGTATAACCTTTTTAAAGATTTCTTTCTGTACACTACTAGTTTTTAGATAATCTGGTGAATGTGCTGTTTTATACAACAGGCGCCTTGCAATATTTTTATATTTCTTAAGAAAAGGTATAAGAAATAGTATTTTTCCAATTTTTGCTAGTCCGCCAAAAAATACTCGTTTTAGTAAGTGTTTTGACCTATAAATTGCTGCGCCACTTAAAAATAATTGATCACATATATTTTGGTCCCTTGCCACAAGATATGCTGCAACCTGACCACCAAAAGAATGTCCAAAGAGAAACAGTCTCCCCTTTTTTAGATGTACAATCTTATGTTTCACAAAGCTAGCATATTCTGCCACACCCCAAACATGACTTGGGCACGGCTCTTTACCAAAACAAGGAAGATCAATAACATGAACAACAGTATTTGGAATGTGTTTTTCTACAAATGACACAAAACCTTCCCACGTTTTTGCACTTCCACCCCACCCAGGAATAATAACTAATGTATTAACCTGCTTCATACCATTACTTCCTTTCTCATGTATGGTTGTAATACTTCTGGGACTACAACACCCCCATCTTCTTGTTGATAATTTTCAATAATAGCTATTAAAATACGCCCAATACCAAAAGCAGTTGCATCGTTCATATGGACAAAATGTTTTTCTTTTGTGTCTTTTGTAATATACCTTGTATTAAGCCTCCTTGCCTGAAAATCAGTCATGTAATCTGCGGTGTGAGTTTCTCTGAATTTATTTTGGCCTGGCATCCAACACTCTATATCTATTGCACGAAAATCTGCTTTTCCTCCCATATCTCCGGTGCATTTTAATATAACCTGATGATGAATACCTAATCGCTGCACTAAATATTCTTGTATTGCAACCAAAAGCTCCTGCTCTACCAACCCTTGTTCTGGTGTGGTAAAACTTTCCATTTCTAGCTTATCAAATTGATGTCGCCGAATGATTCCTGCCATATCCTTTCCATACGTTCCCGCCTCTCTTCTAAATGATGTGGAGTATCCAATATAGCGAATTGGTAAGTCTTCTTCTTTTAATATCTCGCCCATATGAAGCGGACCAAGCGTGTGCTCTGCACTACCAACAAGTACGAGCTTGTCTTTTTCAAAATAATACCTATCATCGATTGGATCAAATCTATCCATCTTCTTCATTACCTCATCTCGACACATCACCGGTGTAATTGCTGGTATAAACGGTTTTTCACTATTACTTCCAACTTTTTTTGCCAAAGTACTTATTATTTTTGGATCAGTGAGTGTGTGCATTACAAAATTAATGAGTGCAAATTGTAGTAGAGCAATATCACCAAAAAGATAATTAAATCGTGAACCAGAAATTTCAGCAGCTTTTTTCGTATCTATATTCTTTCCACATATATCCATATGGTTTTTTGGCACAAAGCTAAATTCTGGCTTTTGTCCAAATGTTCTTAATACAACATTTTCTGTCTCATCTTTTCCTTCGGGTGTATCTTCTGATATCCTGTTTGGGACTTGGTACATAAGTGCTAGAAATTGTTCTTCGACACCTTTAAATTTTACCTCAATTGTTTGAGTTTGCTGCTTAATACGCCTTCCCTCTTCCAGTTGTTCATTGCTTGGTTTTTGACCATTCATTTTAGCGTTTAATTCATTTTTTTGTGCACGCACATCATCTAATTCTTTTTGTAGACGGTTTTTTTCTTCATCAAGAACAAGGAGTGTGTCAATATCACAATCCAAACCTTTTAGTACGATGGTTTTTTTTACTTCTGCAACATTATCTCGTATATATTGTATATCTAACATAAAATTATAAGTTATGTGCTGTTATTTTTTTTTCAATGAGTTGCACAATTTCCTCTATTCTTTCTTTACTGTCTATAAAATCATAATTTTTTAATTCGCTCACCTTAGCCCAACGTGACTCCAAGACTTCGTTATCGCTATATTTTCCATCACCAGAAACGACACGACAAATATGTGGAATAATATAGAGTTGGTACTTATCGATACTTCCATTATCACGAACTCTTTCAGTAGGGTTTATATAAATTTTCCCCAAATTGTCGATAATGTCAACAACGTATCCGGCTTCCTCAAATACTTCTCGTTTTAGATTATCTTCAAGAGTTTCTCCAAAATCCATTGCACCGCCCGGAAACTCCCATTTTTCATGATGGTCTAGATTGTGCGGATCATTTCTTTTGTTAACAAGTACTTTCCCATCTTGTATAATAATCCCAATTGCCAAAATAATATGTTTCGGACTCACAATATCTGCAATATGGTATTTCATTTTGATCAATGCTTTTCCTCTATGACTGACACTATTTTTTTCCTGTAAAGACATTTCGGCATATGTTTTTCCTGTTGCTTCAGGATATCGATCGTCTTTTTCAACAAAAAAGATCTTATTAAAACCGTATGAAGTAACCACCTCTGCTTCAGTCACCTCTTCTGTGATCTGACCATTGGTTTTACCAAAAGTAGTAAAAAATGTACACTCATTTGGATCATACAGTGCCAAACACACCTGAAACTGCGCAGAGCGACTACTTCCAGACTCCTCTTTTAGTTTTGAAAGAAGTGTTGTGCACTGCACATCGCTGGTTTCCCCTACTCGTGCGCTTTTTACCCCTGGCCACCCGTCTAGCGCATCAACAAAAAGACCAGAGTCATCTGCTAAAGTAAGAAAACCAGTTTTTTCTCCATAATATCTTGCCTTTAACATTGCGTTTTCCTGTATCGTAACACCCGTTTCTTCTGGAGCGATAATATCCTCAACCAAATCATCAAGAGTAAGGATTTCTACCGAAAGATCATCAAAAAAATGGTAAATTTCTTTCAGTTTTCCTTTATTTGTAGTAGCTACGAGTATTTTCTTTTTCATAATTGAGAATGAATAACCTCTTTAATAATCCCGCTTTTATATTTTTTTTCATTATATGGCTTGAGTCGAATAACTTTTGTATGCAGTGTATTTGAAGATATTATTTCTTCTAACTTATCTACAAATGCTGTTTGATCATACCCAAGTGCAATAATGTCTGGTTTTTTTTCTAGAATAACACTATACACATCTGACTCACCACCAAGAACCGCTTCATCGACACAGTCAATATGTGAAATTAATATTCTTCGCTCTTCTTCAGAATGGACCGAGCTCTTTCCTTTTATTCTTTTTGTTCTTTCGTCTCTTGCTACCACCACGATAAGTTTTTCTGCATATTTTTTTGCTTGGACTAACAGATCTATATGACCCAAATGAAGGATATCAAATGTACCAAAAACCATAACTGTTTTCATACTAGTCTTCGTCTTGATTATTGTTCACCGGCTTTACCAAAGGAAACGCAACTACCTCTCGAACCGTATGAGAGCCTGTAATAAGCGCAACAAACCGATCAATACCAATACCGGTACCAGTTGATGGTGGCATTCCGTGTTCCATTGCCACAACAAAATCTTCGTCAGGCAACATAACATCCTCCTCTTCGCCACCTTCTTTAATTCTTGCCTGCTCTTCAAAACGTTCTCGTTGATCCAAAGGATCGTTAAGCTCTGTGTATGAGTTGCTTAGTTCATAGCCTTTAACAACTAATTGGAACATTTCTGCATACCGAGGATCTTTTGCACGTTTTGCTAATGGTTTGAGCTCGACGGGATACCCTGTTACAAACGTTGGTTGAATAATTTGCGGTCTTGCTGATTGTTTGAATAAGCTATCAAGTAGTTTTCCACGATTTGTTGATTCTTCTACCACATACCCCTTCTCTTTCATAATAACAAATAAGTCCTTTGTATCAGCAAAATCATTAATGTCAATACCTGAGTACTCCTTAACCAATTCCCGAAATGTTTTTACCGGGTACGGTGGTGTAAAATCAAGCAAGTGCCCTTCGTTTTCTATTTTTAATGATCCGACAGCTTCTTGTAAAATATATGGAATCATTTCTTGGTGAAGTAATATATTGTCAGAAAGGTCTGCATACGCCCAATAATATTCTAACATGGTAAATTCTGGATTATGCGAATAGTCCACCCCTTCATTTCTAAACACTCTTCCCATGTCATACACTTTTTCAAATCCACCTACCATGAGTCGTTTTAACCACAACTCTCCACAAGCAATACGCAAGAAAACAGGCATGTCATAGTCATTAATAAATGTTTCGAAAGGTCTTGCCATTGTCCCTGATGCAAGAGTCTCAAGAATCGGTGTTTCAACCTCAATAAAACCTTTAGTGTCTAAAAAGTTTCGTATTGATCGCAATACTTTTGACCGTACAATTATTTTCTCTTTTTGCTCTTGGTTAACCAAAAAATCAAGATATCTTTTTCTGTACCGAAGTTCTTCATTTTGTATACCATGAAATTTGTCCGGTAATGGGAGCAGTGACTTGGCTAAGAGTTTCCATGATAAACCAAGAACCGACTCTTCTCCTTTATGTGTTTGGAACCGCTTTCCCTGAATTTGGACAATATCACCAATATCAATTTTCTTACTAAAGAGCGTATATAGTTCTGGGTCAATCTCATCTTTTTTGAACGCAATTTGTATTTTTCCAAACTCATCTTGAATGTGACAAAACATGAGTTTTCCCATATCTCTTTTTGTCATAATTCTACCCACAATAGTTACCTGCTGATCTGCAATAGCTGCTAGTGCCTCTAATATGGTATGTGTTCGTTTTGATTGTGCTGGATATGGATCTACACCCAGATCCTTAAGTTCAGATAGCTTAGCAAGACGGATTTCATGCTCATCATTAATATTTGGGATTTTACTGGAGTCCTGTGTCATAGAAACCGAAAATTAAAGAGTAAAAAGCTCTGCATAGTATTGGCTTATTGTAGCAGATACATAGCAAAAAATCAAACAATATTTTGACAATGAAAAAAACAGGTGTTTGAACCTATTTTTGTCATGTATATACCTGTGAAAATTATGTAATAGTCCTAATAGTGTACACTTGTTTACCTGCAGGCACCTCAACTTCTACAACATCTCCAGATACTTTACCTAAAAATGCTTGACCAATAGGAGATTCATTAGAAATTTTCCCTTCTAGTGGATTAGCTTCTTGTGCACCCACTATAGTATATTCTTTTTGCTTTCCTTTTATTTCAACAGATATAGTTGAACCGATCCCGACACTCCCATCACTTGTTCCTGTGTTTTTAAGGACCTCCGCATTATCTAGGATATGAGTAATCTCTTTTACCCGCCCCTGCTCCCAAGCAAGCTGCTCTCTTGCCATATGGTATTCAGCATTTTCTGACAAATCTCCATTTTGCTTTGCTTCGTCTATTTGCTTTGCTGTTTCTAACATCTTTACGTTTTTAAGCTCGGCAAGCTCAGCTTCTAATTCATCGTATTTTTGTTTAGAAAGGTATTGAATAGTCATAGGTAATTATAATAATGAATAAAACCATCCCGCAAATAGCGCGGGATATCGGATATAGTATAGCATAAAATATGCTAAAAGTCAATATTAACAACTACTATTATTGTGTTTTATATCCATACCACCAACGATAAAATTCATCTGCTATTGGTACGGCAATCTTTGACCCCTCTCCACCTTCTTCCACTAAAATTGTTACTGATATCTCTGGATTATGCATTGGTGCAAAGGAAGTGAACCACGCATGATTCTCTTTTGCACTATTCCACTGTGCCGTCCCTGTTTTTCCTGCAACGTGTAGCGGAAGTGTATTAAGACGCCTACAAGAACCATATAGTACACAGTCACGCATCCCCAAACGGATTGTTTTTAGGTGTATACTGTCTATAATATCTCTTCTAATCATGCTTGGATGAATGACAGTCTTCTTCTTTTCAACAGGATCAATAAATTCTGAAACAAGCTGTGGTTTAAACAGTGTGCCACCATTTGCAACAATGTTTGTCATAAAATTAATTTGTAGTGGAGTCGCAAGTAAGTCTCCTTGCCCAATAGACAGATTATATGTATCACCCACATACCACCGCTCTTTCTTTATGCGTTCTTTCCATGCAATCGACGGAAGGAATCCTTCTTGCTCTCCAGGTAAGTCAATACCAAGTTTTGCATATAGACCAAACTGTTTTAGGTATTTTATGATACGACTTACGCCCAATCCCGTAAAATCCTTATACCCGCCACCTATGTAGTAGTAAAACGTATTTACCGATTGTGAGAGTGACTTTCGTACATTAGTAACACCATGCCCACCGCCAAGCCAGTCAGGAAAAAACCATTGCCCAACAGAAATACCACCATTACTTAAAAAAGATGAGTTTTTGTGTATTACACCTTCTTGTAATGCTGCAGCAGCCACAGCAAGTTTTATTGTTGATCCGGAAGGATAAGTGCCGGAGATTGATCGATTAAATAACGGATTGTCTTTATTTTGAGTATATTTTCTATATTTTCCCTCAGAAATCCCCCCAGAAAAATCATTATTATCAAAAGAGGGAATGCTGACTAATGCAAGTATTTTTCCCGTGTTTGGGTCAGAAACAATACCCGAAGCTTTTGATTTATTATTTTTTTCTAATGATTGGCGTAGAATTCTTTCTAAATTGTTTTGTATTGTTGCGTCTATGGAAAGAACAATATGATTCCCGGGAACTGGTGCCTGCTCTGCTAAATTTGCCTGCTCTCTTCCACGAACATTTACCTCTATGCGTCGCTTTCCATAAGAACCGCGCAACACTTCTTCAAATGTTTTTTCAATACCATACTTTCCCAATGTGTCAGATGGGAGATACCCTTTTTCATATAGTCTGTCCAGTTCTTCGCGGTCCAGTTTACCTAAATACCCAAGAATATGCGACAAGGAAGACAGCTCATCAACATCTTCTTGACCTACCTTTTTTACAGTACCATCCTCAGGGTTTTGGTACAACCGTTTACTTCCTCTGGTAACAGATATCCCCGGTAAATCTGCCGTGGCAATCTGCACACGAAGTGCCACGTCATAAGGTATGTCTTCCTTAATATTGATAGACTCATAGCTATAATCACCATACTCCTCAATAAGCTGCTCAATCCCTGTAATATTTTCTTCGGTGATATTTGATAACGTACGTATTAACTGCTTTTTCTGCTCTTGATTTCTTGGTATGTCTTGCGGCGTAATAGCTAACGAAAAATTTGGTATATTTTGTGTAAGTTGGATACCATTTTTGTCGTAAATCATGCCACGCTCAGAAGGTATTGGTATTACTCGCTCTCTGTTATTAACAGACCTTGCCGCATAGTAATCTCCTTTAAATAACTGGAGGTAAGAAACTCTTATCACTAGTGTAATAAAAATTAATACAATAAACGATACACACCATAAAACCTTTTTTTTTGTAAAACTTGTACCAATAAAGTGTGTACTGTGTGGTACAGCAACTTGTTTTCCCGTATCATTTTCAAAACTAAAAGACTCTTCTACCCAATCATATTTTTTTTTCTTATTTAAAGATAGGCGATTATTTGTTTCCCCATTCTCAAAAAAAAGATATTCCCCGTGTGGGTTTTTTTTATTCTTTTTTTTCATATATATCGTACTCTATCTCTTTGTAGCTCTGCAAAAGATTTCGTCAATATAAGATGTGATACGATACTACACACAGTCGTAAGGCATATTTCCCAGGCAAATGAATAATAAATACTTGAAAAGGAAAACATGGTAGCATAACCAAACAAAGAAAGTATAAAAAGTGCAACCAGATAGAGTATTCTAAATATCAACAATGTACAAAAAACCAAGCCAGCAGCCGTATACCAAGACTTATTGGTAAATACATGTTGATATAACCAAAGCATTATTAAAACACTTATTACCGCAGAAAATACAATAACCCCAAAAGGTTGTGTACTGTATAATTCAACAAAGAAATGAACCAGGAGTATGTACCAAACAACAGCAAAAGACTCATTTAGAAATAGATGCATAGTGGCGATAGCAAAAAATACATTTATTAATGAAAAAGGATATGGAAAAAGATATAACACGAAAAGATAGAGAATAAAAGAAAGTATAATAAAAACTATTTTTCTTATGAGTAATAATATAATAGACATACAACACTATTCTTTATCTGCTGGAACCGCAACAGAAACAAGCCGGATAGAATCAAATGGCACTATTGGATTAATTACGGCCTCTTGAAAAGGTTGATAGGTCTCTTTTTGCACCGCTTCTATGAACCCAATAAGTAATCCGTGCGGTATGTATTCAGACAAACCTGAGGTAATAACCGTATCCCCAATATGGATTTGTTCATTTTGGGGAATAAAATTCATGTGGACACTTATACCAAAACCCCCTTCAACTAACCCTAGACTTTTCTTTTTATTAATGATTGTTGCAGCAATTTTACTTTGATTATCGTTAATCATTCGCACGAGCGCAGTATGTTTATGCACCTGCTCCACAACACCCACCAAAACTCCTTCATGTGTAATAACAGGATAATGTGGAAGTAGACCGCTACTTTCCCCCTTGTTTATTACTATACTACTTCCGATTGGTTCAATATCTCTACCAATAACCCTGGCCCCAACATACTGCACCCCTGAAGAAGTGGTGTACCGCAACTGTTTCCGAAGATTATCATTTTCTTCCTTAAGTAATAATAACTTTGTATAATCAATAGTATTTTTAACATGATCCTTCTCTAAATTATAATATGCTTGCTCTAGTTCGGAAAAAGAAGAAAATCTCTGCTTTCGCACCCTTTCTGTACTAATCTGATATAACCTGTCCGAGGCTGGATTAATAACAATTCGAACAACCTCTTCGACTGACGCAAACCATCCCAAATTATGAAAAATAACCACCGCAGCAGCGATAGACAGAAATAATATACAAGTTTTTCTTCTTATCTTATACATATGCCAATATCCTTATGTCAAGAAAACCCTCTATTGAGGGTATTGTTTATATTTTTTTTCTTTTCTTTCTTTTAGTATTTCTTGTTGAAGGTAACACCACCTCCTCTAGCAATTCTTCATCTTCTAGTAATACCCCTGTACCGCGCACAACAGCAGTAAGAGGATCATCAGCAATTCGTACAGGTATTTCGGTCGCCTTTGCTATAACAGTATCTAAACCACGCAACAATGAACCTCCACCAGTAAGCAACATACCGCGTTCGTGAATATCTACTGTTAACTCTGGTGGAGTAATTTCTAGTGTCATTTTTATAAGATCTACGATAGTGCGAATTGACCGAGAAAGTGCTTCTCTTATGTGTGTATCCGTAATCATAATTTCTCTTGGTAAACCACTAATCACATCTCTTCCGCGCATCGGAAACTCAATTTTTTCAGACATTTCTGATGCTGAACCAACTTTTAATTTTATAAGCTCGGCATGACTTTCTCCGATAAGCAAATTAAACACCTCTCTTGCGTATTGTATAATGTTCCTATTCATTTCATCCCCTGCAATGGTGGTAGACTTCCAGGCAACAACACCATTTAACGATATAACAGCAACTTCTGTATTTCCACCACCCAAGTCAACTATCATATTCCCAATTGGTTCTTGAATGGGCATTCTTGCACCAATCGCTGCTGCAACCGGTTCTTGTACCACAAAAACTTCTCTTGCTCCGGCAGCAATAATAGCATCCTCGACCGCCTTTGTTTCCACTTCGGTTACTTCTAGCGGCACACAAATAACCACCCGAGGTCTTGTAACAAAAGAAAAGCCATCTTCATGAATTTTATCTATGAAATATTTTACCATCTTTTCGGCAACCTCATAATCCGAGATGATACCATTGGTAAGTGGCCGAGTCACCTCTATATGTGGTGGTGTTTTTCCAAGCATGTGCTTTGCCTCTTTTCCCACAGAAAGAATTTGTTCTGTTCGTACATTTACCGCAACCACTGTTGGCTCATCTACTGTAATACCCTTTTCTGGAACATATAATAATGTGTTTGCGGTCCCCAGGTCCACCCCCATGTCTTTACTAAACCTCCTAAATACCCAATTAAACATATAAAAAAATTAGTACGTCTTAGAAATAATACGCAATAGTGCATCAAAACTCATATACTTTGCGTCTTTTTCTGATCTTTTTTTATACTCAAAAGTATTATTTGCAATAGTTTTAGGACTCATAATAACCCGGTGTGGGATACCTATTTTATCGCTTTCTGCAAATTTTTGACCCGCTGAAACATTTGATCTATCATCATACAATACATCAATATTGTGGGAGATAAGTTGTTTGTATACCTTCTCGACAACACCTTTTTCAGCATCACCCTTACACAAAGAAATAAGATGCACAGCAAACGGCGCAACCTCTTCTGGCCAAATTATTCCGTCCTCATCGTTGTACACCTCCACAACCGTTCCCATGACACGCGGAACCCCTATTCCATAACTCCCCATAAACACTGGATGACTTTTTCCTTCTGCGTCTGCATATGTCAAATCTATTGCTTCTGAATATTTGGTTCCAAGTGAATAAATATCTCCAATTTCAATTGACTTAGCCTCTTCAAAAACATAATCATCTTTATTAAGTCCAAAATCAACAAATATCTCATCTGAAAAATCATCTTTATTAATAGCAACTTTTTTTTCTTTATCGAATAATATAACATCTTCACCCGCTTCTGAGATTGTTTGAAACTCAAAAGAATATTTTGAAAATGGTACTCCAGACGACATGGTAAGGTAAGTATTACCGCCTAAGCCTAATTTACGGAATATTTCCATATACACTCCTTTCATTTTTTCATAAAATTCGTCATGTGCTTTTTTGTCGACATGAAAAGAATATAAATCTTTCATAAGAAATTCTCTTCCACGCATAATACCAGACTTTGCCCGCAACTCATTGCGAAATTTTGTCTGGAATTGATAAGCAGAAAAAGGTAAGTCTTTGTATGAATGCACATAATTTGCCATTATTTGTGCAACCGGTTCTTCGTGTGAAAAAGCAAGTCCAAGTTCTGTGCCATTTTTAAGACTAGTCTTAAAACAATTATCCACCACATCATCACTCCACCTACCTGTTTTTTTCCAAATATCCTTACTTTGTAATGACGTCATAGACATTTCCTGACACCCTGCATTATTAAGTTCTTTGCGGATAACGTGTTTTATTTTCTCTATAACCCGCAAACCAAGAGGTAGAAACGAGTAAACACCAGCCATCTCTTTATGAATAAACCCGGCCTGTAGTAAAAGTTGTGCGTTTTTTGCAACCTCTCCGCTTGGTATTTCTTTTTTAATTTTAGTAAACAGTTGTGATTGTTTCATACGATAAAATTCATTCCTGAGTAACGTTCTCAGAAAAATGTAGTGATAATTTAAATAGCGACAAAAATATGAGTATTCCAAAAAATATAATAATATTCCACGTATTTAACACCGCTTTACTCTGTAAGTATAATAGTGCCAACACAATACAGCTAGTAGTAAACCCAAGGACAAACGTTTTGTGAACATACTTATACATAGGTAATTTTTGGCGCAAAAATAATAAGGAGAGTAGAAAAGTAATAAGTGCGACCGTTCCCAACACACTTAAAAAAAGTGTGATGTAGAAAAAGATAAAACCAATACCAGTATCTCTAAATGGATCCACATTAAACAAGACAAAAAACCAAGACACCCAACACAATACCGTAGCAAGGGTCATAATTAGTAAATACTGCTTTAATGTCATATGGATTACGATAAATAATAAATCAAAAGGATCCAATATACAAATAAAATAGCCTATTTCAGCTATATTATTATTTTACTTGTTTTTTATGCAACTGGCAAGCCTTACTCTATGAGAGATAACGGATTCGGTCCACTTCTTTATTTCCTAGAATAGCATTAATTTTTTTGACAATATTAGCCTGATTGATGCGAATTTCTTGCGACACCACAGAACTCGCGCAGGTAACCGTTAATGTTCTATTCTTTAGGAACAATGGCTTAATATCTGCAACATCTTTTTCTCCAAAATGTTCCTGGAATGCTTGTGTCGCTGCTTCTAGGACGCGTGCTGCTTCTAATTGATCCTTTACTGATTTGTGACTATTCACTTTATTTTGAAGGGCATCCCCAACCGGTGTAAATACCATAGTAAAATTCTATAACAAATAAATGAGTACTATATCACCAAGACATGGTAATGAATACAAGTCTAGTGTACCACCCTTTAAAAAATATTTCCAGTCTTTTGCATAAAAAACCTTTTATACAATATATACTCGTATATTATCTTTAGTCTCCTTAGGCTCCCAACAAGGAAATGTAAAGGCATAAGACACCACCCTACTTCCAGGTTTCATCTCTTTTTGAATTTTTTTCTTCAGTTTTTCCATTTTTGGCCCCATAAAGAAAAGGGTAAGCACATCTACGCCAGTAAGATCCATTGTCCACAAGTCTTTTCGCAAAAATGTAATATTATTCTTTTTTCGTGCCTTCCAAATACTCCAATAATATAATAATGGATTTATTTCTATACCTATTACTTTTTGTGCAAATGGGGCTGCTTCTAGTACTATTCTACCATCTCCTGAACCTAGATCTAACACCGTGTCTGTGGGCGCAACTTGAGCCATCTCTATCATTGTTTTTACTTGTTTTTTGTTTGTTGGTACATACGGTGCTGCAGTGACCATGGCGTAAAGGGTGTACAAGATGAAAACAGTGACGAAACCGTACACAATAATAAGAAAAATATAAGTAGATACGATTATCATATACTACATTATACCCCATACTCACATATATCCCTAAAATCGCAACGTGAGCAAATTTCTTTACTTGGTTTTGGGTCAAAATTTCTTGCGTGTAATGCATCAAGAGTACCGGTAATTTTGTCTCGCATTTTTTCTAAATCTTTATTCTTTCCAATAAATGCTGTTTGTATATTATCGTTAACATAGAAAAAAGTTAATTTGGCTACTTTACCAAAATTTCTATACTCTGGTAGTGACTCTGCGGCTATTTGATACAATAATAACTGCTCCTTATCTTGTGTTTGCAACTTTTCCTTACTTTTTCCTGTTTTATAATCAATAATCTCTATTGACCCATCTTCTTGCTGATCAATTCTGTCTATTTTTCCTTTTATAATGTATGGCCCAACTTGGATCTTAAACCCACTCTCTAGAAAAAGCGGTACTTGCCAATTGTCTTTATTTGCGGCATAAAATATCTGTAATATATCTTTTCCCTTTTTGTAATATTCCTCTTTTTGTTTTGCGTCCAAATACCAATCATCTATCCAACAATTTTCATATAATTGCAGTAAATCTGCAAGTGTTGGCGCACCTATTCCTTGTATCTTTTTAGTTTTTGGCGGTACATCAAATAGAGATGCCTGTTTTGCACTATTCATTTCTTGTACGCGAAGGTAAAATTTGTGCAATGTATTATGAATAGTGTTTCCAAAACTAAAAGAAGCGTTTCCTCGAATTGGAATTTTTAGGATATGGGCAAGTTTGTATTGATACGGACATGTCTGATAATTTCTTATTTGTGAAAAAGAAAATGTTTTTGGTAATGGATATAGGACATTTTTGTCAATTTTTTTATGGTTAACACTTTTTTTCCTTGGGTTACATAAGGAAGTCACACCTCTTTGTCTAATATCAGACTTTTTTTCAGCTTTATCTTTTTCCTCATCACCAAAACCAATCTCTGTTAAAAACCTGCTCAATTTCTTTTTTCTTACGCCACCATAATTTTCTGCACTAAGAAAATATAATTGTTTTTTTGCCCGGGTAACTGCGACATAAAACAAGCGTCTCTCTTCTTGAAAATGATAGTCACCTTCTGGAAGTGTCTCATTAACTAGATCAAGCGGTAATTCAATACCTCCCCCTCTTCTTCGAGACGGGAATCTGTCCTCAACCATGTTTACCATAAAAACATAATCAAATTCCAACCCTTTTGATGCATGGATCGTAAGAATTTGTACCGCATTATCTGATTCCTCCATCTTTTGAACTATGCCACTATCCCCTGCTTGAACTCTATAATCTATATAGGTTAAAAATGATGCAACCGTTGGCTCTGGAGCAGATTCCTCAAACCGTACAATCATGTCGAAAAACTGTTGTAGTTGTTGTATTTGTTTTATTACCTGACCATTTCCAGCAGACTCTTCTTTAGTGAGGTAGGCAAGATAACCACTTTTTTCAAGAAATTCATATAATAATATCGATGGTTTTTCTATTTGTGTTTTCTTTACCCCGTCGGCAATAAGCGTAAGTAGCTTTTGTGCTGTTTTTATCCCCGAATCCGAAAGAAGAAACTCTTTTGCACGTCGTAATCCAAAATAATACGAAATAGCTTTTTTCTTACACATAAATAAGAGTTTCTGCAAATCATGCGGTTCGAGTGCTAAACACGGTAATGAAAGTAATCTATATATTGCAGATGATTCACGATAACTGTGAATTGCTCGTAAAAAGCCCATACAATCCAAAACTATTCGCTGACGAAATAGCCCAGCGGTTGCCAAAAACACATATGGAATACCGTGGCGCTCCAACACTTCTATACACGGTTTTGCGTGTGAATTTGCTCGAATTAAAATGGCAACATTATGTAGCGGCACATCTGGATTACACCTCTTGATTTCAATAATTTTTTCTGCCATTTTTTGCATCTCTTCTTGCGCGGTTTGTGTATGAATATGCACCACTTTTGACCCGTGATTATTAACCGCTTCTAAGTGCTTTTTTATACCAAGTTTTTGTTCTAGTCGATCTGGATTATTTTTTTGAATTGCCGTATATGCTGTATCTAAAATTTCTTGACCAGATCTATAATTTTTTTGTAAGACAATTTCCTTTGCTTGTGGATAATCTTCTTTAAATCGTAAAATATTAGACACGCTCGCACCACGAAACGCATAAATACTTTGATCATCGTCTCCCACAACAGTCAACTGTGATTGTTGTGCGAGTAACTGCACCAACCGGTATTGCGCCCAATTTACATCCTGAAACTCATCGACCAAAATATATGGAAACTGCCCTTGTAATTCAGTAAGTATCTGTGGTTTTTCTTCTAGAATTTTCACACAATAATACACCAAATCTCCAAAATCTAAACGTTCGTTATCTAATAATAATTGATTATACACTTTGTATGCATTGGCAATTTCTTTGTATCTTACTTTTTCCTCGGTAGAAAGCGCCTGATTACATGATGATTGTTTTTTTACAAAATCCAAATACTTCGTTGGGCTTATTAATTCATCTTTGCACTTAGAAAAATGTTGCAAAAGTGCGTGGATATGTCTATTTGGACTCCCCATCGGCCTGTAATAATCCAAATCGAAGCTATGTAGGTTTTCTCGCACAAGCATCCAAGCTTCAATTTCTGTTACCACAGAAAAGTGATCTGAAATTCCAATAGATAGGGCATGCTTTTCTAATAGTTTCTGACAAAACGCATGGAACGTGGAAATATGAATATCTACATACCCAAAATCTAGCATAGCATCTATTCTCTCTGTCATTTCGGCTGCAGCTTTTTCGGTAAATGTTAGAGCGAGGATATGTTCTGGCCTAGCAAGACCTTTTTCTACAATATGTGCAAATTTATGTGCAACTACTGTGGTTTTTCCTGTTCCAGCTCCTGCAATAATAAGAAGTGGTCCTTTTGTGTATGCTACTGCCTTTTTTTGTGCGTCATTTAACATAAATATGTCTTTATTGCTCCTATTGTAACGCAAAAAAAGGACAAAAGCAAAAAATAGCCATTTGGCTACTTTTGTGTAATATTTTCTATTATTTATGGTCTAAAATCGCTGGTGGTATTTCTCTCTCAAAACATACCTCTCCTTTTTTGTGCTTCCAAGAAATTACAGGACGAGCATTATGGTATGGCGCTCTTTCTAGATATTCCATATTATTCTCTGTACTAAAATGTGCGCAAATACTATAGGTTTTTTTATCTATGACGGTATATCTGTATTCTTTTCCAGTTTCTGGATCGGTAGTATCCTGAAAATATGCTGTATCTGAAAGAGAGTCTGGGAGTGTTTGATCATGTTCTTCGTAAAAATCAATAATACGATTATATAAATAGGTCATATCATCTATTCGCTGCTCGTCGTATCTTTCGGCTCGTGCTTGTGATGGGCTTCCTGCTAAATATATCCCGGAAACTGCGGCAATGATACAAATAGCTAAGATACTGTGTGGAAGATATTTTTTCATACATTTATTCCCTTGTGGTTGTGTAAAAGTACCACCCAACTGAAAAAGCAACAAATAATACACTGAGCAATTTAAGAATAAAACGCAATGTTAATTCTCCACCTAATAATACGTTTACTAAAGTACCACAAGAAATAAGTATAATAAGTGCAGCAATAAACATGGTTAAATACACTAGCCATTTTCTAATGCGCATATCTTTTACTGCAGCATTTTTTGTGTATTCTCTCTTTAAGTATTTGGCAATTCCCACAAACACCGGAAGCATAACAATAAAAAATGACAATGCACCGCGGAGCCGCTCTTTTGCAAAACGGATTTCGTACCCTGGATCAAGAATATCTGGAATAGTGATATTAATAATTTGAAATGTAATAATAATAAACGTAATTGCACTTACATAAAGTGTAATCATGAGTAGTAGATGGAGAAAAAAATATTTTGGCAAATGTTTTTCTTTGTGTTGTCTTGTCATAAATATATGTTATATATTCAAGTATATCATGTTTTTTTGGTATTTTCCATACATAGTCTATTGTGTCATATTTTCTTCAATCATTGCATTTCTCATGGTGTGTATAATGTCCATATTCCGAGATATATTTACCACATTTGCAGGTGTAACACCATCACCCGCAAACCGAATGTTTTGCGTGCCGTTATTGTTATTTTTTGTTAAAACAAGTTCTGGATGTATAAGATTACTAATATTATGACAAGTAAGAAACGCATGGTTTGGGTGTCTATCAGAAAACAGACTAGTGCCCAAAAACTGTGTGTTTGGCATATACGACTCCCCTTCTAGGAGATGTAAAAGTGATGGCGCGATATCTATATGAGTGGCGATATCTGCCACCTTTTTTCCACCTAAACCTGGAACATGCATCATAAAAGGAGTCTCATTATAGGCATAAAAATCTTCTAAATTATTTGAATTAAATCCATAATACCTATGATCCGTAGTAATAACAACAATTGTATTATTAATGAGTTTTTTTGTTTCCAAAAGTGAAAATAATTCTTTAATTGCATTATCAATTGATGTAAGAAATCCTAAATATGCCCGCACATCTGTTTCGGTGCGTAATTCTGATCGTGCAACTATGTCTTTTGGTAAATCACCACTATAGAGCATAAGCGGAATTCCACTTTTTTCTTCATGAGACTTCATTTCTGAAAATATATGCGGTGCATGGGAACTGTATCCAATAATCTGTGCAAAAACTGGTGCATCTGATTTTTCTATATATTCTACCGCGTCTTTAAGCACCACCCCATCATATATTTTCGGATAAGGGTATTTTGGCATAAACATCATATTGTTAAATCCCCACTTTGGGCCCAACACATCTCTACTCCAAAATTCTGACCTGTTTGCATGAAAAACGGCAGTATTATACGAATATTCTTCTGACAGTATTTGAGGCAAACACGTATATTGATTTTCTGCGCCAACACTTGGAATTGGCCGAGACCCATGTGGATAAAAACTACAAAGCGAAGCAAACTCTGCATCAATTGTGTGACATCCATTTGGATAAAATGAGTCTGTGTGAACGCTTTCTTTTCTCTTTTTTACCAAAAATGGCATAGCATTTGCACCATTTTCCATGCCCCAAGATGACACAGATTCTAACTGATAGATAATAATATGTGGTTTTGACGAAAACCTTGGAAGTATATTTTTTTTCTCTAACACAGCACTATTTATATGTAATTGTGAATTAAGTGTATTAATCTGTGAACGCAACACAGCGTATGGTGTTTTCTTTGCTTCTTTTTTTTCTACAGCAATATCAGAATAGCCCAGAATGTCTTTTTTATCCTGTGTAACAAAAGAATATACTTTTTTGTATGTTGCGTCTATTATATGCCCATATATACCATAATCTGCAACATAAGTTGCGCTATTCCACCAATCCTCTTTTGGATTATTTGAATAAAAATCAGCATGATAAAATCCGGTAGAACTAATAAGGAGGCAGGCGCTGCAGGTAGAAAACACACGTTTCCATTCTGTGCTTTTTTGTGGTTGTGTTTTTTCTCCATGAAATGTTGTGGTAAATACCGAATCTAAAGTCCTGGAATGAAGCACAATAAGTGTTGCAGAAAAAATAAAGAAGGAAAGAGTTAGAAGATATATATGTAATGGAATAGTGCTATAAAATTCGCTTGCAGTTGAAATGAGCGTATACATATTTTGCCCAAACTCTGGATCAAGAAATGTTGAGAAGACTTGTATGTACGCAAAATTTACCAAGGAATAGAGCGAGGTGAGAAAAAATAACACAATAGACCCAATCCGCCAACTAGTGTGCATAAACACAAGTGAAAGCGATACAAAAAATCCCGTAAGGAGTAGGATTGAAAAAAAAGTTAGCTTTGAAAATATTAAATCTAGACTGCGATAATACACCAAAAAATACACCATTGTGACAAAGGATAGTTGTATATAGTAAGTCGACACGGTTATCCACTTTTTTTTCATAAGCCGCGTTTAATTAAGTGGGCCAAGTATAGCAAAACAGCACAACTTTTTCAAGCCGGGCCATATAAAAAAACTCACGATATAGTGTGTGAGTTTTTTTATATATTTATTCTACAAATCCACCAGCCTGCAGGTCCCACAGCTTTTTATACACACCCTTTTTCCTCTTTAATAATTGCTTGTGTGACCCATCTTCAATTATTTCCCCCTGTCCCATTACGATAATCCTATCCATATTCATAACAGTAGAAAGTCTATGAGCAATAGCAATAACTGTTTTTCCTTGCATAAGTGTCTTAAGTGCATCTTGAATAAGTATTTCGGATTCGGAATCTAATGCCGACGTTGCTTCGTCTAATATAAGTATTGGTGCATTACGCAATATAGCTCTGGCAATGGCTATTCTTTGTCTTTCTCCTCCGGAAAGTTTTACCCCACGTTCACCAACTAACGTCTTATATCCCCCTTCTAAATCTTGAACAAACTCATGACAATGCGCTGACTTTGCTGCTGCAACCACCTCCTCTTGCGTGGCACCTGGTTTTCCATAGCGAATATTTTCTTCTAATGTTCTGTGAAAAAGAATTGGATCTTGCGGCACAAAACTTATTGCGCGATGCAGTGAATTTTGTGTCATGCGAGCAATATCTTGACCATCTATACACACCCTTCCTTTTGTTACGTCAAATGTTCGTAAAAGGAGTTTTACTACTGTTGATTTCCCTGCACCACTTTGACCAACGAGTCCAATTTTTTGTCCCCCTTTTATAGAAAGAGAGAAATCTTTTAAAATTGTTCTTGTTCTATTATAATTGAACCCAACATGATCGAATACTATTTCTCCTTTTTTTGTTACTAGGTTTTTTGCTTTTTTCTTATCGGTAATATCATGCGGTGTATCAAATACTTCTGCCATCTCTTTTGAGTCTGCAAGCACCTCAAAAAACCGCCTAAAAACATACCCAAGACTCTGAACCCTGCTAAACAGAAGTAAAAGATAGGACTGAAACAAGACAAAGTCTCCAGCAGTCATAAAACCTTGTTGCCAAAAATGAATACCATAATAAAATACAAGAAACTCAACAACTATTACTAAAATCTGTTGAAACGTTTCAAAATACTGGTCAATATTCCACCTAAAACGGCGCAAACCTGTAAGAGACTTCATGGCACGATAATAATGCTCTCCTTCTCTGTTATACCCATTAAATAACCGAACATTTTCATGATTTGTGATTGTGTCTGCTAAAATTGCCGTACCTTTCGAATCTAATTCTGCTTGTTTAATGTCGTACCTACTTTTAAAACGAACAAAGATAGTGTTTATAACAATAAAACAAATCAGCCACACAACAACAATATAGCCAAAAAGTGGTTGTTTTGAAAATAATACAACAAATACAAATCCAAATTCTGCGATAAGAGGTAAAAAGTTCCACAAAAACATGTCACTTAAATTCTCAAATCCAGTAGCAAAACGATTGACTTTTTTTACCAGTGAGCCAACAAAAATATTATTAAAAAAATTCGCAGAGTGTCCATGGATATACAAAAAACATGAAGAAGATAAATCTCGTATTCCACTTGTTTGAAAATATGCTGCGGAAAAATTTGCTGAACGCCAGAAAGCCCATGATATCCCATGAATAACCAGGATACTTGTGATAATTTCTACAAGCCTACCGCTAACATCACTTTCAATCACTGAATTTGACACAATATCAAAAAACTCCTTGTAATATAGCGGAGCTAATAGGTTTATAATACACGCAGCCAATGTACTAAAAGTAGCCACTAACGAGGTTTTCCAATAGGTTTTTAGCGTAGCGCCATATTTTTGTAGAACAATTTTTGTATACAGTTTCATGCGTAAATAGTTATAACACTTCCTTTACCTTAGTAGACGTAAAAATACGTAAAATGTTACAGAGTGCATAGAAATAGTATAGCATATTTCTGACATAACAAAAAAAACACTCGTCTTATGGTGTCTGAGTGTTTTTTTTGTTTATCAGTAACAATTTACGCACTATCACTTTCTTGCAATTGTGCTATTTTTTGCGTATTAAGCTGTTCCCAAGGAAAATCATCTCTACCAAAATGACCATATGTTGCGGTTTTTTTATAGATTGGACGAAGCAGGTTAAGTTCCTCAATAAGTGCTTTTGGTCTAAAATCAAAACATTTTCTTACCCTTTTTGTAATATCTTCTTGAGATATTTTTCCCGTTCCAAATGCATTAACCAAAATACTCACCGGCTCGGCAACACCAATTGCATAGGCAACCTGTAACTCACATTTTTCTGCCAAACCAGCTGCAACAATATGTTTTGCCACATATCGTGCATAATAAGACGCACTTCTGTCTACTTTACTCGGGTCTTTTCCACTAAACGCCCCACCACCGTGACTTCCTTGTCCGCCATAGGTGTCTACGATAATTTTTCTCCCTGTAACCCCCGCATCCCCTACCGGACCACCAATAACAAATACACCAGTTGGGTTAATAAAAAACCGTGTATTTTCGTCTATATATTCTCCGCAAACTGGTGTAATTATTTTTTCTATTACATCGTTTTTAATACTTTCTTGTGTAATATCTGGATCATGCTGTGTGGAAATAACAACAGTGTCAATACGGCGCGGCTTTCCATCTTCATACTCAACAGTAACCTGTGCCTTTGCATCTGGCCGCAAATAGGTTATTTCTTTTGCTTTTCGCACATCAGCCAAGCGTTTTGTTAATTTATGAGCCAAGATAATTGGCAATGGCATAAATTCTGGAGTTTCATTAGTAGCATATCCAAACATTAAGCCCTGGTCTCCGGCACCCTGTTCTTTTTCACCACCTTCATCAACTCCTTGTGCAATATCAACTGATTGCTCAGAAATTGCTACAAGCACACCACAAGTTGTTCCATCGAACCCATACACGGGATTGTTATATCCAATCCCAACAATCGTATCTCGCACAATTTTCTGAATATCCACATACGTACTTGTGCGAACTTCTCCGGCTACCACCACAAAGCCGGTTTTAGTTAAACATTCTACCGCAACCCGAGCTTGTGGGTCATCTGTTAAGATTGCATCCAAAATTGCATCTGAAACTTGGTCACAGATTTTATCTGGATGTCCTTCAGAAACTGATTCTGAAGTAAACAAAAATTTTTCTGCCATATAAAAAACAGCTAATAAATAAAGCTGCTTAAGAAGATAGACGATCTGTTTACACAGATTCGGACAGTGTCGATATGTATCCGAGCACTTGGAACGACACACCAACAGCGAACACTATATCCTTAAACATATTGTACAAAAAATAGTATAGCAGGATTTGTGTTATATGGGAAGAGTAATAGTCCACAATCATTTTTCTTAAAAAGAAAGCCGAATTGTTTGCAAAGCACCTATAGTTAATATAAAGAGTAACACATACAACAACACCCTAGCATGTTTAACACGAGAGACTCCTGGATTTTTATCACCTTTTTCGCGTGCTTTTAAATAAATAAGTAAAATAAGCAACATTTCCAAACTAACGCATATGCCACCAATAACAGATATTGCCTGAATAAATTGCTGCATACCTAACAAAAATATACTAAGCGGAAAGATAAGAACCAAAAACACCGAAATGTGTTTTTCTACACGAAAATCCCAACACAACGAGTCTTTAAATGAAACACCAATAAGTAAATAACTTGTAGCCATAGCAAGAATTGCAAACAAGGTACCGAATAAATACATGGTTGGACCAATAACATTCCCAAGTCCTGTCGTAGCAATTTCAGTGGTCCCAACTCCTGTAACACCAATTACCGTTATCGCAAACATGATATAGATTACCATTGTTATAACAGCGGAAATAATAATAGCCTTTTTAAAATCACGTTTTCTGTTATGTAATAGTTCATAAGCTTCTGGAATAGCAGTGACTCCATGAAATGCGAATAATACCACACCATATGGAACAAGAATGCCAGACCAATTTACAAACTGGAAGTTTAAGAGAGAGGTGTGTGGAATACTAAAAAAGCTAATACAAAAAACAATAAAAAATATAATGATTAAAAGAAAAAATTCTACTGTTTTTATTGTTCTTAAACCAAGAAAAATACAGAAAGATGAAACTACAAAAAAAATAATACTCCAAAAAAATGGCGTATTTCCTAGCAAACTAGATAACGCTTCGCCAACACCAATCATGTACACGACTAGGGTACCAGTAAGAATGGTATAAAAAATAACAGTCATTAGAAAACCACCAAATGTGCCAAGATATTTGTGCGCAAGCCCGGAAAGCTGGAATGACTGTCTTGTTCTTACCACCACCTCTCCGAGCAACAGGTTTAACCCCATCATAAGAAACCCAAGAACAGTAATAACTATAACACCTGGTAAAACTCCGACCTGCGCAATAGCAAATGGAATACCAAAAACACCAGCACCAACCGTACCGCTTACAATTAACGCAACACTTTCCCAAAGTGATATTTTTTTTCTAAAAATACCCAAATGTTTTCGCATGGGAGTTTCTTTGCGGATTGACCCAATATGTTTCATAGTATGGATAGTATATCATAATATACGGTATTAAAAAACAGTAGCTATTTACTACTATTTACCACAATAATTAAAAAACCACCAACTAGGGTAGTTTTTTGTGCGCGCCAAGGGATTCGAACCCCTGACCCCCTCGGTGTAAACGAGATGCTCTAACCAACTGAGCTAGGCGCGCATATTATGTGAACATAGTATATACGATTATATACTTATCGTCAAGAGCTTTATACCGTACCATTCTCCACAAACACCTCTCTTACCATTTCCCAATACTGTGAATTATTTCTCCTTTCTTTCATAAAGTACCACCATTCCGTTCCCCACAAAAATACGGCCGACGTATTAATGTGCTGTGCATAGTTTATGTGTTCCTGTAGTCGGTTTGGACTCATAAGTTGCATTATCTGCTGATCAGACATTGTTTGTGGTGTATTCTCTGTATTATGCTGACTAAACCACGGCTCTGCTTGTAATTCCGATATCATCATGCGTTCTGGGGCAATACCAAATACTTTTGCTTTAAGATTGTAAAAACCAGCGGGCATCCAAAAATAGCTAAATATCTTTCCTTTTGGATTTTGTACAATTCTGTAAAGTGTTGTACCAAAGACATCCCCTGCTTCTGCCGCCTTTTTCCACAATCCCATTTCTCCGCTATCAGTTACCATCACCTTATGATTTGAGTCAAGTTTTTTTACTAACCCAATTTCATCGTACACAACCTCTTGATTATACTCTGGACAACTCCCAAAGGTAAAATGAATAAAGGGTTCGTTTTCTACTTGCCACATATATAATGCCTTGTGATTTTTATATCTATTTACGGTTTTTTCTATATATGCTAATACCTGTTCTTTATACGTACTCTTATCTTCATATACCCAATTTGGAATAAAACATTCTGGCCATCGCGGTGCTTTTTGTCCAATCACAAGCACTACTTGCGTATTGTGTTTTTCTGCCGCATCCATCATCCAATCTATGTTACCATAATCAAACACATTATTTTCTGACTCAACCGCGTGCCACTTTGCAGCTATTCGAATGTATGTTGGCTGTAAATCATGCAATGCTTCACGATACACCTCTTTCCAGTCTAGACCCAAATATGTTGCGTATTCTGGATCAAAACTAATACCAAAATCAGGGTTATATGTTTTTTGGCTTAGCAAAACACTTATACTATAAAACAATAGCGCAAGAATTATGACGCTATAAATAAGACATATAATCTTTTTTTTTATGTTTTGCAACATATATTTTATAATACAAAAAGTGCCGAACCAAAGACCACAAAAATAATTCCTACAATTTGTAGTATCACTTCCTTTTTTGTAAAATCTTCTTTAAAAAGTTTTGGTGTAAAAAATGTTAGTATGTACACCAGAATAAACATAAAGACAAACTGTATGCCGGCAAGCGCCACCACCATTGATGTATTTCCTATGGCTATTGCATATTGAATTAAAATAACAGCCAAAACTCCTAAAATCTTATCTATTATAATAAGTATTAGCGGATTCTTTTTTTGCCTTGTTTTTTTCTTCTTTTTTTGTGTAAAAAGTGCACGAACAGACGGATGAAACAGTGTAACAATTGCCACTAACCCTGTTGTTGCCCGTGTCCACACAAAACCAGTAAAAAAGTCATACTGTGTATAAATATACTTTGCACTTACATGAGACGCGGCAAATAGTATTCCAGCGCCAATTGCCCAAATAAATCCCGTATGGAATCCATTATGTTTTTCACTTTTTTCAAATGAGAATAAGATTGCACTTATTACTAGAATAGTAATACCAAGAATCTGCATGTGCGTAAGGCTCTCTGATAAAAACGCAGAAGCAAAATAATAGGTACCAATGGTTGTAACAGCTCCAACAAATGGGTTAATATGACTTGTCTCCCCTTTTTTAAGACCAATAAAAAGCATCCACAGTGCAAAACCAAAACTCATACCAGAAAGTATGGCCCAAATCCAATCCATACCAGAAAGCATGCCCACACCAAATGGCAAAAGAAGTAATGCACCAAAGACAAAAAATGTAGAATACCAGGTATACACCGCTGGATCTGATACACTTTTTGTCACAATGATTTTATCTAATACAAAAACAACAGACAAAAGAAAATACCCAATCAATGCTATGAGAAACCAAGTCATATATCTATTTATAATAAATGCACATCCTCTATTTCGCTCTTTTTGTTTCGAAGTACGACATCCTCTATGTGATACACACCATTTCTTGGCGCGTCCATAAATCCTTCAACTGCAGCCTGCGCAAGCCAACCAGAATCAAGCCAGTCAAATAACCATTCATCCGTATATCGTGGATCTTCTTGCTCAAAACCGCTCCCAACCGCATGAAGCCACGCTCTATTGTATTCTTCTTGCGACCCAACAGTTGGTGCCATAATAATAGGAACACCAAGACCTGAATAAAACGATAATTCGCTCGGCTTTGTCCATAATATATCTGTATGACAAAGCTTTTCATTAAATAGTTCAAAATAACGAAATTTTGACCGATGGAATAAAATCGAGATATTTTTTTTCTGCCGTGCATTCAAGCGTAAATTACGTAATACTTTTGTATAATAATCAAAAACATCAGGTCGGGACCCGGCCACCAAAATAAGTGATACACTTCCCCTTTCTATGCAATCTTTTAAACTTTTTAATATAGTAATCCCTATATCACGCTGTGCTCCAGCGCCACCAACAGCAAACATAATCGTAAGCGGTCTCTTTTCTTTAATATTACAATACTGTTTACCAAGATATTCTTGTAATGTATGCGAGTATTTTTTTTGATACACACCACGTGGATCGAGCTTTCCAACACGACACCCAAGACTTTTCTTTAATATTCGCAATGTTCCTCTGGTGCCAATATTTTCTTTTGGCAAAGGAAATCCTGTAACATAGATGTTTTTTTCTTGCACACCATACCGCATTAATCGTTCTTTTACTCGCTTATTTGGTGCAAAATAGTGTATACGACTTGTTTTTGGATTTAGTGGCGCCCACGCTCTACTTACATCGCTGTCGGTGCACAAACAATAAATGTCTCCTGTGTATCCATGCTCTTCGGCAAAAAAAGCAGTGGTAAAAAAGGTGGTAATATATGGCAGCGGCTCTTTATTGAGTTTTTCTATTAAATCTTTTCCCCAACCCTTTTTAATGGCCCCATACACTTGGCGTAATTGTGCTGTTGGTCTAGATAAATCTCTTTTTGGATAAAATGGTTTAATTCTTTGTAAATAATCCATGGTACCAAAAACAATCCTTCCGATAATTGGGAGCTTTTTCATTCGCGAGATCGTTTCGTACAAACCCCTACCACCTTCCCAACGTCTTTTGTCGCTATTAGGAACCCCCGGATATGTGTTAGCACAAATTACATCGGATCCGTTATGTTTTTTAATGGAACGAGGTCGTGTTGCAATGTCTTTTAGGGGGTATGCTGCCCGTTGATGCCCATATCCCATGTCTACCGTTACAACATATACCTTTTTTCCTCCTTTTTTTGCCATAATTATTTATTGTTTATAGCAGCTTGAATAAGCCCTTTAAATAATGGGTGTGGATTGAGTGGTTTTGATAAAAACTCTGGATGGAATTGCACACCAACAAAAAAAGGGTGGTTTGCAAGTTCTACAATCTCTACCAAAGATGATTCGGGATTGGTACCAACTATGCGCAAACCAGCATTGTGTACCATTTCTTTATATTCATTATTAAATTCATACCTATGCCGATGACGTTCTGATACACTTTTGCTTTTATAGAGTTTTCTCACTCTTGATCCATGCTCCAACACACAATCATATGCACCAAGTCGCATGGTCCCACCATATCTATTTTCTTTTACGTGTTTTGCTTGGTGTGGATTAATATGGATAATTGGGTGCAAAGCTGCATCATCTACTTCAACCGTATGTGCACCTTTTTTTTGTAACACATTTCGCGCAAACTCAACCGTTGCCAGCTGCATACCATAACATATACCTAGATAAGGAATATGTTTTTTTCTGACATATGAAATAGTATTAATTATTCCTTCTATTCCTCTGGTACCAAATCCTCCGGGAACTATAATACCATTATACTTACCAAGAGATCGTAATGTTGCCGGTTTTGCTTCAAATTCTTCTGAGTCAATCCATGTTAGTTTTGGTATAACACCATAATACCAAGCCGCATGCCGAATTGCTTCTATGACAGAAATATATGAATCAGACAGAGTAAATCCGCCAGAACCAAAATATTTTCCCACAACTCCAATATGTACTTCTTTTTTTGCTTTTTGAATTTTTCTTTCTAATACATTCCATCGAGTTAGTTGTGTTTTTCTTGAAGATATTCCCAATGTTTTTAATAATTTGTTTCCAATATGCTGCTCATCCATTATTCTTGGAATAGAGTAAATAGAAGAAACATTGGGTGCAGAAATACAATTATCTTTTTTTACTCCACAATGAATGGCGAGTTTTTCTTTTCTTGGTTTGTCGAGTGCAGCACTACTTCTGGCAATAATCATATCTGGTTGAATTCCAGCACCATTTAATAATCTACATGCTTGTTGTGTTGGTTTTGTTTTCATTTCACCAATATGTGATGGAATTGGCAAGTAACTTACCAACACAAATGCCACATCATCTGGATTTGCAAGCTTCATCATTCTGGCGGCCTCTAAAAATAGAATATTTTCGTATTCACCAACCGTTCCACCAATTTCTATAATAGTAATTTCTGCAGAATTAGCACTACTTGCATGAGTTATTCTTCTGTTTATTTCTTCTGGAATATGTGGTACCACTTGCACACATTTTCCTTTATATTTCATGCTTCGCTCATTATTAATGACTTCTTGGTACACACGACCAGTTGTCATGTAATTTATTGATGTCAGGTCAACCTCTAAAAACCTTTCGTAATTTCCCATATCTTGATCTGTCTCGTCTCCATCATTTGTAACAAATACTTCGCCATGTTCTGTTGGGTTCATGGTCCCAGCATCTACATTTACATAAGGATCTGCTTTTAATGCTGTAACAGAAAAACCTTTTGCCCTAAATATTGCACCCAAAGAAGCAGTGGTTACTCCTTTTCCAACACCACTCAATACTCCACCAACAACAAAAATATATTTTGGATTTCTCTTTTTCTTATTTCTCATACATGTCAAAATTGTTTTATATTCCATTATTATACCACAAACCACAAAACAAAAAAAGGCAAGATAATTTTGCCTTTTTACTAAACAACTATGCTAAAACTACACAGGTAACACGACACTGGATTTGTTCTAATAGCGTAATTTTTACACTATGTGTTCCAGTAGACTTTATTGGATGAGGAAAAGTGACAGCACTTTCTAAAACCTTTACACCAAGTTGCGTGCTAATAGTGTCAACTATTTTTTTTGGCGTAATAGCGGCATAAAGTGTCCCCTGCTCATTAGCACTCTCTTTTATGGTGATGCTTTTTCCTTTTAACTGCGTGAGTATTTTTTTGGACTCTTTGCTTTTCTCCCTTTTTATTTTTTGTACCTTCTGTTCTTTTTGTGAAAGGTGTGTTACCACTGCTGCACTTGCTGTTTTTGCTAGTCCTTTTTTTATAAGGAAGTTTATAGCATACCCATCTGAAACGGTAACAACATCTCCTTTACTACCCGTTCCTTTTACTGATTGTGTAAGAATGACTCTCATATTATTATAATATATATTAATTACTTGTATTGTAATATACGCTTGCTTTTTATGCAAAAAATTGCTAAGATGAACCTGTTAACGTATATAAATAATAGCTTAGATTAGCCTAAATTATATGAAATCAGGATTTGTTTTACTTATTGGCCGTTCAAATGTTGGAAAATCGACACTTCTTAACACACTTGTTGGAACAAAAATTGCTGCAACCAGCTTCCGTGCACAACTTACACGTAATATTATTCATGGTGTAATGAATACGCCAGAAGGTCAGGCTATTTTTGTGGATACCCCCGGCATGTTTAAACATAAAAAAAGTGAGTTGACTGGAAAATTAACCGAAAAAGTAAAAAATTCATTAGAAGATATAGATGCTATTGTATATATAGTTGACCCAACCAGAGAAATTGGCGTAGAAGAACGTGCTGTTTATGGTATGATTCGTCATCTAGACATTCCCAAAATTCTTGTTATTAATAAAAGTGACTTACCAGAAAAGGAAAGAAATCACCAAAAAGCATACGAAGCGTGGTCAAAAGATTTTGAAGCAGTCCTCTCACTTTCTGCGTTACGGGGAAGCCATATTACACCATTAAAAGAATTGGTCATGTCTTATCTTCCAGAAGGTCAAGCACTCTATCCAAATGAACAGTTGACTAATGTAGATAATTATTTTTGGGTCGCAGAAATTATACGAGAAAAAGCATTTTCTGTTTTTGACAAAGAAGTGCCGTACTCTTTAACGGTAAATGTAGAATCAATTGAGGAGAAACCAAATATTTTTGTTATTCAGGCAAATATTTTAACGAATGAAGATAGATATAAACGTATTATTATTGGAAAAGGGGGAGGTAAACTCAAAGAAATTGGTCAAATGGCAAGAAAGGAATTAGAACAAGCCTTGCACAAAAAGGTATTTCTAGAACTGGAAGTAGAAGTAGACAAACACTGGGTTGAGCGTATATAATACACTAACTACTTATTTCCGCTTTTATTTGTATGCTTTATCTCTATAATTCACGAACAAAAGAAAAAGAAGCCTTTGTCCCAATTTACGACCATCATGCTAATATGTATACATGCGGACCAACGGTATACAATTATGCCCACATTGGAAACTTACGAACCTATATTTTTGAAGATATATTGCGCCGCGTATTAAAATATAATGGGTACAAAGTAAAACATGTCATGAATATTACCGACGTTGGTCATTTAACGGATGACGCCGACCAAGGTGAGGATAAAATGGAAAAAGGGTCAAAAAGGGAGGGGAAAACGGCATGGGAAATTGCAGAATTTTACGAAAAAGCGTTTAAAAAAGATGTAACGGCACTCAATATTCTTGAACCAACCATATGGTGCAAAGCAACTGATCACATAGAAGAACAAATCGCGATGGTTACAGTATTACTAGAAAAAAACCATGCATACAAAACAACTGATGGTATATATTTTGACACCACATCAATTCCCGACTATGGTGAGATAGCTAATATACAAAACCAAAAGCTTGATGCCGGATCAAGAGTAGACATGGGGGAAAAAAAGAATATTCATGATTTTGCCTTGTGGAAATTTACAAAAGAAGGTGAAAGCAGGCAAATGGAATGGGTTGCATTTGAAAAAAAGGGGTTTCCTGGCTGGCATATAGAATGTTCGGCAATGGCCGTAAAATATTTAGGTGAACAATTCGATATTCATTGTGGTGGTATCGACCATATTCCCGTTCATCACACAAATGAAGTTGCACAAACCGAAGCGGTAACAGAAAAAAAACCTTGGGTAAAATACTGGCTTCACGGAGAATTTTTGCTTATTGAAAAAGACAAAATGGCAAAATCGGGAGAAAATTTTATCACCCTCCAAACACTTAAAGAAAAAGGAATTGACCCACTCGCCTACCGATACTTTCTTCTTCAGGCACATTACAGAAAACAATTACACTTTACATTCGAAGCATTAGAAGCTGCATCCCAAGGATTAAAGCGATTAAAACACACCATCGCAAATATCTCAGACGAAGCCGTAGAAGACATGAGCGTGGTTGGGTCATTTTTAGAAGCAATAAACGATGATTTAAATACACCAGAAGCTTTGGCTATATTGTGGAAAGGGCTGAAAAACAATGTTGTAACAAAAGAGATGGTAACAGATTTTGATAAAGTGTTGGGTCTAAAATTACTAGATTTACAAACGAAAGAAGAAATCATTCCAGAAAATATACAAATTCTAGCAGAAAAAAGAGCGCAAGCACGAAATAATAAAGACTGGGGATTAAGCGATTCATTACGAGATGAAATAACAACACTCGGATACGACGTAGAAGACACACCAGATGGGCAGCATCTATATAAACAAGAATAACAAGAAAAAATTCAACACTTATGCCATTAACAATAAAAAAACCAATTGTATTTTTTGACCTAGAAACAACCGGCGTTGACCCGTTTAACGACCGGATCGTTCAAATTGGTTGCATTAGGATTGAGACCAACGGATCAAAAACAGAAAAAGAATGGCTTATTAACCCTGGAATTCCCATTCCTGCCGCTGTCTCACAAATCCACGGCATTACAGACGACATGGTAAAAGATTCACCACATCTTGGTGATATCGCACAAGAATTAAGAGATATGTTTTTTAGTGTTGACTTAGGTGGGTATAATGCAAAAAATTTCGACATTCCATTATTAGTTCAGGAATTTTTTCGTATCGGCCTAACACTTAATATTGAAGACATAAAGATCGTGGATCCAATGAAAATATTTCAAATAAAAGAACCACGAACCCTAACCGCGGCATATAAAAAGTTTTGTAATAAAGAATTGGATAATGCGCATAATGCAATGGCAGATATTCGTGCGACTTTAGCCGTGCTAGAAGCACAAATTGACCATTACGAAGATGTGCCAAACACAATCGAAGATATTCATGAATTTTGTTTTCCAACTGATCCGGACGCGTATGATGCAGAGGGAAAACTACGATACATCGATGGCCATTTAACGATTAATTTTGGGAAAAACAAAGGAAGAACATTGCAAGAACTTGCACTTACCGATCCAACATATTTGGAATGGATTATAAAAGGCTCGTTTTCCGACATAGTTAAAAAAGCAGTTCGCCAAGTTCTTGGATTTAAGGCATAAATTATTCTCCCAAACACGCCATCTCAATAGCAGTCGCGGCCCATGAATCACCGTGACTTTTTTCTCCAACACTTCTTGCAAGTGCTTGTTCTTGATTTAAACAAGTAAGAATGCCAAAAATAATTGGTATGTTTTTTTGCATTTGCAAATCCATACACCCACGTGTAACAGCATCGCTAATATATTCAAAATGCATTGTTTCTCCTTTTATAAGCACCCCAATAGGAATAATAGCATCAACATTTTCTTTTTCTATAAGTCTTTTTGCACCATACACAAGTTCATAAGAGCCAGGAACTTCGTATATAACAATATCTTTTTCTTCTACACCACGATTTTGCAGTCCGCGAATGATCTGCTCTTTTAGCGCAGTTGTACAAATGGCATTCCACCGTGCAACCACGATCCCAAAACGTAAGGCTTTTCCACTTAAATCCGGACTAAATGTAACACCCTTTTCCATATGTTATATGTTAATTTTATGTTGTAATAAAAATGATTCTACGGTTGAAACAATAGCTTGTGTTTGTGCATCTATTTCTACATTAACCAAATCTCCCACTTTTCGCGTTCCAAACAATGTATTTTCTAATGTATGCGGGATAAAGCACACAGAAAATTCCCCCTTTTCTGTGTTTGGGCTTACTACTGTTAAACTACACCCATCTATTGCAATAAATCCTTTTTCAAGAATATATTTCATCCAAGTAACTGGCACAGAAAAGCGAATCTCCTTTCCAGAGTCTTTATTTTCTATTATGCTAGAAATTTTAGCCGTACCATACACATGACCAGAAAGAATGTGGCCTCCTATTTCATCTGTCACTTTTGCGCTTCGTTCAAAATGAACGTCATCTCCAACAGACAATAGCTCTAAATTAGTCTTTTTTCTTGTTTCTTGTATTATGTCACAACTCATCATACTACCCATTAGACTAGAAACAGTTAGGCACACGCCGTTTATTGCCACACTTGCACCAACAACTAACCCTTCCGAAATAGTTTCGGGGAGTATAAAAAAAAGCGAAGTAATCCCCGCCTTTTGATTGTGTTTTACCAATGATATTTTGGTATAAACTATACCAGTATACATACTATCAATTACTGTGATATGAATCAAAAAATGAACGTACTTTTTCTATGGCAAATATCACAACACTTTTAAGAGTTGTCTTCCCAGAACATGGGATAATCGGACAAATAAAGGAAAGGTATTGTACCGCAATCTCTTTTCCATATAAATCAAGATCTTGATCAAGGACATGAACCTCCACCTTTTCCCCATCTCTTGAAATAATAAGTGCACTATTATAAAAAACGTTGTCTATGATAGTAAGTGCCGCATACACACCATCATCTAAATTAAGTATTTTAGGAGGAATAGCAAGGTTTGCTGTAGGAAAACCAAGAACACGCGCAAACTGTTCGCCTTGAATTACCATTGCGGTAAACATATTATTCTCCATGCTGAGTAATACGATTTGATTGTAATTCTTCTAATGCTCGCTCAATACCTAAATCTTTAAAGCCGTTCTCAAATTCTTCTCCTTTTTGGAACATTTCTTCTAAAACAATATCTGGCTCTATTCCCTCCTTGTCGATCCCTCTATTTTCTGGAGTAAACCATTTTGCAACAGTAAGTTTTAGTGCTGAACCATCTGGAAATTCTTCATAACTTTGTACCGACCCCTTACCAAATGTTTTGGTTCCAATTATAACAGCTTTTTTGTAATCCTGCAAAGCTCCAGCAACAATTTCTGAACCGGATGCAGTTCCTTTGTCTACTAGGATAACTGTTGGTATTTGTGCCAACCTATTTGCACCAGTTGCTACATATTCTTTTGTATTTTCCTTACTTTGAAATACTTCTCGAACAACAACCCCTTCCTCCACCCATTCGCTTGCAACCAAAACAGCGGTCTGCAAGAATCCGCCAGGATTACTTCGTAAATCTAATATAATACCTTTTGGGCTTTCATGTAGCAATTCTTTTACTTTTGTATTAAACTGATTTAATGTATCTTCGTTAAAGTAACTAATACGCAAATATGCAATATTGTTTTCTTTTTGTTCCCATAAGACTGTTGGGATAGTAATAACTTCTCGTACGATTGACACCTGTTCTACTGCATCCAATCCATTACGCGATACAGTAAGCACAACCATAGTACCTGGTTTTCCTTTTATGATTTTTACGGCTTCTTCTACAGTTAGCCCTCGTGTCTCTGTGCCGTCTACTGCTAAAATTTTATCTCCGGAAGCAAGCCCCGATTTTTCTGCAGGAGTTTCTGGAAGTGGTGCAATAACAACCAGCTGCTCATCTCGAATACCAATTTCTGCACCAATCCCCCCAAATTCTCCGGATAATCCTTCGGAAAACACCTTTGCTTTTACTGGTGGTAAATATACCGAATGCTCATCATTTAATCCTGCGACCATACCTTTGATAGCACCATGATAGAGTGGTGTCTCATCGACCGGCTGATCAACATAATTTGCTCGTACCGTTTTCCAAATCTTCCAAAACTGATTAAAGTCTATGTCTTCTGTTTGTGCTTTTTCTTTTGTATTTACCACCTGCCCTCTTACCTCAATCGAGGATTGCGATTCTTGTACGAAACCATTTTCAGCGGACCCAATATGAAAACCAAAGAAAAAAGACAGGCAAATTGTACCAGCAATAGATAAAATAAGAATGGTATTTTTTTTAGCACAATGCATATTAGTCTTCTATTCTTTGAATATCCACTCCAATAGCTTGAAGTCGTGGAACTAAATTTATATACGCACGTTCTATTGGATAAATATTCCGTAATGTTGATTCACCTTTTGCTGCGATTACGGCAACAAGCAGGGCCATTGATGGTCGGATTGCCGGCACACAAATAAGCTCATTTCCAACAAGGGTTGTTGGTCCCTCTACTAACAATCTATGAATATCGAGAAGCATGGTTTTTGCCCCAAGTTTTTGAAACTCAAGCCCATATAATGCTCTATTTTCAAACGCCCAATCATGAATCAGTGTTTTTCCTTTTGCTTTTGTTGCTATTGGAATAAAAAATGGAAGATTATCTAAATTAAGACCAGGAAATGGCCGTCCATAAATTTTGTCTGCTGATGCCGTCAATTTTGATGGAGTGATCTTAATATCCACCAGGTTTGTTTTGTTGTTTTTTGCTTTCCTTTTATTTTTGAGCGTAAATTTTTGCCCCATAACACGCAGCTTCTCTAGTTCCAGCTCTAAAAATTCAATCGGGCAACCAGTAATAGTAAGTGAGGAATTGGTGGTAATAGCCAAAGAAATAAACGCCATAGCATCAATTGGATCTGGTGTAACACAATATTCTTCCACTGAATGAAGATTAGTCACTCCGGTTATGGTGAGTGTTGTAGTGCCAATACCAGAAATTTTTGCACCAGCAGCAACCAAAAAGTGGCACAAATCTTGTACCATATAATTTGCCGAAGCCATTTTAATAGTTGTCACTCCTTTTGCTAAAACTGCACCCATTATTGCGTTTTCGGTTGTGGTGTCACCAGATTCATACATAACAACATGAGCTGCTTTTAGCGGCCTATTCTTAACCTCGTAATATGAATCATGTGAAGTGGCGGAAACTCCGTATTTTTCTAGTGCAAAAAGATGCGGCGCGACACTTCGTTTTCCCAAATGACACCCACCAGTTTTGTATATTTTATATTGTTTTTCAAATTTTGCGAGCGCACCCAAAAAAAGTAAAGAAATCCGCATTGATGCACAGAGTTTTTTGTCTATGTTTTCTATGTTAAGTCTTTGGGGGATTTCAACATGCAATGTGGTATTATTTAGCCATTTGTGAATTACACCAATACCTTCAAAAAGCTGTAACAATCTTAGTACTTCTGTGACACGATCTACATCTTTGAGCACCACAAAACCACCTCGAACCATAAGACTAGCACACAAAATAGCAATAGTACCATTTTTCCCAGAACTCACCGCAATCGAGCCATGAAGTTTTTTTCCTCCTTTTACCGTAAAATATGCCATAATATCTTGCTAAATTCACCTAAATACGTTACTATTGTACATGAAAAGAGTCTATTTTGCAACAATTATGAAATACCCACCATATCCAATATCACACACCGCCAGACGAATAATTATGGCACTTCTTATAGTCTCTTTTTGTGTTTTATCCCCCATTATTGTATTATATACCGCTGGATATAGGTATGATTTTTCTACAAACCGCATACTCTCCAGAGGTTCAATAAGTGTTGATATAGACACAAAAGATATTACTGTTTTTATAAACAATAAACAAATTACCCAAAAACCACCAATCCGACTTTCTAATCTTGCACCAAATAGTACATATACTATCTCTATCCAAAAAGACGGGTATCATACATGGCAACACGATGTATTGGTCAAAAGTAATCAAACCACATATATTAAGGATATTTTTTTGATTAAAAAATCTACACCAACTAATATTACAAAAAATACTCGCCATATTTCGACGCTCTCTTTTTCTCCGTCCGGTGAGTATGTACTAAAAAAGATTAAAAGAAAAAAAGATAATACCATCATATTCCTCCTTTACTCAATAACAAAAAAAGAAGATGTTCGCCTCTTGATACCAACAACACCTCAAACAATTGTTAGCTGGTCCCCGGATAATGACCATCTGCTTATTTATGAAAAAAATAAAGCATCACACATAACAATGATAGCGGCTCATGACCCACATACTCGCCATCTTTCTCCAACACCACTAAATCTACAAGAATTTCAATGGGGAGGGGTACAAAAAAACCCTACACTATTTATGCGAAGTGAAAACGATCTCTACTATTTTTCTGAGAATATTTTTACTCGCATTGCACTACAAGTTGAGCCTGTCTGGCATGTAGACAAAAACCAAGTAATTTGGGAGTATAACAAAGAAAATAGCTATATCACCAAAAGGAAAAACACCACCAAAGAAAATGTCTTCTACTCACAAGACCCTATTACCACCATTGTTTCAATCAACAAAGACAGGATTATTGCCAAAAAACGCCAATCAATTTCTATTATAACCAGACCAAAGCAAAATCAAGCGGCTCAAGAAAATACAATAGCAGCACATCACACTTACTATAACAACAAGAAGAAGGAATGGATTCTGTGGTCACCTTGGGAGCTATGGTCAGTATATCCGAACGGTAACACATCCCTTCTTAACAGAACAAGTGAACCAATCTCACTTGTTCGTGAGTTTGATTCTTATGGGGTTTTACTTCTTGGTTCAAAAAACACAGTATCGGTATTTAATCCGGGGTATTATATTACCAACAATATTATTAACATCGACACAATCGAAGATATGCGGATTAACAGGACAATGGAAAAAATATATATAATCGGCACACATAATAACACATATGGTGTTTTTGAATTCTCTTATTAATAGCCAAAAAAAATACCGATAAGATGTCGGTATTTTTTTATTATGCAACTATATTTACTAATTTTCCTGGAACATATATTACTTTTTTAATCACTTTTTCTGCTAGCCATGGTACAATATGCGCATCTGTTTTGGCTGCCGCCGTAATATCCTCTTCCGATGAATCAGCATTAACAGTAATCGTTGCTCGCAACTTTCCATTAACTTGAATAGCGATTGTCACCTCTTCTTCTTGCAAATATTCCTCTTTATAGGCAGGCCAAGATTCGTATACAATAGTGTTGATATTACCTAGATTTTGCCACATCTGTTCTGAAATATGTGGAGCAAAAGGAGAAAGAAGTAGTATAAATTTTTCAAAATATCTTTTTGGTATTGTGTCGAGTTTCTGAAACGTATGGGATAATTCCATCATTTTTGCCACCGCCGTATTAAAACTCATTGATTCTATATCTTCACTTACTTTTTTAATCGTTTTATGTAACGCACTCTGTGCTTCAGGATTTTCTGGGGTAGAGTCAGAAACTTTAGTTTGTAATAACCAAATCCTATCTAAAAACCGCTTCACACCAACAAGCCCATTAGTGTCCCATTCGGCAACCTGATCAAACGGTCCCATAAACATAATATAGGTACGCAATGTGTCTGCGCCAAACTCATGTATTATGTCATCTGGATTTACCACATTTCCTTTGCTTTTACTCATTTTTTCTCCTCCTTTTGCTAAAATCATTCCATGACTTGTGCGCTTTTTATACGGTTCTTTTGTGGGAACTAAATCAATGTCAAATAAAAATTGATGCCAAAAACGAGAATACAGTAAATGTAATACCGTGTGCTCCATACCACCATTATACCAATCAACTGGTGACCAATATGTAAGTGATTCTCTTGAGGCAAGTTCGTTGTTATTATTTGGATCACAATAGCGCAAAAAATACCAACTTGAACCTGCCCAGTTTGGCATGGTATCTGTTTCTCTTTTTGCCGGACCAGCACATGTTGGACAAGTGGTGTTTACCCAATCAGACATAGCAGCAAGTGGAGATTCGCCAGTATCGGTTGGTTCATATTTTTCTACATGCGGAAGCTTGACTGGCAACTGATCTTCTGGCACAGGAACCCAACCGCAATCTACGCAATGAATAAGTGGAATTGGCTCTCCCCAATAGCGCTGGCGAGAGAAAACCCAATCACGGAGCTTATAATTAATAACCTTTTTTCCCCAACCTTTTTCCTCTATGTAATCCATTATTTTTTGCGTAGCCTCATGAATGTCCAAACCATTAAGAAAGCCACTATTAATCATAGTGCCAGATTCTTCTTGAACTTGTTCTATTTTAGTAATAGGTGTTGTATCACCATTTTTATCGACAACAACTCGAATAATGTCAATGTCTTTTGCTTTGGCAAATGCGAAGTCTCTTTTGTCGTGACCCGGAACACCGACGACCGCACCAGTTCCAACATTTCCAAGAACATAGTCTGCTACCCAAATTGGTATTTTTTTATTATTTAGACTATTTATACAATAGGATCCCGTAAATACTCCTGTCTTTTCTTTATCTTCTGCGGTACGCTCTATCTCCTTTGTTAGTTTTGCTTTTTTTACATATTCATCAACTTCTTTTTTCTTATCACTTTTAGTAATTGTGGAAACCAATGGATGTTCTGGCCCAACAACAACAAAGGTGGCTCCAAAGTTTGTGTCAGGGCGTGTTGTAAAACATACCACATTCTCCTCACTTCCTTCGACTTTATATGTAATATTTACCCCCTCCTTTCTTCCAATCCAATGCTCCTGTTGCACTTTTGCCCGTTTTATATAATCCACCTCTTTCAATCCTTCAAGTAAACTATCTGCATATTTTGTTATAGCAAGCATCCATTGCTCTTTATCTCGTTTTTCTACTTCTCCACCACATCTTTCACAGTTTCCACCTACTATTTCTTCATTTGCTAAACCAATTTTACAACGTATACACCAATTAATCGGCTTATTTTTTTTATAAGCCAAACCCCGCTCAAACAATTGTAAAAAAATCCATTGTGTCCACTTATAATACTGAGGATCAGTGGTGTCTACCGTACGAGACCAATCAAAACTATACCCAAGCAATTGGAGCTGTCGTGTAAAATTCTCTATATTTTCTTTTGTTACCTCTGCTGGCGGTCTTCCTGTTTTAATCGCATAATTTTCTGTTGGTAAACCAAATGCATCAAATCCCATTGGAAATAAGACATTATACCCCTGCATTCTTCGTTTTCGACAAATAATATCCATTGCTGTATAGGACCGAGGATGACCAACATGGAGCCCAGATCCCGAGGGGTATGGAAATTCTACCAAACCATAAAATTTCTTTTTTTGTGCATCTTCTTTTACTACAAAAGTCTCCTGCTCTTTCCAGTAGTCTTGCCACTTTTTTTCTATATCTTTTGGATTATACGGCGTTTGCATAGGTGATACATGTTTAAATCTATGTATATATACTACAAAGAAATAGGTAAAAAATCAAGCAAAATAAAAAATCACCATATTGGGTGACTTTCTACACTCCTTATGCTTTCATTTTTTCTGCAATCCTTTCTAAAGCCTCAATAAATGCAGCGGTTCTCATGGAAACACCATGATATTCTTTTTTATCCCACACAGCTTCAAACGCATCTATCATAATTTTTTCGAGTTTTTGCAACACCTCTCCTTCTGTCCAATGTTCATCTTTTACGTTTTGATCCCATTCAAAATAACTCACAGTTACTCCTCCGGCATTTGCCAATACATCTGGAACAATAGTTACCCCTTTTTCAAAAAGTATTTCGTCTGCTTCTGGTGTTGTTGGTCCATTAGCAAGTTCTACAATAGCTTTTGCCTTAATATTTACTGCATTTTCTTTTGTAATAACATTTTCAAGTGCGGCAGGAACCAAAATATCCACATCAAGTTCAAGTAATTCTTCATTTGTTATAACCTGACAATTTCCTTCTGTAAGAAGTTCTGATGGTGTACAAACGCTCCCGACACAATATACACCAAGAACACCACCCTCTTTTTTAATCTTTTCTGCTACATTTGGATCCATACCATCTTTATTATAAACCCCACCCTTTGAATCACTAATAGCGACAATCTTATACCCTAAACCATATAGAATTTTTGCCATATGTGATCCAGCATTCCCAAATCCCTGAATAGCGACAGTAGTATTTTCTGGCGCTAGGTTTTGTTTTTTTGCCAAAGCAATAACACAATACACTCCACCTTGTGCAGTAGAAAAAGAACGCCCTTCCGAACCACCATCTTCTACTGGTTTTCCAGTAATAACTCCTGGATCACTGTGACCAACTAGTGATTCATATTCATTACGCATCCATCCCATAATTTGTGGTGTAGTGTATACATCTGGTGCAGGTATATCTTTATCCGAACCAATATTACGCCAAATTTTTTGCACGAACCCACGAGAAAGTCGTTCCAACTCACCTTCTGACAATTCCTTTGGATTAACGATAACCCCCCCTTTTCCTCCTCCCATTGGAATATTAACCGTTGCACACTTTATTGTCATCCAAAAAGATAACGCCTTTACCTCATCAAGTGAAACGTTCCAATGATATCGAATTCCTCCTTTATACGGACCAAGCGCGTTATTGTATTGCGATCTAAAACCAATAAACACCCGGGTTTCACCACTATCCATAACAATAGGAATTGCCACCGTCAAAACCCGTTCTGGTTGTTTTAGTGTAGCATAAATACTCGTACTTAAATCCATAATTTTTGCCGCTTTTTCAAGCTGTGCCATTGCATTATCAAAAGCATTTTGAGCCATATATATACGTTAAAAATAGTATTAAAAGTATACCAATTTGCTGTCATGGTTACAAATAAAAAATACCGATTATTATCGATATTTTTTATAGCGTATTAGCTGTGTTTTTGAATAAATTCTTGTAATTGTTCTTTTTGCAAACTACCTGTAAGCCTTTCGACTTCTTTTCCTTCCTTAAATATAATAAATGTTGGAATACTTAGCACTTCACATTTTCCAGCAATAGCCTGACCTTCATCAACATTTATTTTAGCAATTTTTATTTTTGCTGAATCCATTTCTTCTGCTAATTGTTGTATAATTGGCCCAACCATTTGACATGGTCCACACCACGGAGCCCAAAAATCTACCAAAACAGGAATGGGTGATTTTAAGACTTCTGCATCAAAATTTTCTTCGCTTAATATGATTTCTGCCATACAAATAATATATAAAATTAATTATTAATCTACTATTTTCTTATGCCGCCATCGTGTGCTCTTGATCACTAGAATCATCAGCCTCTTCCGAACCCTTACCATCCTCTTCTAAAGCATTTTTTTCTTTTCCGTATAAAAAGTTTATCTCAAAAGGATGCGAACGTGCCGTTGCTGTGCTTGCGCTGAGTGAAACCGTAAACCCTTTTTCTCCTAAACTTGACCCCGGATTATATGGTCGTGTATTAAACTGTATGTGCGGACCTCCTGAAACTTTTATCGTTTTTTGCAATAACGCCTTCATTGCTTCTGCGGAAGAAGTTGGAATAATATAATTACGCTCACCTTCCACCTTCTGTTCCTCGCTATGCACATTACCAAAATTTACATTTTTTGCCTCAAAAACATTACCATAGCCCGCACTATGAAATCTATAGAACACTACATGAAGTGCAGCGTTTATGTGGTCATCTAATATATGCTCTTCTAAATCAGTTGCACTAGCACTTTCCATGTCTCTTACAGTTTCAGCTGCAAGGACTTCATCATCTTCATGTATTTTTACTTCTGTTGCCGATAAAAAACCAGGTTCTGTTATAAGACGAGCTTCTGCTTGTCCAACCTTAGCCCCTTGTGAATCTACCAATTCCACAAGATCAGCGCCAATTAGGTTTCGAGAAAGTTCAACTTGTGGCGATGGTTGTTTTTTACCCTGTTCATTTGAAACTATTTCTTTTTCTGAATCTGCTTCTTGGCCAGTTTCTGGTATTCTCGTATTTTCTGGCAGCTTCTCTGATGTGTTTGCCATAAAATTAGGATTTAATAATGCTTAGTCAGAAAGTGTGCGAACTTTCTTTTCTTCTGTATATACTTCTAGTATATCACCAACCTCAATTTTTGTCTTTCCTTCAAATGTAATACCACATTCTGTACCACTTGGCACCTCTTTTCTTTTTTCTTGCCCCACTTGGCAGTGTGTAATTTTTCCAAGCCCAACTTCTTCTCCATCTCGCATAATGCGTGCTATACCATCTTTTACAATTTTTCCATCTTTTACCAAACCACCAACAATCATTGATTTTTTTTCTGTTCTAAAAATAGCTTTTATTGTTAGTTTTCCATGATCCGTTCGTATAATTTCGTATTCCAAAAGTTTTTCTAATTCTTGATTTATCCAATCAATTAAATCGTAGATAATGCTAAATTTATGAAATTGAATATTCTTTTCTCGTAATATTTCTTCGGCACTAATACTTGGTTTTACATTAAACCCTATTAATACACCATTTCCTGCATCTGCTTTTTGCACATCTTCTTCTGTTAAGTTTCCTAACCCTTTTCCAATAATTTTTACACCAACAGAAGCGTGCTGTATTTTGTCTAGCGACCCAATAATAGCCTCTAATGAACCTAACACATCTGCACGAAGAACAATGTTTAGTGTTTTCTTTTTTGCATCATCTTCTGTTTCGTGTTGTGCTGTCTGAACCACGTATTGACGTTGCGCACCAGTTTGCTCTGTCTTTTTTTGTTTTACATCAATCTTTTTTGCACTGTCTTGGGTACGCAAGTCTAACACATCTCCCACTTCTGGCACCACTTTAAACCCAATAATCTGAGCTGGCGTGGATGGGCCCGCTTCTTGTATTCCTTTTCCATTGTAATCTTTCATTGCCCGAACTTTACCATATACTTCATTATTTACTACCAATGCGTCGCCTTTTTTTAAGGTTCCTGCTTGAACTAAGATTGTAGACACTGGCCCAATGTTTTTGTCTACATGAGATTCAATAATGGTTCCAACAGCTGGTATAGTTGGGTCAGCTTGAATAGCATCTTCTTGCATGTCTGTGACCAAAAGTAATACATCAAGGAGTTTGTCTATATGAAGTTTCTGTTTTGCTGAAATTTGTACCGTTGGCACATCCCCACCCCATTCTTCTGCAACAATATCAAACTGAGAAAGCTCTGTCATAACCCTTTTTACGTCGGCGCTTGCTTTGTCTATTTTATTTATCGCAACAACATGTGGTATTTTTGCTGCTTTTACAATTTGAATTACTTCTTTTGTTTGCGGCTTAACCCCATCGTCTGCCGCAACTACAATAATGGCAATATCTGCCACCTTTGCACCACGACTTCTCATAACGGTAAACGCTTCGTGTCCTGGTGTATCTATAAATGTTAATGCTCGTTCTTTTTTTGTTTTTGGGTCTTTCCAAATGGTTTGATAAGCACCAATATGCTGTGTAATACCACCAGATTCCGTTGAGGTAATATCTGTTTTACGAATAGTATCTAATAGTGATGTTTTTCCATGATCAACATGACCCATAACTACCACAACTGGTGGACGAGATACTGTATCTCTACTCTGCTCAAGTGCCGTTTCTAATACTTCTGATTTTTTCATTTCTTCTTCTAGGTCAACAGCTTTTTCCTGTTCTTTTTCTACTGCAAATCCAAGCTCTTCTGCCAAAACAGCAGCCGTATCAAAGTCAATATCTTGGTTTTGGTTGGCCAAAATACCATTTTTCATAAGCTCTGTAATGGCCTGACTTACTGGAATTTCTAGTTTTTCTGCAAAATCCCTAACAGAGATAAATTCCGGAAATGAAACACCAGCACCACTTTCTTGTCGCATTGCGCGTTCTTTTAATTTTTTTTCTTCTGCTTCTTTTCGTCTTTTTCTTTCTATGTCTTTTTTTATTTTTGGCCACGCACGCATAATTTGCTGTGCTACTTTGTTGTCGATTTTTACCGCTTTCATTCCCACGTCAAAACCATACTCCGGAAGAATTTGAAGGAGTTCTTTTGGGTGAATTCGAAGTCTTCTGGCAAGCTGTGTTACATTCATAGTACGATCTTTAGGGATTGGGTAAATAAAGTGATTGCATTATACCATAAATAGTACCAAGAGTCAATTATAACCAAAACACAAAAGAGGTGCTAAGCTCTTTATGTTATATGTATTATTTTCCAAACTTTTCCTGATTAAGGTTGTGTAGAAATAAACTGTATTAACGCAGACACGGTTCTTCCTTCTGCTATTTCTCCACTTTTACAAAGTTCTAGCACTTTTTCAAAACTATGCCATGCCGTGTCTTGATTGTGGTGCCCATCCTCTTCAACATACTCAATCTCATAATCAGTAACATCTTTTGCCAAAATATAGTACAAATCCCATTCAACAGTCGTACCGCAGACCATCCTTTTAAACACAGTCATCTCTTTTGCATCTAGACCCGCTTCTTCTTGAAACTCTTTTCTGGCAGCGTTAATAACAACTTCTTCTGATATTTCCTTTGCTATGTATTGTTTATAGTCTTCAAACTTATCCACCACCTTTCCTCCGGGAAGTCGCCAATCAAATCGATTTTGCTCAAAACGAAACTCATGCTGCATGTAAATACTCTTATCTCGAACAGCAATAACTCTACAACCTGGTGCACGAACATATTTCTCAAAAATACGTTCTATATATCCTTGTCCTTGATCTTCTAAAACCGGAAACTCCATTAACGCGCCAATTTTAGCCTGACATAAAACTTTTGGGTCTCCTGGAAGGTGTTTCGGCTCTTCAGGTTTACGTTCACGAACAATTCTATTCATATGTTAAATGATGTTATTTTTTTCCAAACTTTTCTGCGTACAATTTTATTGATTTTTCAACAGCTTCTATTGCTTCTTTTTTTCCTTTAAATCCTTGAACAGTAACAGGATAATCATCCGGACTCTCTCCTTTTAAAGCTTTATACGTCTCGAAAAAGTGTGCGTATTCTCTCAATGAATGTGGGTTAACATCATCAAGGTCTTGAACATGCTCCCAACGACGGTCATCTACTGGTACTGCAATAATTTTAAAATCAGACTCACCAGTATCAATCATCTCCATTACCGCCACAGGCCGTACCGTTACTAACACACCTACTGCAAGAGGAAAACTAGAAAGTACAATAACATCAAGAGCATCATTATCATCCCAAAGTGTTTGGGGTGCAAAAGCATAGTCACAAGGATACGCTGCTGCGGTGTAGTTTGCACGATCAAGCGCAATTAATCCTGTGTCTTTGTCGATTTCATATTTATTAGGAGATCCTTTTGGGATTTCAATAATACAATTAAATTCCTCTGGGGCCTTATTCCCGAGTGGAACATCATGCCATAAATTCATAAGAATAGAATATTAAAATTTATATATTTATAGTACTGCAAAAAGACAATAAAGGCAAGGTGTTACCTGTTTTTCTTTTTTGGTTTTTGCGCCAACATAATGTACCCCTGACTTTCTACAAATCGACCAAGAGTCACCATTTCTATCAATGAATATAATTCTGCAAGTGCGGTAGAATACGGATGTAGTTTTTTCTTTAAATTATATAACCACTTATTACAATTTCGTAACACGAAGAACCGTTTTTGCTTGGATAGTGCAGGATACAATTCGTCTGGATGAACAAAAAACTTTGCCCAAACCGTTGTATACATTTTTTTAATACGAAAACCAGTTTTTTGAAATAATCGCACTAATTCTTTTTTGGAATATAATGAGATATGAAACTCCGCATGCGGATCGGTGCTTACTCCTCTTTTAAACAAATAATTTCGTATATATGCATGTTTCCCTAAAGCTGACTCACTAAAAACAGTAAAAATGCCCCCAGGTTTTACAATACGATATACATCTTTAAGCCAGCGCGGCACATCTTCTACGTGACCTAACACATCCGAAGAATAAACAATATCAAACGTATTTGCTTTATATGGAAAATATGTCCCATTATACCATTCAACCGGTATAGTCATACCATATTTACGCATATTTTCTCGTGCCATTTCTACCTGAATATGCACCACATCTATACCATATATTTCTACTGCGTCGCCAAAAAAATAAGTCATATCTATTAAAGACGAACCAGTCGCACAACCAACATCCAGTATTTTAATGGGTTCTTTTTTATTATGTGATTGTATATATTTTTGTATATACCGAAATAATAAAAATCGTTTTGGATAAAATATAAGCAAAAAACGATCTTTGAGCGTGACCGGCTGACTAAAGACAGGACGCGAATCCCATATTTCGGACCCATGATCATCTTTTACTCCCCAACCGCGTGTATTGTTTTTCTTGGTTTTCATACGCAAGTATTGTATCATATACCATATATCAATCAAATAGCGTATCTGTTTTATGGAAGATTTACCACACAATTCTGGGTTTTTACTTATAGACAAACCAAAAGACTGGACGAGCCACGATGTTGTGGGTTATTTACGAAAAATAACCGGGATAAAAAAAATAGGCCACGCTGGCACACTCGATCCATTTGCCACAGGCCTGCTTATTGTTGGTGTTGGAAGAAGTGCAACAAAGCAACTCGATGATTTTAAAGGGTTACCAAAAACATATAATGCAATAATTCATCTTGGTGCCACTTCGGACACACAAGATTCCACCGGAATAATAACAGAACAATCTAAATACACAATTCCAACACTTTCTGACATACAAAAAACGCTTCCTTCTTTTATTGGTAAACAAACACAAATACCACCAATGCATAGCGCAAAAAAGTTAATGGACAAAAACTATACACCTTAGCAAGAAAAGGAATAGAAATAGAAAGAACACCACACGAGATTACTATTTATAACATTACTCAAGAAGAATATACTTTTCCCACGCTTACCATTACCGTGCATTGCTCAACTGGTACATACATTAGAACACTTGCACATGATATTGGTCAAAAATTAACAACCGGCGCGTATTGCAAAGAACTAAGAAGAGTAAATATTGGGAAACATGACGTAGAAAAAGCGCAAAAGCCAAAAGATATAACAAAGGAAAATTGGCAAAAGTATATATTTCATATATAAAAAAATCCCCCGTATCGAGTACATCATAATAAATGACATAAACGACACGGGAGACGAAGTTAAAAGCGGTGTTTATAGCCGGAAAAATTTCCAGACTACGATGCCTAGAACAACCCACCATCCTACAAATAGGTAAGTGGTGTAAATTACCACATACTTAAGGATGATTGGTTTAAAAGATCGCACCTCTTTTTTAACCATGCGCAGCCCTGCGTATGACGCATTTGTCACACGTGGGACCGTGGTTGAAATAGAGTGAAACCAAACACTCACCACAAAACAAACGACAAATAAAACAGTGAAGACCATTTCACTTTACTCCTTTTTTTAGATTTATGGCTATAGTATATAACAAAAAATTAATTTTTGTCAAGTCTATTAACACATTTGTTTATTTTTTAGCTTATTTTAGTTTATTTTAAAAGCAAAAATCCCCCACATCGAGTACATCATAACTGACATTAACTACGTGGGAGACAAGTTATAGGATATTTTTAACCATACCAACAAACGTAGAAATTGCCTTCGAGATACTCAAGACACCAACAGAAAGCTGATATACTAACCAGGCACTATAACTGAGTAAAACAGTAACAAAACAGCCCCATTTTACTACGATAAACGTGGTAATAGCAGAAAGAACTCTTTTGTGGCCAGGAATGAAGAATACCATCATTCCAACCACTTTATATGCTCCAATCCACAGAAAGAGGGTGCAGCATAGCCCAACACCTATCCAAGGTAGTGGTCGACTCAACAATGCGCTAAGACCTAAGGTGGAAGGCCCATCACCCCAAAGGAAAGCTGTGACAACTCCCACAACGAGCCCCACAAACCAACTTGGAGAGCGACGAGCTCTTTTTGCTGCCCTAACCATGATTCGCTGAATGCGCCGCTCTGACATCCACCACGTGTTCCAGGTCCACCAAGACAACACTTCAAGACAGGCCCAGATACCAATAATTTCCAAGCAGAAGCCGCCAATACTGGTAAAAAGTGAAATGATCAAAATAACTCCTTTTTTTTGTATATTTTTAACAAGACATAATACCACTTTTTTCTTTTTTTGTCAAGTCTATTAACACATTTGTTTATTTTTTAGCTTATTTTAGTTTATTTTAAAAATAAAAACCCTCTTTATACTGTAAAGAGGGGTTTTTTTATGGTGTGTGTATTTATGGTAAGATTTTGCGTAAATACGTGCCAGTATGACTAAAACCACACCGCGCCACTTCTTCTGGTGTTCCTTCAATCACCACCTCCCCACCTTTATCTCCACCATCTGGCCCTAAGTCTATTATCCAATCCGCACATTTTATTACGTCCAAATTATGCTCAATAACCATAACAGTATTTCCCAGAGAAACGAGTCGGTCAATAACGGTTATTAATTTTTGTACATCTTCATAATGCAGTCCGGTTGTTGGCTCATCGAGTAAATAAAGTGTTTTAGTGGTATTTCTTTTTGCCAACTCTTTTGATAACTTAATTCTTTGTGCTTCTCCACCAGATAATGTTTTTGCCGATTGCCCAAGTGTTAAATATCCTAAACCAACTTGATGCAACATAGAAAGCTTATCTGAAATGGTGGGAATATCGGTAAAAAATTCTGCCGCTTCTTCTATGGTCATCTGTAATACTTCTGCGATATTCTTTTTATTGTAATACACTTGTAATGTTTCTTTGTTAAATCTTGCACCGTTACACACATCACAAATAATTTCTACACTCGGCAAAAAGTGCATTTCTATTTCTAACATACCACGCCCTTCGCAATGTTCGCATCTTCCGCCAGGCCTATTAAAACTAAAACGACCTTTTTTATATCCACGAATTCTTGCTTCTGGTGTTGCAGCAAAGATATCACGAATTCCATCGTATGCTTTTGTGTATGTTGCAGGATTACTCCTAGGCGTTCTTCCAATTGCACTTTGATCAATGCGTATAATTTTATCTATATATTCAAGCCCTTTAATCTGTTTGTGCGCGCCGATCGGTTTGTCTACATGATGCAGTTTATTTGCAATTGCGCGATGCACTATCTTATGCATAAACGTAGATTTTCCTGACCCAGAAACACCGGTTAAACACACAAAGCGGCGTAACGGAATGTTTACTCGTATATTTTTGAGATTATGCTCTGTTGCACCACTCACAACGATTTTTGGTGAATACTTATCTACTTTTCTTCTTTTTTTTGGCAGCGCAATATGTTTTTCTCTGCGTAAATATTTTCCTGTTATTGATTGTTCCGGATCTCCTATTACCTTACAATCGATATCTTCTATTTTTTTACTCTTCTTACCTTTTTTATGTGCATTAAGTAATGTATTTACTGGGCCAGAAAAAACAATATTTCCACCATGCACTCCTGCTCCCGGACCAATATCTACAATCCAATCACTAAGCAAAATAGTGTCTTCATCATGTTCCACCACAATAATAGTATTTCCTATATCACAAAGATTACGCAAGGTTTGAATAAGTTGATCATTATCTTTTTGATGCAAACCAATGGTTGGTTCATCTAAAACATACATTGCACCAACCAATTGCTGACCAACTTGTGATGCCAATCTAATTCGCTGTGCCTCTCCTCCAGAAAGTGTTCCGGCACGTCTTTGGAGTGTGACATAATGTAATCCAACATTGAACAAAAACTGTATTCGATTTTGAATCTCTCGTAACGCTGCCGAAACTATATCTTGTTCCTGTTCTGAAAGTGTGTCTACTACGGTAGCAAAAAAAGTATGCGCTTCTTCAATAGTAAGACCTACAATATCTGCAATATTTTTTTCTCCTATTTTTACACTTAACGCATGATCATTTAATCGTTTTCCATTACATGTCTTGCAAAGTTCTTCGCTAAATAATTCTGCGGTGCCAAGTCCGGTGCAATCTTTGCATTGACCATACGGGCTATTAAAGCTAAATAAGCGCGGCTCAATTTCTGGAAAACTATACCCATCTTTTGGACATGAATATTCTGTGCTATACATTACCTCCTCTCCATTTGGAAATAAAACGGTGCACAAACCATTAGATAAATCTACCGCTGACTCAATTGCTTCTGCCAAACGCTGTTTCTCTCCGTTATCCATTTCTGCGGTAGTAATTGGTGGTGTGTCTATAACAATTTCAATGGTATGTTTTTTATTTTTTGATAATAGTATTTTTTCTCGTAAACTTTTCATTTTTCCATCAACCCGTACCTGTAAAAATCCAGCATTATACATATCATAAAGCATTTGATAGTACTCCCCTTTTCTTCCACGAACAACTGGAGCAAATATAGTACATGTCCCATCCTTTATTTTATTTTTAACCGTTGTTTTTAATGCTTTGATAATGTGTACATTCATTTCGTCCGTGGTCATTTTTTCTATTTTTGTACCACAAACCGGACAGTGTGGTTTTCCAACTCTAGCAAAAAGGACGCGCAAATAATCATAAATTTCGGTAATTGTTGCAACCGTTGATCGTGGATTTGCACTATGCGCTTTTTGGTCGATTGAAATTCCCGGGGATAACCCTTCTATTTCATCCACGTCTGGTTTTTGCATGCCACCCAAAAACTGCCTGGCATATGCCGAAAGACTTTCTACATATCGTCTTTGTCCTTCTGCAAAAATAGTATCAAAAGCAAGACTCGATTTTCCAGAGCCGGATAAGCCAGTAAAGACCACCATCTTGTTGCGTGGTAGTTCCACATCAATATTCTTTAAATTATGTTCGCGCGCACCTGTAATTTTTATTTTATCTTGCATAAATATAGCTAAAACACAAAAACGCCCCTTTTCGGGGTATATCTATTATATGTAACTAAAAGAACATGCGTATAGTATATCAACAGCCTTGCTCTTGTCAAATAGAAAAAAATAGTGTAGACTATATTATTACGCTAAATTTAAGGTAATAATATTATTTACTATATGAAAAACACCACCACATTGTTTGTATGTGTGTTGACTGTTCTTATTGCCACTGGTTTTGGTTGCAAAGAACAAAACGTACAAAACGTAAACGCCACACAAAAAAAGTCAGCATTCGTTGAAAAAGAGACAGATAATACTGCGACACCCGAAGAAGTTACTGAAGAGATCGCACAAGAAGTAACACCTTCTGCAAAAAGTTCGGTAAGTGTTACTGCCCCAAAACAAGATAGCGTTTCGACCAAAATAGTATCAGTCACCGAAGTTGTTGAAACAACAAAAGAGCAAAAACACAAAACAGATTGTCCACAATCTAATCCACGAATTTTAGTAGACAGTTTTTATGAGGCACTAAAAGGCGGAAAAGAAAAATTAGCATTAGAGTTAGTAGATATGAACGCCGAAGAATTACTTGCTTTTAAAGAAAAATGGCAACAGATTACCGCCAATGATATTATTTATGCACAAGTGGTATACATAGACCATACCTTAGAAAATAGTAAAGAAAGAAAAGAAGTACAAGTGAGAAGAAATAATCATGTAGATATTTTCCTTACTGAAGTACGAGATGGAAAATGGTGGATTACACAAATTTCATAACAATAAAAAAACCCGCTTTAGCGCGGTTTTTTTGTTCCAAACATAAGTGGTTCTGGATGTGTTACTTCTTTTTGTATCCATCCTTTTAGTCTGGCGAGTTTTTCTCTCATATTGGTATGCCAAATATTTCCCACCAATCCAGACGGGGTAATATCTGCAGCAACTCCAATGGTTTTTACCCCAAACTCATTACAAAAATACAATATTCTTGGTAAATGAAATGTCTGAGAAATAGCAATCACCTGGTCTAATTCCCAATCATATTTTGCTCTATAACAACTGGTATATGTGTTGTAGCCATGACCATCAATATCTATAATATCTTTTGGAACACCCAGTGTTATTGCATGCGCTTTCATGGCATCTACTTCATTAAATCTTCTGGCGCCATTGTCTCCGGTCATAATCATTCTTTTTACTTTCCCATTTTTATATAATTCTACCGCACGAACCACTCTATCTGTTTGGGCATTACTCATACTTCCATCCTCTTTCATGCCGCCACCAAAAACAAGAACTATGTTTTGTTTCGGAAGCGCCGTAATGTCTTTTTCTATATACGAACTATACGAAAGAATGTGGAAATTCGCATACAGTAAAAATCCAAAACCAATACCGCCAAAAAGGATGATAAGACTGATACTCTTTTTTATGTATTTTTTCATATTATTATTTTTTAATATGTTTCCGGGCACGTAATTCTCGTATTTCGTCGCGCAGGATTGCTGCCAACTCAAATTCTAGTTTTTTTGCTGCGTCTTTCATTTGCACTTCTTTTTCTTGTATAATCTCGCGCATTGGCCTGGCGTCTCCAAGCAAATCTAGGGCCAGAGTATCTTGTATCTTTTTTCCAATTTTTTTTGCGTGTTTTTGTTCTGAAGATACTATACCATATTCTTCTAACATATTCCTCATATGTTTTTGAATTGTTTTTGGTGTAATATTGTGTGTTTTGTTATACGCCAACTGTTTTTCTCTTCTTCTGTTTGTTTCTGCAATCGCACGTTTTATAGAACCGGTAATCGTGTCGGCATATAGTATTACTTGTCCGTTTACATTTCTTGCGGCTCGACCAATCGTTTGAATTAAGCTCGTATCACTTCGTAAAAACCCCTCTTTGTCGGCATCAAGAATAGCAACCAAAGACACTTCTGGAATATCTAACCCTTCTCGTAATAAGTTTACCCCAACCAAAATATCGTATTCACCTTTTCGAAGTGCCAAAATAATTTCTATTCGTTCAATAGTTTTTATGTCGCTATGTAAATAGGCAACCTTGTACTGTTTTTCTTGTAAATAGTGCGACACATCTTCTGCCATTTTTTTGGTAAGTGTGGTAATAAGTACTCTTTCATTTTTTGCAATACGATCTTCTACGCGCAATATTACATCTTCCACTTGAGACAATGTCTGTTTTTTTGTTTTTTCATCCTTTTTTCCTGTAACAGGACAAATAATAATTTCTGGATCAATAAGGCCGGTTGGTCGAATAATTTGTTCTACCACTTGTCCGCTGTGTGCTATTTCATATTCTCCTGGCGTGGCAGAAACATATACAACATAATCGCGCAATGTATCAAATTCATCAAATTTTAGTGGCCTATTATCTAATGCGCTCGGAAGCCGAAATCCATGTTCTATTAATGTTTTTTTTCTTGCCGCATCACCATTATACATACCACGAATTTGCGGCAACGTTACATGAGATTCGTCTATAATAGTTAAAAAACCATGTGTATTATGTTTTTGAGATGCATGATGAAAATAATCAAGCAAAGTAAACGGTGGTTCTCCGGATTTTCTTTCTTCGAAGTATCGTGAATAGTTTTCTATACCATTACAATAACCAATATGCTGTATCATTTCTATATCATAATTTACTTTTCTTTTTAGTCGTTCATATTCAACCACCTTTTCCCTTTTTTCAAAATATGCCAATCGTTCCACCACATCTTTTTTAATATCTTTTATCGCACATTCTCTTGCTTTTTCACTTACCACATAATGTTTTGCAGGAAAAAACCACGCGTCGTTTACCGAGTGTAATACCTTATTTGTCACCGGATCAATACGTTCTATATGTTGAATAGTTTCGGCAATCTCACATCTATATATTACCTCTTCATTCACCGGCATAATATCAAAAATCTGACCACGCATACGAAACGTGCCACGAGTAAGATCACTATTTGTTCGTTCAAATTGCATATCTATAAGACGCTCCATCATGCCACGTCGATTGAGTGTTTGATCTTTTTCTATATGCAAAACACTTTTTTCATATTCTTTTGGCGATCCAATATTATATATGGCCGAAACCGAAGCAACGATAATAACATCTTTTTTTGTAAGAATTGCCTGTGTGCAGGCGTGGCGCAACCGATCTATTTCTTCATTAATCTGTGCCTCTTTTTCTATATAAGTATCGGTTGTTGGCATATATGCCTCTGGCTGGTAATAATCATAATAACTCACAAAATATTCTACTGAACTATTTGGAAAGTAACCGCGAAATTCCTGACACAATTGTGCGGCAAGTGTTTTATTATGCGCAATAACCAGTGTTGGTAGCTGTGTTTTTTCTATAACATGCGCCATGGTAAATGTTTTTCCAGAACCAGTCACACCAAGGAGAGTTTGATCTTTTACCCCTTTTTGTATACCAGAAACAAGCCCTTGAATTGCTTTTGGCTGGTCTCCTGCTGGACTAAATTGTGCATTAATAGTAAATGTCATGGTCAAACTGTAGCAGAAAAAAACATTATATTCAATACCTGTACCTATGTTATTATAATGTAAAACACTCTCCTTCTTCTGGGACAAACGCTTCAATCCCAAGCTCATGGTGCAATTTATGTGCCAAGGCTGTTGCTGGAACGGCCTCGCCATGCACACAAAACACTGTTTTTGGCACTTTTTTGGCATGTCTTACCCAATTTACCAACTTTTTTTGATCACCATGAGCCGAAAGAGCGCCAATTGCCGTAACTTTTGCTTTTACCGATACGCTATCGTTATGGATTGTTACCTGTCTTGCGCCTTCATACAGTTTTCTTCCTAAAGTATTTTTAGCCTGATACCCAACAATCACTAACATTGATCGCTCATCGGGTAAATATCTTTTTGCATGATGCAGTATTCTTCCTCCATTCATCATACCAGAACCAGCAATGACACATTTTGGCCCTTTGACTGAGTTTATTTTTATTGAATCTTCTTTGCGCAATGTAAGTGTTAAATTAGGGAATTCAAAAAAATCATCTCCAGCACTATATTTTTTAAAAGCCTCCTCGTCATAATATTCTGGATGTGCTTTGTACACATCAATTGCGCGAATTGCCATTGGGCTATCTAGAAAAATAGGAATTTTAGGAAGCAATTTTTTGTTTTCAAACATGTCGTTTAGTGTGTAGAGAATCTCTTGTGTTCTTTCCAAAGAAAATGCTGGCATCATAATAGTACCACCGCGTGCAATTGCTTCTTTAAATATATCAAAAAATATCTTTTCTCTATCTTTTCGTGATTCGTGAAGCCTGTTTCCATATGTTGATTCAATAAGCAATGTGTCGAGTGAGCCAAGCTGTTCTGTTTCTCTTAGAATCGGCACATCTTTATTACCAATATCACCAGAATAACATAGTGTTTTTCCGTTTACTGAAATTTCAATAAATGCAGCACCAAAAATATGGCCCGCATCTTTAAATACCACCGAAATACCGCTTCCTAAATCAATTGTTTCATTATACAAAACGCCAGTTGAGTGCGAATATGCTGCTTCTATGTCTTCTGGATAAAAGAGTATTGGTGACTGAAATTTTCTATTATTATAGGACATAATGTGATAGGAATCCTCCCAAATAATTTTTGCCAACTCTTGTGTCCCTTTTGTCATGTATATTGGACCACTAAACCCTTCTTTAATAAGTTTTGGAACTCTTCCGCAATGGTCGGCATGCGCATGACTTACCAAGACCATATCAACGCTTTTTGGATCAAATGGAAAAGTGTCGTTATTTTTTCCTTCATTAAAATCAGACCCTTGAAACATTCCACAATCAAGTAAGATTTTTTTTGATCCAGTGTCTAATAAATGACAGGATCCGGTTACCTCGTGTGCAGCACCAAAAAAAGTGATATTCATATCGTAAAGCTAATAGATAATAATTGACTCGTAAGTATATATAGCGTATCATATTTGACATATTATTCCTATACAATCATAAGGAAATTTGCTACCATTATATTGTATGCGAACACAAAAATACACCCCAACCCAAATACAGGAACCTGCTATTACAGAAATACATAAAAAAAAGTCATGCCTTTTCCGCACCTGTATTTCTGGCTTTGGTTGTATTATTTTGTTTATTATTGCCAGCGTCTTTTTAATAAAAAACATTACTCACCCAAGAGAAAAAAAAATAGACAAAATTCCAGACCATATTGTTTCACATGTGCCTCTTTACGAAATAGAAAATATTTCACAAATAACAAAACGAGTTGAAACCTCTAAAGAAAGTGTTGGAAATAAACTGTTTCTGTTAATCAAACCAAGCATTTCTTTTTTAGACAGAAACACTTCACTAGATTTACAAGACACGCTCAATTTCTCCTCTAAAGACACTTCCTATTATGTTTACTCCTTTTACTGGAAAGATTTAGGTGCAAAACCTTCTTTTATTATACGTCATTATGCGCAAAAACTTACTGAAAGCGGTTTTACTATTTTAGAAAAACAAGACAAGCCTACTAAAAGCAGCTTTTCTTTTTATAAAAATGATATTCGTGGTATACTTAATGTGGTCCACACAATCGAAACCTATGGTACAAAAGGAGTGTATCTGCAAATCACCCTACCAAAAGAATAATTTTTACCCCAATAACCCGCCTTCTATGGCAATTAAAAAAATCACAACAGACAAATTATCTTGGATTAATATAGACCAAGTAAATAACGAGGCTATTACATTTTTAAAAAGTGAATACAACTTTCACCACTTAGACTTGGAAGATATTCAAGGTGAAACGCAAACACCAAAACTTGATACATATAAAAATTATCTTTTTTTAGTTATACAAGTACCACACTGGAACGAAGAAACAAAATCAATAAAAACGCATGAAGTTGATATTTTTATAGGAGATGGATTTCTTATAACCATACAACATACCAAGTCCAAAGAGGTAAAGAACTTTTTTTACAGATGTATGAAAAAAAAGCGAATCAAAAAAGAATGGATGCGATCTAATTCTGGCTATTTACTGTACTCACTCCTAGAATCTCTTTTTAAGGATTTTCAACCAACACTGAACAAAATTGGGAAAGAGCTTACCAAAATAGAGCAAGACGTATTTGAAGGAGAGCAAAATACGCAGCTTGTTAGAGAATTAGCCATTTACCGCAGAAGTGTCCTTGCGCTTCGTCGAATCGTTGACCCGCAACGGTATCTAATGGCAAATCTTGCCCATATCAGAAAACCATTTCTGAACGAAGAAACCAGCCTGTATTTTGATGATATTAATGACTATCTAAACAAAACATGGGCCATTATAGACACATACCGGGACAGCATTCAAGGGCTTCACGTAACGGTTGAGTCACTTATAACCCAAAAGACAAACAAGGTTATTAGCATGCTTACAGTTATTTCTGTCTGTCTTTTACCATTTACTGTTTTAGCAAGTATTTATGGTATGAACATAACAGGGTTACCATTTGCCAAAGATCCTGTATGGATCTGGAGCATGTTTGTCTTTCTTGCATTATTACTTGTAGTAATAATGCTTGTCATGCGATCAAGAAAATGGCTATAACAACATGAAGAAACTCTTTACGGCACAATCAAAAACAATAACTGGCGCTGCTCTTGTTCTTGGAGCAGCTTCTTTTGTGAGTAGAATTATTGGTGTTATACGAGATAGAATTTTTGCACACCACTTTGGTGTAGGAGAATCTTTGGATATTTATTATGCTGCATTTAAGGTCCCAGATTTGGTGTATAATTTATTAATTGTCGGTGCACTTTCTGCTGGATTTATTCCGGTTTTTTTAGACATTTGGGTAAAAGACAAAAAAAGAGCGTGGCACGTAACCAACACTATTATTCACATCCTTGGATATACTCTTATTATTGTATTATCTCTACTGTTTGCAGCAATGCCTCATATTATACCAAAACTAGTTCCAGGGTTTTCCTCAGAAAACATACAAGAAACCGTGAAGCTTTCCAGAATCATGCTTATTAGCCCACTCCTTTTGGGGATTAGCGGTATTATTAGTGGTGTTTTGCAATCACTAAAAAGCTTTTTTGTTTATTCGCTTACCCCAATACTTTATAATGTTGGTATTATTTTTGGTACCATATTTTTAGTACCGCTATACGGCATTTCTGGTCTTGCTTACGGCGTAATATTAGGCGCATTTTTTCATTTGTGTGTTCAAATCCCCACACTACTTTCTCATGGGTTTACCTATTCACATTCTTATAATATTAAAGACACCTACGTAAGAAAAATTGGAAAACTTATGATTCCCAGAACACTTACCCTTGCAACACAGCAAGTACAAATTATTGTTATTACCATACTTGCTTCTACACTTACTGCGGGCAGTATATCGATATTTACTTTTGCACAAAATTTACAATTTTTTCCTGTTGGTATTATTGGTATTTCGTTTGCACTTGCCGCCTTTCCATCTCTTTCGGAATATTATGCAAAAAAAGATGCTGCCCGTTTTATTACTCACCTCACACTTGCTATCCGCCAAATACTTTTTCTTATAATTCCATGCACTGTCATCTTTCTTTTACTTCGAGCACAAATTGTACGCGTTGTTCTTGGTTCTGGGAAATTTGATTGGTCGGCCACCATAGTGACCGCAGATACATTAGCATTCTTCACCCTTTCTTTTTTTGCACAATGCCTTATTCCACTACTCGTTCGTGCATTTTACGCAAGACATAATACTATTTTTCCACTTATTGCCGCAATATTAAGCACTATTCTGACAATTTACCTAAGTATGATATTAAAAGACTCAATGGGTGTTACCGGACTTGCTCTTGCTTTTTCGCTCTCTTCCTGTTTTCAGGTTGCGTTGTTATGGGTTGGATTACGAAACTACATTAGTACTTTTAAAGAAATAGGCATTGTCTCTTCTTTGTATAAAATTTGTACCGCTGCGATTATTATGGCAATTGCTGTACAATATGCAAAATACCCAATGTCAAAAATAGTAGATATGACAACATTTATTGGGATATTACTTCAAGGGTTTACTGTTGGTTTTACTGGTCTTTTTGTGTATATCTCTGTCTGTAAAATACTTAAAACAGAGGAGTTGCGACTCATTACCAAAAGTATACAGAGAAAATGGCTTCGCACATCACCTTTGCAACCAGAAGTTAATCAAGGAGACCAAGTGTAAGAATTACTACCACTTTTTCTACACTATTAGCTACTACTTGTAAACAAGCAAGTGAGATGCTACAATAATTCACATACACACAAATGACATTTTTATGCAAGAAATCAGAAATTTTTGTATTATTGCCCACATTGACCACGGGAAAAGCACGTTGGCAGACAGATTCCTAGAAACTACTAATACTGTAGAAAAAAGGAAAATGACCACCCAGGTTCTAGATACCATGGAATTAGAACAAGAACGTGGTATTACCATAAAGCTCCAACCGGTCAGGATGCAATACAAAGATTACACACTTAATCTTATTGATACTCCGGGACATGTAGACTTTACTTACGAGGTCTCTCGATCTTTGGCAGCAGTAGAAGGTGCCATCCTTTTGGTTGATGCAAGTCAAGGAGTACAAGCACAAACCATTGCAAACCTATATCTTGCTCTTGACCAAGACCTAACCATTATTCCAGTGCTAAATAAAATTGATTTACCAAATGCTGACCCAAAAAAAGCCAGCGAGGAAATTATCCATCTTTTAGGCTGTAAAGAAGAAGACATTTTGCACTGTTCTGGAAAAACTGGCGAAGGTGTAGAGGCGCTACTAGACGCGGTAATTGAAAAAATACCACAACCAGACACAGAAAAACACACATTACCCGCTCGCGCTCTTATTTTTGATTCCTGTTACGATGATTACAAAGGGGTCATCGCTTCTGTTCGCATGATTGATGGACAAATCAAAAAAGGAGACAAAGTGCAGTTTATGGGAACCAAAACACAAGCAGAAGTATTAGATACTGGCCATTATACTCCAGGACTCATGCCAGACACCATACTCGAGAATGGACAAATTGGATACATTGTGACCGGACTCAAAGAATTACGTGATGTACGTGTTGGTGATACTATTACATGCACGGACTCCCCCGCCTTAGCACAACTTCCTGGGTATAAAGAAGTTAAACCAATGGTTTTTGCTGGTATTTTTCCACAAGAAGGCGATGATTACAGTGCACTTCGTGATGCAATGGACAAATTAAAACTGAGTGACTCAGCATTGTCTTATGAACCAGAACACTCACAAGCACTTGGTTTTGGATTTCGTTGTGGATTTCTTGGCATGCTTCATTTAGAAATCTTTCAGGAACGTGTAAAACGAGAGTTTGGCTTACATATTGTGGCCACTGTTCCTAGTGTTGCATATCACATCCTTAAAACAAATCAGGAAACACTCACTGTAAAAAGTCCGCAAGATTTACCAGACGTACAACATATTGAATCCATAGAAGAGCCGTGGATGACAGTAGATATTATTACCCCGGAAAATTATATTGGTAATGTTATGGGACTGGTCTCGGAAAGAAAAGGACAATACACCACCACCGAATATTTAAGCACCGGATCTGATCAACGAGCAATTTTACATTATTTTATGCCACTTGCATCGCTTATTACCGACTTTTATGATAAACTTAAAACAGTGACCAGCGGCTATGCATCATTAAGTTATGAATTTAAGGAATACAAAAAAACAGATGTTATAAAGTTGGATATTTTAGTTGCTGAAGAAAAAGTAGAAGCACTTTCTACACTTGTATGGCGAGATGATGCCTTTAAAATAGGAAAACAAATCGTTTCTTCACTAAAAGATACATTACCAAAACAACAGTTTGTCTTAAAAATCCAAGCAGCCGTTGGTGGAAAAATCATTGCTGGGGAACGTTTATCTGCATTACGAAAAGATGTTACCGCAAAACTCTATGGTGGTGATGTAACAAGAAAAAGAAAGTTGTTAGAAAAACAAAAGAAAGGAAAGAAAAAAATGTTAGCAATGGGAAAAGGAAAAGTAGATATCCCAACAGAAGCCTATTTAGCCGTACTAAAACGGTAACTATTTAATATGTTTGACCCAAAAAAAGTTAGGACACTAAAAATCATCGTTGCGATTATTGGTATTTTTGGCATGCTCTTTTTTACCATAATCCCTCTCTTTTACGCACTGTAATCCTAGTATGAAAGAAAAGAATGCATCAAACACTCTTTTACCACACCACATCTACCAACTTAAGCTCATTTTTTTATTTGTTCTTGGGTTTTTTCTCTTTGTTTTTCTGTGGCATATTGCAGCAGAAAATAATGCTAATATGTACTTATATCAATGGTGGTATTTTTGGATTTGGGAATCTTTTTATGTTATTTATTTGCTAAAAGTACGCAATACCATTCCAAAAAAAGAACGGATTAATCCAAAAAAAAGACCGATTATCTATTGGGTAATACTTGGAATAACACTTGTTGCATTGTCGCAATCCTCTTTTTCTGTAGAGAGATTTCTTGCACTTGATTATTCCTTTATTATTTTCTCCTTATTTCTTGCCGACTCATATTGGGATTTTACACAAACAATCACAAAAACATAATATTCTATGGAAAAACGCTGGACAATACTAGAACCCCCGCCGCAATCTTTTTTTGATTCAAACCCAGAACAATCACGATTAGTGTTGACTTTACTATATAACAGAGGAATACGGACACAAAAAGCAATCGATGAATTTTTAACACCAGAATATAGCAATGATGTACACGATCCTTTTTTGTTTCAAGATATGCAAAAAACGGTAGACAGGTTATTTTTAGCTATTACACAGAACGAACACATTACCATTCATGGTGATTATGATGCGGACGGTGTTTCGGCTTCTGTTATCCTTACCGATACACTTACCGCACTTGGCGCAAAACATGTTGATGTATATTTACCACACAGAGAAACTGATGGGTACGGCCTAAATAAAAATACCATTAACTTTTTACATCAAAAAGGTACCAATATTATTATTACGTGTGATTGTGGTATAAGTAATGCTGCAGAAGTAGCTCATGCAAGAACAAAGAATATGGATGTTATAATTACTGACCATCACAGTGTTCCGGAAATACTTCCAGAAGCATTTTCTATTATTCACCCAAAAGTACCAGACGAACCATATCCATGCAAAAACCTTGCTGGCGGTGCAGTGGCATTTAAACTTGCTCAAGGATTATTACACACCCATAAAAAAGATAATGACGTATTGCCAAACGGCGAAACACATGATGGATTCGAGAAATGGTTATTAGACATGGTAGCAGTTGCCAGTGTTGCCGACATGGTTCCTCTGTTGGAAGAAACTAGAACCCTTACCAAATATGGCTTAATGGTATTAAACAAAACACGAAGATTGGGGTTAAAAAAACTCTATATAGAAACTTCCCTTTCCGACCCAGATGGCACTCTTCGAAATGAAATTGGCACAGAAACTATTGGTTTTAGAATTGCGCCACAAATTAATGCTGCCGGAAGGCTTGGTCATGCAAATACTGCATATGAACTACTTGTGGCAAAAAAAGGGACCGACGCAATAGATTTGGCTTTTGCGCTCAATGAACAAAATAACGAAAGACGCGCACTTACCATGCAATATGTTGAGGAAGCAGAAAATCAAATCGCTAACCAAACAAAAGACCTCCCGGTTATTTTTGTGTACAGCGATAATTGGAATACCGGAATTATAGGACTCATTGCCGGAAGAATAAAAGAAAAGTATCAAAAACCAACAATCGCAATGGCACCAAAAAAAGGAGAGATTACCGGATCTGGTCGAAGCATAGACGGATTTAATTTAATAGAAGCGTTGCAAGAAAATCCAGAATTTTTTGCAAAATTTGGAGGCCATCCAATGGCTTGTGGATTTAGTTTAGCAGAACCAAACATAAAAGAAGCCATGCAAGAGGCTTTGTGTAACACCTATACCAAAAAAACGAAAAACATAGACATGGCACCGACACTTTCCATAGACAAAGAAATAACACTAGAAGAAGTAACGTGGAATGCGCTTGAAGCAATAGAACAATGCAAACCATTTGGGCAAAACAATCCTAAACCACTCTTTGTCGCAAAAGGAGTAACCGTTGTTAAGGTGGACAAAATGGGAAAAGATAAGTCTCATATACGACTTCAGTTGACACATACCACAAATGTTATTAAAAAAGCGGTAGGATGGCAAATGTGTGGCCCTTTAGCAGAAAAAGATTGGGGTACACTCCTTTCACCAAACGATAAAATAGACATTGTTTTTGATATTGGAATAAATGAGTGGAACGGGAACCGAGAAATACAAATTACCCTAAAAGATATTCACAAAATATAATACATATGACTGTGCACATATTTACCGATGGTGGCGCCAGAGGAAATCCTGGCCCTGCAGCTATTGGCGTAGTTATCACAAATAAAAATAATGAAGTAATACAAGAATATGGTAAATATATTGGCGAACAAACCAATAACTTTGCCGAATATTCTGCATTAATTTACGGTCTAGAATCGGCAAAAGCCTTAGACGCAAAAGAAGTCATATGTTTTTTGGATAGCAAATTAGTTGTAGAGCAATTAAACAGAAATTGGAAAATAAAGGAGCCAACATTACAAAAATTATTCGTGCAAGCTTGGAATGCGTTACAACACTTCTCTTCCTATTCTCTATCATATATCCCAAGAGCAAAAAACAAAGCTGCAGACAAGCAAGTAAACATTGCTCTAGATAATTATTTACAATAAAAAACAGCGCTTTCCCAAGGCGCTGTACTGACGGTACCCGATACTAAAACACTATATTAAGATTAAGAAAACAACCGTAGTTGTCCACCAGAAGTGTGTGTATCCAAACTATTAGCTGGTTTATAGAGTACGGTAGTCCCTCCCAATAACTTCCTAGTATGAGAGGTGCTTTGAACAAAAAAAGTAAAACCAGGAACTATTAGAGGCTTTGCGCGGCCGCGCACGCCATATGGAATTCCTGTTAGGTTTCGCACCTCGTCTCCAGAATACAGGAGTTTAGTTGCTTGTTCATAGGCGACCACCTCATTACTTTCTCGTAATATTACAGGCTTTGTGAATTCATACAATATACACCCAGCCCTAAAAGGTCTGGGAATTCCCTGTAAGAATGGCTTTACTTGTATATCTTCACACACGTCATAAAATTCGAATCTACCCTGCGGAACAATAGTGCACAAGGACGGGTCTAGCGAAACAGTTGAAATATTCAATGATATTTCCCTTTCTACTAAAAAAACTTGGAATAAAACTTAGTGTACTATACACATAAGTTGACTAAAAAGAACATGTCTAAAAATGACATAGTGCTATTGTAGCATAAAATCAAAATAATACAAAAAAGCAACCTTCCTTCGAAAGTTGCAAAAAAGAACAAAAAGGGTCGTACTAAGCATTGCTTTACTGAGAAAAAATCCAAAATAGCTTTTGCATTAACCCCTCTGGAACATATCTGGAGTCAGTCATAACTGCCCCATTGCACGCTTCGAGAATGAACGAATCTTGTTCTAAGGGGAGATTACAAGCTGCCCCCACAACAATACGGAGTGCGGTTGAAGATAGTTGCTGCATCACCCTAGCAACTTCATCGGCCGAAACCTCACCATGGCCTGTGTACCAACAATCATAATCAGTTACCATTGCAAGTGTTGCATAAGGAATTCCTGCTTCACGAGCAAGCTTAGCCTCTGGCAAAGCTGTCATACCAATTACATCTGCACCAAAGAGACGGTGCATATTTGATTCCGCTTTTGTGGAAAATGCTGGACCCTCCATAGCGACATATGTTCCTCCACGTTGCACAGAAACCTCCAAACTATCTGCCGCCTCAAAAAGCACATGTGCAAGCTTTGGTGAAACTGGAGTACCAAATGGTACGTGCCCAGCAACCCCATTACCAAAAAAGGTGCACTCTCGCTTGTACGTTTTGTCGATATACTGATCAACAATCACCACATTTCCCGGCTCAATCTCCTCTTTTAGTGAACCAACAGCAGAAACGGCAATACACCACTGTGCGCCAAGTTTTTTGAGCGCCCAAATATTTGCCCGATAATTTACTTCCGATGGCAAAATACGATGACCAACGCCATGGCGTGGTAAAAAAAGAATAGACACAGTAACACCTTCTTGCCGAAGCAATCCAGATACAATAGTATCACTTGTTTCACCATATGGCGTATGAACCACCAACTCCTCTACTTCTGTAAGATGTTCTTGTAAATCATATAATCCACTTCCGCCAATAACAGCGACAGTTGGAATGTGTTTTGGTATTTTCATTGGTCACTCCTTTTTTTGAAAAAAACCACGCACGCTTTGGCATTGTAACACACTACACCTAGACACACAAATTGAGTATTAAAAAATGACCACAGAGCGGTCAGTAAGAAAGAACTGAAAGAAAAACCTACTACCCCTTAAGAGCTAAATAAAACGCAGTTAGATTAATACATGTTGAAATGAGCAGCAAAACAGCTATCATACCACAGCCTCCAAAGAGAAATTTGCCACTACTACTCACAGATTGTGGCAAAAAAATAAAGAAAGGATGAGTAGTGTGCTAGATATATTTATATACGTTCACCACACTACCCACCAAACACATTTAATTTTCCAATTATTACTCTAGGACAAATAAGATAATTTGTCAAGTTTCTACGATAGAATTACTTAAAAAATTTTGTATAAACACCTAACAAAGTCTATATTTATTTTAAACACCTTCTTCATAAAGAGAAAACACAGGCTGGCACCTGTGTAAAGTAAGAAAAGAAAAAAATAATACTATTTATCACCGTTTTTAAATGATAGAAAAAAGAACAAATTGTAAAATACAAAAAATACCAAAAGGATAAGCGGATACCCATTCGAATATATAATTGCACATACCGCGCCAAAAAGTAAGGGTATTGCCTTTTCATTTTGAGGAGCATGGCACTCTAGGTTTCCTGCCATTAGAAGCATAATTGCAATAACAACATAATCTACAAACACAAAATCCTCCCAAATAAAGAGTAAAAGAAACAAAGAGTGCACGCAAAAATGCAATAAATACGACGCGCACATATAATATAATACCACACAACCATTGTATAACAAAAAAACCAGTGTAAAATTCCACACTGGTTTTTTTGTTGCGATTAGTATTGAAACCGCAGAAGTAAAAGAAGCCAAATTGCTATAAATAGCGTAACTGGTAAAATAAATAATAATACCACAATAAACCCTTCTTTTAGGATTTTTGGGATAATAGTAAGTGATTTTTGTCGTATTTGCTTCATAAATAGTATTAGAAAAATACCTATTCCTTTTGTGTCTCTTTTCATCTCACGCTTTAACACCTTGGTTTTACCACAATTTCATGTTTTTGTCAAGTGTTGAGCCAAAAATACGTACAATGACCCAAAAAAACAAAAACCCACCTGCCGGAGAGTATTCTGTATATTTTAAGTAAAATTATCTATATACCATACAACTATGATATAGAAATAACTTACTCCCACACATTATCTTGCAATCTAGTTGTTAGATATGCTTCTTGTAATGGTGAGAGGATTGGGTTAAGGAACGTAGGTTAGGGGTGTAGGTCTACCGGAAGGAGAGTCGTTGGGCGCTGGTGTTCTGATCTTCTTATCTTCTTAACTCAACCACCTTCACACCAATATCCGGGTCGATCCAAGATGGACAGGTATATACCTTTTTTCCTCCTTTTTTTGCCACACGACGACGTCCTTTTTTCTTTTTGGGAGATTTCTTAGTAGGCGGCGACAAAGAAGATGAAAAGAAGGAAGATAACGATGACCCCAATGGCCACCAAAATAATTTGGTTGATATCCACAATAGCCCTTTCGTTTGCTAAAATGGTGCTCTCTATCTTATTGATATGTTGCTGCAAGTAAAAGATAAAGAGAGAGTTTAAAATATATGAGCAGCATGTTATATACACAACGTATATACACCATGCTACTCATACATCACTTCATTTTCCTTCCTTTCCTATTATTGTATTGATCAGTGTAAGACTTAATTACATGAAACCCTTACACAAGAAACGAGTACTGATCTGGGCAAGTTTAGAAATAAGACCCTTCTAGTACTTGTCGCCTCTTGTGTAGTGACTTCTGTTTTTTCTTATAATTCATTGTAACCATGCATTATATCATACTTTACTACTTTTGTCAAGTGTTTTATGTGCTTTTTTGCTATATTTTTCCTAATATCCTTTTTTTAGGCTAATTTTAGCCAATTTTTCCTGTTATTTCCCTCTATATATCCCCTATTTTTTACCATTTTTTTCTTAATATAATACTTTTATTATTTTTTTTCTTTACAAATTTACTCTTTACAGGTTGCTGAAAACATGCTACAATCTAGCCGACCACTTACACAAAAAGGAGAAAACATGAAAGTGGACTGCCAATTTCCAAAAATAACATTACCAAATTGCCCTACCCTGGTGGCTCGACTTCGTGCAAAACTTGCTGAGTATGAAGGACGTAATCCGTATACCTCACCCGAGTGCGATCAAGATAACTTCTTTAAGAAGGAAATCTTGAAAAGACTTATTGAGGCTGGACAAGTTACTCAAGAATGGTGTGAAAGCAGGTTCAGCGACCTCCCAAGAGATATTTATCACACATATTATCTTGCAAATGCATTATGTGTAATAAACGCCTACTGTCTGCTAGATTTTGTAAGTATAAAAGACGGTACTGGACTTCCAAGCCCCGCTTAAAAATATGGAAGCACACCTCTTTTCATTGTTCTTTTTTTTTGCGACCTCCGAAGGAAGGTTGTTTTTATTTTCACGGAAAATAAGGTGTCGTACAATGTTATCATTCCCCTATTTCTTTGTGTATAAAAAAACACCCTTTCAGGTGTTTCTTTATTTGTATTTTACCTTTATTTTGTTAGTTCTGCCAATATTGCATCTACGTTTTCAAATGGTTGTGCGCCAGATATTACTTGTTTGTTTCCTTTTTTATCTATAATAATGGTGTGCGGTGTTCCTCTTACTCCTACTTTTGTTGCAGAAGCAATGTCTTCGTCTACATCTTTTGCTGTTTTTTGCTCACTTACACAATCAGCAAACTTCTTTTCGTTTAGTGATAACTCTTTTGCAATTTCGTTGTATTTACTTACATTAAGTGATTTGTAATCTTCTATTAACTTGTCTGAGAACTCCCAGAATTTTCCCTGAAGACCGGCACATTCTGCTGCAACTGCTGCTGGTTTTGCGTTTTGATGAAATGATAATGGAAAATGTCTGTAAACCCATCGAACATCATCACCATATTTATCCATTACTTTTTTCATGGTTTCGTGAAATCGTGAACAAAACGGGCATTCGTAATCGGAATATTCTACCAACGTTATTTTTGCTTTTGCGTTTCCTCGTATATGATCATCTTTGGTAACTGCGGCAAGTTCCCCACTTGGTGCGACAGGTTGAGCCGCTGGTGGATTACCTGCTGCCACATGCGCTGCGGGTTGTGTTCCTGTATTTCCTCCTAAATACATATTTAATAGAATAAAAAAACCAATAGTACACAATAATAATATTCCACCAACAGCACCAATAACAAACATTTGGGTTGGTGATAAATTACATACATATGAACTAGTTGTTCCACATTTTTCCTTTGAATTCATAATTGAAAACTTAAATAAATAGTGTAAATAGTATAACAAAAACGAGCAGGTCCAACAAGTAAATAGTGTTAATAGTCTTTTATAAGATATGTAAGTGGATTTAGTGGGATACCATTTTTTCGTACTTCAAAATGTAAATGTGGTCCAGTCGTAAACGGCCCTGCGCCAACAGTTCCTGGCATCCCACCAGAGTAACCTATAACTTCCCCTCGGGTCACAAACTGATCTTCTGAGACTATTATTTTTGCTGCATGACCATACACAGTAGACAATCCTCCGGAGTGAATAAGCATAATATAACCATAACATGACGCTTTGGAGCAACGTCTTGCTCGACCAACATATCCGGAGGCCACTGCTTTTAATGGCGTACCTTGTGCTGCACGAATATCTATTGCGTTATGCTCAAATATGTGTCGGTATGGGTAGTCTGGATCTCTGTAACGTGTGGTAATATACCTACTTTGTGTAGGCCAAGAAAGTGACGTAGCATTATCTCCTTTTAAATTATCGAGCTTGTCTTGATCTTGAAGTTTTCCTCTGATTTCTTTTTCTATACCAGAAATTTCATTTTCTATATCTTGGTATTGTTTTTTTAATTGTTTGAGTAATGTATTATATGTTCTTTCAGAAGATTGTGTTTGTTCCAGCAATACTCTTTTTGCATATTTTCGCTCTTCTAGATCTGTCTTTTTTTGAGTAATTTCTTCTTGGAAATTTTCTAATAATTCCTGCTTATTCTTTTTTTCTAAAACCTTTTCTTCTAATTGTGTTTTTGCAATACGTAGCGATTGTACATTTGCTCCCAAATTTGATTCAACCGTTTCTAAATATTGCAGTGAATTATAAAAATCCGAAAAACTATTGTAGTTTGTTGCTATTTCTATATACTTCTTAGAATCATTTTGATGAATAGCTCGCAATAATTCTGCAATCATTATTTTTTGTCTTTCTAATACATGTTGCTTTTCTTCTATAGAAAGCTCAAAAGCACGCACTTCTAAAGCCACAGCATCTATGTTTTGCTGCGTTGCTTCTATTTCTAATTGCACTTCTGCTACACGATTATCTAAGATAGCTGTTTGATTGGCTAATGATGTTGCTTGTAATCTTTTTGCAGCTATTTTCTTTTTGTATGCTTGAATACTTTTTTCTAATTTCGCTACCTTTTCTTTTTTTTCGCTAATTTTTTGTTGTAAAACAGATACTTCTTCATTACTTCCACCGGATTCAAGATTGTGCGTATGAAGGTGACCATGACCATGACTATGATAAAGCGCACCAAAAACAGCTGTTGGTGCAAGAATACAAAAAAAGCACAACCCAGTCATAATATAACTGACATGTTTTGAACAAAGAAAGTTTTGAGCAAAACCATGCATATTACTTTTGTAGTTTAACCACTTGTGTTGGATACGCAAAACCAATATTATTTTTGGTAAATTCTTCTAAAATAGCAAAGAGTATTTTTTCTTTAACCGTTACGTAATCAATAAATTGATTTGAATTAACATAATACACACAATCAAAGTTCAAACTAAAATCACCAAAAGCAGAAAAATTACATCGATCAAAGTCTACTATACTATTCTTTTTAATTACGTGCCCCACAATACCCGGAATTGACTCAAGCTTCTTTTTTGACGTTTCATATTCTACACCAAAAGTAAATGACTCTCTTCTTCTTTTTAATTGACCAAAATTTTGAATTTGTGCGTTGGTAATTTCTTTATTTGGCATAACTAATTCTTCTCCACGGAGCGTTTCTATTCTGGTTGTTTTAAGTCCAATATACCGAACTGTTCCACTACTTTCACCAATCGCAATATAATCCCCAACCTGGAATGGCTTATCCATAAATATAGAAAATGAGCTAAAAAAATCACTGAGTACATTTTGGAGCGCCAATGCAACTGCAATACCACCAATACCAAGACTAGCAACAAAAGCGGTTACATTTATTCCAAGATTAGACAAAATAACTAATATAACAAGGACCCACAATATTGCTACAATAAATGATCGTAAAATACGCAACATAGCTTTTGCATGCCCTCTTCCCTTTTTTGTTACTCGTCCTAAATATATTTCTACCAAAGCATCAAAAAAGTCGGCAATAGCGTGTATAATTTCATACACCACAAGTAGCAACAAAACAACACTTACCACTTGCATTACACGTTGCGGCATTGTAATATGCTGCAATGCAATGTACAGAGAAATACTAATGTAAAACTTTGACTGAAGCCCATGAATAAACGCAATAACCGCATCATCGTATTGATTTTTGGTCTTTTTTGCTAAAGTAACCGCCCTTTTTAATACAATTGAGCGAAATATATGCAACGCAATCATCGCGACTATAAAATAACAGGCCGCCAATAGATATTGCCACATTGAGTTACTAAATAATTCATATTGCTGCAATATATGCAAAACAACTTCCATAAATAGATAGTTAATAATTATACATATAGTATACACCAAAAAGTGTTGTGTTACATCCCCTCAACAAGCGGTTTTAATTTCTTTTTCCCCTTTTTTCCTAAAACTTCTCTTTGAAACAAAATAAGACCGAGAATACTTACAAGTATTACAGCAAGTAAAGCTGCAGATGCGTAGATCGCATCAAACATGTGGTGTGTTAACGCAACAGTAATAAAAACTAAACCAACCTCACCACGAATACTCATTGCATATCCCACAAGTCTCCCATCTTTCTCCTTTGCAAAGAAATATTTAACAAGATACTTCCCAAAGAAACCTAGTCCTGTAAAAATCAAAGCAAGTAACCACACCTCCCAAGAAAGCAGCGCTTCTCGTGGTAACATAGTACCAAGACTAACAAGAAACGCTCCAACAAAAATGTGAGTATACCCTTCTATTTTTTCCCACGCAGTCTTTTTTATAGAATTGTCAACCTTTGATAAAACAACTCCTATACCAAAAGCGCCAAGAACTGGCTCAAGACCAGCAACCCCGGCAATTGCAGAAGCAAGAATAAGTGCACCAAAGAAGAATCGCGTGTACAACTGCGTCCCATCGTTAGCATAATGCCGATCAAGATATTGTGCAATCTTATCTGCAACACCACTAACCCAAAGCAGATACGTACCAATAACAAAAAATCCGATTACTAGTAATATAATAATAAATGGGGCAACTGCTGTATACCCTTGAGACACTTTTAGTAGTGTGGTTAGAATAATTACACCTAAAATATTGTCTATTAATGCACCACCAACTATTTTATTCCCAAGATTCGTTTGTAGCATATTTGCACGCTTAAGCAACTCAACAGATAAACCAACAGAAGTGGCTGTAAAAATACCCCCTAAGAAAAGTGCTGAAACGATCGACATGTCTAAAACAAAATACCCAAACAAACCAAGTGTACAAAGAGGAACACGAACACCAACAACCGCCACACGTGTGGCAAGAGCCGTGTTTTTTTTCAGTAGCAATGGGTCAAAATGTAACCCAGCCTCAAATAAAATAAATAACACACCAGCAACACGCGCTAACTCTACACCAACACTATATGCATCAAGCACCCCAAAAAATGCTGGACCAACCAAGACACCCATAATAATCTTTCCTGCCATTGGAGCAGTACCAAAGAAGAGGGCTAATCTCCGACCAAAAGAAGCAAACAGTGCTAAAAATGCCACATCTACAAGTATAGGCATAATAATCCGCATATCATCGCTATGGCTCATTTCTAAACCAATGCGTAAATAGTATAAGGTTAGGCAAAGTATAGCTAACTCAAATACTAATAAAAAAAAGGTTTGTATTTTTTTCATATGTCTATTACATAATATTTTATTATCTCAAAATAAGATAAAGAAGAGTAAAGATGCATGCTATGCATTATATATTTCATATAATACACTAATTTCACTAAAATGTAAAAAAACGAATCGAAATTCGTTTTTTATGCAATACATTATATGTAGTTATTTCCTATACCTATTACCCACAGATATACGGACAAGTTCTTTTTCTAGTTTTGCTTGAATACGTGCAAAATCAATATCAAGCATATCCTGCTTTTGTGCCATAAGCTCTTCTGCCTTCTTTTTTGCTGCTTCGGCACGAGCAACATCAAGATGCTCAACCCGCTCAGAGGTATTTGCAAGCACAACAACCTCACCTTCTGGCGACACCTCCACAACACCATGTGATACAGATAACACTTGGGTATTCTGGTCTTTTTCTACCAGAAGCTCTCCGGGAACAACCACAGAAATAAGTGCTGCATGATCCGGTAGCAATGTAATAACCCCATCCTTCGTTGGAACAGAAACCGAGAGCACTGTATCATCGTTGTATGTAACACCATATGGTGTTGCAAGAGTAAATTTCATAGAAATAATGTAATATCTATCTATTTTTTTAACGTCACACCTGTAATAACAATAGGGTCAACTGGATTATCCCTTCCATCTGTTTGGGATGACTCAATCGTAGTAACAACATCCATACCCTCAACAACATAACCAAAGTTTGTGTGTCGCATATCTAGGTGTGGTGTTTCTTCTGCGGTCACAATAAAAAACTGAGATCCGTTTGTATTTGGTCCGGCATTTGCCATAGCTAAAGATCCACGAACAATCTTATGCGTGTTAAATTCATCACCAAAACGATATTCTGGTCCACCTGTCCCGTGTTGCATTCTGTCTGAATTTTTACTTAACGGATCACCACCTTGAATCATGAAATTGGGAATAACACGATGGAATGTAGTGTCATTGTAAAAACCTGACTCAGCGAGGTTAAGGAAATTGTTTACTGTAATTGGCGATTCTTCACCATAAAACGCTAAAGTAATATCCCCTTTATTAGTATGTAAGACTGCACCAGAATAGGTTTGGCGTAAATCTTTGTGATCTGGGAGGTGTGTTGTTTTTTCCATATGTTTTTTTGAATTAATAATCTCTTTAGAATCTACTTTTTTTGAGTCATTAATATTATTAGTAGGCACAGATGTTTGTCTAGCGCAACCAGAAACAATCAAAACCATGATTATTACAAAGAAACGAATGACATGTTGTTTAGTCATAAGAGAGAAAATAAGATTAATCTTTTTTGTCTTTTGTACTTGCTATAACATCATCAATTGAACCTTTCATGTAGAATGCATCTTCTGGTTTATCATCATGAAGCCCATCCAATATTTCACGAAGTGACCGAACCGTATCTGCAACCGGCACATAAATACCCGCCATACCCGTAAACTGTTCTGCAACGAAAAATGGCTGTGAAAGAAATTTCTGTATTCTTCTTGCACGTGCAACCGATGCCTTGTCTTCGTCTGATAATTCTTCCATACCAAGGATAGCAATAATATCTTGTAAATCCTTGTATCGTTGCAATACTTTTTGAACACCTTTTGCAACAGCGTAGTGCTCTTCACCAACAATCTGTGGATCCAAGACGGTGGATGTAGAATCCAAAGGATCAACGGCAGGGTAAATACCAATCTCAGAAAGTGACCGGTTTAATACAACAGTAGAATCCAGATGAGCAAATGTTGTTGCTGGTGCTGGATCGGTTAAGTCATCAGCAGGTACATATACTGCTTGTACAGAGGTAATAGATCCCTTGTCTGTTGAAGTAATGCGTTCCTGCAAGGCACCCATTTCTGTTGCAAGTGTTGGTTGATATCCGACCGCAGAAGGCATTCTCCCTAGTAACGCACTCATTTCTGAACCAGCTTGAGTAAATCGAAAAATATTATCAACAAACAATAGTAAATCTCTACCCTCTTCGTCTCTAAAATACTCAGCCATAGACAGAGCGGTTAGCGCAACACGTGCACGTGCACCTGGCGGCTCATTCATCTGTCCAAAAACAAGAGCTGTTTTATCTAAAACACCTGACTCTTCCATTTCTCTATATAAATCATTACCTTCTCGAGTTCTTTCTCCAACTCCAGCAAACATAGAATACCCACCGTGCTCTGAGGCAATGTTTCTGATCAATTCTTGAATGATAACCGTTTTTCCAACACCCGCACCACCAAACAATCCAACTTTTCCCCCTTTCAAGAATGGTGCAAGTAAATCAACCACTTTGATACCTGTTTCTAAAATCTCTGTTTTTTGTGATTGACTGCTAAAAGATGGTGCCTTTCTGTGGATTGGGTAGAGTTTTTTTGGTTTTGGTGCTGGTTTTTCGTCAATCGGAGCACCGACCACATCAAACATACGGCCCAACGTACAATCTCCAACTGGAACTGAAATTGGTGATCCGGTATCAATCACTTCAACACCACGAGCAAGACCGTCTGTTGTACCCATTGAAATAGCACGGATACTATGTGAACCTAAATGTTTCTGAACCTCAAGCACCACCTCTTTGCCATTAGCCTGTGTAGTAAGCGCATTGTATATTTTTGGGACCACTTCTGGAAAGTGTACATCGACCACAACACCGATGATTTGTGTAATAGTTCCAATATTTTTTTCTGGCATACGTATTTTTTCTGTTATATTATCTATGATAAAAAAATTATTCTAAAGCTGCTGCACCTCCGGCTATTTCAGCAATCTCTTGTGTAATAGCTGCCTGACGTGCTTTGTTATACATTTGCGTTAACTCTTCCTGCATCTCACCTGCTGCTTCTCCGGCATTCTTCATGGCAACCATTCTAGCACTATGTTCACTTGCCGCACTCTCTAATACACCATGATGGATTTGTGCGCCTAACAACATTGGTAATACCGCATTTAACACATCTTCTCTTGTTGGTTCTAGATGATAACACGCAATAGGTAATGTCGATTCTTTTTTCACATCATCTGAAACAAAATCTTCTTCAAGAATTTTATGTAAATCAACACTTGATACCGGCAATAGTTGGCGGACTTTTGGTACCTGTTCAAGACCAGAAACAAAATGAGTGTATACCATCACAACCTTATCATATTCTTCTTTTACAAAAAGATCTTGAATCATTGAACTAATCGGGTACACGTCGTTAACCCCAGGCTGTTCACTAATGTCATCAAATACTGCAACCGCCCTGATGTTGCATTTTTTTGCAATCGGAACACTTTTTCTTCCTATACCAAGAACATCAATTACCATCTCTTTATTTTTATTTCCAGAAGAGTTACCATCTCCAGAATAGTACAATAGTCGGTCTTTTTGTTCTATAACTTGCCGTACTTTTTTAATAATATTTGCATTAAAACCTCCGCACAAACCCTTATTCGAGCTCATAACGACCACAAGAACTTTTTCTACAGTTCTCTTCTGAATCAGCGGACAATCTGGTTCACGAACCTCCGCTAGACTGTCTAAAATACCCAATGCGCGTGTCGCATAGATCCGTGTATTTTGTGCAGCATCTACCGCTTTTTTCATTTTTGCCGCAGAAACCATCTCCATTGCTTTGGTGATTTTCTTAGTGTTTTGGACTGATTTTATCCTCCCTTTGATTTCTTTTGTAGATACTGGCATACTTGTTGGTTAATAGAAATAGTTGGACTATTTATGCATTATATTGATCACAAATATCCTTCAAGCCACCCTGCACATCATCATTCCACACGCCGTCACGAATACTTTCCAGAATAGCAGACTTAGTCTTTCGCGCAAATGTAATGAGTTTTTCTTGCTCACTCTGTATATCTGCTACAGGAACAGCATCAAAATACCCATTTCCAGCAGCGTAAATAACCAACACCTGCTCTTCTACAACCATTGGTGCATATTGTGGCTGTTTTAATAATTCTGCAAGTCTTTGACCTCTGTCAATTTGTTTTTTTGTATCTACATCAAGATCGCTACTAAATTGCGCAAAGGCTTCAAGTTCACGAAACTGCGCCAGACTTAATTTCAGTGAACCAGCAACTTTTTTCATTGGTTTTTTCTGTGCGTTTCCCCCAACACGTGATACAGAAAGCCCAACATTTAGTGCAGGTCTTACCCCTTTGTTAAAAAGCTGAGTCTCTAGATAAATTTGACCATCTGTAATGGAAATAACATTTGTAGGAATATATGCCCCAACATCACCTGCTTGTGTTTCAATAATTGGCAAAGCTGTAATTGAACCACCTCCATTTTTTTCATCTAAATTACAGGCACGCTCAAGAAGACGAGAATGCAAATAAAACACATCTCCAGGATATGCTTCACGTCCCGGTGGCCTTCGAAGAAGCAGGGACATTTCTCTGTATGCCCAAGCTTGTTTTGTAAGATCATCATACACAACAAGGACGTCTTTACCCTTATCCGCAAAATATTCTGCAATTGTTGCTCCTGTATATGGTGCTAAAAAACTCATTGGCGCTGGCTCACTAGCAGCAGCCGAAACAACAACCGTGTAATCCATAGCACCTGCCTCACTAAGTTTAGAAACAATCCGTGCCACTTTTGACTCTTTTTGACCAATAGCAACATAAACACAAATCATGTCTTGATCTTTTTGATTTAGTATAGTATCTATGGCAATAGCTGTTTTTCCTGTCTGGCGGTCACCAATAATAAGTTCTCGCTGACCTCTTCCAATTGGAATAAGTGCGTCGATCGCCTTGATACCAGTTTGCATCGGCTGGTTCACTGGTGTTCGAGTCATTACTCCGGGAGCCACACGTTCAATAGGATACTCTTTTTTTCCTTTAATAGACGCCTTACCGTCGACAGGCTCCCCAAGAGCATTTACCACACGACCAATAAGTGCATCTGAAACAGGAATGGACATAATTTTTCCCGTACGCTCAACAACATCCCCTTCTTTAATATTGGTATAGTCACCTAGAATAATAGCACCAACAGTATCCTCTTCAAGATTTAGTGCAAGACCACGTGTACCGTCCTCAAAAACAACCATTTCTTGTGATTGACAGCCAGATATTCCGCTCATTCGCACAATACCATCACCAACCTCAATCACTCGACCAACCTCTACAACTTCTGGCTTGGTATCAAAATCATTAATTTGTTTTTTTAGCTTTGCAACTACTTGATCTGTATATGACATATAATAAATGAAAAAATATAATAGTTATAACTGGTGTGCCATCCTGTTAAGAATAGTACGAAAGCTCGCATCAATACGCTTTCCTTCAAAAGCTACCACGACTCCCCCAATGACTGAAGGGTCCACCACCTGCTTAACCATACTTTCGTCAAAGGAAAATGTTTTAGCGAGTTCCTTTTTCTGTTTTTCAGATAAGGGAAAGGCGGTGGTAACAGATGCAGGAGTAACACCCTCTGCCTTCTGTGCATATTGGATAAACGAATGAATAATGTATGGTATTTTTGCCTTCATTTGTTGCGCAACAACCAGACGTAAAAATACTTTTATCGTCTTATCCACATCTTTTTTCTGACAATCTTTAGTAAGAAGGTATAATATTTTACCCATTTGTTGTGGTATAAGTTTGGGCATACTATTGGATACTCTTAATAATATCTGCAATGTTTTTTGTACTCTTCTTACTATCCATCTCATTCCCAAGAAGTTTTTTTGCCACTTCAACAACCAAAGATACTGCTTCAGCTCTTATTTCTTCTTTCATTTGTTTTTTTTCTTGCTTAATATGCGTCTTTGCTTCAAAAACGAGTTTCTCGACATCTTCTTTTGCCTTGTTTCTCATTGTCTCGGCAACAGTTTTTGCCTCATCATGAGATTTTTCTACTATAATATTCCCCTCTTTCTTTGCCTGACTTATTATCTCTTTTGCTTTTTGTTCCGCAACCTCCATTACAGTCTTTGACTGAGTAAAATTATCAAGCCCCTCTTGAATCATTTTTTTTCGCTCATCAATAACACGTAATAATGGAGGAAAAATAAAGCGCTTTATTAGTAAGAAGACAATAAAAAAATTAATAAGATTAAATAAACCCATTCGCCAATCAAAGCCTACTTTTGCCAATGTATCAATAATAAATTCCATAAGATTATAAGAATAACGCAAGATGAAAAGTTCTATAAGAGAGGATCTCTCTTATACAACTCCCCACCCGTCATTTAAGACAGGTTGAGTAAATCAAAACTATACAATAAAGAATGCCACGAACGCATAAATAGCTGTTGACTCAGCAAGAGCAACCCCAATAATCATCTTTGTAAATATACTTCCTTCCATTTTTGGATTTCTTCCTATTGCCTCAAGTGCTTTTCCAATAAGATACCCTTCACCAATACCGGACCCAAACATTGAGATTGTACACAAACCCTTTGCAATAAGTTTTGCTGATTCTATTTCCATATATAAAATTACTAAATGCACAATAACTGTGCCTAAATTAATTACCATTTCAAAGGTGTTTTATATAAACACCCTTAATAAGATAATAAACTACCCATCACTTGGTCTTACTGCTAAAGAGTAGTATGCCGCAGTAAGTGCACCAAAGACAAGTGCTTGTAAAATACCAACTAGCAAATTCATAGCAAGCCATGGAGCAGGAATAATTAACGCAAAAGACCCAAGAAGAATTGCTGCTAGCACATCTCCGGCAAACATATTTCCAAATAGACGTAACGAAAGCGAAATTACTTTTGCTATTTCAGACACTATATCAAGTAAACCAATAAAAAAGTCTACAATCGCCAAACAGCCGGCACCAAAACCCTCTCTAAACCCCAGAAACACTTCTTTAAATTTGAAGAACTTGCCCAGGTGCCCAAAAAATCCCCACGAAACAATACTTGCAATATTAGTAAATATAATCATCGCAAGCGCAATACTAAATGTCATATTAAAATCATTTGTTGCAGTCCTAAACAATTGAACCCCATCAAACGTAACCGAAGAAATTCCAGGAATAAGCCCAATAAGATTACCCATCCCTAAAAAAATAAACAATGTCCCGATAAGAGGCAAAAGCACTTGTGCGGCAGCACGAGAACCAACTACCGAAGTTAGAAGATCAAGAATTGCACCAACAAGCATTTCTATAGAAATCTGAAAACGACCCGCTCTTGTCTTTGTAAACCAAGACGCCCAGACAGCCATAAGAAAGATGCAAAATAGAACTAAAACACCCATAAGCATGGCGTTTGTAAGCGGGATACCAAAAAATTCTACGACAGTTTCTGGTTGAACATTAGGTTGTGGTGTTGTAACTTGAAAAAACATAAATAGTATTTACTTATTCTCTCCTTTCTCTGATTCTTCCCTTTCTAAAGCAGCAAACTCTTTGTTAAGTTTTGTATATAGTCGAATAACCCATACCCAAGAAAAAACAAAAGATACAAATAGACAGGCAAGCGTTCCATACGGTCGGATATTATACCGAAGATCAATAGCTTTTCCAGAAAAATATGCAACAACAACTGGTATACCAAATATCAACAATATACGAAACATTAACATAAATGTTTTTTGTAGTAATATTTCTTTTTTACTACTTATATCAGACATAAAACTTGGATTAATTCACGAAAAGTATACCAACCAAAAACTGAACTGTCAATACACTCTTATTTTAATGAATTTCCCATAAGGAAGCAAATCGCCATAAATTATCATAATACAGACATCAAATTCCTTTAGCAAAAACATAGAGGATATGACAAAACCCTTTATATCAGACCCAATTCTTTTATTTTATCAAGCGCAGTGCAGGTTATCCGCCGCTTACCAACTTGGTATATATTTTGAGCCAAACGGAGCGCTTGTTCATATGGTAACCACATACACTCATCAAAGTCTGTTTCTGCCATAGTAAGGTTTTCTGTTGTTGCGTGCAGTACCATAAAGAAGTATGTTTTTCCTAACATAAAAACCTCCTTGCCACTATCTGTAAACAATGCCCGCGACCCTTGTTTACTTTCTGGAAACATCAGGGAATCTTTACCAACACAAACACCTCCCTCTTTTACCGTATCCATAAAACTATCTCCAAGCTCTTCAGTCATTTCTCTTTTTATAGCCTGTTGAATTGTTTCGTTATTATCTATCCCACCTTGTGGAAATTGCCACAAATTATATTGTTCCGAATAGACAAAAAGTACTTTTTTATTATATATAAAACACCCAACCACTTGTGGGCGCATTCCTTCTTTTCTAATTTCATCTATTGCTAAAAGCGTTGGACTATTCATAGTTAGGTTTATATCATTAAACGTGTAAAAATTCTTTGTGCATTTTTTGTGGTAATGTCTGCCACCTCTTCAAAACTCATTCCTTTTATTTCTGCAATTGTTTTTGCCACCTCCTCTACCATAAATGGCTCATTTCTTTTTCCCCTAAATGCTTGAGGCGCTAAATATGGCGCATCTGTTTCTATTAACATGCGATCAACTGGAATATTTTTTACAACATGAATTAATTCTTCTTGTGGTGTTGGGTTTGTTTTTTTCGCAGGAAACGAAATAATACCCGTAAAACCTAAACATAGATTATATTTCATGTATTCTTGGGCAAACTCCCAATTTCCTGTATAACAATGTACCGTTCCTGAAATTGGATAATCTATTTTTGATAAAATGTTGAGCAATTCCTTGTGCCCATCCCGACAATGAATAACAACTGGCAAATCATGTTTGTGCGCAAAAGCAATATGATCTAAAAAAACATGAGTCTGCTTTTCTAAAACCTCTTCTTTTGAAACCTCTTTTGGTAAATGAAATAAATCAATCCCCGTCTCACCAATAGCTATTACTTTTTTTGATTGAACAAGTTGACTATAAAATGCACTATCAAAAGATTCTTCGCGAGATAAAAAAGATGTTTCTTCTTCGTCAATATGTGTAGCATGTAAATGGACCGGATGTGTGCCGATGGTTGCATATACATTGGTATATGCTTCTGCCAAAGCAACTGCTTTTTTACTGGTATTTTTTTGCGTACCAACAACATTTAATATAATATTCCGAGAGATCGCTCGATCAATCACTTCTGTAGCATCTGCTTTATATGCATCAAATTGTACATGACAATGAGTGTCTACCAACATATATTAAGAGACTATTCGTTCTACAAAATCGATAGTAGTTTCAAGCACACGCATGGCCTCTGGTGCAAATGGAAGTAACATATCGATTGTACCAAGTGCATATGGCGCGACAATTGATTCTGCCACCTTCGCTATAATGGTGTCTGAAAAGGGATACTTTACAATTAAGTAGACTAAAAATCCCACTGTTATAATTCCTTCAGCAGCACCAAACACAGCACCAGCTAGACGGTTAAATGCCGCGATAAATGGGAGTTTGGCAACAACATTAAGCACTTTTCCAATAAACCAAAAAACAATACCAACTAAACGATTTATAATAATAAACGCAACAATAAACATGACGATTCTGGCGGTATTACCACTCCACCCAACATAATTCATAAGCCACCCAGCCATTACTTCATAATACCTACTAGCCAAATATACCCCAAGAATGGTTCCAAAAAGCGATCCAAGTGCCTGAATAAACCCAACCCAAAGACCAAATAGTGCAAAGGCAGCAATAGCTACCAAAAGAAGAATGTCAAAAAACCCCATAAGCTAATAAATAAATAAGTAAGAAAGTAATTATACTTTGTTAAATAAATTTTCTCCTTTTACTACCACTCGCCCTTCTTGAAACCCTCCCCACTGTACCATATCGGTAAACTGAGTAGAATTATCTAAAACACCACCCAGCTTTTGAGATAATTTTTCTGCTGCTTCTGGAATAATAGGTGTAATAGCAATAGTAATATGCCGTAAACACTCAACAAGTCTGTAAAGTAACTGATCAATATTTTGCTTTTCTTTTACTTTTTTCCATGGCTCTTCTGCAGATATAGTAGTATCGCACGCATGAACCAGTTTACAAATTATTTCTATTACTTTATGGAAATCGAATGATGTCATTGCTAATTGATACTCTTGCCAGAATTTTTCAGTTGCGAAAATATCTTCGGCAAACTTTGGTACTTTTCCATTGGCGTATTTTTCTATCATCGTCAATATTCTAGACGTCAAGTTTCCGATTCCGTTTACCAAATGAGCGGTATAATACTCTTCACATTTTTGTGACGTGTAATCTCCATCATCAAAACTTGGTAATGCGCCCAATAAATAAAAACGTAATGCATCTGATCCGTATTTACCAACCTCTTCAACAGGGTCTATCACATTACCAATACTTTTACTCATTTTTTTATCATCCGACGTAATAAATCCATGAATATATATTTGTTTTGAGTGTGGTATTCCGGCAGAACACAGCATGGCTTGCCACATCGCAGATTGCTGTCGTAAATTATCTTTTCCGGCAACTTGTGTTCCTGGCCAATAGAGTTGAAAACCCCCCTCTTCTTTTGGCCAGTCAATCGTTGAGATATAGTTTACCAACGCATCAAACCACACATACATAACATGTGCCTCATCTCCTGGAACAGGAACACCCCATGGCATTTTTTCTTTTATACGAGAAATGCTAAAATCTTGCAACCCGCCAGCTACAAAATTACGAATTTCTAATAGTCGATTTTTTGGTATAACAAATTCTGGATTATTATCGTATAAGTCTAATAATACTTGCTCATAGCGTGAAAATCGGAAAAAATAGTTTTCTTCATTAATATGTTCTATGGTGTATGTTGGGTGAATAGGGCACTTACCTTCAACAATTTCTGAATCTGTTTTTTCTAATTCGCACCCAACACAATACTTTACTGTGTAGTTCTTTTTATATATATCGCCATTTTTTTCACATCGTCGCCAAAACTCCTGTGCAGCCTGAATATGTTTTTTGTCCGTGGTTCGAATAAAATGTGTATACGACAAATTTAGTGTAGACTTTAGTGCATCAAATTGCTTAGCAAATCCATCGCAATATGTTTGTGGGTTCATTCCAGACTCAATGGATTTTCGGTAAATTTTTACCCCATGCTCATCTACTCCTGTATTAAACACAATGTCTTTTCCTAAAAGATGGTGAAACCGCGCCAACACATCTGCTTGAACAAATTCTAGCGCATGACCTAAATGCGGTTTTGCATTTACGTAAGGAAGTGTTGTAGTTATGTAATATGTCTCTTTCATACCTATAATTAATACCTTATCAATTATACCTATGATAGCACTTTCCTTAACTGCTGTCCACGAAAACACAAAAGTGGTGGCAATTCATAAAAATATTTGATATACTATATACAATTACCTATTTTTTATAGTAATAAAATGGAACCTAAAAAAACAACACAACAGGAAGCTGAGGTACGACAACCAGAGGAATATTTACCCAAGACAATACAACCAGAATATACCCGACCCACCCAACCAAAAGAGTTAGAAAAACCACCAATACCGCCGGAATTACCAAAAGAAGAAAAGGTATATCAAGAATCAAAAGAAGTACCAAAAACAGCACAAGTCCCAGAAGCACCGCCAAAAAAGACAGAAGAAGGTATAGACAGATTAACAAAACTATTAAAAAGAAAGAAGCCTAAAAAAACACACATTCCACAAGTGCGAAACGACTTAACGGTGCAAATCGAAAAAATCTTAGAAGAAGGTCTAAAAGATGCCTACCAAGAGTTAACCATTACCCAAAAACAAGAATTTAAAATAAAAGGCGAAGAAATTACCTACGAAATCCAACAACTCGTAGGAGAAAACCGTGTAAAAGTAAAAAAAATATTTACCCTTATTTTAGAGTGGCTTAAACTGCTTCCAGGAGTGAACAAATTCTTTTTAGAACAGGAAGCTAAAATTAAAGCCGATAAAATCATTTCTGTAAATAACAGATCTTCATAATATGCCACTTTTTTTGTTGCAATTTTTTGCTCCACAAGCACAACAACCACGAATTACGACACAACTGGGTGATGTGTTTGATTTTTTTTGGATAGGAATATTTATTGCCACACTACTCGCTATTATATCTATAGCCTATATTTTAAGAAAAGTATTACATGCAAAATCAAAATCAGTTAACGCATTCGACAGAAAGGTAGTCCAGATCTCCGTACCAAAAGAAAGAAAATCAGAAGGGCAAGGTGGTCAGGCTGGCCAAGAAGACAGACTCGAACAAATAAAGGAAGAAATTGGTATTACCGAAACCTTTTTTTCTACGATTGCAGGGTTACGTGCAAAAAAAGGCATAAAAAGATGGTTTTTTGGCAGAGAGGATCTATTTTCTTTTGAAATGGTTATGCGAGATAGTTTGATTTATTTTTATATTGATGCAAGAAAAGAGCATATAGCACTTATAGAGCAACAAATTCACGCACAATTTCCATACGCACAAATTGATGAAATGGTGGATTATAATATTTTCAATGAAAAGAGTACTATTGTTGGCGCCCATGTCTATGGCGCAAAAAAGCATGTGTTCCCACTAAAGACATACAAAACAATGGACTCAGATCCACTTTCTGGATTACTCAATGTGTTGGCAAAGATCCGAGAACAAAATAGCTCTGCCGCGATTCAATATGTGGTGCGTAGCGCAAAGAAAAAATGGCGTCGTGAAGCAATTCGTATTGTTCGAGAAGTGAAAAAAGGGCAAAAGTTTGAACAAGTTGCCATTGAATCAGGGTTTTCACGTAGCATACGAAAAACAACCGAATTTGTTGGAAGCATGTTTTCTAAAAAAACAGAGCAAGAAAGTCATTATCAACTTTCTGCAATGGAAGAAGAGATGCTTAAAGGAATCGAAGAAAAAATAAGTAAAGGTGGATTAGACGTTACCATCCGATTATTAAGTATTTCAGATAATGAAGCAATAGCAAAATCAAACCTTGATAACCTTATAAATGCCTACAGTCAATACAATTTATACCGTTTTGGTAATGTATTTAAAGCTGCGATCCCAAGAAATCAAAAACAGCTTATCCGTGACTTCATATTTCGCTCTTTTCACGAAACAAAACACATTGTCTGTAATACCGAAGAAATGTCATCACTATGGCATTTACCAATCCATTCTACAGAAGCACCAAATATTGCATGGCTAAAAGGAAGAAGTGCTCCACCACCAACAAATTTACCAAAAGAAGGATTATCGCTTGGCTTTGTTGACTATCGCGGTATTCGTAATGAAATTAAATTAAAACAAAAAGATAGGCAAAGACATCTATATATCATAGGAAAATCAGGAAGTGGAAAATCGGTTACCATTGCAAATCTTGCTATTCAAGATGTGCAAAATGGACATGGTGTGTGCATTGTTGACCCACATGGAGATTTGGTTGAAGCAGTTTTAGAACATGTACCAAAACACCGCGCTGATGATGTAATTATTTTTGACCCATCCGACACCGAAAGACCAATTGGACTAAACATGCTTGAAGCAAAAACAAAAGATGAAATGGATTTTGCGGTACAAGAAATGATTGGTATTTTTTATAAACTTTTTCCACCAGAAATGATTGGGCCAATGTTTGAACACACCATGAGAAATGTTATGCTTACGTTAATGGCAAACCATGAAAACCCTGGAACTGTTATAGACATACCAAGAATGTTAGTTGATGATGACTATGTAAAACGGTACCTAGATAAAGTAACCGATCCAGTGGTAAGAACATATTGGGAAAAAGAAATGGCGCAAACCACACAACACACCAAATCAGAGATGCTTGGTTATCTTATTTCAAAAATTGGACGGTTTGTTGGAAATGAAATGATGAGAAATATCATGGGACAACAAAAGTCTGGGTTCAACTTTAGAGACATAATGGATAATCAAAAAATATTATTAGTTAATTTAGCAAAAGGAAAAACTGGAGAAGTAAATTCCAAACTTCTTGGTTTAATTGTTGTAGCAAAACTCCAAATGGCCGCAATGGGAAGAGCCGACATGGCTGAAGACCAGCGAAAGGATTTCTTTCTGTATATTGATGAGTTTCAAAACTTTATTACTGATTCTATTGCCACCATACTTTCAGAAGCCCGTAAATATAGATTAGATCTTATTGTTGCCCACCAATACATGGGGCAGTTAGTAGACGACAAAGGAAAGCCAGAAATTCGAGAAGCTGTTCTTGGAAATGTAGGAAGTATGATGGTTGGTCGTATTGGCCCAGAAGATTCAGAAATACTTGCAAAAGAATATGCTCCGGTTTTTGGTTCCTATGATTTACTTAATGCACCACAGTTTTCATTCTACACAAAAGTACTCATAGACAATCAGGCAAGCAAGCCGTTCTTAATGGGCGCCTACCCCCCAGTTGAAGGAAACAGAGAACTTGGTAACACAATCAAGCAGTTGTCACGCCTAAAGTTTGGTCGAGACAAAAGAATCGTTGAAGAAGAAATTCTAGAAAGAACCAAACTAGATAACCCTGGTGCACAAAGTAGCTCAGATTTAGCAGATATGACCTTGTAATAAATAACCTAAACGTCTAACAAGTTCATATTCACGAAAGACTAGTACTATAAAAAAACACCCGCCTCAAGCGGATGTTTTTGTTTGACTATGCGTCTGGATTTGTAAGATGTCCTGAAACAAGTTTTGTCATTTCGAACATATTTACTTCGTCTTTTCCAAATATTGGTCGAAGGTTGTCATCTGCAAATATGTTTCTTTTGTTTTCTGGGTTTTGCAAGTTATTTTTCTTGATATACTCCCACATTTTTTTTACAACTTCTGTTCTTGGTAGCGGTCCTTTTCCTACCACTGCTTCTAGTTCAGCAGAAAGGTTTAATGGTCTTGCCAAAGCGGGATTGAGTTTTCTTGCCATACATTTTTATATTTAAAAATAAAATGAATTAATAGTAATTTTATATCCAAGAGTATAGCATATTACCATATATTGCGCAAGTCGGTGTGCATACACACTCATTTACCTAAATACAAATATACTATATACTACGGATAAATTAACATATCTATCAATCCGTATGGCATTATACCACAAGCACAGACCACAGTCATTTTCTTCTATTATCGGACAAGACCATATTATTCAAACGATTACAAACCAGATTATTACGCAGGCTACAGCCCATGCCTATCTTTTCTCTGGTCCAAGAGGTGTAGGAAAAACAACCACTGCCAGATTACTCGCAAAAGCCATAAATTGTCCTAGAATTGCACCCGACAGTGCAGAGCCGGACAACGAATCCCCAGAGGCAAAAGAAATCACACAAGGTCGCTCAATAGATGTGATAGAAATAGATGCCGCGAGTCACACTGGCGTAGACAATGTTCGAGAAAATATTATTGAAAATGCACAATTTAAACCAACAACACTAGCATATAAAGTCTTTATTATAGACGAAGTACACATGCTTTCTACAAGTGCGTTTAATGCACTACTTAAAACACTCGAAGAACCACCAAGTCATATTGTGTTTATTCTTGCCACAACAGAATTACACAAAATTCCAGATACGATTATTTCTCGTTGTCAGCGATTTTCTTTTTCTCATATATCGCAAGATGCTATGAAAAAATATCTTAAATCTGTTGCAAAAGAAGAAGGTATTACCATTGATGAAACCGTATTAGGTCATATTATTGCAAAAAGTGATGGCTGTGTAAGAGATGCAATAAATACCCTTGAGCAGGCCATGGCTACCGGCGAAAAACATATTACCGCTGAATCCACATCTTTTCTGTTACCAGAATCCACATCATCCCAATCAGCGGAATTTATTTCTGCAATCAGTGAAAACAGCATACAAAACGCACTTACCATATTACAAAACATATATTCTTCTGGAATAAACCTTACACACTTTACTGATGAAGTTATTAGACAATTACGCAACGTCCTTATTTCTCATTTAGGAAAAACAGGGAATACAGGAGCCATCACACAAAATAACAACCAGGATTTTACCACACTCTTGCAAAAAAATAGCATGGAAATTATTGGCATAATAGATATACTTATAAAAAGAAAAAACCAAATAAAAGCAAGTCCCCTGCCACAACTCCCACTGGAAATTGCCGTATTTGAGATATGTGCAAACAACACACAAGCTACCAAAGAAAGTGCTTCTTTCACCCCAACCCAAACTAAAAAAGAAGCTAAAAGAAAAGAAACCCTAAAACCTGTCCAAGAAAGTACTGTGGATGAGCACGAGAAATCAGAAGAAATACACCATGAACATACTACTAAATCTACTAACACTGAAATAATATCCCATGATGAGGTGTTAAAAAAATGGCAATCTGTAATTGAGAGTCTCACATCACTCTCCCCTTCACTTGTTTCCTTATTACGAACTGCCGAGCTTATTAAGACCGAACAAAATGTTATTACAATTTCTGTTGAATTCCCATTTCACAAGGATAAACTTTTAGAAACAAAAACTGTACAACAAATACAAACCGCTCTTTTGGATATTTTTTCCAGCCCACTAACACTCAATATAGTAGTCAATGAAAAAGATTCCTCAAACTCCTCTTCTAGTGAAATCGATGAGCTTGCAGAAACATTTGGTGGCGAAGTGGTGTAACACGAACACTCTTCTTGATTTTTTCCTAATCTCTGGTAAAATACTCCTAGAGATTATCTATTCGGAGATCGTCTAATGGTAGGACTCCAGGTTCTGGTCCTGGCTATCGGGGTTCGAATCCCTGTCTCCGAGCAAACACAAACAAAAGGAGAATTTGGTGACAGAAAACACGTATCGCAGATTAGCAAACGCAACGGCCGCACTACACCTTGTTTGGGTGGTTATGCTCCCAGGAGGGATTTTACTCCAATATATTATGCCATGGTATGAGCCAATTCATTGGACTATGGTGTGGAGCACGATCATTTCACAGATCATTTTTCTTGGCTGCCCCTTGGTGGTCCTAGAGAATACACTTCGAGGTAAACATAATCCTAAACAGGTATATTCAGGCTCATTTGTATCCTATTACCTATATAAGTGGCTAAACTTAAGAATACCGCCAGTATGCATTATTTGTCTTATGTCGGTGGTTGCTGCAATAACGATTCTAACACGAGTCTGCCTATAAACCGCCACGAACCACACACAGCCCCACATGGTATGATATTTGGGGTCTTATTATTTTAAGAAAGCCGAAACCACTTAATAACGTTTCTATGACCTAAGGTAAATGAGGAAAAATACCAACTCATAATTAACAACCACTAGATCCTGTATCTAATTTATAGCTTGTATCGTTTAATAATATAAGAGAAAAAATAACTAGAGATAAGTTTTTCCAGCAGGCTTGAAAGTTTCGTTAACATATTTTTTGTATAATAAGTATCACATGATATACTTATATAAAACATTTTTCTTAATTAATATATAATCTATGAACAAATATTTTGGTATAATTATAGGAATAATAGCAGTAGTTGCTTTAACGATAAGCTATTCTACAATGAACCAGAGTAAATCACAGTCTGTAGCAAAAAAAGTAGTAAACAGTGGAGAAATTCGAATTGGATATATAGTATATCCTCCACTATTATTTAAAGATCAAACAACAGGTCATCTTTCTGGTATTTCTTATGATCTTGTAGAAGAGGCTGCGAAAAGATTAAACATAAAAACTAACTGGGTAGAGGAAGTTGGTTGGGGTTCGGCTATTGAGGGGTTAAAAACAAAGAGATATGACTTACTTGGAACTCAGATGTGGCCAAACGCATCTCGTGCTCGTGAGGCAGTATTTTCTGTTGCACCTATGAATAGTGTTATTTATACTTATACTAAAGCAGGAGACACGAGATTTTCTACTAATCTTTCAAATTTAAATTCTGCTCAATATACGATAAGCGCTATTGATGGTGAAATGGCAGCTTTTATAGCTAAAGATGATTATCCTAAGGCAAAAGTCAATACATTACCCCAACTATCTTCCTATGCAGAAGTCTTTCTCAACATAGTAAATGGTAAGGCAGACATAACTTTTGTAGAACCTTCTGCTGCAAACGACTTCCTTAAATCAAATCCTGGACAAATTCAAAGAATAGGAAATAGCGCTGTCCGAACATTTGGAAATAGTTTTGCATTTGCTCGTGGCGAAGAATCTATGATTTCCATGTGGAATGTTGCCATGGGTGAATTAATGAATGATGGAACTATTTTTAGAATTTTAGAAAAATACAACGTTTCCCAGGACTATTCAATAAACAGGTAAACCCATCTTATGATTCAAGTTTTGATCGAATATCATAACTTGTTATTGGAAGGATTTTCAGTAACCTTAAAGCTTTTAGGCTCAATTATACTTATTGGTGTCCCGCTTGGGACACTCTTAGGTGTTATTGGAAATAGATACGTTTCAGAAGTAGGAAATATTATAAAGATTGGCCGTTTTTTTACAAAAGTCATTCCAGTATTAGTATTATTGTTTTGGCTTCATTACCCACTACAGGGTTTATTAGGTATAGTAATTAACCCTTTTTGGACAACAGTAATAGCTCTTGGATTTATTAACACTATTGCTACAGCACATTTAGTAACCGCTGAACTGGAATTACTACCAAAGTCATACAGAGAAGCCGGCATAACACTTGGAATGTCAAAAAACCAAATTATAAGAAAAATTGAGTTACCTATATTATCAAGACGAATTTTACCTCAATTATTATTAAATCAGGCCGCAATGTTGGAATATACTCTGTTTGCAAGCCTTATCTCTGTTCAAGAATTATTCCGAACAGCTCAGACCATAAACGCTATGGTTTATAAACCTGTAGAAATATATTCAATTCTTGTATTCTTCTTCTTCCTTATCCTTACCCCATTCCATTTATTTGTTTCAAAGCTTCAGAAAAAATATTTTACAGAATATGCTTAAACTAATAAACGCTACAAAAAAATACATTGATATTGAGGATGTTCGTGGAATTAGTAAAGTTTCTTTTTCTGCTTCTCGTGGAGAAGTTGTTTGTGTTTTAGGTAAAAGTGGGTCTGGAAAAAGTACTTTACTTCGTGTGCTTGCAGGGCTTGAAACTTTAGACAAAGGTAGTGTTTCTATAAATAAAAATTGTCTCGCAACTTATGTATCACAAAATTACACACTTTGGCCACACTTAACAGTCATAGAAAACCTTACCTTAGCACCAAAGTTGAAATCAAAAAACTCTCATAAGACCATTCTCAAAGAAGCTAGCACTTTACTTTATCGTTTTGGATTAGAAAATTACGCTAATAACTATCCTTCTGAATTGTCTGGTGGACAAAAACAACGGGTTGCAATTTTGCGCGCAGTAATGGCAAAACCGAAAATATTATTATTTGATGAAATTACTTCTGCGCTTGATCCAGAGCTTACAAAAAGCTTGCTTGATCTTATACGAGCACTTGCAAAAGATGGTTATACAATGATTATTGTAACCCACCACATGTCATTTGCCATGTTTGTAGCGGATAGAATTTTATTCCTTAAAGATGGTACTGTTCTGCAAGACGAAAAAGCGATTAAATTTTTTACAGCACAAAAAAATCCTGAAATTAAATCATTTATCCTTGATATTACAAAACGCGATGAATCAATTGAGGTATTTAAAGGGCGAGAGCAATTTCAAGCATATCATATAGGGCTTATAAAAAGACTACCGAAGGATTCTACTATTTATGTTGCGGGTGCCGTTGGTGACTCCTGGATTCAGCCAATGGGAGAATTTTACAAATATTATGAGGAAATGAGAATTAAAAAGCGAATTACTTGGAAAATGGTAACATATAGTCAGGGTAAGACGGATCGTAGACTGGTTAAAGAATTTCCTCAATTAAATCAGTTCCGACGTCTGCCCAGAACAATTCAAAATCCAGCAAATTATTGTGTTACTGAAGATACTGTAATTACTCAGATTTTTGAAGATGAACCTACAATTATTCAGATTAAAAATCAACATATTGCGGATGCGTATATGAGATTTTTTGAAGAATTGTGGAATTCTGGAAAATAAAAAATATATGGTGATTAAAAAATTTGATGGAAAAATTGGTGAGGAATATGAACTGTTCAAATTATCATGTCCTCATTTTGACAAACTAGAAAATACTGTAGGTAAGATAATAAAAAAGGAATATAAAAATAAAAAAAACAAAACAATTAATGTTCTGGAAATTGGGACTGGACCCGGCTATACCACTTTAATAATTTTAGATTCGGATAATAGAACAAATGTGGTTTCTGTTGATAATGAATCACTGATGACCAAGCAAGCGGAAAAGATTTTAAGTACGTTCATAATCAATAATCGAGTAAAGTTAGTTACAGAGGATGGTTTGAAATTTCTTAAAAAACAAAGTAATGAATCATTTGACATTTTTGCATCTGGCTTTACGTTGCATAATTTTAATAAGTCATATAGAGAAAAAGTGATAAAAGAAATTTATAGAATTTTAAAACCAAAAGGAATATTTATAAATGCAGACAAATATGCTCTAGATAATAAATCTGAACACATAAAGTCATTAAACTACCAGTTGCAACAGTTTAAGGATCAGTATTCAAAAATTAACAGGCCTGATTTAACTAAAGAATGGACAAAACACTATTTAGAGGATAATGAGCCAGAGGTTATAATGAAGGAAAATGACTCTATTCAGTTTATGAAAAAGGTTGGTTTTAAGGATATTAAAATTGTTTTAAGAATCCAGATGGAAGCGGTATTTTTTGCAAAAAAAATAGAGTATAAAACACTGACAGTAGAACTAAAAAACACAACTAAACACCCAATTACCCAATAAAATAGAGCAAATAATAAATAAGCACTTTTAGGCAAGAAATCAGACCTTTTTATCTTTACATAATATATGTATACAGATTATACAGTTTTTTTATTTACAAAAAGACATACCATATAAAATAATACACATATTACCAGACAAAATGGCGTAAAAAAATCATGCTACCATCCCTTAACTCTAAATATCTTTTCTATATTATATACTTTTCCAATTTTTTATGGTATACTATAAGTACTTATGTTATTATATGTATACACATAAAGGTCGGGTATACAGAAGTGCTATATTAACCTTATTTTACATTTTATGAAATCAAAATCAATGACTACTGTTGCAAACATCCTCCTTATGGTTGGTGGTTTAAACTGGGGACTTGTTGGTCTTTTCGAAATTAATCTAGTTGCCAATATTCTAGGAGAAATGTCCACCCTTACTCGTGTTGTATATACCCTTGTTGGACTTTCTGGTCTTTATTCTCTTGCACACATGTGTAATATGTGTAAGCCTTGTAAATAAATATATTTACGAATACACTAAAAAAGTGAGTAGACGTACTCACTTTTTTCTTTTTTTATTTTAGTTGCTTACGAATGTTCTTCCATTGTGAATTAAGTAGTGTCACCACCATTTTCTTTGCTTCAGCAGCCAATCCAGAATCCACAGCGTATTTATCTACATATTTTTTTACTAGTTTTGTGTATCGTGCTTTTGTTAGCTTATTGTACGTTTCTGTTTTTTTAAGTTCTTTTTCTAGTTTTCCGTACATTTCTGTTGCGCTATCGAGTATCTGTCCTCGTACATGCTTTCCTTTTGTGGTTGTCATAAGCCACATAGACGCAGCACCAAATAAGCCTCCCAAAAAAATACCTTTTTTAAATTTTCCCATACTATATAAATTAATGATTATGTTACAAGTATATCATTTTTATATGTCACCAACAAGATTGTGGTATTCTTTTTCTACTGTTTTTGTAATAGCATCCCAAGAGTATACCTCTTGTGCAACACGCCGTGCTTCTTCTTTTTTTTCTACCAATAATTTTGGATTCAAAAACAATTCTTGGATGCATTGCGCAAGTGCAACATAATTTTTTGGTGGAAAAACTACACCAGCGTCTTTTGGTACGGTTCTGACCCCAGGTAAATCACTTGCAATAACCGGCACACCGCTTGCCATTGCTTCTAATAATACCATCCCAAATGCCTCTGCTTGATTAATTGCTGGAAGTACAAAAACATCGGCCAATCTATAATACTCTGGCAACACATTATCCTCCACTCTTCCTACAAAATGTACATGTTTTGCCAATCCCATACCACGCGACTCCTGCACAAACCCATTTTGTAGCTCACCCTCGCCAACAAATACTGCCTGAAATGGTAGCTTTTGTTTTTTTAATATACATAATGCTTTAAGTAATGTTGGAACACCTTTAAAATAATGGGCATTATCCATACCTCCAACAAAAAGTATGGTGGGAATATCTGACCCAAGCCCAATACTTTCTTGGAGTGATGTTGATTTTTTACCTGGAGAGAATCTATTACAGTCTACCCCAAAAGGAATATATTGCCACTTTTCTGGAAATTTTTTCTGCAACACACTTGCACCACTTGCATCTATATAGTCTTTGGAGCTTCCAATAAGTAAATCTGCTGCACCAAGTATTTTTGGCATCCAAAAAAGATTGTAGTACATAAAGTATAACCCTTTCCAGCCAACCGCACGATTATCCATATGATACGTAATAACTAGCGGAATATGCGGATTTGCCATCTTCCATTTTCGAATAAGATTTGCGGTACCGTAAAATGGGTAATGCAAATGTACAATATCAAATGTGTGTAATATATTTCGTAGTTGCGGTATATACGCCCCGTTCCCAAATTGCAATCTTGGTGAATATTTTGTTACGTAAGCTTTTTGTGGCTCTATTACTTCTGGACGCTCTTGATTGTATCCAACCGTAAAGACTTGTGCATCATGCCCCAAACCAATAAGCGCATTTACGGTCTGAAATACCACATTTCCCATACCACCAAAATATGGTGGAAATGTGCACACAATATGGGCAATTTTCATACTTTTTTTTGTGATTCTTTTTGTAGCGCAGTATCGCGTGTCACTTTTGTTATAGTTCTATTAAGTGCCTCAATTTTTATATGCATACGAAATAACATAAAGAAAATAATAGCAACAGAAGAATATAAAATAAGATCAGCCCCACGCCCTAAACCAAACTTCTCTGCTACAATCGATGTGCTTTCTGGCCAAATAACAAACAGTGCCGAGCACAACCAAAAGCAGGTCCAAAAAAATGCACCTTTTGTGCCAAGCGATTGATCTTTTTTTCTTTTATGCACACTTACAATAGCAAAAAGTGCAAATAGAATAAAAAAGAGTTGAAAAAGGATAATAGTTTTCATAGTTATCGTATAAATCTACCAACAAATAAGTCTTTAATTATTTTAAATCCAGCCAAACTACTTTGACCATATTCATAATATACCACTTTTACCGGAAATTCCACATATGACAATCCACATGTTTTGGTAAGATAAGGGATTTCGGATGCATGAGCCATACCATCTTGCGTTATATGTATACAAGAAAGTGCGTGTTTTGTAAGAATTCTAAACCCATTATGAGAGTCAGATAATGACAATCCGGTAAATGGTCGGTCTACAATATATTTAGCGATTGGCCGGACTACACACCGCTTAAACCAAGGGATTTTTGATCGATTATCTAAATAGCGAGACCCAAATAGTATATCTGCTTTTTGTTTTTTAAGATGTGCTAATGCTGGTGCAATGTCGCACACATCAAATTGTCCATCACCATCAAAATGTAGAACATAATCGGCATCATGTTGTCTGGCAAATGCGTGTCCAGTTTCAAGAGCGGCACCTTGCCCTCTATTTACTACATGTGACAAGACTGTTGCCCCAGCCTCTTTTGCCACTATTGCGGTATTGTCTTTTGACCCATCATTAACCACCACGACTTTATCCACATGATTAAAAAGGCTCCGAACAACGGAACCAATCCTTTTTTCTTCATTATGCGCAGGAACAACGGCAAAAAACATAGCTATTCTAATTGAAATAATTCTTTATTGGATACGGCATAATCTACTACACGTTTTAATCCATCCGAAAGTAATACAAGCGGGAGCCAAGAAAGAGTACTTTTAGCCCTCCGTAAATCAGGAATTCCTTTATTAGTTAAAAATGGTAAGGGCTCAAGAAAGGTGATTTCTGAATCAGACTTTGTTAACGAAATAATTTGCTGTGCGACATCTATTATGTTTACCATTTGATCTGACCCAAGATTTACCACTGATATTTCTGGTCCAGACTTCATAAGACGAACCAAACCATCTACCATATCTGAAATATAACACAATGATTGCACCATATTTTTATCACCGTGTATTTCTATAGGTTTTCCATCAAGTGCTTGAAGTATAAAATCTGGAATCATAAGACCATCACGCAGCTTCATTCTTGGGCCATATGTGGTAAATACTCGAGCAATTTTTGCATCTATGTTATATACTTGTTTATATGTATCTACACATGTTTCAGCAAACCGCTTTCCTTCGTCATAACAAGCTCGTGGAGAGATGTGATGAACAACCCCTTCATAATCCTCACTGAACAAAAAATCTGTTGTTTCAGGCTCTCCGTAAACCACCGAACTTGAAGTAAAGACGTATTTTGCTTTGTATTTTACCGCCAGATCAAGAGTATTTACCATTGAGGCTGAATTTGCCCACAGCGAATGCAGTTTTAATGACGTAAAGTTTTTTGGACTTGTGGGACATGCAAGATGATAAATTTCTTGAATTCCTTGAAACTTTACACGAAACTTATCGAGTTCTTCAAAATTATTTGGATCAAATGGTCTGTTACTGTCAAAACGTATAAACTCAAAATCTGGATACTGCAATAAGTGTTCTATATTTCGTACAGATCCATGAGACAAGTCATCTATACAAATAACCTTTGCTTCTTGGATAAGCCTTTCGCATAAGTGTGAACCAATAAACCCGGCTCCACCAGTAACAATAACATTCTTTTTTTCAAAAATGGGTGTGTCTACCATAGTACGTATGATAGGTTAATATGTTTTATTATACCACAGTTAGTGCACAGAGATCAATTGCACCTGCTCGCCATCTTCTAATATTTCTGACGCTATTTTTCTTGCTTTTCCACTCCACGCCGTCATAGGTTTTGTGTCAGATACTGGTGCAATAATGCAATCATCTTTTCCATCATGGTCATAGTCCCCTACCACAAAACTTGTTAGCTCATTATATCCTATTGAATATGTAGAAAATTTCCTTTTCAAATTACCTCCTTTTTCTATATAAAACATCCACAAACCGCTTGTTGTATTATCAGTAAATATATACTCATCTTGTGTGTCACCATCTAAATCCCCAACGCCAAAATGAGACATATTGGTAAGTGAAGAAACAGAGAAAGAATCTACTATCGCAAGCGCATTATTGAATCTATTCACAAAAACAGTGTTATTGTTTTGTGTATATGCAACCACTATTTCTTTTTGTACTGTTTTTCTATTATATCCAATACTCAATAGTGCCCCGTCGTGCGGCATTGGCATGGTGTGTTCTTTCAGCAATTCTCCATTTTCTGTATATACCCAAAACAATGTTTTACTTGGATATTTTGGTGAAATAATCACTTCTGTTCCTGGATTGTTATATACATCAGCGATGATTGCATCTACCGGTCCTTGCGCTGGAATTGACCACTCTTCCATTGTATTCCACTTATTATTATATATCTTTATTGCTGCGCTCTGTTCGCTACTATTATATTTTGCGGCAATAAAAGATAAAGAATCAGCTACTTTTGTACCAGAAATAACATCAGCGCTTTTCAAAAATGGCACTAAAATACGACGGTTCCCCACTTCTCCTATGGTGTTTTTATACACAATACCTCTTTTTTGTGAAAAATAATATACATGAGAAAGAAGTTTTGTGCTGGTAATACGATCTGCAGCATAGGCAACCGCCTTATTAATCTGCAATAACCCTTTTCCGTATAAGTTGCGATATAGCTCATCATCTTTTGGTGGTGTTTTATGTGTACTAAGTAATATTGCATCATATAACTCATGTACACGCCAAATTGGCTGTAGTGATTTTACTAATGCTAAAGCACCGCTTACAAACGGTGTGGCAAAAGATGTACCATTCCATGGTCCGGTATATTCTTTATCTAATCCCACAGAAGGAGCATGGCGAACTGTACTAGTGATTCCCACACCTGGCGCAGTAAGATCGACACAATTGGAACCAAAATTAGAAAACAAGGCAGAAAGATGGTCTTCAGAAATAGCACTTACTCCCAAGACTTTTTGTACATCAACAGTATTATCCGAACATATTGGATAAAAAGGGTTTGTATTAAGAAACACATTGCTATTTCCTGCGGCAGCAACTACGGCAACATTATTATTGTATGCGTAGTCAATTGCATCAGCCACTGCCTGATCGTATGCTTGGCTGACAATACTTAAATTAATAATATCGGCACCATTATCAACAGCATAATAAATAGCACTTGGTAACAATTCTATACCACCAAAACCACTATTATCTATAATTCGAAGATTCATTAATTGTACTTGCCAGTTAATCCCCGCACCTAATCTATTATTATTTCCGGTTGCCCCTATAATTCCTGCAATAAGTGTCCCATGATGAATAACTCCATCTTTACGCTGTTTATCTGTTAACGTGTTTACCGGTGGGACTGGATTATTATTTCCCTTTTTTTCTTCTTCATCAATAACACCATCATTGTTTGTGTCCTCGGGAATAAAATTCCACCCCCAAACATCGTCTATATATCCATTATTATCGTCATCTTTTTTATTATGTGGGATTTCTGCTCTATTTCTCCAAACATTATCTCGCAATTCTGTATGATGTTGGTCAAATCCATTATCTATAATAGCTACAACCACATGTTTAGAACCGGTAGTTTTTTTCCATGCATCAAATACACCAGTATCGGTATATGACCATTGCTGTATTAACGGATCATTTGCTGTTTGTGCAAAACTATTTTGTGTAAAGAAAAAACACGCACAAATGAGTACGCTTATAATAATACATGTGGTGTTTTTTTTCATATATGAGGCTAGAGCGGATAATATCGCGTGTGAATTTTTTGCAATGGTCCACGAATATATTCATTATCCGAAAGAGTAATCCACCCTTCTACAACCGGTAAATCGAGAGTAAATGGTGGTTCTATGATAAATGTTTTATTAAAGAAATTGCTAGTAAATACACGACTGGACGTGTTTTTGGCCAAATAATACGCTTTATTATTTTGGTGAAAGTAGTACAACCTATTGTTTCGAGAAACTACAGAACCTTTTGGATAAGTATATCCATTACCTCGTATCTGTGTAATAGGTCCTGCACCAACCGGTGATCTTCCTAATATAATTTCGGTGCCATCAGCCATACCATCTTGGTCTGTATCTGAAACAGTTGGGTCGCTAAACCAAATAAAAATCTCTTCATAATCACTTACTCTGTCGTTATCTGTATCGACCAAACTATCGCTCGTCCCATATTCTAACTCCACACTTTTGATCACCCCATCTCTATCCGCGTCATCCTCTACCCGTTCTTTTGACACAGGTTCTATGCTGTAAAATGCACGATATGATGGATGTAGTTCTACAACCCTTCTTTGCCAGCGATCTCCGTAAATAACATAGGCTTCTGCCTCGGAACGTAATGGTCGTAAATAACATCCATGCTCTACCGCATATACTTGTGCCATATGCGCAAATTTTACTAACCAGGTTCCTGGCCGAACACAAAGTGACTTACCTATATTATATCTATCCAATCTATTTTGACTTACAAACACCACTTTTGACAATGGTCGATTATGTGATAAAAATGCACTTGAGTCTAAAAATGGGTGTAATGCTTCGTCAAAACCTAAGTAGTATACTCTGTTATTTGGGCCTTTTACCACAGTTCCTTCTGGGATATAGTCAGGTTTTGGTGAAAAAGTAATCTTTCTTTGTATTTTCTGTGTTTTACCATTACCATCACGAAATAATGCATAAACCGTTTTTTCTCCTACTCCTGGTGCAAGTACCCACGGAACTCGAGATTTTACCGGTTTATACAATGCATTGTCAAAATTACTCGTATTACTAAATGCAACCGCCTCTACACCAGAAGAAAACGTAAGTGAGAGCTCTACTTTTCTAGTGTCAGTTTCTTTTGCTGCTTTATTAATATGCATATTTACAGCCATGGTTTTTGGCACAATGAGCCTGATTCTATCAAAATACACATCTGACACTTGGTTTTCTTTATTTCTAAATTGAACGTATAGCGATTTAACACCAGAACCAAATTCTAAATATTGATGAAATTGCCGCCTTATTGGTTGCCACGGAATATTACGCAGGTTTTCGTGTGTATGAATACGCATTTGCGTCATTCCTTCTGGTGGAGAAATACCTACCTGCACGTATCGATTTTTTATTGTTGACTTTCCTCCAGATATAATAATAACCTCTTTTTTTGCCGCATAAACACTATCTCCCAAAAGGACTACCATCGATACAAAAAAGAGTATACTGATGAAAAAGATTCTTTGGTATTGTTTTTTTCTCATAATTATGCTACATTATTACTATAATTATATGGAAAGTATACTAAATTTATAGCAAAATATCAAATTATGAGAATAGAATCACGCCTAAGGCAAATTGTACTTGTTTTAGGAGATTTATCAAGTTATGTTATAGGGTTTTGGCTTGCACTCGCCATACGGCATTTTACCATCCCAAATCTAGATACGATCATACGACATGTACCACTTTTTGGATTTATGATGGGTACTTGGCTGGTGGTAAATTATATTAACGGCTTATACGATTTAACAAAAATTACTGATAAAAAAATATTATATAGAAGAATTCTTGAAACAAGCATCATCGCACTGTTGGTTGGTGTAGTATTTTTTTATATTATTCCAAACCAAGCAATAACGCCAAAAAGGATTTTGGTACTTACTGCGGTTTTTGGGTATAGTGTTAGCACCATACTTCGTGTTATTATTTTTAAATACATCGGCATTACAAAACTGACTGTAAATTGTATGTTTGTTGGCGTATGTAAAGAAACGGTTGAATTAGTTAAGAAAATAGAGACACAAAAAGAAAAAGGGTATATTGTAAAAGCGATTATAGATCCAGAAAAAGTATTGGATAAAGCAGAATATCCAGGTATTGCTATTTACCACTCTGTTTCTGCTGTTCGACCTGCAATTACCAACCACCAAATTAATGTGGTAATCGTTAATACAGAAATACAAAAAAATGAAGACATTATGCGGGAATTATATGAATTATTATTTTGGCCTGTTCACATAACACAATTACCCGTTTTTTATGAATCAATAACTGGACGTATTTCTCCTTCAACCTTTTCTGAATCGTGGTTTTTGCAACATTTAAGCGATATCCACAAACCAGTTTATGAAAAATTACGCGTAATAGTAGACTATGTTGCTGCCATTATTATTGGTGCTATTTTTTTAGCACTTTTACTACCTGTTTCGCTTGCAATTAAACTCACATCAAAAGGTCCTATCTTTTTTATTCAGGAACGAGTTGGTAAATTTGGTAGAAAATTCAAATTATACAAATTTAGATCCATGTATGTTTTGGGACCAGACGGAAGTGCCGAAGAAAACGGGTATCAATTTGCCAAAAAGAATGATGTAAGAATTACATCAATTGGAAGGTTATTGCGCAAAACCAGAATAGATGAATTACCACAAGTTATTAATTTATGGAAACACGATGTAACGCTTATTGGACCCCGACCAGAGCGTCCACAAATTGTCGAAGAGCTTACAAGACGAATGTCGTATTATCCATTACGCCACGTGGTACGCCCAGGCCTAACTGGGTGGGCTGTCCTTCACCAACATTATGCAGACTCTCATGAAAAGTCACTCAAAAAACTCCAATTTGATTTATTCTATATAAAAAATAAGTCTTTTCTTTTAGATATTTCCATTATACTTAAAACCGTAAATATTATTTTTCGTGGTCTTGGTCAGTAAAACTATTCTCTTTTTTCTAATAAAAAAGCCACATGTTGTGGTTTTTTATATACGTATTATGTAATTTTTTTAAACATTACCTTAAATACTGGCTCATATTCATTTTCGTATTTGTCAGAGATTCCAACTGATTCGCCCTTCATCATGCTAGAAAGTGCCACATCCGTAAGCAGTTCGATATCGCTTGCTATATCTATTTTAAGGTCCTCTTTTTTTGTTAACTCTTGCACAAATCCTGACTCTATATCTTTTTTAATTTGTCGCTTTTTTTCATTGAGCACTTTTGCCTGTTCTGCCACTTCTTGATAGGATTGGCTTGCTGCCAACGCGTCTTTTAACACCTCGTTAATGTCTTTTAATTTTTTCTTATTTTCTTCTATTCTCTGAAAGATCTCTTGGACTTGTTGCATACACACTATAGATTAATGAATATAAACGTGATACACTCAATTATACAAGATTATACGAAGATTGACAATTATTATGAAAATATTCACATCACTACAGAATAAAACACACCTTTTTGCTCTCTACCTTTTTGGCTGCCTGTGTTTTGCTATACAACTCTTTACCTCCCATTCGCTAATTATTGGTATTTTGGGTATGCTCTGTTATTTTTCTGGTCTTTCAATTTGGGTTGCACAGCTTCATACTTTTGGCTCTTCTTTTGTTACCCGAATATTTTGGAGTAAGGTTCTATTACTTTTTTTTCTTATACCACTGTGTACCATTACCTATTATATTTACGGCATAACTCCTATTTCTGCATTAGGTATTTGTCTTTTTTCATCAGTCCTGTTTCTTAAAAAAAGCACCGAGACGGCACTCCCTGAGTTGGTATATAAAAAAGAAAGTAACTCTGTCTCTTTTTTGCTTCTTATTACCATTGTGATTGCCGGTGTTTTACTAACAACATTAATACAAAATAAAACAACCGGTATACTTATTTCACCGTGGCAAACACTTGAGCCGTGGTTTTTTCTGCTATATGGTTTTGGGTTGGCCTGTCTTTTTATTGCCAGCTTTTATACAAAAAACCACAGCACCCGTCTATTTCTTCATTCCGTGTTTTTGTTTATTGCTTTTGGTGTTGCGGCCATTTTATATACTTATGGATTTGGTTTTGATGGGTTTATTCACAGAGCAACAGAAGAATGGATTAAAAATCAAGGTTTTATACTCCCAAAAAATCCCTTTTATATTGGGCAATACAGTATACTCGTTTGGCTTTCTTTACTTACCTCTATTCCTGTGTTTTATCTGGATATATTTTTTGTTCCAGTTCTTGCAGCGACATTATTACCACACACTGTGTCATATACGCTAAAAAAAGTGTGTCATATACCAAAAAATATTGGTATTACTCTTACGTGGTGTATTCCTTTTCTTTATTTTATTACCCTCAATCTTACTACACCGCATAATGTGGTATTATTATATGTTATACTCGCGATTTTTAGCTCACTCTTATACATAAGAAATCATATATCATTTCTTGTACCACTACTTATTGCTATTGGCGCAATAGTGACACACCCATTACTTGGCGCTCCCGTCTTTTTATTTGTATGCACACTTTTTGTGTTAAAAAAACAAAAACGATATAATCTGCAAATACTGTTTCTTTATTTTGTGTTATTAAGCATTTTACCAAGCGTTCTTTTTATTTTCCAAAACATGCGACATGGTTTTGGTTTTCCGCACATTACTAACCCCTTCCTTCACGTTCAAGAGTTTTTTGCATTATTTGCCAGACCATATTGGTATATTGCTCGCTCACATATACAATTAGAAATTCTGTATACGTGGCAACAATGTATTGCGCCAATTATTATATTATTTGTCCTGTTTGGGTATTGGAAACAAAAAAATAAATCCCCTCTTACCCATCTTTTTGTATTAAGTTTTTTTGGGTGCATTTGTGCCGCATGGTTTTTGCGTAGCTGGCTTTTTTTTCCGGGTGTCGCAGCCCCAGAACAAACAAATTATCCGCTGCGCTTTTTATGGGCTAGCCCACTATTTCTGTTACCGTGGTCAATGCACGCAACAGTTCTTTTCTATAAAAAAATTGCACTCTTTGTGCATAAAAAAAGTATTGGCATAAAATATATTGCCCAAACAAGTATTCTTTTAAGTATTGGTACGATACTTATGGTATCATTGTACTTTTCCTATCCACAAAGAAATGACAAGGCACGATTTCCTGGATACAATGTTACCGCGGCTGATTTTGCTGCTGTAGAGTGGATTCACAATGATAATACAGAATATAATTATATTGTCCTTGCCAACCCACTTACGAGCGTTGCAGCGCTTACCAAATATAGTTTTGCAAAACATTTTATTACCGCAAATCAAGAAGAGGTATTTTACTATGCCATTCCGTCTGGTGGACCATTATACAAAGAATACGGCAATATGTTGTACAAAGAACAAAAAAGAGAGCATATACAAAATGCACTTTTACTGACTGGCGCAAAAAAAGCCTATTTTGTGATTAATAGTTATTGGGGAAATTTTGATGCAATTGTTGCGGGCGCAAAAAAAACAGCAGACTCATGGCATGCTATTAATAATGGTGAGATATATATCTTTTCTTATTTGGCAGATTCAGCACTAGATTTGTAATACGATAACAATGTTTTGCCATATTCTTCTACAGATAAACTAGTAACGGCAGTATGTGTTTGCTTTCCCATTTCTTGTACTTCTGCAACATGTGTCAAACACCATGCCATATGTTTTGCCAAAGCTTCTGCATTTCCTGTTTCAAAAACTAATCCATTTTTTCCTTCATTAATTAACTCAACCACACCTTCTGTATTACTAGCAATTACTGGCAAACCAAAAGCAAAACTCTCAAAAATTACCGTTGGTGAATTTTCATAACACAGTGATGGCACCACACACACATCCATTTCTTTATATAATGTTGACAAGGCATTTCTATCTACTCTTCCGTGAAAAATAATACCTGTTTTTTCGTTCTCTTCCTTAAGTCGATTAAGTACTGAACCAGATCCAACAATATGCAGCTCGCATGGAATATTGCACAGCTGTTTTACCAATTGAAACGCCTGTGTAAGCAACAACACTCCTTTATGCTCTTCTATTTGTCCAACATATAAGAAGCGAAAAACATGTGGCACACTTTCTCCTTTTTCTGTTTTTTGCAAAGAAAATGTTGCAGGATTACGCAATACCACCATTTTGGACTTCTGAAAAAAACCTCTTGACGAATAGAATGTTCGTAAAAAACGAGAAGGAGAAATAACAACCGCCGGAGAACCCATGAGCCATGTTATAATTGTGGTATATATTTTTGTTGGAAACCCATTATACCTCCAACTATTTTCTTGTGTTTTTAAAATCATGGCGCTTGGTTCAACCAACTGCACATCGTGCACGGTATGAATATGTCGAATGCCCATTTTTCGTAAAAGCATTGGCACAAGAAAGCTTACTCCCATTATATTATGTGTGTGCACCACATCTGGTTTTTCTTTCTGTATAATTTTCCATACCCAAAAAACCATACCAACATTAAACATGTCTACACAATGCCAAAAAAATCGAAGAAAAAAGGAATGATTGTGGGCTTGTGTGTAAAAAAATATATTTACTGGTTTTTTTCTATATATTTGCACACCTTCTATATTTTCTGTGTACTCCCCTTTTGGGCATGTTGTGATAACACAAACTTCATGACCTGCAGCATGTAATCCTTCTACTGTTTTTACCACAACCTGTTCGGCACCGCCCCTGTCAAACGGCGGATAAATATTATTAATAATACACACCCTCATAAAAAGTTATTGTTTTTTTGCAGTGATAATCCAATGCCAACACAAGTGTTTTGCTCCAGGAATCTTAAAGAATGCTTCGTCTATATGTACGATTGCTGTTTCTATTATTTTTGGCAAACGAATACGTTCTTTGCGCTTAAGTCCTCTAAAAAGAAACTCTAACATATAATGTAGAAATCCTGCAAAAAACCACATAGGTCGAATATCTACATTTTTCCAGACCTCTTTTGAAAAAAAATGTGCTATTTCTTTTTGTGAAAATCCTTCCATTTCTGCGTCAGCATGCGACCCGTCTTCGTGTTTCATATGGGTCAGCTTGCATAATATATTCCTAAACCGTTTAATCTGTTTAAAATAAAATCGATTTGGTTCAATTGCGGCAACAAATAACCCACCTGAGCGCAATAAACGAGCATACTCTTTTATTGCCTGCCTAGGTTGTTCTAAGTGATGAAGTGTGGCAAACATATAAACACAGGAAAATGATTCGTCTGCAAATGGCATTGTTGACCCCTCTGCAGCAACATACATCGCCACTTTTTCTCCTAACACCTTTTTTAATCGATATAATGTTTTTGGTGAAATATCTGAAAGGGTCAATGTGTAATCTTGCGCAAACTGTTTTGCGTCAAAACCACTTCCACATCCTATTTCTAAAAAATCTACACCTTTTTCTTGCTTTTTCATGTATTGCCAAACTAAATTATGGTAAAAATAATTTCTTGGCCTACGAAGTTGATGTGTTTCTTCCGCATTTTCATCAAAAGTATCATGATAAGCAATCTCGTCTTTTTCCATTTGAGACAAGTTATTTGGCCACGCAATATACACACCATCTTCATTTTTGGTATATTCTTTTCGACACTCTTTACATCGCCAAGATTGATCATGCTTTTCCATGTGGCTGGAACATTCCACACATTGTATTGTTTGATTTTTCATAGTAGAAAAAGTATACCAATTTATGCTTTTTTTTTCAAGCATTCACAGCTTACCCACAAATAAACCACAAGTATCATTGCACAACAGCTCTAAATTAGATAGGATACATATATTACTCTTTATTCACTACGCATGACAAAAGCACCTGATATTGGGCGAATACCGCCACAAAATCTAGAAGCAGAAATGTCTTTATTGGGCTCTATTTTGCTTGATAAAGAGTCAATCTCAAAAGTCACTGACCAAATTTTAATTGGTGATTTTTACAGTAATGCTCACAACGATATCTTTGCGATCATGCTTGAGATTTATAATAAAAATGAATCGATAGATATTTTAACCGTAAGCAATAGACTAACAGAAAAGCAGTTGTTACAAAAAATCGGTGGCCATAGTTATTTGGTTAAACTATCTAATGCAGTACCAACAGCATCTCATATTACTGAATATGCAAAAATAGTCAAACGAAAAGCAGTCCACAGAAAACTTATTGCTGCTGCAGACAAAATATCTGAACTTGGATACAATGAAGAAACACAAAACACCGATGAGATTTTAGATGAGGCGCAACAAGAATTATTTCGTATTTCCCAAAAACACATTGGAGCTAATTTTACTTCTATTCAAAATGTGCTTAGTGATGCCTTTGAAAGAATAGATGACTTACACAAAGACAAAGGAAAATTACGTGGTGTCTCAACTGGGTTTCGTGATCTAGACGACAAACTTGGTGGATTACAAAATTCAGATCTTATTATTTTGGCCGCCAGACCATCTGTTGGAAAAACGTCATTTTGTTTAGATATCGCCAGGAACGCAGCCGTTCGATCTGGTATGCCTGTTGGTGTTTTTTCTTTGGAGATGAGTAAGGAGCAATTGGTAGACAGAATGCTTTGTGCAGAAGCTGGTGTTGACCTGTGGAAAATGAGAACTGGAAATTTATCCGACAGACCAGATAGTGATGATTTTCCACGAATTGGGCGTGCGATGGGTGTACTTTCTAATGCACCAATTTTTATTGATGACGCACCAGGAAACAATGTGATGCACATTCGTTCAAAGGCCCGAAGACTAAAAGCAGAACATGGGCTTGGTCTTATTATTATAGACTATTTGCAATTAATGACATCGCACAATCAAAGAAACTCTGAAAATCGAGTGCAAGAAGTGGCCGAAATGAGTAGAAACCTAAAAGGAATTGCACGTGAGCTCAATGTGCCCGTTTTGGCGCTTTCTCAGCTTTCTCGTGCGGTGGAACAAACCAAACCATCTATTCCAAAACTATCTCATTTACGTGATTCTGGAAGTATTGAACAAGATGCCGATGTTGTATTGTTTATTTACCGAAAGTCAGCCGATAGAAATTATAGATTAGAAGATATTCCCCCAGACGAAAGAAATCTTGGAGAAATTCATATTGCAAAACACAGAAATGGTCCAACTGGCGTGGTACAACTCTTTTTTGACGCAACACGCGCCTCCTTTAAAGACTTGGATCAACATTTTACTCAACCAAACAGTGTCATTGACCACACACCTCCCCCATCAATCACTCCTACACCAAACACAGCACCAAAAGTACCAACATTTTAATATATTGCACACACGACAAAAACATGGTATGATGCTAACACTAATTAATAACACAACACTATGCTAACAAAACTCAAACAATTCAAAGATTTGCGCTCTCAAGCAAAAGCACTCCAAGATAAGCTTGCAGAAGAAACAATTAGTGTAAAAGCAGCTGGTGATAAAATACTTATGACTCTTGATGGCAACTTAAAAATGGTAGGTCTAGCAATAGACGATGATTTAATGCAACCAAGCAAAAAAGAAACTCTACAAGATGGCATTAAAAAAGCTCACGAAGAAGCCACAAAAAAAATGCAAAGAATAATGGCAATGAAAATGAAAGAAATGGGTGGTTTACCAAATATTCCAGGACTAAGTTAAAAAAGTATACTGTGCCAAAAACACAGTGTCTTTTTTATACCGCACACTTATTATGTACGATGAGCCAATTTACAACCTGATTCGCGCATTTAAAAAACTCCCAACAGTTGGTGCCAGAACAGCAGAGCGTTTTGTATTTCATTTATTACGATCCGGGAAAAAAGATGTGGCAGAAATGACTTTGGCGCTAAAACAGGTAATAGAACATATTAAAAGTTGTGAAACATGTTGTAATTTTTCTTCCACAAGTCCATGCAACATTTGCACTAACCCAAAAAGAGATCGAACTAAAATTTGTGTTGTTGCACAACCCCAAGATGTGGTTGTTATAGAAAAAGTTGGCATTCACAATGGTGTCTATCATATATTGCGCGGTACCATTTCTCAGGATTTTGAAGATAAAAGAAATAGCATTAAAATAGATGATTTATGTAAACGGATTACAGAAGAAGAAGTTACTGAAATCATATTAGCATTAAGCCCAGATTTGCCAGGAGAAACAACTATGATGTTTTTAGAAAAAGCCTGCAAAAAAATTCGTCCAGATATAGCCGTAACAAAACTTGCCAGAGGCTTGCCAATGGGAAGTGATTTACAATACACCGATGACATGACACTCGAAAGTGCTTTTACTAACAGAAGATAAACAAAAAAACACAGATTCCTGTGTTTTTTGATGTAAGTGATTTGTTATGCTACTTCTTTTACTTCTACTGTAGTCTTGTGCTGTCTGTGACCAAACACTCTTTTATATCGTGTTTTTCGTTTAAATTTGACTACACGAAGCTTTTTGTCTCGTTTTTGCTCTTCTACTGTAGCAGCAATACTTACTCCTTCTAAATATGGTGTACCAATTTGTACATTTTTACCTTCGTCATCAGCCAGAAGTAATACTTTGTCAAAAACCACTTCTCCACCAACTTCTGCTGGAAGTTTTTCGATAGAGAGCTTTTGGCCAGTTTGTACAAGATATTGTTTTGAACCAGTTTCTATAACCGCAAACATAAGATTTCTATTAAATAAAGATAAATTTACTGTGTTTTGGGAAACATGCCGCATTCTTTAGGCTTCAATAGTATACAAATAAAGCCTCTCTTTGTCAAGTCATTACCTCTATTATCTTACTGTTGCAACTGTATCACCAATAACAACATTATGACCATCTATCCAACCTGCCGGCACTTCTAAGACTGTATTTGCTTCTATTCTTGGTCTATAGCGTCTTAATTTACTTTCTGGTACACCTGGCTCTATTTGCGCATGTTTTACCATATCCACCACTTTTCCATTATGAATCCACATAATATCTATTGGAAATTGCATATCTCGCATAACTATAGCATGCCTTGCTGTTTCTGGAAACAGTAACACCATACCATCATGCGTGTCCAAATCTGCTCTTTTTCCCAATCCTTTGTGCAACATTGCTGGAGTATTTGCAATATATACCATAATAGTATGGTCTTTTATTTTTAATATCCCGCTTGATGGATGAAATTGCCCAATCGTAAGCCAAGCCAAAGAGAGGATAAACACCACCACCAAAATCTTATTTATTTTTGATGGTTTTTTTTCTGATAATTCTACGCTATTTTTTCGTCTAAAAAACATATTATGAACGATCTGAATCTTTATTAAAGAAAAACATGCTTGCTAAAAGCATTAATAGACAAAGTAAGATGAGTGCTAATAATTTTTGCTTACTTTGTAAAAATAATGTACTTAACCCAAAAAGAAATGCTATGGAATATAATACGAAAACTGCTTTTCTATGGCTTAACCCACTTGCCAAAAGCCGAAAATGTATATGTTCTGCGTCTCCAACAAAAATAGGTTTCTTTTTTTGTATTCTTATAACAATAACCCGGAATGCATCTAAAATTGGCACCGCCATGACCAGTAATGTTGTGGCAATTTTACTGCCAGAAATTATTGCTAAAATACCTAAAGTAAACCCAGCAAATACACTCCCCCCTTCTCCTAAAAATATTTTTGCCGGATGAAAGTTCCATAATAAAAACCCAAAACAGGACCCAGCAAAAATGAGAGCTAGTAACCCAACCTCTGGCTGAAACCATTGTGGTTGCATACTGACAAAATACATCATAATCGCACCAATTCCTACCACACCAACCACAAGCCCGTCTAGTCCATCTAAAAATTTTGTGGTATACATCATACCAAGTAACCAAAAAAATACGACAAAATCTGCAAGTATAGCCCATTGTGTTAACCCATGAATGGTAATATTGTAATCACTAATCTGTATGACACCTCCGGGAGCAGAAACACTTTCTATTCCTATACCAAAAGACATGGCAGTAATACTAGCAATAATAGGAAATATAATTTGAAATCGTGGTCGTAAATTTCGTGCATCGTCTAATAAACCCCCAACAAGCAGTACTGCACCACCAAAAAATAATCCAAGAAGTGTATTAACAGCAATATCATTTCCAATTTGACTCGAGACAAGAACAGCATAACCTGTCACAACAAAAAAACTCACAAATAGTGCCAAACCACCACCAAGTGGTATAGCTTTTTTATGAATTTTTCTTTTTTGTTTTTTTGGAGCATCTATAACACCATAATGCACCATAACTTTGCGCACAAAATAGGTAGACAGGGCGCTTATACCAAGAGCTGCAATAAAATATTGTATCATATGGTGCTTATCGTATCAGATGCGTTCAGTAATTTCAAGACTCGCAATTTACTAGGATTATTCTGTGGATGGTTCTATTACCATACCATGTTCTCCGTCATATATTACCGTATCTCCCCTTCCTGCTTGTTTTTTTAGTAATATCTCGGCCAATTGATTTTCTACATAATCTTGTATTGCTCTTCGCATTGGTCGTGCACCATATTCTGGATCATATCCATGTTTTGCTAGTGTATCAAGACCCGCTTCGGTAACACTAAATTTAACCCCTTTTGCATCCATGTTTTTTTCTAATCGTTTTAACATTAGTCCTGCAATTTTCTTTGTGTCTTCTAAGCTTAAAGGTTTAAACACCACCACACCATCGAATCTGTTAATAAATTCTGGTCTAAAATACTTTTTTAGTTCAGATCGAAATAGCTGCTCTCTGATATCCTCCATCTTCATGTTTTTGCGAATCCCTTCTTGTACATATGCGGTTCCAGCATTTGACGTAGCAATAATAATACAATTGGTAAAATCAATAACTCGTCCAACACTATCTGTTAATCTTCCATCATCAAATACTTGTAAAAAGAGGTCTAAGATTCGTGGATCTGCTTTTTCCATTTCGTCGAGCAAGACTAAGGAAAATGGTTTTTGTCGTACGGCTTCGGTAAGTAAACCAGTTCCTTGTTTTCCTGGTTGTCCAATTAATCTATAAATACCGCTTGCATCTTGATATTCACTCATATCAACACGAATCATGGTATCTTCTCCACCAAAATAGACATTGGCAATAGTTTTTGCTAATTCTGTTTTTCCAACACCTGTTGACCCAAGAAATAAAAAGTTTGCGATTGGTCTATTGGTAGAACTAATCGCTGCCCTAGACCGGCGCAAAGCATTCGCCACACTTACGACCGCTTCGTGCTGTCCAATAACATTTTTATGCATTTCTTCTTCTAAACGCAGCAACTTATCTCCTTCATCTTCTGTAATAGATGTGGTTTGTACACCGGTTTTATTTCCGATAATGGTAGCCACGTCATCTTTTGTAACCAAAGAATCTTTTCCTTTTGTGTTTCGCACATAGCTTGCCGTTTCACTTACTAAAGAAAGGGCGCTTTCTGGTAAATTTTGATCCCGTAAAAATCTATGAGCTAGCTCTACCGCTATTTCTATTGCGTCATAAGAAAAAAATACTGTATGTTTATATTCTACATATCCTATTTTTGCCTCAATAACTTGTATTGCCTGATTGAGTTCCATTTCGGCAACGTCTATGCGCGACATAACCGTACTAATACGTGAATTTGCAATATAGGTATTGTATCCTTGCATGGTGGTTGTGGCAAAAACAAGCATTTGTCCCGAAGAAATAAATTCCGCCAATGTTTCTGATACGTCTAACCCTTCTGAACCACTAGAGCTTCCCATTAAATCATCTATATTATTGTTAAAGAGGATGATGTTTTTTGCTCGCGCAATTTCACCCACCATATTTAATAATCGTTCTTGTGCGCCACTAACTGTGGTTCCGGCCATCAGCGCAGAAACCGAAAGTTGCACCAATCGCTTATCTTTAATTCTTTCTGGCACATCATCTTCAATCATTCGTTCTACGATACCTTCTATAATACTCATTTTTCCCACTCCATGATCGCCTACTAGCAAAAGGCTTTGTCTTCCACCTTCAATAATACGAAAAAATTCTTCTATTTCTTTATCTCTAGCAACACATGGCTCTAGTCTACCATGCACCGCAGCCATTGTAAGGTCTTGGCTAAAATTATCTAAAAATGGAGTAGCAACAGCAGTCATGGCTCTATCTAATCCAGATTTATTGCGTAATTTTGCGGCTCGTGCAAACCTGGTCCGTCTTGTGCGTAGCCGCTCTCGAATACGAACCCATTCTATAACATTTTTTAATTTGTCACTATCTACATTTATTTTATACATTATATCCTGCACTGTTCGTGACTGTTGAATACAAGCGAGTAATAATTCTGTTACCTGTACACTATCTTGCTTCCCTTTACACGCATGCTCGTATGCCGCAAAAATACTTGCTAACACTTCTGGTGAAACAGTAGGAATAGCTCGTTTTTTTTCTTTTACTAATGTTTCACCCACTCTTGCCCGTAAGGCATCTTTTGGAATAAGTAAACGAACAAAAATTGCGGTACACGCCTTTGATTGCAAGATTGTGTAAAATAGATGAACCAGCGTTACTTCTTTGTGATGTAAAGAAAGTGCTTTTTTATACGCTAACTCAATAACATGTTTTGCCTCTTTGGTAAAAAATGGCGCAATATTTATACGACTACTTCTAGGGATGTTTTTATTATCGGCCATAGTTGTAAGAGAAAGTGCTTCTTTTTTTGTTGCGATATTTTTTGTGATACCGCACCATTCTTTCCCTAAAATAACCGAATGCTTTTTGCTATTTTTTCTATAGATAAAAAAAAGGAGTGATAAGAGCGAAAACCAAAAATACTGCTGCGGCCCTGATATCTGGTTCGACCAAAATGGAAAAGACGTCAGTGCAGCGAGGTTATTTGCTATAGCAAGTGAGTAGAAAAAAAACACAAGAAACCCAACACCAAACGCTACTCCTCCAAGTAATTCAAAACGAGTCAACCATATTCTTGCGTGGCGAAGTGCTATGGCATATCGTGAAATAGTATCGCCATAATAAAAAAAGTATTCACCGCGAACATACCCTTTATTTTTCGTTTTAGTCTGTATTGTTTTTTTCTTTGGCATAAAACAGTATAATAGTTTTTACAAGAGTAAGCTCGCACTTCCCATCCAAACCACAAATAGTGGGAATACTAACCAAATAACAAAAAATAAAAGAATAAAAAAAATGGAGAACAACAACGCAATACTTCTAAAAACAGTGTTCACAAATCGCATCAAAATACTTAGCAACCTTCCTTGAAAATCAGTTTGTCCGTACATTGGCACAAACATGTTTTTCAACCACAAACCGGGGGCCAAAGATGTATTTACTTGTTGTATTTTATGAAAACAAGAAAATAATGTTTGTTTTGCCCCAACCGTAAACCACCAAACCGGAAAATACACGATGTGGAGTAGAAAATCAAGAAAAATACGTTGTAGAACCAACAACCACATATGCTATAAAAAATATACGATAATACTATGTATATAATACCATAAAAACAAAAAAACTCCCAAAGGAGTGGTAACAAATCAAAAAAAAACTAGCGCTGTGCAACAGTATTTTCCTGTGGTGTAAAATATATTGCCTTTTCGACATACTTCATGCGTAATGTATCAATTTTTTCCTGAATCTTGTGCATAGATTTATGTTGCGCAATTTTAAAATCCAAACCACTATTTTCTTGCTCTAATACTTTTACTTCCTTTTGAAACTGGTGAATCTCATATCCTTTTGTAGAAACTGTGCTTGTCTGTGCCACGTCTAATACAATAAGGCAAATAATAATACCAAGAAGACTAATACGAAAATTTCGCGTAATGCCTATTTTTTTAACAGCACGCTTCTTTTCGAGAATGGATTGTTTCCTGTGTCTAATATATTTTCTGCGTCTCATATTTTTTCTATAACACGTAATTTTGCTGACCTTGCTCGAGGATTTCTATCATACTCCTCTTTTGAGCACATTATTGGTTTTTTTGTAATAATGTGAATATTTTTTTTAGTTTGTGATTTAAAATAATGTTTCACTATTCGATCTTCTAGTGAATGAAATGTTATTACTGCCAACCTCCCTTTTGGTGCCAGCACATCAATAGCATCTGGTAATGTTTTTTCTAATACATGTAATTCATTATTTACAGTAATTCGTAATGCTTGAAATACTTTTGTTGCCGGATGCAAACCACCAATCCATGGGACATCCTTGTCTGTTTTTAAAATTCTTCTATATACTTGTAAGATTATTTCTACTAAATCTTCAACAGTTGCAATGGCTTTTTTTTCTCGACACAATACAATATCTTGTGCAATTTCCTTACTCCACTTTTCTTCTCCGTAATCTGCAAAAATCTGTGCTAGTTGATCTGCTGAGTGTGTATGTAAAATATCTGCCGCTGTTTTGCTTGGCACATCTGAACTACTGTTTGCTACGTCAGAACCAAATCGCATGTCCAACGGCTCATCTGACTGAAGAAAGCTAAAACCCCTCCCCCTTTCTTCAAACTGTGGTGTGGACCAACCAAGATCCAAAAGGATGCCGTTCACTGGGGAAAAGCCCGTACCTTTTACTATTTTTTTAATATGAACAAAATTATCTCGTGCAAACAGTGTTTGTGTGCGATATGTATGAAGAAAATGTTTTGCTCGAACAATTGCTTCTGGGTCTACATCTATCCCTAAATATTTTCCTGTTTCACCAATACTTTCGAGTATTTTTTCTGCATGACCCGCGTCTCCAAGTGTGCAATCTATAATATGCATCCCTTCTTCAAGGCGTAGCATTTCAATAACCTCATCAACCAATACTGCTGCATGTCTCATAGCTATTGTTATTATATACCTAATTCACCCAACTCCTCTGCTATATCGTTTTTTGTGGACTCTGTCTGCTTTGTGTATTGTTTCCATGCACCAACATGCCACAATTCTAATCTATTGTATAAACCTGCTACAATAATCTCTTTTTTGAATCCAGCATAATTGCGTAAATATTCTGGAACAACGAATCGTCCTTGTTTATCTAAAGCACACTCCATTGCTCCAGCAAGCATAAGACGTGCAAATGCTCGTACATTTGCCTGTGAAAACGGGAGGTTCGCGAGTTTTTTTGCTAATATTTCCCACTCTTTATTTGTATACAAAAAGAGACAATCATCTAATCCTCTGGTAATAACTGCTCCTTTTGCTAACTCTTTTCTAAATTTTTTCGGAATAGCCAGGCGACCTTTTTCATCTAAATTGTGGGAGTATTCGCCTATAAACATGTGTTTAGGTTATATATGAGTAGACAAGCATTGTACTCAAAATTCCCCACTTCTCCCCACTTACTTCCATTTTACCTTATTTTTTTCCTAAATTCAAATCTTTTCTACTTTTTTTATCCACAGTCTACCAATAAAAAAAGACCAGCAAGGTTGTCGGTCTCTTTTCTTTTTTACTCTAATCTATACGTTTCATTTATTGCTAAAAATTTGCATGTTGCACCAACAGCATCAAATTCTTTTTTTACCTCATCTTTGTCTACGGGATGTTTTGGATGATCATAATGCATAGGAATAGTTACTGTTGCTCCAACATCTTGTGCAAACCTTGCTGCCTCCCAAGGTCCCATTACAATACCGTGATTACTTACTGGGGCAAGTAAAATATCGCACGTATATTCATGATCAAAACATACACTATCGCTGGTATGATAGACTCGTGTTTTTCCATCATCAACAATAAAACCAATATTTTCATGGATTTCTTTTGCGCCTTTAAATTCTGGGATATACCCATGCACCGCTTTTACCACCTCTATGCGTAATTTACCAAGTGTAACAATATCTCCTTCTTTTACTATTTTAGGAGAAATCTCAGGATACTCATTTGCCACTTCTTTACTTGCATAACACATAGCACCTTGTGCAAAAAGTTGCTGTATGGCTGGGACATGACAATGATCTGCGTGTTTATGTGTAACAAAAATTGCATCTACATTCTTCCATTCATTAGTAAGTAAAGAATCGGTAAATTGTAAATAACCTGGATCAATAAGAATCCGCTTTTCTTTTGCTTCTACAAGAAAACAAGATTGTGCAAAACGAGTAATGTTCATAATAAAGTAATTATATATAATACACACACCAAACAAAAAACAGAACTGCACACATTCTGTTTTTTTGTTTTTTTAGTAATCTGTATTTCGTGGTCTTGGTGGTCGTGCTTCGTTAACTTTAAGCTCTCTTCCATCCAACTCTTTTCCTTCCATTTCTGCAATTGCTTTATCTGCATCTTCTTCGTTGGTATATGTTACAAAACCAAACCCTTTTGAACGACCAGAAAACTTATCTTTGATAATAACTGCTTCTTCTACTGCACCAAATGAAGCAAAAGCTTCTTGAAGTTGCTCGTCTGAAACTCCCCAAGAGATATTTCCGACAAATAATTTTTTTGACATAATTTATCTATACTATGATTAATATTCAAACCTTTTGCTAATCATGTAGTATAGATGAAGCTGTGCACATTCACACTATTACACACATGAGATAAACAAAAAATTATACGACTATTATACACCATTTTTTGACTTTTGTCAATAGTCAGGACTGAAAAGTGGATAAATCCTTGCTTTTATATGTAACCTCCTTAAAATGCGTAATAAGCATCCATTTATCGGGTAATACTATACACAATACACGCAGCAACTCCTGCAACCACAGCACCCCAAATACTATCTATAATAGTAACCAGAACCGGCCAGTCTTTTAATGTTGCCTGATTTGTGAAATTATACGTTGTATATGCCAAAAACCCTAAAAACATACCAAGAAGTACCACATGGAATAAGGAATGTTGCTGATCAAAACCTGGTTTTAGCACAAAAATATACATGCCAAAAGAAAACACAAGATAAAAAAGTACTGCTGGAAACATTGTAACTTTTTCGGCTAACAAGTGTGCCATTTCTTTTTTATATAGCAATGGATAAGAAACACTAAACCACAACAAATCTAACACCACCATACATAAAACCGTAAGCACATATGGGGAGAAAAATGCCATAAGAACATTATTAAATGAATAAAAATTATGTAACATGGTGCAGGTCTGTTTCGTCTACTATTTCTTGGTTAAGAATTTCTTCAATAATATCCTCCAAAGAGATCACTCCTTCTAATCTATTGCGAATATCTTTTACCACTGCTAAATGGATTTGTGTTTTAATAAATTGTGCCAACAAGACATCAAGCTTCATTTCTTTACTTACCTGCAGCATACGCTCCTTTTTAAAAAGCTCTTTTATTGGTGTGCGGAGTGGAATATTAAGTAAATCTTTTACATAAAGCACACCAAGTGTTTGATCAATGGAATCGGCATATACAGGAATACGAGTGAATCCTTTTGTTTTAATTTCTTCAATTAACTCTTCCGTTAGTAGTGTTGTACTATCTAACGCGTAGACCTTTTCTCTTTCGGTCATAACCTCGCCCACAATTTTTTCTGAATATGTTAACGCACCGGTCACAATACGCTCTTCGTCGGCATCAACGCCACTTTCGTGCGCATCCTCATGTTCTTCAATAATTTTAATAAGCTCTTTTTTTGAATAAATTTGTGGCATTTCTCTACCTAAGACCTTATCAAGAACCCATGCAATTGGCCAACACACTGGAAAAAGTATAATAATAAAAAACCGTACCAAACCAGCAGTTTTAGCCCCAACCTGCAGCGCGTATCGAGAAAATGCAGCTTGTGGAATAATTTCACCAAAAATCACAATAAGTCCAGTTGCTATAATTCCAGCCATAGCCCCACTTGCCATAGATCCCAAAAAAATAGCCAGTGTTGAGTTTACCCAAACATTTCCCAGCAATAATGTACATAATAACAAGTTACCCCTCTTTCGGATATGATATACTTTTTCTGCGTCTTTATTTCCCAAAGACATTTTTCTTTTTAATTCTGCTGCATCTAATCCGAGCAAACCCAAAGTAAGCCCAGAAAATAGTCCCGACAGAAGAATAAGTGAAATTATACTAATATATACAAGCATAAACATGTTAAGTGTAAGTAGTAAGCGTACGATCTGTTTGTATTATAGTATACAAAATTTTTTGAAATTGACAAACTTTTTGTGATAGTATACTGTACTATTGCCCAAATAAATGAATGGAAGTTTTTTTCTCCATTCTACAACACAAAAAAGGAGGCTTATTTTGTTTACTGTTATTTGGAAAGATGCGCTAAAAGGCTGGCTCCCCAATCTTATTACCATCTCTGGAATGCTCTGTATTCCGTTTATTATCCACTTTCAAGAGAAGGAATTGTATCTCTATTCTAGCATACTTTTTGGCATTTCTTGGATTATGGACTTTTTGGACGGCAAAGCCGCAAGGGTGTTTGGACAAAGTTCACATACCGGAGAATTTCTTGATCCGCTTGCTGACAAAGTGTTTACAATCAGTTTTTTACTCTATTTTTGGTCCGAAGTCTATGCGGTGATTAGTGTACCGATTATATCTATCGGTCTGGCACTCACCATGCTTCGCGTATACAAAATAATGTACGGAAAAAAGGTGGGCAAAGCACCAAATATTATGGCATCTCTTGCCGGAAAACTAAAAACTAATATCGAAAAAATTGGTATTAGTGTTTTAATGCTCATTCCTGTATCACAAAACTCTTGTGGCATAAGCCTAGAGTTTAGCACGATAACAGCAAACAGTATTTTGGGTATAAGTCTGCTATTCGCAATTTTTAGCCTTTCTCATCAAGTGCGGCAAGTATGAGTTCACGCTCTTTTTCCACACAACACCTACCCAAAGCGCTGGCAGGTGTTTTTTTATTACCGCATATTATTGATTCAAACACACTTCAACTCTCTTTACCTCAGACCAATCCACACCTTTGTACCACAGGCTTTTGCTTTTTACACCTTTTTAAAACAAAAAACCAATGAAACAATTGAATCAGCAAACCATTCAAATAGACAGGAATAAAGCAAAAAAGCACTAAATTTTGTATATAATAATTTAGCTTATTTTAGCAAAATATAGTGTATATTTGTAAAATAACAAGGTAAATACTTGACAAAGTGTGAAATATATGATATAATGGTTTCAGAACACTAATCAACCTCTTTTAGCGCTTTGCGCAAAAGAGGTTCAAGAAGCATGGAGGTTAATAATCATGCTAGGAACTTTTTTCTTTCTACTTTCTCTCTTTAGCGGGGTTGCTGTTGCAGCAAACCCCACTCGGGTGGGGTTTGCGATGCTCGGCGTCGCAACGATCTCACTGTGGATCACGGGGGGGGATCTCCCTGTTTTGATCCTTGCAACCCTCTGGGGTGCTTTTGCACTCCTAGTGGGCATAATTCTGCTCATTGACGGGTGGGTGACAAAAAAGGGGTATTAAACACTAAATACCTCTCACACCCCCCGCCCCGCTCGCTCTTTCAACCCCAACCCGCTCGCGTCTTTGCGCGGCGGGTTTTTGCTTTTTAAAACAAAAAATCTTCTATAAAGAAGATTTTTTTTGTGGGCCGGGAGGGATTCGAACCCCCGAAGGCGAATGCCAGCAGATTTACAGTCTGCCCCGTTTGACCGCTCCGGTACCGACCCATTTCTGTGACAACAGTATGTTTTCACAGTTGAGCCATCTGCGAGACTCGAACTCGCGACCGACGGTTTACAAAACC
>PBBY01000017.1 GCA_002716765.1 Candidatus Magasanikiibacteriota bacterium
ATTGAAAAAATGAACAGCATACTATACACAATATATTCTGTATACAATACTATTCATTCTTCATTACAGTTGTAAAGATCTATATATTCTTGTTTGTATCAAGATGTGTGTTGCTGTGTACTATCTTGACAATGCAGCATATCATAGTTTTATACTTTTGTCAATGTTGTCACTTTACTTATGATGACACCTATGATATGATAAATATGGCTGTAATTACAGCATTTTTTACTTATTTATCATACTAATAGTGACAAAATATGCTATTTAAAGATTTACAAAACATAGGCTTTTCAAAAAACCTTGCGTTGGTTTATGTGTCTCTTTATGAGCTTGGTGGCGTAGCAAAAGCGGGTGAGCTTATACAAAAAACAAAGCTGCACCGTAACATAGTGTACGTATCATTACAAAAACTAAAAGAAAAGAAACTTATTACAGATGTTCAGCAGCGTGGTGTTGCTGTGTATAAAACACTAGATTCATCCAGAATTATGAACGAGATACGAGAAAAAGAACGTCTTGCTAAGCAAGTTATAGAAGAATTAGATGCATTAAAAACACATCCAGAAACACAAGAAGTAATTGTCCACGAAGGAATCGACGGTTTTAGAGACCACAGCCTTTCGGTAATCAGAAAAGCAAATAAGGGAGATGCAATACGTATCATAGGCTCTATTGGTGACAAATGGTGTGATTTAATGGGTGAAAAAAAATATACGGCATATAAGAATCTACAAATACAAAAAAAAATACACTTGCAGATGATTTCATATACAGAAACAACATATGCAGACCCTCTTTCAAAAGAGTATCCAGAATTATTTGAATTAAAAACAATCCCCCAACCACACAAAAGCCCTACGCAAGTATATATTTACAATGACACGATTGCGCTCCAAATGTTTACTGAACCAATTTCTGTTATTGAAATAAAAAATATTGAACTAGCTAAAATGTATCAAAATTATTTCGATTTATTGTGGCAAAACACCGTTACTACGCTGTACGGAAAAGAAGGTATAAAAACTTTTTTTGATGAAATATCAATGTGTTCAGAAGTCTGTTGGATTGGTGGAAGCAAAGAAGGAATGGACATGTATTTTCCAGAACTTGCAAAAAGTGTAAAGCAGAGGAGGCTTGAGAATAAAATACGCTGGTATGACCTTCTTGACCCAGAAGGAGAATTAATTGGTACCGAATCTGGTACAAGCTTAAACGATGAACCATATTATTATTTTAAATACTTACCAGAAACCGTTGCAAGCCCTCATGTAATCGGCATTTACAACAATAAAGTTGCAAATATTATATGGAAAGACGGTGGGTTAGTACACATTATTGAAAACAAGAGTGTTGCAGATGGATACCAAAAATACTTTAACCACTTATGGAAGCAAGAGGTTCATACATATTCTGGATGGGATGAAATAGAGTCATTTTTTGTAAATCAACTAACCCTACTAGAAAAAGAAAATACCAAAATATATACTTTCGGAGGAATATACCAAAATATAGAAATAGAAAAACGTGTACGTAGTTTTCACACAAACTACCAACAAAAACTGGTCGAGAAAAAACTGCTCATAAAAATAATGTACTCAGAGCAACACAAAAATAAAATCCGCAAAGCATATATTGATTCAAAAAAGCTAAAACTCCAGCATATACACTTTCGGTTTCTTCCAAAAGAGTTGGACACCCCTCTAGAAACCCACATTATTGGAAAAAAAGTAATTACTATTGTTTGGGGACCAAGTCCAGTTGCCACAGTCTACGAAAATCCAGAAATTTTAAGTACATTCACAAATCAATTTAACAGACTATGGAAAATAGCAAAAAAATAACGTAAAACCACTCTCGCCTTTTGTTATACTTTTTGGTATACTATACAAAAATATCTTCTATGAAAAAACCATTGTGTAGTGTGTATTTGTCACTTACCCCAGACATGCACAGCTATCTGAAAAAAAAACTGCAAAGAAAATACCGTGTTCACTTCTCAACGGAAGCACTTAATGATACAAATATAGAAAAAGATACAGAAATCCTTTGTGCTTTTGTGGATTCACATATTACCAAAAACGTATTGCAAAAAATGCCAAAATTACGACTCATTGCAACACTTTCAACAGGTTTTGATCATATAGACTTACGACAAACAAAAAAGAAAAAAATTACCGTATGCAATGTTCCTAGTTATGGCGAAAGAACTGTTGCAGAATTTACCGTTGGTCTTATACTTTCTTTATCTCGGAACCTGTACAAAGCAGTACGACGAGTAAAAACTGGTAATTTTGATTACCAAGGATTACGCGGTATTGATGTACATAAAAAAACTATTGGTATTATTGGTACCGGAAAAATTGGATCCAATGTTATTCGAATGCTTCAAGGATTTGGTACAACGATTATTGCATATGACAAATTTCCAAAAAAAGATCTTGCAAAGGATTTAGGGTTTACGTATGTACCACTTTCTACTATTTGGAAAAAGTCAGATATTATTTCGCTTCACACACCACTACTAAAAAGTACGCGTCATATTATTAATAAAAAAAATATACAAAAAATGAAGCCTGGTGTTGTTCTAGTTAACACAGCGCGTGGTGGTTTAGTAAGTTCGGAAGCATTGCTTTGGGGGCTAGAGTCAGGTATTATAGCAAAAGCAGGCTTAGATGTTTTAGAAGAAGAAGACTTATTAGAAGACACCTTTCGGTTGCTCGAAAAAAAAACTTGCACCATAAAAAATACACGTATTTGTCTTATGAACAACATTCTTATCGATCACCCAAATACGATTGTAACACCACATTTAGCATTTAATTCCTCAGAAGCCGTACTTCGCATTATAGATACGTCTCTAGATAATATTGCTGCTTTTACAAAAGGAAAGCCGCAACATATTGTGACAAAAAAATAATATGAAAAAGATTTTACTTTACAGCATGTTGTCCATTATTATTTTAGGTGGTTTAGGGTGTAAAAAAACAGACAAAGATGTTGTGGTAGACGAATCACAAAAAGACATTATTGTACAAACAACGGTACAGCAACAAGCATTTTTATTTTGCAAAAGACAAGGGTACACTACAGAAATTACATATACAGAAAAAAACGGACAAGAAATTTATTGCCTGCTTCCAGATGGCTTGCGCTGTCTTGCTACAGATTTTTTACAAGGCCTATGTGAAACAAAAAAAGATGATGCGGCAAGTAATGGGGTAGAAACTATTTCCCAACCAACAAACCAAAAAACCACTCAACAGATTCCAGTCACCCCAAGATATTGCAGTACTATTGCAGAACCTGTTTGCGGAATGGATAATATTACCTACACGAATACATGTTTGGCAAGTAAAAATAATGTCTTGGTCCAACACACCGGTTCTTGTACCACACCAAAAAAAGCACCAACCGTTCAACAAACAACACGGAACCAAAAAAAACAATCCACACAAACACAAACTGGCTCTGGAAGTATTTCACAAACAACACCAAACGAACCGCGCACCTTTGTAAAAACCACACCAAGCTGGTTTCATACCATTACCGCCCTACTTGCACAAGAGTCACACACAATTCCAGCAACCATGACCCAATGTTATAGTGGTAACGATATTTTTTATATTCAAAACGATGCTTGCCTTACTTGTTTTAGCGTCCTGTATAATATAGACGGAGAAACAGTGTGTTTTCCAAATAATGATATTAATAATAGTTGTCCAGCAGCATTTTCCCAAGGTAAAAAACCAGAAAATTGTCAGGTTATTTGGCAACAATAACTTAATTCCTGAACAAAGAAAAGCACTTGACAACAAGTGCTTTTTGCGTTACACTAGCTAGCATACTATATGTGGAACCTTGATCACTCAAGGGTTATTACCACGTAAGGTATTGTATAAACACAATACCAACCCTAAACATATATATGGGAAAAAGAATAGAAGACCTAAAGACTATGGTCGATAAAACAAAAGTCTATACCTTAGACGAAGCAATTGCTTTGGCAAAAGAAACTAGTACCGTAAAGTTCGATGCATCGGTAGAAATTCACGCACGACTTGGTATTGACCCAAAAAAAGGTGATCAACAAATTCGCGCAACCGTAGTATTGCCACATGGCACAGGAAAAACAAAACGGATTGCTGCTTTTGTTGGACCAAACGATGAACAAACGGCAAAAGATGCAGGTGCCGACATAGTATGTGGTGAAGAGGAAATAACAGAAATTAAAAACACCGGAAAAGTTGATTTTGATGTAGCAATCGCAACACCAGAAATGATGCCAAAACTAGCAGTAGCCGCAAGAGAGCTTGGACCAAAAGGACTTATGCCAAACCCAAAAATTGGAACCGTTGGACCAAACGTAAAACAAATGATAGAGGATCTTAAAAAAGGAAAAACAGCATTTAAAAATGATGATACGGCAAATGTACACCAACCTGTAGGAAAAGTAAGTTTTGATGATGTAAAACTTAAAGAAAATATTGAAACATTCCTTGAAACACTCAAAAAAGTTAAGCCTCCAGCAACGAAAGGTACCTATATAAAATCCCTTTTCCTTTCCACTAGCATGGGACCAAGTATAAAAATACAACTCTAAGTAATCAATAAAAAAACGGTCACAAATGTGACTGTTTTTTTATTTTTGCACAATCTAGCGTTTTTTATTCTTCTATTTTACAGACACTCTACTCTTCTGCTACAATACACATAAATCCATTTAACCCGTTACTCTATGACGCAATTTGACGAACAATATAAGCAAGCGGTTCTTCGTATTATGAATAAGGGTTTTGATGAAAAAAATGAAAGAACTGGTCATATTTGTAGGATTTTACCAGGCATTACATTTCATCTAGACAAAGGATTTCCTTTGCTCACCTTGCGAAAAATTCCACTCAAACTCTTTATTGCCGAACAAATTTGGTTTATAATGGGCACCAATGTGCCAGCGGACTATGTCGGGAAATTTACCAAAATTTGGGAAGATTTTACCGAAGAAGATGGTACCATTCCAGCTGCGTATGGATATAGATGGCGCCACGCATTTGGTCGTGACCAGCTTGGTCTTTTAATCGAACATCTTCAAGATAAGCCCGGATCCCGTCATGGTGTGGTAATAACCTGGGATCCACGAGAAGATGGGTTAGGAAACCCAGAAACAAAAAAGAATATTCCTTGTCCGTACACATGGACAGCAAATATTATTGGCAATAAACTTCATATTCACAGCATTGTCAGATCAAATGATATTATGTTAGGCTGCCCGCATGATGTTGCCGGCTTTGCTCTACTTCAAGCTATTCTTGCCGGAAAACTTGGTGTACAACCTGGTACACTCACCCACTCTATTAGCAATGCGCATATTTACGACACTCACTTTGAGCAAGCGTGGGAACTCGTCGAAAGAGAGCATGATCATCCGGCAATACACTTTCACGCACAACCTGATTATTATGATCGTGCCGAAAAAGGTGATGAATCCTTAACAACAGAAATTTTTGCACAATTAAAAAAACAATACTCCCCTCTTACTCACATTTCTAATATGAAAATTGTATTATAATCCTATGGCAATTCTGACAAAAAATAATTTAATCGATGCGCTTAATAACAACACCCTTGCTTTTGATCCACCAATCGATGCATTTCAGCTACAACCAGCTGCAATAGATATTCGTGTGGGATGGAGTTTTTATATTCCACACACATGGAAACTTACAGAAAATGGTCGCGAAGCTGTGGTTGCTGACTATGTAAACCAATCAAGTTTGGAAGAAAATTTTAGACTCATTAAATTACAACCAAAACAATATTTTGAAATTCTTCCCGGAGAATCAGTAGTTGCTTCTACATTAGAAAAAATTCATTTAAATGCTGGAAATATTGCAGGTATTTTACACCCACGAAGTTCTAGCTCGCGTCGCGCGCTGTCTATTGAAAGTGGTGTTATTGATCCGTATTATTCTGGTAATTTAATTATTCCTATTCGAAACAATAGTGTACATTCACTAAAAATTTATCCGGGAGAACGCGTATGTCAGATTGTTTTTTATGAACTAAAGGAAGACATTCCAAAAAAAGAGGCAGGAAAGCACGGCGTTCAGGAAGCAAAATACCACACCGCAACACCATATAGTCTTGGCACAAAACCAGACTCAAAGGAAGAAGTACAGTTTATTCAAAATGGCACCTTGCAAGAACTGAAGCAATCCTATACTATTACCACAACACCAAAAAATGAGTAAAGCAATTCCAATATATCCCTATTTACCAAAAGGAAAAACATTTTCTTTTGTGTCTTTAGAAAATATATGGATGCAAAAAGCACAAGAAGCAGCGCAAAGTGACTCTGGCTGCTCGTGGTGGCAAACCGGTGCAGCAATTGTAAAAGATGGAAAACTGCTTGGTAAAGGAGCAAACACAGGGCAGTGGCAACCATTTTGCCCAAGATATGAACAAGGATGTAAAACCGGTGAAGGTTATGAGTTGTGCAAAAATATCTGCAAACAAACGGGTCACGCAGAAATTACAGCCATTCAAGATGCTATTAAAAATAACCAAAACATTAAACACGCCGATCTGTATCTTTTTGGTCATTGGTGGTGTTGTGAAAACTGTTGGAATGCCATTATTGCACAGCAGATTCGGGAGGTGTATTTATTAAAAAATGCTCACACTATTTTCACCAGAGAAAACAGAACGCTTGTAATGAAAAAAGTAGCAGCAGATAAAAAACATAATCGTATACCAAAAAAAGAAGATCTTTTTTGGAACATGTCATAATTTTTATGAAAGAAACACAAACAAAAAAACTTATTATTGCCATCGACGGTCATTCTTCTTGCGGAAAAAGTACCGTGGCAAAAGATTTAGCAAAACAACTACATATTGCGTATATTGATTCTGGCGCAATGTACCGGTGTGTTACTTTGTATGCATTACAACACAACATAATTGTAGATGGGGTTGTTAATGAAGAAAAACTACAACACGCATTAAACAATATCTCAATTGAATTTCGTTTTAATCCAGAAACACAAACAAATCAAACCTATTTAAACACCATATTAGTAGAAAAAGAAATTAGAGGAATGGAAGTAACAAAGTTAGTAAGCACAATTAGCACGTATAGTTTTGTACGGAAAAAGTTAGTGGAATTACAGCAAAAGATGGGTGAAAAAGAAAGTTTAGTGATGGATGGAAGAGATATTGGTACCGTAGTATTCCCTAAGGCAGATTTAAAGATTTTTATGACGACAGCCCCAGAAATTAGAGCAGAAAGACGTTTTAAAGAGTTTCAAGAAAAAGGTGAAAACATATCTTTTGATGCCGTACTGAAAAATATCCAAGAACGTGACCACATGGATGAAAACAGGGCCGAAAGCCCGTTAATAAAAGCAAACGATGCTGTTGTACTTGATAATGGAAACCTAAGTAAAGAAGAACAATTGCAAAGTATTTTACAAGAATTACAAAAACGATCACTTATATAATTATAAAAATGAACGTTGCCATAAAAAGAATAGACGCTTCGCTACCACTTCCAGCATACCAAACTCCCGGATCGGCTTGTTTTGATTTATATAGTCGAATTGACATAACAATTCCACCACAATCTCTTGCGCGCATTCCGTCAAACCTTATTATTGCAACACCGCCCCACCATGCATTATATATTTTTGCTCGCTCTTCTTTGGCAACAAAAAAGCACTTAATGTTATCGAATAGTGTTGGTGTAGTTGATAGCGATTATTGTGGTGAAACCGATGAAATTTTAATTGCAGTATATAATTTTTCTAACAAAGAGTCAGTTATACAAAAAGGAGAACGGGTTGCACAAGCAAGTATACTCCCTATTCCAAAAATTACTTTTACCGAAGTGTCGTCAATGAACACAAAAGATCGTGGCGGCTTTGGAAGTACTGGTTTATAATTACACACATATGATAGCACTTATTGTGGCAAAAAGTACAAATAATTGTATTGGGAAAAATGGTACCATTCCATGGAATTTACCAGAAGATTTAGCTTTTTTTAAAAAAATTACCACAGGCCACACCGTAATAATGGGAAGAAAAACTTGGGAATCTCTTCCACCAAAGTATAGGCCTTTGCCAAATAGAAAAAATATTGTGATTACCACACAAAAAGAGTACGTTGTCCCAGAAGGTGTAGACATTATGCACAATATAAGCGAAATCCCTAATCTTTACCCAAAGACGAAACGCTTTATTATTGGCGGTGCACAAATATACAAGGAAACACTCGCTTTTGCCGACACGCTATATATAACAGAAGTACACATGCAGGTAGATCACTGCGATACATTCTTTCCAGATATAGACATGTTACCATGGAAGGTGGTAGCACAAGATGAAAAAGAGCATTTTTCAATTATTACCTACAAAAGAAAATAACTATGCCCTCCTTACTCATTCAAATCGAAGGGACCGACGGTTCTGGCAAAACACTTCAAACCCAGCTTTTGGAAAGACGACTTAAAAAAGAAGGGTATACTGTAAAAGAAATAAGTTTTCCACAATATGGCAAACCAAGTGCGGTTATGATAGAAGAATATCTTCGCGGAAATCTTGGTTCAGCAGAGGCAGTTGGTGCGAAACGAGCCTCTATGTTATATGCTGTCGATAGGTGGGCTGCGAGCAATACTATTGCACAGTGGCTCGCGAACGATACTATTGTGATTGCTAACAGATATGTTGCGTCTAATATGGGACATCAAGGAGGAAAAATACGCAACAAAACAGAACGAGAAGCATTTTTTGATTGGGCACATACCTTGGAATATACTACTTTTGGTATTCCAAAACCAGATTTTACCCTCTTTTTACACATGCCGCCAAAAATGTCTCAACTACTGGTAGACAAAAAAGATGCGCGATCATATTTACAAGGTAAAATGCGCGATATTCACGAAAATGATATCATGCATTTACAGCACGCCGAAGAAGCATATCTTCATCTATTGGACTATTTTGATGATTTTACTTCTATTGCCTGTGTAAAAGATGAGACACTCCGTTCCCCTGAAGATATCCATAAAGAAATTTATAACAAAGTGGTCCAGCAAATAGTAAGCTAACAAGCCACAACTCTATTGCGAGCAACTTGCTATAATGGTATACTTTGTGTATCATTATTTTAATTTTTTTCTATGCTTATTTCCGCAAAAGAAATTATTCAACAAAGTATTGCGTTATATAAAAAACATTTTTCTCTATTTTTTCACTATGCCATGTTGTTGCTAGTTGGAACTGTTGTCGCCATACTCCTTTCTCAACTTCTTTCTTTGTTATTTAGCACACCCTCCCCTAACGGCATTGTTTATAAACCCTTACTCTCCTCTGCTATGGTAGTTCTTGCATGGGTTATATATTATATCTTCTCTTTGTGGATATCTGTTGCCATGATTCAAACCATAAAGGAGTGTTATGAAGGAAAAAAACCAAAAGTTCTTCGTGTTACAACCAGCAACAGTATCAAGCTTGTTTGGCCGATGTTTGTTGTATCTATTATTGCTGGGCTTATTATTTTTGGCGGGATGCTATTACTTGTTATTCCTGGAACTATTTTTTCTGTCTGGTATGCTTTTTCTGTTTATGCTGTTATTTTTGACAACAAAAAAAACATGGCAGCACTTACCGCAAGTAAACAATTAGTAGCCGGAAAATGGTGGGGAGTATTATGGCGCCTCTTTGCTCCATCATTTGTGTTTGGTGTACTATTATTACTCATCGAAGGTATACTTAGTCTTATTGAGGCAGGCATTCTTCTTTTAGCGCCAGGCACTCCTTTGGTCACAGGAGCACTTTCATTTGCATCACTAAATTCTGGAACACTCCTATTTATGTTCACCATGCTGGCCGTATACCTAGGCTCACTTCTTATAACACTACTTATTACCACACTATTTACCATTGCACCAACCATACTATATATAGAGCTCAAAAAGAGCGTAACAAAATAATATATAACCCAAGACCCGGAAACGGGTCTTTTCAATATAATAGAATAATGATACAATCCAAATAACGATTACAAAAGAACAAACTATACTTATCACTACATTTTATGGCGTATACTACCATTATTGGCATGGAAGTGCATGTTGCACTTAATACAAAAACAAAAATGTTCTGCCCTTGTACAAATAACCCAGAGTCAGAAGAGCCAAATTCACAAATTTGTGATGTGTGTACTGGCCAACCGGGTTCACTCCCTACACCAAACAAAGAAGCTATTATTTCCACCATAAAAGTTGGAAAAGCTTTGGGTTGTAGCATTTTACCGGTATCAAAATTCGACAGAAAACAATATTTTTATCCAGACCTACCAAAAGGGTATCAGATTTCACAATACGACGAACCTATCGCAAAAAATGGTAAAATCGAACTGCAGTTTATTCTAGAAAAAAATATACGAAACACCGCAATTATTGGTATAGAGCGCGTCCACTTAGAAGAAGACACAGCAAAACTTACTCATAAAAACGATAAAACATTGGTAGATTTTAATAGATCAGGATTACCGTTGGTAGAAATTGTCACAAAACCTGACTTCATGTCGGCAACCGAAGCAAAAAAATATTGCCAAGAATTACAAACACTCCTTCGGTATTTGGGTGTAAGCGATGCTCATATGGAAAAAGGGCAAATGCGTTGCGAGGCAAATATTTCGGTACAAACCGCCGGAACATTTGAAATAGTCGATGGCGTAGTTAAGCCATTACACAATGTGGCACTTAACCCAAAAGTAGAACTAAAAAATCTTAATTCATTTAAGTCAGTTGAACGTGGTATTATATTCGAAACAGAAAGACAGATTTCATTGCTAGAACAAAATCAAACATGGACACAACAAACACGTGGTTGGGATGAAGCAAAACAAGAAACAGTATTACAAAGAAAAAAAGGTGGTGCTGCAGATTACAGATATTTCCCTGAACCAGATATTCCACCATTTCATCCAGAAAACATAGCCGGCACTATATCACTTCCAGAATTACCATTACAAAAACAGAAACGTTTTCATAGTGAATATGGTTTTTCTTACGCCGATTCACATATTCTTACCCAACAAAAAGCATTAGCAAATTTTACCGAATCAGTAATGAGTGAAATTACAGACTGGCTTCACACTATGCCAGAAGTAAAAGGTAGCACCGAAATAATTCGTGAACAAAAAATGCAAAAAATTGCACGGCTTACTGGCACCTGGCTTTCTAATAAGCTTCTTGGACTACTAAATGAACAAAAAAAATCAATTGAGGATTTTGCCGTCAGTCCAGAAAACATGGCAGAACTGATTGCGCTTATTTATACAAATAAAATTAATGCGATGAATGCGCAAAAAATTCTAGTACAAATGGTAGAGTCAAGTAATGATTTAGACCCCACACATATTATGGAAGAAAAAGGGTATGGTATGGTGCAAGACACACAAAAAATTACAGAAATTGTTACCGATGTTATTAATACATATCCAAAACAAGTTGCTGAATATCAGTCCGGAAAAGAAGCGTTACTCCCGTTTTTTATTGGAATGGTAATGAAAGCCTCCGAAGGAACAGTTGATCCAAAAATAGCAGAAGAAACACTCAAAAATATGTTAACAAATTAAATAACACCGGTCGTGCTGACCGGTGTTTTATACGAAATAATGAAAAATCACTCTAGACTAGAGCATCTCTTCTTCGCATTTCATAAGAATTCTCCAAATACCACGCAACCTGCCCTGTATCAAAGAGGTGTATTGCATACCATATTTCATAGAAGCGAGCTAATATGCTCGTATACCGTAGCGCAATATCCTGTGGATTTAAACCACCAAAAATATCACCGTTCCTTATATAAAATTGTCGTATTTTTTCAACAACCCATGGCATAACCCAAAATGTAATAAGTTCATGAAACAACAGTGAACGAACACAGTTGTTAACAATTTTCTCATCCTCTTCCATCCTTTTTTTACAAGACACAGGAGTTACTCGTTGAGGCACTCGCAAAGATTGCGAAAAAACAATACATCTTTTGCCATATAATTCTGTGTGATGCACATATCTTTTTACCATACAAGAATCACGAGATGTTTTGTCAAAAAAAATCATGCAACGAAAATCACCTATCCTCACCTCTTCACAATGGTGAATAATAAGGAGGTCACATTCTTCCCTCACTTGCTCGTATGGAATCTCCTTAAGCATTAGTTGTAGTGTTTTTACCGGTAAAACTGGTACGCCCTTTCCTTGGAACTGTTGAATCAAGTATTCTTCAAAACCCATTTTTTTCCTCCTCTAAAAAAACATAATGCAGAGTATATCGTATATTCTATTATTTGTCAATAAAAAAACAGTCATGTGACTGTTTATATAATATAACCCCTCCATCACGGTCTCACCGTAAAAACGACACCACCTTTTTATCCCATAGATTAAATAGTTCATCCTGGAGCACCTGCGAATCCTCAGAAGTAATCTGAATTCCTTCAACAACAACAGAAACGCACGTTGGCGGTCCATTTTTCCATAAATCAAATAATGAGGTTACCCCTCTATTGTTTTTTACTCGAACAAGCACACATTGTGGATTCTCTAAACCCATTAGCAGCGCATGCAATCCTGCAACTTTTGGTGGTATAGTTACCGAGCATATCCGAGAAATGATTGCTTGTTTTTTTGGGTCGTTATATTTTTCCAACAATATTTCTTTTACTCGCTGCTGTTTTTTTCTTGTTGCCCGTGTTCCATCTGGATAGAGCACAATTGCAGGAAATCCTGTTTGTTTTTTTGCCCAACGATGAATAGTGGCAACAGCATGCACACCTTTTTCCCTTTTTATTGGGAGTGCCCCCAAAAAAACAGCCGCTAAACCAAACGGTGTTCTTTGTAATTCAGATTTTACAATTGGCACAATATTGCGCCGTCGAATAATTGCCAAAACAGCCTTTGCATAGGCAGGAATTTCAAAAAGTCTTGGATGATTACCAAGAAAAACAACTGGTCTTTTTGGGTCCAAACTAAGACTGTATGCCACCTCGACTCGTATCCCAAGCATTCTGTAACAGATTGTGTTAACAAGATAACTCCAAGACCGAACACACACAGGATTTCCAATATGTCGTAAAAATGAAATGTAAAAAAGAAAAGAAGAGAAGAGAATTATGCATGTTATACACAAAGAAAGTAACAATGTGATACAAAGCACAAAACGAAAAAAGAACAACTTCATGACAACAACCCTTTCTGCTTGTTTTTCACAGTATACCGCCAAACAAAATAGAGTTCAAGTTATTCTATTATATACTAAGAAGCTGGGGAAAAATGAAATGACTTTTTCATTGTAGAAAAGGCTTTTTTTGTAATTTTTGGACTTGAATTTCCTTGATATGACAAAACATAATACAGATCATTGTGTTTTTTCACTACACTTCTTCTTCTATCATAGGTTTCTTCTTCTTTAAATGAGTCATCTTCATATACCCACACACCAATTACATCAAACCCTTTATTAGATTTTGCGTCTTTTCTGTAAAAATACACCCAATCAAGCAATGGTGCCTCTGCGTCTGGTTGCTCCATCACCAACCAACCACTAGGGTATGTTAATGAAAAATCGTAGTTATTATTAGTATACGCCAATGAAGCCGATTTTTGCGGTGATTGTGCATCTCCACAGCCAGCGGTGCCCAAAATAGCAAAAAATGCTATAAAAAGGATAAAAAATTTTCTTAAATTCATATGTTTTTGTGTAATATAAGCCAAATTATGTAATGTATACACTATAACATAGTTAAAAACTGAAATCAATATAATATTTTATGCTAATAATTTTTATATGGAATACACATTTTAAGCTAAAATAAGTGAAATTTAAACAATTTCAATAATATATGCTTGACAAATCCTATTTTTTCTGATAAGGTTATTTTGCATTATTCGTGACAGAAGAGAATAGTTCTTTTCTCTCTGTCGTTACAATTCATTCACATTCCCAAGGAGGAAATAACGTGAAACTATTTAATCTTATTGTTTCGCTTTTCAAGCGTAACACTATCAATCAAATCACCAAAGCTGATCCACCACCCTTGCCTCCCGAAAAACAGCAGCAAAAAAACGATCCTGATGATGATATCGATGGTGACGGAGTTTGTGGTGATGTTGACCTATGTCCAATTGATACCAATGATGAGTGTGTTGCCGAAGCTGGCAACAATGATACCAACAATGATGCTAATGACCTTGTTGTTGAGACTGAGGTCGTTGAGACTCAGGATGATACCAGCACTAATGAAGTTGAGTCTAAGAGCACCAGTTCTAATGTCGCCAAAGAAGTGGAAGAAAAATTTGGTATCAAGACCCATCCAAATGCCCTCCACTACAAAATAACAAAAATAAAAGTACCAAAAGAACATCGTCACTTCTCCAGGGGAGGTGGCAATTCTGTTTATATAGAAGGTAAGGAAGTGCAGATCCCAGTCTTCTGGCGCAATGGAGTTAGTGTCAAAGGTCTGAATACTGGTGGCATAATTCTCAATTGCCATTACCACGGTAATGTGCAAGAAAATTTTGGGAAGATGGTGAAGGCTCTTATCGTCGTTTTTGAGAAAGAGGTAGACGGAGGTCGGACCTTCACTGGTCTAGATGTATACATTGATGACGCCTTTAGGCAGGTTGAGGAGAATGAAACTGAGGAGTCTGGAACGCTTATGAAAATACGCGCCCCCAAGGACGGAGAAGATTTTTTCCCAATCAAATGGAGTGTGGAAGCAGTCGTTTTCACTAAGCAAAAGCCACCAAGAGTAAACCCAATCAGAGAGCACCTCCGAGATGTCCTCAAAGAATTTGAGGTTGAAAGAGTGCCCAATGTCTTAATGTTCTCAGAACAGACAATCGTTGAGGTAGGGCCATTGTACTGGGATAACGTGCAGTTTGAATACCACGGCAATTGGAGCAGATTCTCACCCGGCGACAATGTTGTGGGTGTTGTAGCCGTGTCTCAAACCAAGGAGGGGCAGACAATGCACATCTACCCGTACAAAAAATATAGAAAAGCACGCTTTCAAGTGAGAATACATGACGGAAGGGTCTTATTTGATGAAGTGAAAGTGCATCAAAAAGATCCGCAGAAAACCAAAGTGCGTAAGAACCGAAGACCAGCTCGTGGTCGTAACGGAAGTCGCCAAAATCCGATCAACCTTCGAAGTCATCCTCAATCTGAAAAGCCCGAGTCCACCACCAATCCTGTCATCAACATAGAGCAAGCCCTTCAAGAGGCAGCTCAAGATGCAGTGAACAAAAGAAGTGATGGATTTAGTACGTGCCTTGGGGATCGCATACTAAATAAATAGGAAAGCTCCCTGCTCATTGTTCGTTTTGCACCCCTTAAACCCTGCGCATTTCGCCAGGTAGCCGTAACGTATTACACGCTTACGGCTTTTTTAATATAAAAAAGACCAAAGCAAATATGCTTGGTCTAGAAAAAAGAGCAACTGATGATATTATTTATATTACATGTTGTCCATAAATGAATTTCGAAGACATAATATCATTCCACATTACCGAATACACAATAGCGGAACCAGGCTTAATACCGCAAAAAATTGGATCTTTATCATCTAGCACGGCAGCAAGTTCTAAGTAAAACGGATGAGAGAAGCAAAGAGCAACACTTCCTTGCTGTATACTTCTTGCAATCGAAAAGATTGTGTCAATCAACTCAATCCTACCAGCTTGCATTGCGGGACTTATACTCAACACTTCTTGTACCGTTTTTCCACAGAATCCTGTAGTATCCTTCTTGTAACAGAGGTATGTTTTATAAAAGTCTTCGAACACTTCTTCATGACAAAGACCACTTTCAATACTTACCGGGATCTGTTTTTCAAACACACCTCTTGCAATACGTGCTGATTCCTCAGTCTTCGCAATCCCGGAATGGTATATAATACTAACAGACGTGTAGTATTGTGAAATACGATGAACCATACCCTCCACTTGCTTCTTCCCCTGTTCTGTTAAAGTTCCATCTGGAGAAGCTGCGCCAGCGGGAGCCAGTATAATCTTTGTTGGGACTATCATTACATTTCCTTTCTATAAATAACGGTTGGACGAACAGGTGCACCTTACCACTTTTTATGTACTTTGTCAAGGTTTAGTAAAGTATATATATCTTATGATATACTTGTATTATTACAATAATACACACAAATTTATGCCAACCTGGAAAACAAAAAAAATTAAAACACTAGCAAAAGCCTTTACTAAAATAAAAGATGAGCACGATATGCTTAAATTTTTGCGTGATATTTGCACCATAGAAGAATTACACGAAATGGCAAACAGACTCTATGCTGCACAATTATTAGACGAGGGTTTTTCTTATAGAGACGTGGCAAAAAAGACCGGCATGAGTACCACCACCGTTACACGAATTTCTCATTGGAAAAATCACGGAGAAGATGGTTACACTATTGCATTAAAAAAGATATAAGCAAAGTGAGTGTTTATATAATTATCCCCACTATCCACAGGCACTGTTGACAATTTATTTATTATGTGTTAACATACTAACACACTAAAACATATGAGAAATTACTTATCATACAATGTACGCCATTATTATTTTCTTAAGTAACCAATATTTGGTGTACTTAAGATATAATTCGTCGGAAGACGTTTTTTTATTTTATCTGTATGAAAAACACAATACAACTCACAAAAAAACTTATTTCCCTAACAAGTTACAAAGATGGTAAACAGAATGAAAAGCCGGTAAGTGATTTTTTGTATTCCTTTATGTGCAAACAGTTTCCGCATCTTGCTGTTTCTGCACAAAAAGTAGCTAAAAATAGATATAATATTTTTGCAACAGATAGATTTCCAACCAAACTCCTTGTAGTAAACCAAATAGACACGGTACCACCATCACTCCTTTGGAATACCGACCCTTTTACACCAAAAGAAACAGAAAAAAATATTATAGGACTTGGTGCCACTGATTCAAAAGGGAACATTGCTGCATTTCTTTCTGCATTGTTACAATGTGGTAACACAAAAGGACTTGCACTATTATGGTATGTTGACGAAGAATCTCAATTTGCCGGAATGAAGTATTTTGTTCAGTCAAAAGAGGCAAAAAAAATAAACCCAAAACATGTTCTATCGATAGATGGGAATGGTTGTGCACTCGGCACATCTTGTAGAGGTGTTATGGAATGCACCATTCGTATTTCTGATACACCTAAACACAGCGCGCAAGCAAAAAAAAATATACTCATAGATTTTTTTGATGTCATTTTGAAAACACAAAAATATATACAAACATTTTCCTCAAAAACCCTCGGCAAACCCACAATCAATATCGCAACAGTACAATCAGGATGTGTAAAGAAAAAGAGTGTATCAAACTATACCTTTCAAAACCAAGGAAATATTACACCAGAAATGATTGAGGCACTTGTAGAAATACGAACCATTCCAGAAATAACCGGAAAAGAAATCGTGCAAAAAATAAAAGAATATGCAAAAGATCGTGACATTAAAAATATAGATATTGATATACATTTTGATGAAACAGGTTTTGAAACAAAAAGAAACACACTTGAACCAATACAAAAAAGCATTACACAATCAATCGGGGGTACGATATATCTTGATCCAAAAAACTTTGGGTATCTAGACATTGCAATGCTCAAACAAATTTACCCAAATACAGCACTCTGCTCATTTGGTGTTGGTGTTCCAGGTCAGGCTCACGCCCCAAATGAATATATATCTAAAACAAATTTACAAAAAGGAGAGGCGGTATACAAACAGATACTGAAAAACCTTACCACCACACCTTAAAGGTGGTAAAAAGTGGACAGCCTCTCCCCTTTTTACCCTTTTTAAGGGCGTCTGTTCTTTTTTCTTTTTGTTATTGGAGAAATTATGATTCACAAAATTGTTACATGTGACTCACTTACATCAGAATTACTCGATGACCTTACGACTCAATATGCCACGTCATTTTGGTCCGGAAGTTGGCAAGAGTTGCTTTGTGTTCGTGAGTCCGGGAACATAATGCAGCAGTTTGGCACTTTTAGTGCAGAAACCAAAGATCTTATGACGCATAATAATCTTTGGCACCTTGTAACCGAAAACATATCGTGGTCACATGTTCTTTGGGAACAAGCAGGTCAAGGTACCGTGTTTACAGAAGCAGGCGAACAAATCGAGCAGTTTTGGACATATAACTCCGCCAAGGAAACACTACTGTCCTTTCTTCTTCCAACATATAACGGTGGCTATGGCGGCGAGTATATCGTTCTATTTTCAGAAGAAGGTACTATAATTGGTTTTACCGCGTATTTTGCTTGCGAGAAAAGCTGTGCACTTACACTAATACAAAAACGATATCCAGAAAAACAACATGGTACGCCCGAAGTGCAACATATTGTTTCAGAATTTTCTTGGGATACTATTGGCTGCTTTCTTGACTTTGCTATTGCAGAAGAGTTTCAAGGAAAAGGTTGTGGTTCTACCTTGTTCGACCTCCGTTTAAACCGTCTTTTTGCACTTGGTGTAAATGGTGTTGTTGGAAGAACAATTAGCACATCAAAAGCACAGTACTTTGGCAATTATATAAAGCGTGGCATGGTTCCACTTTGCACCCAAGAAAGCGATGCGAAAAAAACTATCTTTTTTATTACTCCAGAAATGGTCAAACAAAGACCTTGACAAAGATGCTCTTTTTTACTACTCTACTAAAGTCATTTCGACACATACCATCACACAAGGAAAGGATACGGTATGCCAAGAGGAAAAAATCTCACTCCGGAGGCAAGAATTCTTGCAACAATGGCTGCAAAAGCAAATACTTCTTACACAGAGTTTAAAAATCTCACAAACCTAGCGATGCCAGGTAGAGATATTCCAGAAAACTCCCAAAAAATGTTAAAACGCAGGTATATTCAAAACTGCAACATTCAACAAGCAGCGTGGAAAGGACTCTATCAGCATGTTCTAAGTATAAAACCGAGCGCTGATGTTCCAAAGAAAGCATTTGCACTTGTAGCCTTTTATGCTCAAATACCCACTTCTGAGTGGCAGCAATTCTATCCAGGAGAAGGGCTAACTGCACCACAACATGTTCCGTTGGTTATTCAGCAAATCCACCAAAACGATTGGCAGATACTCTGGAACCATGCCATCAAGCCAAAATCTAATTTTGGTAAAGGGTAATTTTTATCTTCAAATTGGTGATCGGATTCTTAACTCTCGCCCACAACCTCGCCACTTTTTGGTGAGGTTCTTTTTTTACATGAATACATTGACATATTACTCAAAATGCGCTATGGTAGTTACCGTGTTACAAAAAATGGAGGACACAACCTGTTTTTTCGCCCTTTTTACGTAAAATAAACCATAGATAACTGGAGCGTATACCATGTGGTATATTCCTATTGTTCTGAGAATTGTTCTCATAAACACTATTTTTCCTATTATTCTAAAAGGGAAAGTGTTACAAGAGCACTTTACTCGAAGATTTTTCTTGCAGTTTTTCTTTTGTGCAATCTATGCCTGCGTTTTGGCCATTTTTCTTGGACAGTTTTCTTTTTCCTACACCATCGGTGTTATAGCATGTATTGGTGCGGTAAATGGACTCGCCGCCTACTCACAATGGCGCGCAAATGATATTAACCTCTCTGCCACTTCGGTATTTGCTTTTTTTGATGATGCTATTGCAATTAGCTTAGGATACTCCATTCTAAATGAATCGCAATACTTTACTCCTAATATTGGTATTGGTCTTATTATTTGTTGCGCTGTCGTAATGCTTTTTACTGTAATTAATTACCTTAAAATGACAAAGAAAATCGAAGGAACATCATATCTTCCTTTTCGTTTTTTTCTTCACGTTGCAACTTTTACCATAATCTGGGGATTTGCCACATTCTTTATGCGCTATTTTGCGCTTAAGCAAGTTGGTGTTGGCACCTTTATTCTTGGGTGGTATAGCGGTGCATGCATTACAGCGACTGGGATTTTTTTGGTAAAAAGGGGGTTTCCTATAAAAAAAGAACTCTCCTTAACCGTCAGCACGAGCAATATAAGCCTTATGCTTGTAGTGAGTGTAATTATTATGGCAAATATCTGGCTTACATTTTGGGCATTGCAAGTTGCACCATTAACCGTAGTAAAGCCTATATTTTTTGTCTCTGCCATGGTTATTCCTGCGCTTGTGGGACTTTTTATCTTTAAAGAAAAAAAGGAATATACCAAAAAAGAGCTTGTTCTCTTTCTGGCTGCCTTTATCGGTGCAATATATATCGCCACCGGTTATAGAGGCTAGGACGACTAGCAACCTTTTGGGGCAAACAAAACAAAAGCCCCGCCACAACAATTGTTGTGGTTTTTTTGTTATGTGCTATAATCCACACATATGCCATACAAAAGAGCTGCGATAATACTTATACAAAACAACAATATCCTTCTTTTACATAGACACAAAAATGGTATGGATTATTTTGTTTTTCCTGGCGGACATATAGAAAAATACGAGACACCAGAAGAGGGTGTGCTTAGGGAAATAAAAGAAGAAGCTTCAATAGACGTTACAGTAGAGAAATTACTATTTGAACATGAAGACAGCAATGCACATCAATATTACTTTCTTGCAACACGGTATTCTGGAACCATTAGACTGGGCGGTGAAGAAAAACAACGGCAAACAAAAGAAAATAAATATAGTTTCGAGTGGGTACCGATTTACTCCATACAAAATATTAACCTAAAACCTGAAGAAGCCAAAAAGAAACTGTTGCAATATGTAAAAAATTAAAAAAATCCCTTTATTTTCACCATTTTCATGGTATACTATATATAAAAAGTAAACACTCTTTATGATAAAAAAACTTATTCGATCAAAACTCTTCTGGTTCTTTGTTATTATTATCCTTGCAGGCGGAGGATTTTTCTATTACAAAAAATCACAACCAGTCATTCCAGAATTTTCTAGCACAACCGTAAAAAAAGAAACACTAGTCCAAACCGTAAACGAAACAGGTGCCATAGAAAGCACCCAGGAAGTAATGTATGGTTGGGAATCAAGTGGTCAAGTGGTAGATATTTACCATGAAGTTGGTGATATTGTCACAAAAGGCACATTAATTGCGGCACTAAACACAGACAAAGAGCAATTTGTAGTACTTCAGACCCGCGCCACAAGAAAAGCCGCACAAGCAAAACTTGACCAAAGAATTGCCGGTGCCACACAAGAAGAAATAAACGAGTCTCTTGCTGCTGTTGCCCAAAAAAATGCTAGTCTAACTAGTGCTGAAGTAGAATTAGAAAAAGTTATTGTAAACAGCAATAAAGCACTACATCAGGCACAAAAAGCATTAGAAACTGCGGAAAATAATTTACGTATACAAAACACAGCAAACGACCCAATTCAAGAAGAATTTGGTGGTGTGCGAGAAGCATACCAAGACATAGTAGACACATTAAAATCTACCATACCTACACTAAAAGATGCCTTGCAAGAGTCCGACAAAATTTTAGGTGTGGACAATGAAAAAGCAAATGATGATTATGAAAACTTACTTGGTGCAACAGATAAAAGCACTGTCTTTACGGCAGAGTCACAATATGGAAACACCAAACGATTTATTCAAGCAATAGAACTAGATATTGTTCCGCTTTCTGGCGAAGAAGAATACGGAACCATTGATACATTAGTTGAAAAAACTCAAGATGCTATTCAAAAAACCCAAACATTTTTACTCAGTATGACCGTTATGTTAGACGAAACCATTGTAGCCCAAGGATTAACCGTGTCAGAGCTAGACACACTCAAATCTAATATTAATACAGAACAAACTGCGGTTAATACTAGCGCCAGCAGTCTTACAACAAGCAAGCAAGCAATAAGCACTGCACAAAATAGTTTGGATTCGTATCAAATTGCATATAACAAAGCATTGCAAGACTTACAAGATGTTCAAAAAGAAGTTGTCTCAAACAAAAGCCACGCAAGAGCAGCAGTCGCAACACAAGTTGCCATACTTAATCAAGCAGAAGCAGCACATGCCACCCTTATTGCACCACCAAGAAGTGTAGATTTGGCACCACTTCAAGCCGATGTATTACTTCATAATGCAAAAGTTTCTGAAGCCCAAAACACACTAAACAAAAGACAGCTCAAAGCACTTGCCGACGGGACTATTTCTGCACTTGATGTAGAAGTTGGTGAAATTGTAAGTATAAATTCTCCAGTGATCACCCTGATTTCCTCTGATTTATTTGTGAAAGTAGATATTTCCGAATCAGATATTGCAAAAATTGCAACCAATGATAAAGCGACTATGACTTTTGATGCTTTTGGTGAGGATGTGGTATTTACTGGCACCGTTACAGAAATTGAACCAGCCGAAACAGAAATTTCTGGTGTTATTTATTATAAAACTACTGTCACACTCGATAAAAAAGAAAATGGCTTTGTCATAAAACCAGGAATGACAGTAAATGTTTCTATAGAAACCGACAAAAAAGATAATGTGTTTATTATTCCACAACGAGCAATTAGCGAAAAGGATGGGAAAAAGTTTGTAAAAGTTATAACAAATAAAACACTTGGTGAATATACCGAGGTAGAAATTACCACCGGTCTTCGTGGTGATGAAGGAATGATAGAAATAATAACTGGACTACAAGAAAATGATGACATTATTACATTCTTAAAAGAAAAAGAATAATATGCCTCCAAAAAAACCCATCATTGCAATAAAAAATGTAAAAAAACAATTTGAAACTGGTGAGATTGTTACCAAAATTCTACACGGCATTGATTTAACTATTCATGAAGGAGAGTTTGTTGCAATTATGGGGCCAAGTGGTTCGGGAAAATCTACACTCATGCATATTTTAGGATTTCTTGATACTCTTACTGAAGGAGTGTATAAATACAAAGGAAAAGATGTATCCAGCTTAGAAAGCGATGAGCTTGCCGAAATGAGAAATGAGCATGTTGGGTTTGTGTTTCAAACTTTTAATCTTCTTCCACGAACAACCGTTTATGAAAATGTAGAATTACCGCTGTTGTATAGAAAAAAACCGTATACAAAAAAAGATATCATGAACGCCATAAAAAGCGTAGGATTAGAACATCGCACAGATTATTCTTCAGTTAAAATTTCTGGTGGAGAAAAACAACGCGCCGCAATTGCACGTGCAATTGTAAACACGCCAGACATTGTTTTTGCCGATGAACCAACAGGAAATCTTGACTCAAAATCTGGAAACCAAATACTTTCTATTCTTCAAGACCTACATAAACAAGGAAAAACCATTATAATGGTAACACACGAACAGGATACCGCAGATCACGCCGAAAGAATTATTCGTATTCGAGATGGAAATATAGAATCAGATAATACGGTATCAAAAAGAAAGTTTGCAAAAAATGGTACGTTAAAAAAATAATGGTATGCGTCTTGGAAAAACAATACGCCACGCAACAAATAACCTACTAACACAAAAACGCCGGTCTTTTTTAACCATGCTTGGTATTATTATTGGTATGTTTGCGATTATTTTGGTAACCTCGGTTGGTGCCGGAGCGCAAAGTTTAATAGTAGACCAAATTGCACGTCGTGGCACCGATCAAATTGCCATTCTTGCTGGCGCCTCGGAATCTGATGGTCCTCCAGCACAAGCACTTGGTATTGTAATTACCACACTTACTCCAGAAGATGCAGAAGCGTTATTAGATAAAAACAATGTATCGCATATTAAAAGAGTGATGGGGGTAATTGCCGGAAACGCAATACTTGAATGGCGTGGATTTCAACAAAATGTAAATTTTTCTGGTACACATGCTTCATATAAAGATATAGAAAAAGTAACACCCGCTTCTGGAAGATTTTTTACCGAAGAAGAAAACAAGTTGCGATCAAATGTTATGGTATTGGGATCACAAATTGCAAAAGATATTTTTGGCAACCAAGATCCAGTTGGTCAATTAGTAAAATTAAAACGACATCAATTTAAAGTAATTGGTGTTTTGGAGCCAAAAGCCGGCAATGCATTTGAAGGTTATGATAGTTCGGTTATTATTCCACTTTCTGTGGCACAAAAAAAACTACTTGGTGTGAAACATGTTTCTTTTATGCGTGCGCAAGTTACCGACGAAAAATATTTGCGCCAAACCATAGAAGAGGTGCGACAAACACTAATCGAACGACATGATGACGAAGATTTTTCTATTCGTAATATTAAAGATGCTCTTGGTATTGTAACCACCATTACCGACGCATTAAAATTCTTTCTTATTGCTGTTGCTGCTGTTTCACTTTTTGTTGGTGGTGTTGGTGTTATGAACATTATGCTTATTTCGGTAAAAGAAAAAACAAGAGAAATTGGTATACGAAAAGCATTTGGCGCAACCGACAACAATATTTTATTGCAATTTTTAATTGAAACCATTGTACTAACCCTTGTTGGTGCCATAATTGGTATTATGTTTGGTATTGCATTTTCCTTTCTTATTTCACAAATTATTCAATCTCTTGGTTTTACTTTTGCCTTTGTTGTTTCTCCGACGTCCATTCTTATTGCCGGCATTGTTGCTTTACTTATTGGTCTTATCTTTGGTTTAATTCCTGCAAAAAAAGCAGCCAACCTTAATCCGATTGATGCACTTCGCTATGAATAATACTCGATTTCTTTCTTTATTACTTGCCTACGCTTCGCTGAAAAAAAATCGCCTTAGAACTGGGTTGACGCTTTTTGGTATTATGGTTGGTATTGCACTTGTCATTGTAGTACAATCTCTTGGAAGCGGCGCACAATCCCTTATTCTTGGACAAGTGTCGAGTTTTGGCGACGATTGGATTAATATAGAAATAAAAGTGCCAGCAGCAAGCAAAGCTTCAAGAGAAAATGCCGCTGGTGTTGCACGGGGTATAGAAATTACCACACTCACATACAAAGACATGCAAGCCATTTCCAAACTCAGCAATATTAAAGATGCTTATGCTGGTATTACCACACAAGTGGTTGCAAGCTACAAAGAAGAAAAAATGCGGCCATATGTGTTTGGTGTAACTAGTGCATACCAAAGAATTAACAAAGATGAACTTGCCGCTGGAAGGTTTTTTACCAAAGAAGAAGAGCGTGGTATTTCGCAAGTAGTAGTTCTTGGTTCACAAGTAAAAGAAAATTTATTTGCCGAAAACACTGCCGTAGGAAAACTAGTTACTGTTGATGGAAAAAAATACCGTGTCATTGGAGTTATGGAAGAAGTTGGCAGTAAAGGATTTATAGATATGGATAAAAATGTATATATTCCTTTGCGAACCGTACAAAAGAAAATTATGGGAATTAATCACGTACTCTGGATAATTTCCCAAACAAAAGATAATAGTTTGGCCGAAAGCACCGCCGACGAAATTCGGTTTCTTATGCGCCAACGCCACGATATTTCTAGCCCAGAAAAACAAGACTTTTCTGTAACCACCATGGGAGAAGCGCTAGATATTATTGGGAATGTGGGATTTGGTATAAATATTTTGCTCCTTGTTCTTGCTGGAATTTCTCTTATTGTTGCCGGAGTTGGTATTATGAATGTTATGTATGTTTCCGTTGCCGAAAGAACATTTGAAATTGGTTTACGAAAAGCTATTGGTGCTACAGAAAAAAATATTCTCTACCAATTTCTTGTAGAAGCAATATTACTCACACTTTTTGGTGGAATTATTGGTATTATTGTGGGAATCGGTGTTGCTTATGGGGTTGCACTTGGAGCAAACTATGCTGGACTTAATTGGGCCTTTACTATTCCCCCATCATCTATTTTCTTAAGCGTCTCATTTAGTATTGCTGTTGGATTATTTTTTGGGATTTATCCGGCCAGAAAAGCATCAAAACTCAACCCAATTGCTGCAATTAGAAAAGAATAATATGACAAAAAAAGATCGCGCCACAATTGTGCTGCGCACACTAAAAACACTCTATCCAAATATACACACGCATTTACATTTTTCCAATCCCTGGGAACTGGTTGTTGCCGTTTCACTTTCTGCACGAACAACAGATGCGCAGGTAAATAAAGTAACACAAAAACTATTTACCAAATACCAAACACTTGCTGATTATGCACAAGCCACTGCCGAAGATTTTGCACAAGATATAAATACTATTGGATTATATAAATCAAAAGCAGAGCGTGTTGTTGCTGCAGCAAAACGTGTCCAAGACGTTTTTGGTGGCATCATACCAAAAACAATTGCAGAGCTTATTACTCTTCCAGGTGTTGGAAGAAAGACCGCAAATGTAGTACTCTATCATGCCTTTGGTATTGCAGAAGGTATTGCCGTAGATACACACGTCACACGACTCAGTAAAAAGTTTGGTCTGACCACGCACACCGACCCAATAAAAATAGAACAAGACCTACTTCCTCTTTTTCCAAAAAAAGATTGGGGCTATATTACCAACGCCATGATTTCTTATGGCAGAGAACATTCCCCAGCCAGAAAAGTAGCAGACACCACCGATCCAGTTTCACTGGCATTGAAAAAATAAGATATACGTGGTATTATTATAGCCACTATGTCTCCACTACACCGAGTCACAATCGAAAAACTAGTTTTTGGCGGCCAAGGCCTTGCACACTTGCCAAATGGGCAGGTTATTTTTGTGTGGAATTCGCTTCCTGGCGAAGTGGTCGACGCGCGCGTAATAAAACAAAAAAAAGAATATATAGAAGCCGTCGCCGAAACCATTATTGAAGCATCGCCAGAACGTCGCGAACCAAAAGACAGTCATTATCTTTCTTCTAGTCCATGGCAAATGATGAGCTATACCCAGGAACTTCTAGAAAAACGTAATATTGCTGCCGAAACCTATAGTAAAATTGGCGACATGGTTCTTTCACCAAACGATATTACAATGGTAACCGATGACAATGAATATGGGTACAGAAATAAAATGGAATTTAGTTTTACCGAAATGGAAGATGGAAGCATTTCACTTGCATTTTTTCAGCGTGGAAAAAAATTCAAAATCCCTGCCACTGGCTCGGCTTTGGCTCATGCAGCCATAAACAATACCGCGCAATATATTCTTTCTTGGGTAAATACACACAATATTCCCATCCGCAGTTTAAAAAGTGTGATTTTACGAAGCAATGGCACACACGTTATTGCAGGACTTTTTATAAAAGACAAACTTGAGTTTCCAGATTACCCCGAGCTCACAGACGAGCTTGTTGGTTTTACGCTTATTTATTCTACACACAAATCCCCGGCATCGGTAATCACAGAAGTGCTGCAGACTTTTGGTAAAACCCACCAAACAGAAATAATACTAGACACTTCTCTTTCGTATGGATTAATGAGTTTTTTTCAAATTAATGTACCGGTATTTACGCTTGCGCTCAAAGACATTGCCGCGTTTCTTCACCCAAAAGAACCGTTGGTAGATTATTATGCCGGTGTTGGTGCTATTGGTTTACCACTATCTCGGGCACGGACCCAAACACAATTGGTAGAAAGCAATACTGAAGCCGTAGATTTTGCACAACAAAATATAGCAGCAAATACTATGCACAACTGCCATGCTTTGGCCACGCCAGCAGAAAAAATGACCGAATATATTACCAAAGACACCCAAGTAATCCTTGATCCACCACGTGCTGGACTTCATCAAGATGTTATAAAAGCCCTGCTCCGAGCACAACCAAAACGTGTTATATACCTTTCTTGCAATATTTCTACCCAAGCCCGCGACATGCGCATGCTTTCTTCGGTCTATAAGCCATTATTTCTTAAACTCTACAATTTCTTCCCAAAAACCCCTCATTTTGAAGGATTATGTGTACTAGAAAAGCACTAAAATAGGCTGAATTTAGTCAAATTTGTATAACATAACCTTGACAAATTACCTAAAATATGCTATTATTAAGGTAAATTTTTGTGCTCATTTTAAAAAAAGAAAGGACACTCATGGAAGAACCACCGTTCCAACCAGTCTACATCCCGGAGGTGAGCCACCTCAAACCGAAAAACAACGAAGAGGGGGCTGAAACAACGGTTTACAGCCGTCTTGAAGGACCCGACATCAATGGTTTCAGGGCTGGCTTTTGTGAGTTGACCATAACAACTGGCAGAGAGCCAAAAAGAAGCGTTAACGCCACAATAACAATTGGAAGCATCTGTGTTTTTTTATACTGGTGCTACGTCGTTTTTTCCCCACCTGAATGGCTTTTATGGTTGGGGATGGCTATCCTGTCAATCCTCGCACTCATATTTGGGGAAATGAGCAACCCACAAGCAAGTAACCCCAAAAGGGCCACATACCTAGTGGCGCAAATAGATAACAGACTTTTCAACCTCACTTTTAAGCTGAGAAACCTAAAGAAAGTGGTGTGGGGTTTTTTGTTCGGGAGAAGTATTTCAAAATATTCCATTTTTTTCAACGCACCAATCTACTTCGTGATCTGGTGCGCCCACACCACTGGCCAAGCCGAGTGCTTGGAGGAGTGGGATAAAGTAGTGGTCATGCTGGTTTTTTCCGCGTTCTCGGAGTGGATGGCCCAAAGACACTTCTTCCGAGACTGGAATGAGTGGAACTTCCCCGGGATAAGGAGGAGAAAATAATCAAGAAAAAAATCTCCGACATTTTATGAGGATGTCGGATTCTTTCAACACGGACACGCAAGTGTCCTTTTTATTTTTCGTAGATTTTCATACTAGGTAATATTGTAATTATCATTTCAAAAGATAGCAAGACTCACTTTATTGATCTTCTTACGCCAAAATGCTATTATACCCCATATAACAAACTAAACCCTTTTATGAAAGCATATCACAGAAGTATTCTTATTTGGACAGCTATTATTGGTGGTATTATATTACTTTTATTTATTCTTGCCCGCGCAGGTGCAAACCAAAATACAAATCCAGAAGAAACAAATACCATATCACTTTCACAATCTGTTACAACACAAGACCATAAAAAAGGTGCTCAAAATGCGGCTTTTACTATAGTAGAATACAGCGATTTTGAATGCCCCGCATGCGCAACACGTACACCATTACTAGAAAAACTCCTTACTGACTTTCCAGAAGATGTACAAATTATTTACAGACATTTTCCGTTAACTTCAATTCACAAAAATGCTACACTTGCCGCGCAAGCCACAGAAGCAGCTGCGCTTCAGGGAAAATTTTGGGAAATGCATGATGTATTATTCAACACACAACAAACCTGGAGCCCACAAGAAGATCCGCAAGAATTTTTTACAAAACTTGCAAACTCTATTGGTGTAAATACCGAACAATTTACTGCTGATATTACTTCACAAGCAGCAAAAGACGCCGTAAAAGAAGACGCAAAAGAAGCAGAAAAAATGAACCTTCCAGGCACGCCATCTTTTTTCTTAAATGGACAAAAAATTAGTTTTAATTCGTATGAACAACTGGCAAAACTTATTACAAAAAACGAATAATGTACCAAAGTGGTTACCCATACTTTTTTTATGTGTTGCTCTTTTTGGTTTTGCCGACGCAAGTTACTTAACCATTACACACATAAACAATGTCACACTTCCTTGTTATATTGTAGAAGGATGCGATACGGTAACAACCAGTAAATATTCAGAAATTTTTGGTATTCCTGTTTCACTATTAGGCACACTCTATTATCTTTCTATTATTGTTTTAACAACACTCTTTTTAGATAAAAAATATATTGGCGCAATATATATTGCTTCGCTTCTTACACCACTTGGTCTTGTTGCTTCGGCATATTTTATGATTGTTATGTTTGGTATATTAAACGCATTCTGTATTTATTGCATTGGCTCGGCCATTTCTTCGACAATACTCTTTATTTTTGGTATGCTATATATAGTAAGAATTCATAACACACACGCATATGAACAAAAAAAAGAAAGTAGCAAAGAAAAAACATAGAAAGAAAAACGGGAAAACAATCAGAAACTTAGGATACTAAACCGCGTAAAGCGGTTTTTTTGTATTAAAAAAGAGCCACAAATATGTGACTCAATCCCCCTTCTCTCCTTACGTTTATTTATTTAGTCTGAACTAATCTAGGAACTCGTTAAGGTTCTGTGAAAAGTTCTCCAAGAGCGTCTTAAGCGCTTCTCCCTGTCCATCCTGAACCCGCTGAGTATTTGCGTCTGCCTCAATAATTGCGGCAATCTCTTCTTTCGCCTTCTCAAACTCTTTTAGAACAGCTATAGCAACACCTTCCCGTGTCTTATCAAGAACCGCCGAAATCTGGTCCATCAGTTGGCTCTCATATTGCAAAGAAAGTGTTGGTGGATCCTCCGTTTTTGTTTCTAGAACTAAACTTAGTTCCTTGTCGAGGAGAGCATGGTCGCTGAGCACATCTTCTGTCCATTTTAGTTTCCGAGCCTTCACTTTTGTGAAGTATGACTTGTTTCCAGAATGGAACAACCAGTCACCCAGGTTTTGATTTCCCGGAAGATCGAGTTGATCAAAAAGCTCGTTAGGTAGCTCTGCTACGTCGCCCCGATCAAAGGGGTTTGGTAAGGTTTTGGACAATAGGTAGAGCTGTGCTCGCTTCTTGTCACTCAAACGCTTTTCTGCAAAAGGTAGTGTAGAGCCATTTAAGAGCATTGTGATTTTTTCTAATTCAATCACTCCTCTCCCTCCTTAATTAGAACTAGAAGGCTTTCTAGATCGACCTGAAGCTGTCTAAGCCTCTCCTCTTGCTCATCGAGCCTCTTCTTACGAGCAAGGAGTCTCGCCTCTTGCTCATTGAGCCTCTGTTGGCGTTCATCAAAATTTCTCTTCACACGCTCGAGCCCATTTTCAAGCTCTTCAATCATTGAACCCAGTGTACTCACCTGACCTCCTTCTCTTTTAGTATTTGGATGTTCTGTGGCAGCCCCATGGCTTTCAAAGTCTTGTTCCTTTAGTCTTTTGTTTAACCTCCGAAAAATAGTCATGTCTTTATGTGCAATACGCGTCCAACACAGTCCCGAGACCCGGATTCGGTAGCAAGTCTCTGCCCCATCTATTAAAAAAATCTTCTTTTCAAGGTATTCTGAACAGGCATTTTTTTTCAAAGAAGAGATGAAGTCTTCAACAGATGTAAACCCAAGGGCTGCGAACCACTCTTTTTCCTCTGCAGTAAGAAGTCTACTGCATATCCTCTCCGGGAATTTCAGGTAAACTTGGTACAGTTTCTGACGAAACCTCTCGTCAACCCCAGGAATACCATACGGCCGGGGGTTTATTGTGGGTAATGAAATTATACACCTCCTTTTTTCCAATTACATTACTACAATGTAACACACCCTATCACAGATAAAAAAAATTGTCAAGTAATATACCTAATTACAATAATTATCTTGCTATATTATGCTAATAATATATTCTAAATATCTGCTTTAAAAGGCCACAATTATACTAATATATGGAAAATAACTCGCCTCATTTTGCATAATATACTATACTATAAGAACTAACTACCCTTTATGAAACAAAAAGACATTCAGGATCATATTGCGGCACAACGCACTTTTTTTTCACAAAACACCACACGAGAATACCACTTTCGTATGGATCAGCTTTCTTGCCTAGCAAAAGCCATTCGAGCCTACGAAAAACCATTAACAAAAGCACTGAATGCCGACATGAAAAAACCAGCATTTGAGGCGTTTACCAGCGAAATTGCAGTACCACTTTTAGATATCTCTTTTACAAAAAAACACCTGAAACGCTGGATGAAACCTACGTATTACAAAAAAACAGCACTTTTACCATTTGCAAAAGCACAAACCATTCCAGAACCGCGTGGTAACGTACTTATTATTGCACCATGGAATTATCCGGTTCACTTGGCATTACTACCTCTTGTTTCTTCTATTGCTGCTGGAAACTGTTCTGTTATTAAACCATCAGAAATAACACCAGAAACAAGCCGGGTTTTAACTAAAATGATTGCAGAATATTTTGATCCGGGATTTATTACGTGCATAGAGGGTGCAGTGCAGGAAACACAATGGTTATTGGAAGAACAATATGATTATATATTTTTTACCGGCTCAACGCACGTAGGAAAAATAGTTATGGGAGCAGCAGCAAAACACCTTACCCCAGTCACACTTGAACTTGGTGGAAAATGTCCGGTAATTGTTGGTGCAGACGCAAACATTAACCAAGCAGCAAAAGACATTGTTTGGGGTAATTGTGTAAATGCGGGCCAAACCTGTATTGCTCCAAACCATGTCTTTGTCCATGAATCACAAAAAGACGCATTTATTGCGGCATGCAAAACACATATTCACACATTATACGGAAAAAATCCTCAAAAAAGTCCAGATTATGCACGTATCGTTTCTGGCTCACATTTTGATAGACTTATTGGACTGCTAAAAGGTCAAGGTATTTTGTGCGGCGGAACACACAATAAAAAAGAGCGATATATTGCACCAACACTTATCTCACCAAAAGGCAAAAATCCAAAAATTATGCAGGAAGAAATTTTTGGCCCACTCTTGCCAATTATTTCATTTTCTGAAACAAAAGAGGTGGTAACCCATATTCAATCTCACCCATCTCCCCTTGCAATTTACCTGTATGCAAAAAAATCCATAACAAAAGACATGATTATTCCGCACACCAAGTCTGGTGCTGTTTCGGTAAACAGTGTATTATCATACACCGCACACCCTAATTTGCCGTTTGGTGGTGTTGGCAACAGTGGTTTTGGTGCGTATCACGGAAAACATGGATTTGACGCATTTACCTATGCCAGAACCATATACACACAAAACAATCCGCAACGTTTGGCATTTCGGTTTCCGCCATATTCAGCAAAAACATTGCGATTAGCAAAAAAAATATTTCGTATCTAATGCGTCATGAAACTTTCTATTATTATTTCTACATATAATGACATGTCGCATGGATATATTCAGCAGATCTGCAAAGAAATAACCCGTATTCCAGAAACAGAAATTATTGTGGTTGATGGTGGAAGCAAAGATAAAACTGTTGACTGTGCAAAGCAATATGGTGCAAAAGTGCTAATTATTCCAAATTCTACACGCGGAAAACGATTGCATGTTGGTGCAGAACACAGTAATGGACGTATGCTTTTTTTTCATCACCCAAGAACTATTATCCCGCGCGAAGCCATAGAATATCTTGTATTAAAAGTAAATGAACTATCTTGGGGCGGGTTTACTCATCAATTTGATTTCCCTTCTTTCCTTGCAAATTGGACTTCTTGGTATTCGAATGAAATTCGCATAAAAAAAAGAGGAATAGTCTATTTAGATCATGGTATTTTTGTACAAACACCACTATATAGAAGAAGTGGTGGATTTCCAGATTTTCCTATTTTTGAAGACACAGTACTTTCTACGCAGTTACGAAAATTAGAGTCGCCAACACTACTCCCACAGAAAAGTGTGGTGTCGAGTATTCGGTTTAAAAAAAATGGCTGGTCATATCAAGTAATACTCAATCAGCTAATGAAATTAGGATACTCACTTGGACTTTCTCCAAAAACATTGTACAAGATGTATGAGCGTGGTCTGTGGTTAAATTAATATATAATGCTATGAAACATACAAAAAAAATAGGTATTAGTGTCTGGCTTTGTATTATCCTCATACTATTTACCATACTACACACAAAAGGTATTTCTTTTAGTACTCTTTCAGCGCATATTGATACCGTATTACGCAAAGCCGGATGGTTGGCGCCAGTGCTATATATTTTGCTTTACATGCTTCGACCAATCACATTCTTTCCGGCAACCATACTTACCGTTCTGGCTGGCGCTATTTTTGGTGGCATATATGGCAGCGTATACACCATTATTGCCGCAACCGCGAGCGCTGTTGTAACCTATGGTATTGGAAATTATATAGGAAAAGATGGTCTAAAAAAATTCACCACTTCTTATCCAAAATCCACAACATGGCTTTCTCGATTACAAGAGCGTGGATTTTTGGCCGTACTATTGTTGCGATTAGCGTATGCACCATTTGATATTGTTGGATATATTGCTGGTGCTGCAAAAGTGCGGTTAGTTGATTTTATTATTGCAACAAGTATTGGTATCATTCCTGGAACTATTTCTTTTGTGTTACTTGGTAGTGGCACAAAAAATACGCCACACCTTGTACTTGCTATACTATTTTTTATCATTAGCATAGGCACTTCATATTCTGTAAAAAAGAAACAAAAATAAACCAGGTAGGATAAGTTTATCTGTTGAAAAGCAAAACAACGCATGATATACTGCAGGTACCATTCACTTAAACCCTAAAGGAGGGTAATCATGTTTCGTATGGAAGATTTTTATACTGGTCCGCTTTTTATAGCAAGTGACCATGCTGGATTCCGCCTAAAAAACAGAACTGTTCGCTACATCCAAAACGAGCTTCATCTTGAAGTACAAGACCTTGGTCCCACAGAGTACGACCCGCAAGATGATTACCCGGACTATATCATCCCTCTGACACAAAAAGTACGTGAAACACAAGGGCGCGGTATTGTGGTTTGTGGTAGTGGTATTGGTGTGTGTATTGCAGCAAACAAAGTAGCTGGGATTCGTTGTGGTATTGGATACAACTCCGAAGTTGCCGAGTCTATGATGCAACACAACAACACCAATGTTCTTGCACTTGCCGGTGGTGCCTTGTCAGAGGATCACGCCAAGCTTATTGTAAAAACATGGCTTATGAATAATTTTACCGAAGAAGAACGCCATGTTCGTAGACTTGGTAAAATTGCCAAACTCGAAAAATAAGGAGACCGTATGATCAGTATTATTCCTTCAATTCTTGTTCCAGACAAGAAGACCTTTCTTACTAACTACACCGGACTTGGTGATAGTGTTTCTATGATTCAGCTCGATATTGCCGATGGCAAGTTTGTACCAAATGCCACATGGGCAGATCCAAAAACTGTTTCTGATACTGTTAAAACCAATGTTGAGCTGCATTTAATGGTAAACGACCCCGTTGCCGAGATGAAAAAATGGGTGTACGTTCGACAAGTAACGCGTGTGCTTATTCATGTTGAATCACCACATGAAGTTGCAGAAACCATACGAAAAGCTAAGCAAATAAATTGGGAAATTGGATTGGTACTTAACCCAAACACACCAACTTCGGTCCTTCATGATTTTTTGGACGACATTGATCTTGTTATGTTTATGGGAGTGTATCCTGGATTTCAAGGTCAGGAATTTATTCCAGAAACCTGCGACAGAATTACACAAACCAAAGCAAAAGGAATAACATTGCCTATTTCGGTAGATGGCGGTGTAAACGAAAAAACCATTCCTGCGCTCGTGCAATCTGGTGTTGATATTATTTGTCCTGGAAGTGCTGTTTTTGGTAACGACAAAACACCTGCAGAAAATATATTGGCCTTGCAACAACTTGTTGTATAAACTTCTGTGCAACCTATATCTTTATACACGTGTACATCCGCTAGCCCGCTTCCGTTTGTGCACGTGTACTACTCTAACTTTTTAACCCTATTTTATGTACGATTTAGTGATTATTGGCGCATCAGCTGCCGGATCTGCTGCGGCAGTATATGCTGCACGACGTCGGCTAAACTTTATTATAATCAGCAAAGACATTGGCGGAGAAGTAGTAAAAAACGGAGAAGTAGAAAACTGGCTTGGTATAATTCACACAACTGGTATTGAACTAGCACAACAGTTTAAAGCACATTTAGATGCCAACGAGGTGGTAATAGAAAATGGATGGGAAGTCACAGGAATTTCTCAAGAAAATACTATACACACTATTCATACTAAAAAAGGTGGCGAAGAAAAACATATCCAAACCAAGTCTATTATTATTGCCACCGGAATTCATCCACGGCATTTAGGTGTTCCTGGTGAAGCCGAATTACAAAAGCGTGGCGTAACATCTTGCACGGTTTGCGACGGTCCATTATACAGAAACAAAATCACTACAACAATCGGTGCCGGAAACACTGCGTTAGAATCCGCGCTTATGCTTGCAGATATTGCAGAAAAAGCATACCTTATTACAAAATACCCAAACACACCAGAAACAAATCACGGATTCCCAAAAGGGGAAAACGTCTTAATAGAAAAAATTATCAAAAAAGATAATGTAGAAATTATTTACAATGCCGACACCACAAAAATTTTAGGAGATAAAAAAGTAGAAGGCGTAGAATACAAAGATTTAGCAACTGGAGAACTGCATACGCATAAAACCGACGGAGCAATGGTGCACATTGGCATGGTCCCAAATTCTGGTTTTACCGATTGTGTAAAAAAGAATGAAAACAAAGAAATAGAAATAGATTTACGCGCACAAACCAGTTGTAAAGGTATTTTTGCCGCCGGAGATGTCACAAATATTCCATTTAAACAACTTATGATTGCCTCTGGCCAAGGTGTTATTGCCGCGCTCAGCGCCATTGATTATCTAAACTACGCAAAAGAAGAATAATCTTTTTATTATGTTACTTGAATCATTTATTCCTCAACTTCCAACGACGTCCATAGATATTGCTGTATATGTTTGCGCATATATTGGTATTGTATTACTTGTCTATGCCACGTTTATAGAAAAAGAACATCGACAAGACATTGTTCGTGCACTTGGCGCTGCTGGGATGTTTGTGTATGCCGTGCATATACAAAATCTTATTTTTAGTATTGCAATGGCCGCTGTTACTTGTGCCGCACTAATTGAATTTATAGAAATTATGTTGGGCTTGCACAAAAACAGTCCAGAACAACTACAACAGTACAAATCTCGATGGCGAATAAAAAAGAAATAATCATTCTTTTAAAAACCACATATGTTTAATCTTATTACAATTGGTGACTGCGTTATTGACACGTTTCTTATTTTAGACGACACATCAAAGCAATGCGCTATTGCCAAAAACAAGAAAGAACTCCGCCTTAATTTTGGGGATAAAATTCCCATCTCCGCCAGCGATCAATCGATTGGTGGAAACGCAGCAAATGTTGCTGTTGGTGCAACAAAACTTTCCTGTAAAACAGCAATTATCACAGAACTCGGGGATGATATTTCTGGACACGTAATAAAAGAAGCATTGCATGATTCTGGTGTTAACACAACATTGGCAAAAATCCAGAAAAATAAACAAACCCGCTATTCTGTTATTTTACATTTCAAAAGCGAAAGAACTATTCTTTCATACCAAGCAAAACGGCAATATACTTTACCAAAAATACCAAAAGCAGATTGGATATACTACACCTCTTTGTCAAAAGGATTTGAGGTAATACAAAAAAAACTTATTACCCATCTAAAGAAAAATCCAGATATTTCCCTTGCGATAAACCCTGGATCATTTCAAATGAACGCAGGGAAGTCTGTGATTAAACATATTTTACCATTTACCACACTACTGGTGGTAAATAAAGAAGAGGCGCAAAAGCTTGTTGGGAAAAAAGCATCAATCTACACTCTTGCAAAATCATTATACAAAAAAGGTGTAAAACAAATCATTATTACCGATAGCACAAATGGTTCTTATAGTTTTGATGGGTCACAATTTTTATTTATGCCAACATATAATATTAAAGCTGTCGCAAGAACCGGCGCCGGCGATGCGTATACTAGTGGTGTTCTTTCTGCACTCATTCACAAAAAAACATTAGCCGAAGCAATGCAATGGGGAACGGCAAACGCTAGTGGTGTGATTCAAAAAGTTGGTGCCCAACAAGGTTTATTATCCTTGCGCAAAACAAAAGCAATGATAAAAAAATACAAAAAAGTAGTCCCGAAAAAAATAAAAAAATACTAAGCCGCGTGTCATATTGAAGCAGACGTAAGAAAACTAAAACAACATAAAAAATCACCCTCGTACGGTGATTTTTTATATGTTATTGTAAAACCGATATTATTGCTTTTCCAAATGCTTCGGCAGAACTTGGGCCGTCTGCTGTAACAATATTACCATCTATCACCACCGGTTCTGGAGCATATGTTACATTATTTTGTGGAAAAATAGTTTCTAACTCCCCATCTTTATTCCACCCAGTTGCCTTTTTTCCGATAAGCACATGAGCTTTTGCCAAAATTCTTGGGGAAATACAAATAGCACCATATGGTTTTTTTAACACCATCATTTCATTGACTATTCTATTGGTTTCCTGATTATCTAAATGATCCAAAGCTCCCGGACCACCAATAACAAATATTCCGTCAAATTCTTTTGGATCCACGTCTTGTAATACCATATCCACTTGCGCCACCGAACCATCTTTTGTCACCGCCTCACCTGTTGCATCACTTATCGTTACCACTAAAAATCCTGCATCTTCTAATAATTGTTTTGGTGTGCCGTATTCAACCGGCTGAAATCCTTTACTTGCAATAACAAGTCCTACTTTTTTTGTCATAGTGTTCTGTTTAAGACAACCCTTCTATTTGTCCTTTATACCACTCTAATTTTCCTTGTACTTTTTCTTTTGTTGGCCGTTCTTCTATTTCTGCAAATCCTTTTTCAAAAAAATCAATCTGCCCATCTATTTCTTCTGCAAATGCATCATTCTTTTCTTTAAGTAATGCCAATTCATTAAGATTTTCTTTCATACCTGCTAATTCTTGAGTATATTTTGCAATACACTGTGCATATTCTTCTTTTTTTTCATCACTAGTAGCAAGGTTTTTTACATAGTCACGCATTGCACTGGCTGTTTCTACGGCCGTTTCTTGTAGTATAGCATCTTCCTCAGGTGTAAAGGCTTTTTCGTAGTCGTCTCCTTTGCGAAAGTTATGTATATCTCCTCCACCTTCTTGGAATGCAATATATTTTTTTTGTAATTGATCTGGTAATTGATCTAAAAAAAATGACTTCTCTTTTTCACGAGTATGCGTTTCTTTAAACTCTCTTTCTGCCTGCCAATATGGCCAAGCATGTGCACCCAGTGCTTTCATGTGTTTTTCTATTTCTTCTAATGGTGCATTACTTTTCTTTACTGACTCATACGCATTTTGTGCTTGCGCAAAAACACCCTCATCTATACCAAACGGCTTTTTTTGTAGCAATATCTTAAAAAGTTGCAGCGTATACTCATTGTAATTCATAACTATATTCTCATTATTTTTTTAATCTGTTTTCTACCTTCGTAAAACTCTTTGGCATTACACAATTCTTCAAAATTGAGCTTTGGTCCAAGCAATGTAATACCGTGCTCAAACCCACGAACGTGCTCCCTAATTTCTGCGGCAAGTTTGGGGTGCTCTTGCTCATGATCTGCCATTTTTGTTAACTCACTTAACTGCGCCTCTATATCCGAGAATATTCTTTTAAATTCATTTATACGGTGATCATATTCTTTGGTATGTGTCGTAAGTACGTCTTGTACAGTATAATCCCAAATATCATGCTGTACTTCTACCAAATACTCACATAGTTTTCCTATCTCTTCGGTTGAAAATAGTTCTGTGACAGCACTTCCGACGTGTAAATCTCTAAATGTGCCTCCCGCAATGGTAAATTGTAGGTATTTCTTTTTTAATTCTGGTGATATTTTTTGCAATAAAAATTTTTCACCTAATTCACCTTCGTTAACACGAAAAAATTCCCAAAATGCTTCTCGATATGGCCAGAGTTTTTTTGCAAAGGAAATCATGGTGTCTTCTAACTCTTCTAATGTAAGACTAAGGTTGTCTTGGACTTGCTCCAAAGCATCACTAAGGTCTTTTTGGATTTTTTCTGGAACGCGCGGAGGTAAATCCTTGCAAAGCCGAGCAAAAATATCGCGAGTATGTTCTACAGACATAAAAAAGGTGATAATAATAACGGTAGTATAACAAACAAAAAAACAAAACACTAGACTTACGACTTTTTTGTTATTTCATACATTGCAATACCAGCCGCCACACTTACGTTAAGACTCTCTTTTTTTCCCTGCATAGGAATATGCACTATCTTGTCGCACAATGCCAATATTTCTGGCACAATACCGGTTACCTCGTTCCCAACAATAATTGCCCTTGCCCCAGAAAATTTTTGTGTCTGTATATTTTTACTCTCTTCCGCTTGCTCAAGCGCTATAATTGACACACCCTTCTTTTTTAGTGTGGTAATAAGTCGTTTAAGACTTTTTTTTTGTTCCCACGGCACCCAGGTTTGTGCACCAAGCGCTACTTTGTCTATTTGTGGTTTTGGCGGAGCTGGTGTCCAGCCAACTAAATAGATTTTAGTTATACCAAACGCATCGGCATTACGAAACATGGCACCAACATTATGACACGACCGGATATTTGGTAAAATTAGGTATACATCTTCTTCTTTCATAGTATATTGATTAAAAATATTCCCCTAGCGAGGCTAGAGGAATATTTTGCAAACCACTTATTGTGCTTGCCTGTTTCCTACCCTTTCTCTAACTTGCTCACGAACGTCTACTCGGTGTTCCTGTCTATTTTCTCTTCTTTCCTCTACTCTTTCTCTTCGGTCTTCTCTTCTACCCTCAAGTTGATCATGAACCACTTCGTGATGATTGCCATGATGTGCGTGAGTTTTCCCTCCTCTTTCTCTAACTTGCTCACGAACGTCTACTCGGTGTTCCTGTCTATTTTCTCTTCTTTCCTCTACTCTTTCTCTTCGGTCTTCTCGCATATCTTTACGCG
>PBBY01000018.1 GCA_002716765.1 Candidatus Magasanikiibacteriota bacterium
AACGTGCAATGACGACAATGCCTGCACAAACGACTCCTGTACTTCAGATGAGTCTGGAGTTGAATGTGTTTTCACTCCAATTGTCTGCAACAATGGTTTCAGCTGTGTGGAAGGTAACTGTGTCGAAGATCCAGAGCCGGTCGATCCGTGCACTAACGTAACGTGCAATGACGACAATGCCTGCACAAACGACTCCTGTACTTCAGATGAGTCTGGAGTTGAATGTGTTTTCACTCCAGTCACATGCGAAGATGGTTTCACTTGTTCGGAAGGTAACTGTGTCGAAGATCCAGAGCCAGTCGATCCGTGCACTTTTGTTTCATGCGACGATGGTGATCCTTGTACGATTGACACTTGTGTAACAACAGAAGGTGATTTGGCGCGATGCGTTCCGGTTTCTCGGGAAGATTGTGGAGACGGGTTGGTATGTGACAATGTCGAAGGCGCGGCACAATGTGTTGTTGCTCCTTGCGCTGATGATGCAGAGTGTCAGGATGAAAACCCTTGTACACAACATAGGTGTACTGACGGGGTTTGTGAACTGGTTCCAAACCTTCGAGATGGAAATCTGCCTGCGTGTGAACCAGGAGAAATCTGCGACGCATTTACCGGAGATTGTGTTTTAACAGCTTTATGTGACGAAGGTCAGCTTCCGTGTGAGAGCAATAATGAATATGTCCGCTTTTGCGAAGGTGGACAATGTCTGGAAGTTGAGCGAGTGGGGTGTCAAGAAGGATTCGAGAGGCATCCAGACACATTTGAATGTGCACAACCAGAGTGTACAGATGGGGATCCTAATAGATGTGAAACCATAAGTGGAGCGGTGTATAGCATTCGTTGTGATTCAGACTTCTGGGTTGTGAATCATGTTTGTGGTGACATTGCTGAGTCGGCCTGTATAGCAGGTGAGTGTGTTTCACCCTAGGTGAGTGTATTAATAACGTAAAAGCTTTTTTTTGAAGGGAGGAAATCCGAGTCTACATTTATGGCTCGGATATATCTATTTCTTTATAACATGGATGTTGTAAGGAAATATGATGTTCTGTAAAATCCAAAAACCTAGGAGGTTAGTCTAAAATGAATATTTCGATTTTTCACCCCGCTGTTAATTCAGCGCCAACCGCAAGAAAGGACGCTAAAATCATGCGTTTCTATTTCTTTATTTTCATTCTTGCGACTGCTGCATGCACGTCGCCAACCAGTAACCAAGACCCTGCTGTGTCTGTCCCAGAAACGGTTCAATCTGTCCATGCACCAGATTCTTCGACCAGTGTTTTAGAGAATGCTAAAGATTTCATCTGTCATCAAATGGATGGGGTGGTGTATGCCCAAAAATCTCTCCTTCGTTTTGAGTGTCATGCTGATACTTTTTGTGAAGGTTCTGTTGGGTGTGTAGATGGTTTTGTTAACTACACAACAATCACTGAAGATGAGAAGGTGGTCATAAATGATACAGTGTTAGAGGTTCAACAGTATAAGTTAATTTCACTTGTGGATTTTGACTTAACTCAAGACTGCGTAGGAACCGTTGCACCGATTGGATGGATTGGATCATTTGATGATGGGAGGGTTACTTATAGAGGTCAGCCATACTATGATAGATTCTATGTTTCGGTTGTCTCTTTTATTGATGGAGTGTGTCAAATGGCCCCTGTGCCGTTTCCTTGTGAAGAGGGTACGCATCCAGAAAATATCGGAGACTTTCCTGTGCAGGCGCGCTGTGTAGCGGATGTGCAATGTATACAAAACGAAGACTGTGAAGTTCCTCAAACCGACTGCCTAATAAACGAGTGTGTTGAGGGTGTCTGTGTCGAAAGTGATAGAGATGGTGAAGTCTGCAACGACGACAACAACCTTTGTACAACCGGCATCTGTAATGATGACGTTTGTGAAGAGGATGTTGTAGTTTGCGAAGGAACCTTCTGCAAACAAGAAGTCTGTAATCCGAATAATGGCGCCTGCGAAGAATCTGATCGCCAAGATGATGGTACACAGTGCGACGATGCATTGTTTTGCACGGTAGAAGATGCTTGCCAAGATGGCATTTGTGTTGGAAACCAGAGAGACTGTGATGATGATAATGAATGCACCACTGATCTGGCTTGCGATGAGGTTCTTGACCTTTGTGTTCACAACAATGTGGCGAACGACTCAGACTGTGAGGATGGAAACGGGTGTACGGAAGGTGACACTTGTCAAGATGGTGCCTGTGTTTCAGGAGAAATACAAGACTGTTCTGTTGACGCTGAAATTTGCACAACCGGTTCCTGTGTAGACAATGATGGGGCTGGTCAGTGTGTGTTTGATCCAGTAGAAAACGGTAACTTATGTTTCGAGGATGATCCATCACAAAAATGTGTAGAGCAGGAATGCCTAGATAACATACTTGTTTGTGACACTACTGATCCTCAACTACAACAGTCAGACAACATATCTTGTGTTACTTTTGACCAAACTCATTATGTAACTCACTGCGAACCTGCTCCTGGCGAGACGGTTGGTAGGCGGGTAACTGTTAAAGCATGCGTAAACGCGTGTGCTGGGACTGACTGTGTCACGAATGAACCATTTCCATGTCAACAAGATGCAGATTGCGCCGAACTCGAAGTGTGTGGTGCGAATGACGTTTGTGTCCCCCGAGACCGTGATGATGATGGGGTGAGTGATATCGACGATAACTGTCGAGAGTTTGCTAATCCAGCTGCGGATAATGGTACACAGAATGATTTCGATAATGATGGTTTCGGAGATATTTGTGACAATTGCCCTCAGGATCCAAATGCAGACCAAAGAGATACCGACGGCAATGGCCAGGGAGATGTCTGTGATCCAAACTGTAATGAAAATTGTGATCCAGATGCAATCGAAGTTGACTGCAATGATGGTGCTGACAATGATGGAGATAACTTAATTGACTGTGCAGACGGTGACTGTGCCAATCATGCGGACTGTCTTGATTCGGATAACGACGGGATTCTTGACGTCAACGACAACTGCCCCAACGTTCTCAATCAGGGTCAAGATAACAGTGATGCTGACACATATGGTGATGCGTGTGACAACTGTCCAAATGATGATAACCAGGATCAGTCTGACGTTGATGGTGATAGTGTTGGTGACGTCTGTGATGTTGAAACCTGTGATGATGTAGGCGGGTTGGATGAAGATGGTGATGGAGACTCAAATTGCGATGATCCTGATTGTGATCTAGATCCAGTCTGCGCCAATCAAGCTGGCAACATCTACTACTCAGACATCGTTGAGCAGGTTTTCGAAGTTTCTTGTGCGCAATGCCATATGGGAAATGCGGTTTCTGGTGGTTTATCTTTGGCAGGGGGGTATGACACCCTCGTCGGAGTTACTTCTCAGTCGCAGTTCGGCCAAGGTATGGAGTTCATTCAACCGTTCTCAACCGAGAACAGCCTTCTTTATCGCCGAGTGACTGGAGACGGTTTTTCACGAATGCCTCCTGATATCGGCAACAACCAAGCACTCTCTCAAGACCAGCTGAATCTGTTAGAAAATTGGATCTTGGCCGGCGCGCCAAATGATCCTCCTGTCGACCCTTGTGTTGATAATGGCGGAGATACGGATGGTGATGGTGTCTGTGATGACGTCGATAACTGTGTCGATAATCCAAACATCCCTCAGACAGATACCGATCTCGATGGTGTTGGTGATGTGTGCGACAACTGTCCTAGCGACAATCCAGATGACACTGACATGGACACGGTTTGCGACAGCGATGATGTGTGCCCTGGGTTTGACGACCTTGCTGACGCCGATAATGACGGTACAGCAGACGGTTGTGATATCTGCCCAAATGATAACACTGATCAGTGTAATGCACAGCAGTGTGTTCCTCGAGAAGGTGGAGAAGTCTGTAACGGGTTGGATGATGACTGTGATGGAGATGTGGATAATGGACTTGGAACACCAGAGCAGCGCGCTGCGCAAGGTGTCGTGTGCCCTGTGGCAACCAACACTTGCGTCGAAGATGCTAATTGCCAGGCTCAAGAGCTCTGTGCAAACGGTTTCTGCTTTTCGGTTACCATCAACTTCCGTGGAGATTTATCTGCAGGAGAACAGGCTGAATTAAGCTCTGGAAGCGATTCGGCAGGGTCGGATTTTTACGATGACGATGGCGATTGTTTTTGTGAAGTCCGACCAGGAGATGCTCATTATAATGCTGCAAATCCGTGCCCCTTAGGTACGGCAGCTGCTGACGGAGTGTGCGGTCAACTACTAGGTGGGGACTGTAACGACCATGATGATACGAATGGTCCACATACACAGGATTGGCCAGGGGATAACTACGACAACAACTGTGATGGCGTAGTGGATTAAGTAAAAGTCAACGTCTCTCGTGTCGCGCTCTTTTTTAACAGTGTGAGACCGCTCTATTAATTTAGGCGGTCCTTTTTTATATCATTTTTTCTTGCGTCATGTTTTGGCGCTTTTTTTGTACAAAAAGGCAGAAAGCATGCCCCACCAAACCCAGGTAAGCCACATTACGGGTGTGTGATTAAGCATATTGTCTGAAAAACTAATAACAATATATACACCAACCCATGCGGCAAAAAATATAGCTTGTTTTGTGTTGTGGTATTTCCAAATCGCGTGTAATAACAGAAGGAAAAGTGTTATGTAACACGTTAATCCAATAATGCCAACTTCTACAATAAACCGTAAATAGTCATTATGTGATTCGGCGCTGTCGTCGTAACGCATATGTGGTGGTCTGTATTCTTCCCAGACTTTGGTAAATGAACCATAACCATACCCAAACAATGGTTTGCGTAAAATAATAGGTAGGGATTCCTGGACCAATTGTTGGCGCCACAAAATAGAATCAGCGTCTTCTGAACGTGTGGTAATGCGGCTAATAAATTGCACAGAAGTAAGACTGTACCCGGTGTGTTGAATTAAGAGATTATTTAAGGGGTAAAAAATAAGATAAAATGCAAAAAGAGACGTGGCTAAAACGAGTATCATTCTTTTGTATCGCAAAGTACCAATAATGGTTAAAAACACAAGTAATCCAATAAGAGCGGCTCTGGTGAAAGTGCCAATTAATAAAAGGCTAAGAAGAACAAGTACGGCATTCCGCCATCCTTTTTTTGATTCCCAGAAGGGGAGTGGTGAAATAATACTTATTTGGATAAAAATAAAACCAAAACTGAGCAAGAAAAAGGCAAAAACATTTGGGTGGGCAAACGTGCTTTGAATTCTGTGAGTAATGTCAAATGTGGTAATGCCGCCGCCAGAAAGAAATTCAATCACACCAAAAAGTATGGGAATTATGGCGCTGGCGCATGTGGCATGTAATACTTCTCGTGGAAGAATAGTCTGTTTTTTTATACACAAAAATCCCAAGGCAAAAAATACCACAAATGCTAAAAATTTAATACTTTCTATAATAGTAATAAATGGTGTTACGCTGTAGAATACACTACCAAAAAGTAAGAGTAATAGGACAAGAAATATATTTTTTAATGGTAATTTTGCCAGAGCTTTTTTATGGCGAAATAATATATAACAAGACCAACATAAAAACACCATACCAAATAATTCGGTAAGATGAATGGTTGTTTCTTTGTAGAGAGAAAAAGATATATCGCGCCAAATATCAATAGTTGGTCGCAAAAATAAAAAAACCAGCAATAGCTTTTCTTGTAAAAAAATATGACCAACCAATACCAGTGCCGCAAGAAAAATGAATACATCTATTGACGCAATTGGATTAATAATAGTAATAGCACTTGCGACAAACAAAAAATAGAGGAGTTTTTTTACTAAAGCAGGGTTTGTTTTTTTGGTCATATATTGCTTTGCGAAAGTAATTTCCGTATACTATGTGTAATTAGTATAACAAAAATAGTACAAAATAACACCTTTATGAATATAGTACATGCGCATAAATATTATTATAAAAGAGACGGAGCAAGTAATCACATGTTTCAGATTATGGATTTGGCAAAAGATGCGGGGCATAGAATCATACCATTTTCCATGAAAGATCATAATAATCTTACGCATATTTTTGAGAAGTTTTTTGTGTCCAAAATGGATTTACATGATCCAAAAAAACTGTCTTTTGCAAAAAAGATTCGCTTTGCGCGCAAAATGATTTTTAATACAGAAGCAGAAAAAAACATGGAAAAAGTGTTAGAAAAAGCAAAAGTAGATATTGCACATATTCATAATATTTATCATCACATTTCACCATCAATTTTACCAGTGCTAAAAAGGCATAAAATTCCTGTGGTTATGACACTTCATGATTATGCCTTATTTTCTCCAAATTACACATTGTTCCATCATGGAAAAATCCACGAAGACGACAAACGCTTTTTTTATTTAAAAGGAATGGTAAATAAATGTATAAAAGACTCTTTTGTTTACAGTGCTTTGGCCGCGCTTGAAATGTTTTTGCAACAAGATGTGTGGAAAATGTACAAAAAAAATATCGATATGTTTATTTGCCCAAGCAGGTTTATGCAAAAGAAATACAAGGCATATGGTTGGGATGGTAGAAAAAGCATCTGCTTGCCACATCCAATAGACACAAAACAATATGCACTGCACACAGAAGATGCAGGATATGTGGCATATATTGGTAGACTGTCCGAAGAAAAAGGTGTAATGCATATGTGTGATCTGGCAAAACGAAATCCAAAAATTCCTTATGTGTTGGTAGGAACCGGACCATGCGAACATGCCATAAAAGAAAGAATTGCCAAAGAAGATATTACAAATCTTGAATTGGTTGGATTTCAGACAGGAAATCTATTAAAAAAATACATACAAGATGCACGTATTATTGTGCTACCTTCTTTATGGTATGAAAATTATCCACTATCTATTTTAGAAGCAAAAGCAATGGGAAAAATTATTTTGGGAAGTAATATTGGGGGTATTCCAGAGCTATTACCAAAGGAATGTTTGTTTGAACCAGGAAACATAGAAGATCTTGACAATTGTGTGAATTTTTGGTATACTAGCCCGTTCACTAAAAGGCAATCAGTAGGAAAAGCATTTCGCGAAGAAGTGGCGGAAAATAATAATCCAGACACGTATCGCGAAAGACTTTTAGACATATATACACAGCTATGCTAAATAGAATGAAAAAAACATTACAGCACTGCTACCATTATATATTGGTGGCTGTTTTTTTATATAGTATTTTTTTCCCATTTGCTGCGCAAGCACAAGTGCAGAGTAATCCAAAAACAGCAAATATGTTTTTGCACTGGACACTAAAAAAAGACGATGCACAAACTTTTGCAAAGTGGGATGTGTTAATTTTAGATATGGAAACACAATACACTAGTCGTGATGTATTGCAAGCAATTAAAACACATAATCCGCATATTAAAATATTTGCCTATATTACTCCACAAGAAATAACCACAGCATCAAACAATACTGTTGGGGTTATGCGAAAAAAACTGCGGACTTATATTGCTGATTCGTGGTATTTACAAAATGCAAACGGAAACCGTTTATCGTGGTGGCCAAATACGCATTTATTAAACATGTCCGACAAGGGTCCAAAAATCAATGGTAAAACGATTCAAGATGTTTTTGCCTACTTTGTTCGTGACGAGATTTTAGCAACGGGTTTATGGGATGGTGTTTTTTATGATAATGCGTGGGATAATATTAGCTATTTTGCTGGAAACACAATAGATATTGATGCAAATGGTATCAATGACCCACTTGTCATTGTTGACACGGCATGGAAAAATGGTATGAAAAAACTGTATACCAAAACAAAAGATATTACCGGTGGGAAATACCCAATTATTGGTAATGGATTCACCAGCGCGTATACCAATGAATTAGACGGATTGCTTGTGGAAAACTTTGCGTCATGGGATTGGGAAAGGGCAATGACCATACACAAGAGTTATACCCCTACCAATCCTCGTGCCGAAAACATATCTATTATCCACAATACCGCATTTAATTCTCATTTTGGGAGATACAATTTTAAAAATATGCGTTTTGGATTAACAAGTGCATTGCTTTATGATGCGTATTACGCGTATGACTTTGGCGATACTGATCACGGACAATTGTGGTGGTATGATGAATATGCGCGTGATTTGGGTGTCCCACAAAATAGGGCAAACCAAATAGACAGCACTTTATGGCAACGATTCTTTAGTAAGGGTGTGTCTTTGGTTAACACCGGAGACGTGGCAAAAGAGGTGCAGCTTAATGGCGAATATGAAAAAATTCATGGTACGCAAGATACCGAAGTAAACAATGGTGCTATTATTTCCGAGGTAACACTTTCTGGAAAAGATGGTGTGCTTTTGTTAAAAACAAATTATCTGCTTTCCGATATGGTGTTTACCAATGGTGATTTTGTACGATTTTTACGTCCAGATAAAACCAGGGTACGAAATGGCTTCTTTTTATTTGATGATGCATTTCCTGGTGGAGACACAGTACTTCGAACAGATATAAATAATGACAAAAAAGAAGATGTGGTTCGCAGTAAAAGAAACGCCATCACTGCAACACGACACGACAATCAGCGATTATTTAACATATATCCGTATACCGCAAACTTTTCTGGTACCATGCATATGGCTTATGGTGATATTACCGGAGATGGTAAACAAGAAATTATTGTGGCACCAGCAAAAGGATATGCATTACCAGTAAAAATATATGATGCATACGGAAAAAAACTCTTTCACGATTGGTACCCATTTGGTGTGGATTATACCGGGGGCATAGCCGTAAGTACTGGTGTGTTTGGTCGTGGTCACACTGCTTCGATTGTGCTTGGTGGTATAAAAAACAATAGACCTGTTATTGCCAGATATGGTGGATCTTTGGGATTACAAACTGAGTTTTTTGTTACAGATCCAATATTTTTCGCCGGAGTTACTATTGCAGCGGGAGACATTGATGGAAATGGTATAGACGAAATAGTTATTGGAACAACACCAGGACATAAACCATATGTACAAGTATTACGCGCAAGCGGTATTCCATATAATACCCCATTTGTAGCGTATACATCTTTTGATGTGCCAGGAGCAAAAACACAATTAAAAGATATGGATTTTGACGGAAAAGACGATATTATTGTGATGGGAAATTAATACAATTGACCGGAGCAGATTTTTCTGATAGTATACACAGTTATTTACTTACCAATATGAAAATAGCAATGATAGGACAAAAAGGTATGCCACCAACATTCGGTGGTGTGGAAAGACATGTGCACGATATTTCGGTGCGCTTGTTTGCGTTGGGTCATACGGTAAGTGTGTATGCAAGAAATTGGTATACAAAAAAAGATATCACTCACGTTCGTGGTGTAGAAATTATTCGGTTGCCATCACTTCATACAAAACATTTAGATACTATTTCTCATGTATTGTTATCCACCATTCACGCTATGTTTCGTCGTGTAGATATTATTCATTATCATGGTGTAGGGCCATCACTTCTTTCTTGGATACCGCGTGTTTTTACACCAAATATACGTGTCATAAACACCTTTCATTCGGTAGACAGAAAACACAAAAAATGGGGATGGTTTGCTAGACTGGTGTTGCGCACCGGTGAATGGACTGCTTGCACTTTTGCACACAGAACCATTGCGGTGTCTCAAACCATTTCAACATATGCCGAGGATGTGTATAATCGTACAGCACACTATATTCCAAATGCAGTTAGTCTTCCAGAAAAAGGTATTGCAACAAGCACCATAACACCATTTGGTCTTCAGTCACAATCATATGTATTGCTTGTTACACGATTAATCCCACATAAGGGGGTGCAATATGCAATAACAGCATGGAAAAAATTAGAAAAAGAATATCCACAAATAATGGCTGGTAAACAATTAGTAGTTGTGGGAAAAGGTCATTACACAAATACGTACGAAAGACGGTTACAAAAAATGGCAGAATCACATAAATCAATTATATTTTTAGGATTTCAATCTGGAAATACATTGCAGCAGTTATTTGCCCACGCCAATTGTTTTATTCAACCATCAGATAACGAAGGAATGTCTTTGGCGCTACTTGAGGCAATGAGTCACAAACTTCCGGTAATCGCATCAGATATTATAGAAAATATTCGACTTATTAAAGATCCACGCATGTTATTTAGACGAAGCAAGAGTGCGGCTTTGGCAAAAACACTGTTACATGTATTACATCTTTCTGCAAAAGAGAAAAAAGAAATTGGTATGCAGAATTATCGTATTGTCACAAAAGATCATACACCAGAAAAAGTGGTACAGCAGTTGCATGATGTATATACCGCTGTGTTTGCGCAACCATCGTCTCGTGATGAGGTGTGTGTGCCAAAACCAAGGACGGTGGCGTAAAAAGCGAAAGAATAAAAAAACAACCAGACTATGTGGTTGTTTTTTTATTGTACAATGGTGCCACGTTTTTTTCCGATTGGGTCTTGGTTTAGTGAAGTGTCTATTGGAATATGAGTTGTTAGTAGCGGTTGTTTTGTGTGTGTGTCGGTGGCGGTTATTTGTATATCTTTTATAAGAATTGGCGTTAGGCCACGCAGTGATTCATTTGGTGTTAAACCAAGTTGCATATGAATGGTAGCAAATTCGCGTGGTGCAAGGCCAGAATATTGCCAAGAAATAGTATTGTTTTTTGTATTATAGATAACTTGCTCACCTTTGCTTACACTGACTCTTCCGGGCCAATGCACATACGGTGGCAGTTTTGCGGTAAATCGTACATCGTTTACTGTGTTTCCACCATTGGTAATACGAATAGAACCCCAATATTTTGTTTCTTTTCCAATTTTTGGTGGCAAAGGACCGCGCCCAAGCTGATCACCTTCTTTGGTAAAATACCGCACGTCGGCAGAAAGCACCATGGTTGACCCAATTGTTTTTAGTGTGGCATCTTTTGTGGCACTAAATCGAGTGGTTGGAAGTATTGCAACAACCCCTTCTACTTTTGGTTGGAGTTGTAATGCGTTGTGCGATCCTTTTGGATTGGCGCGGATTGGAATGGTAAAAGAAAGTGTGGTGGTTTTTCCTGGTGCAAGTGTAGATAGTGCTGCATTGTGCGTACTGTTTACAATAAACGCTTGATTGCGGGTAAGAATACCACTATTTTCTTGGACAAATTGCACGACATCTATACTTTCGTCCTGAAGTGGAAGGTGTAGTGTAATCTGTGACAGCGGCGTGTTTCCGGTATTTGTTATAGAAACATCTAGTACCGGCTTTTCTTTTGGTAAAAGGTGCGGCACAGCATTTTGCCATGCTGGCTGAACTGTAATTCCTGGATGAAGTACGGTAAAGTTGAGCGGTACAGTTTGTTGTGGAATATAGGTATGTGCAATAAATACTTCTGGAGTTAGTGCTGTGTCTATTTGTGTGATACTTGGATTAAGCGTAGAAACTAGTTTCCCACGAAGTGTAGCGGTATTGTTTGGTGCAAGTTCTGGAATGGCCCAAATATATTCTGAAGCAGAACCATAATCGGTTTCTGTTTGTTGTATCTGTAAGCCATCTGTTTGGAAAAAGGGGAGTTGTATGGCCTGTAATGGTTGATCACCGGTGTTTTCTATATGTATTTCAATTGGCGTGGTGCCAGAACCAAGAAGTGTGTCTGAAACTGAAACGGATGTGCGCAATACCGAATCACGCAAAATAGCCAGGGCATGTCGCGCTTTTACTTCGGTTTGTTTTCGTCCTTCTTGTTTATATGATAATGTGGCCGTAATAGTATTTTCTTTGTTTGGAATGGCATAAAACCAACCAGCTATTTGCATATTACCAGAACTTCCTGGAAGAACATCTTGCAAAGTGAAGAGTTGTTGTTCTGCGGAAAATCGTGTGTCGAGCTGCGCGGTGTCTAAAATAAATCCATCGGGAAGCGAAACGGCAATATGAGCATTCGTAAGTATCATATCGCTATTATTTGCAAAAGAAATGGTATAGGTTGTATGCGAACCACTTTGTATTCTGGTTTCTTGTGCCGCAATATCGACCGAAACAAGTTCCAGTACGGTTCGGTCATAAAAATGCCAAAAAAGTGTTCCGGCAAAAAGAAATATGGTGGAAAACAACAAAAGCATGTCAAAGAAAAAGAGTTTCTTTGCGTGACGAAATGATATGTGGTATTTTTTCTTGTAATGCATTTCTAACGCATGAATAGGGGAAACAAGAAATGCTAAAAACCACTTGTGTGGTTTGTGAAACAAATGATGTGTATTAAGATAGCGCTCTATAAGTTTCATAAAAGGTGTTCAATATACTTAGTATATATAATAGCAGTATATTTGTCACGGCGTGGAAAATAAAAACAATCTCACGTAAATGAGATTATTTTTGTTCTTGTTCTTGATTACCAAGAAGCCGCTTTTTGCTTGGCGAATACAAAGTATTACGAATATGCCATTTTTCTACAAATTGGCCAATGCCGTTGCTATTTGTTTTATTTTTTACGGTTGTTTTTGCTTGTGACCAAGAAACAAGGCTTTCGAAGTCTATTTTGTATCTTCCGGCAACCACCACATAGCGTATTTCTTGGGTTTTAATTGCACGACGAATGGTTTGCTGGCTTACGCCAAAAAGTCGAGCTGCTTCGGAAACCGATACACGCACAACCGAAGGTGCGCCTTCTTTTTGTGTAAGTACGTCTTTATCTGACATAAAATAGGTATTTGTTTAAGGTAGTATAGACAATATTGCACAATACTACAATATCTCATATACTAATATATTATATTTATTCTGTCTAAACAATTGTATACAAATACTACCATATTTTTGCAGTTTTGTCAAGGAGGGTGTTCTAGGGGTAAGGTATACACGAAATATAGCCTATTTTGATTGACTAATATGCTAATTTGTGTTATATTTAGCACATTTATACCTCTGTGTAGTAGATATATGGTGTCTTATTTTTTACCATATCTACACAGAAATTAAGAGATTTTACTCATAGTGTGAGAAAAGTGTAACATTTTTGTAATTATTACGTCTTCTATTATGAAGGGACATACAAAACATATGTGGGATGAAAAAAAGTTGTTGTATCGTGTGCAAGTGCACAAAGACGCCGACGCGTATGCAACAATATATGATTTGTATATAGAAAAAATATACCGCTTTGTCTTATTTAAAATAAGCAATACACAAGAGGCAGAAGATATTACCAGCGATACGTTTTTAAAAACATGGCAATATCTTACCGGAAAAAAAAGAACCGTAAAAAGTATAAGCGGATTATTATATAAAATTGCCAGAAATGCGGTAATAGACGCATACAGAAACAAGGGAAAGAATGAAACGTATAGTATAGAGCACGCACATGCGTTGCCATGCAAAGCAAATCAAGATGCAATAGAAGTAAAACAAGAAGTAGATGCACTCCTTATTTCTATAAAACGATTAAAACAAGAATATCAAGAGGCTGTACTTTTGCGATATATAGAACAGTTATCCATTGCAGAAGTCGCAGAAATTATTGGAAAAAGTAATGCAAGTGTTCGAGTATTACTTCACCGCGCTATAAAAAAATTACAGAGTATTCACGAAGAATAATACGAAAGTAACGTTATGAGTAAGACACTTAAAAAACAGTTATCAGAGCTCACGCATAGTCAGGACGAATTACGTCCTTCTTTGCATTGGAAAAAAGACACCAAAGCCGCATTACTGTCTCATATTATGCAAGATCAATCAGCACCTGCACCGCTTGGATTACAGGATAAAATGGCGCAAATATATCATATTTTTGTTCCACGTCCTATTTCTTCAGCACTTCACGTTGCGGTAATTGGTCTATTTATTTGCGGAACCACACTTGGTGGCTGGGCAGCAAGTGCTAGCGCCTCTTCACAAAGTATGCCAGGAGATTTACTGTATTCAGTAAAATTAGCAACAGAAAAAACCCACATTCTTGCCGTAAGCGCCACTGGAAACAAAAAAGAAGAAACACGTTTACATCTAGCTTCTGCAAAAAAACGATCAAAAGAATTACAAAAAATTACAGATAAACCAAAACTAGCAGAAAAAGTAGTGGCTGATCTTAAAAAATCTATTGCCTCCGCAGAAAAAACATTGCAAGACATTAATAAAGAAGATGAAACTACAGCAAAAGAAGTGGCAAAAGACCTTACCGAAGAAACCGCAGGTATTGCAAAAAGACTTAAAGAAATCACCAAAGACATAGCCGGCACAAAAGTACTTATTTCCCGAGAAGTGGTAGAAGCGCGAAAAGAAGTGGTAGAAACAGAAATAGTTGCGATAGAAGTCTTGGCAGACGAAGCAAAAGATATTGTAGAAGACAAAATAGCAGACATTATAAAAGAAGTAGAAGAAACACAAGAGCTTGCCACAGAAGTATCAGACGAAATAAGCGACTTAGGAAGCATTTTGTCGGCAACCTCAACACCGGCAGTAATAAATGAAAACAATGAATCAGTAGAAGATGTTTTAGAAACAGAAGACATAGAAGAGGATCAGGATGTTACACAAGAAGACACTACACAAGATTCTGCCGAAAATCAAGAAACAGAAAAAGAAACAGAAACGCAGCCACTTACAAGTAATTCCGGAGAAGTGATTGTAGAAAAACTAGACAGTTCGGTAGAGCAAGTAAAAGAAGTGGCAGAAGAAGCAAAGGCATTTTTAGAGGAAGATAACATAAAAGAAGCGGTAGAAAAAATAAAGCTTCTTACCAGCATTACTGCAGAAGCAGAAGAAGCTGTAACCGATGTGCAAGAACAAATTACAGAAGTGCGGCAAGTGGTAGAAGATGTGGTAACAGAAAGTAGTCCAGAAGAGCAGAACATAGAAGAAGTAGGTTTGCAAGAAGAACAAAGTATTGCAACAGAAACGGTACAAGAAGTAATAACACAGCAGGTACCAGAAGCAGAAGTAATGCAATCTACCGCCCAAGAATAGAACGGGTATAATAATAGAGAAAACAGATATGAATTTTCTCCTATATCCTTACATAATATTGTGTGGCTTGGCATTCTAACAACCATGTTGGTGGAATGCTTATGCCATACGGTATTTACCTTCAGTAATAGAAGGTGGGGATATGGGGTTTGTTGCCACTTTTATAAGTGGTAACAAGGATATCCATCTACGTTTTACGTAGACCCATGTAATTACAAAGGTCGGTCTCGAGTATTCGAGAAATTACGTGGTTAATAATAATTATCTTATTCCGGTGACATAAATTTATTTATCGCGCTCTGGGATAGGGAAGAAATATTTATTTATGACAGACGTTATTAGAATGAGTAAAAAAGCATTCACCTGGTCTGTGGTTATGATGACTATCGCATGGAGTGTAGGACTTTCAGCCCTTCTTCCATTGGTAGCAAATGCCGATGACCATTGTCCTACATTGGACGCAGGTGACCGTTTTAAAATTCAAAGTGATAGTGGTGTTTGGCTTCTTGATGAAAATCTAGAAAAAAGATACTACCCTCACGCAAGTGTGTATGCTTCATGGCATGCAGATTATTCTGGAGTTAATGAAATTCCAGATGGATGTTTTGACAACTACCCACAACCAGCAAGTGCTCCTTACGGAGTAAACTTTCGCCCAGGTTCTTTGGTAAAAACTTTAGGACCAAGCGTATATGTTGTTGGTGAAGGAAATACTATTTACAAACTCCAAAGTGAAGCTGATGCAAAAAAATACTGGGGAAACAGCTGGGCATCTAATGTTCGCGACATCCCTATTGCTTTTTGGCCAAACTACAAAATGATGGAAGGTTCTTTACCAGTTGCCGGAATGGTTGCAACATGGAATGGTACCGACTATGTATATCAAAGTGGTGCATGGCATGCTGTAGAAGGATCTCTTTCATCAGCAGCAAAAAGCGTAGCATATACTGCTTCTTCAGATCTCTGGACAGAATGGACAGAGGCAGGAGCTGTAAGTGATACAACAGTAACTTCAGCAAGTTTGGATGCAGATCCAGATCAACTTACTGCTGGTACTCCAGCTGTTACACAAACTACTACACCAGAAACTACTACTACACCAGAAACTACTACAACAGCTCCGGCTGAAGGTGCAGGTTCTGTAACTATTAGTTTGGCAGCAGACACACCAGAAGGAACATATACTGTTGGTAGTGCGCAGCGCGTAGCATTTACCAAAGTAGTGTTCGATGCAACTGGATCAGATGCGGATGTAACAATTCGTTCTTTCAAAGTACGAAGAAATGGTTCTCCTGCAGTTGATACAGATTTTTCAAAGGTTAATGTAGTGAATCCAGCGGGTGACTTACTTAACGAGGCAGGAAAAACATTAAATTCAGACAGTTTGGTAACATTCACAGAAGATATTACCATTCCAGCAGGTCAATCACGAACCTACACTTTGGTTGGTGATATGGCGGCAAAAGGAACTATCGGTTCAAACAATCAACCAACACTAGATCTTTTCTCTGTAGAGACAGACGCAAGTGTTACCGCAGCATTGCCATTAATAGGTAATCCTGTAAGTACGAATGGAAATGTAACAGTTGCAGGAGTAACACTGAGCGAAGGTACACAAGTTGGTACTGTTACAGAACAAATTGGTGCCACAACTGTGCACTTAGCAAGTCTAAAAGTTGCTGCTACAAGAAATAATACAGATGTAGAGAAAATTGTATTGTATAACTCAGGAACAACAGCAGAAACAGATCTTGAAAACTTTATAATGCGATACAATAATGAAGATATAGGAACAGGAACCATGTCTGGTAAATACCTTACTTTTGATTTATCTGCCTGTGGTAGTGGATGTAATGTGGATAAAGGAAAAAGTAGAACATACGAAGTATACGGAGACATTGCGGATGGTTCAACAAGAGAAATCAATCTAGATGTAAGACGTGCATCTCACGTTCTTGTAAAAGACACAAAAGAAGGATTCTACGTTGCTCCAACAAATAATGCTAGTGCAATGACAAATACTGTAACTGTTTCTTCTGGAAAAATTACTGTATCAAAGTCAAACCATATTAAAGCACAAAATGTTAGATCAGATGATACAGATGTAGAACTTGGTTCATGGAACTTTAAAGTACAAGGAGAGCCGGTAACTATTAACACACTAGCACTGAGTGCGACTGTTGCTCAGGCTGCTGGAAGTACAGCAACCGCTCAAGATATTGATAGTCTAGTGCTGTATAATGAAGCAGGTGATGCACTTACTGGAGGAGCTGATTTTGCTGCAGACCTTTATGTAACTTCTACTGATTCATTTACTTTGCCAGTTGGAGACAACTTGATTGTGGCAAAGGCAACATTGACAAACAACTTCCTTGCAAATGACACTATTACATTAAACATTGACATGCAAATTGCAACACAGTTTGATGCAACTGGTGAGCAAAGTGGTGAAACTATTTCACTTGGAACAAATGCGTTGCCACAAGGAACTGTTTCTGCAAACCTTATGACAACAAAGGTTGCAGCTCTTCGTGTTACAACATTACCTACTCCAGCAGCCAGAACTATTGCTGCAGGAATTAATGATGTTGAGGTTGCACAAATCCTTCTTGATGCTTCAGATTCCGGAGAAGACGTAAGAGTTACCACTGTTGCTATTAAAAACACTGTAACTAATGATGGTGCTCCAGCAAATATTCAAAATATTAGGATTTTGGTTGATAAAGATGGAGATAGTAATAATGGAGAAGGTACTCCAGAAGAATTGAACGAAGTAGAAAGTGGAACTGCAGCAGCAGGAGCTAATGAGACTATCACCTTTAATCTAAGTGGAAGTGATCAATTTGTAGTAAAGAAAGGAAAACAATTGGTAATTACTTTTATGGCTAATATTGCAGGAAGTGCTTCAGCTGGTAAAGGACACACTTTTGCAATAGTATCAGGTGGTGGATCTATTAGTTCTGTTGGAGATGATTCAGGAAGTGATGTTACCGAAGCGTATGACGCTGCTTCTGGTCAAACTATAACAATAGGTGCAGCAGGAGGAACAGTAGAGGTTGCTATTGATCCATCAAATCCAAACTCAGCACTTTATGCGGCTGGAACACAAGGTATTACGCTTGCAACATTTAACTTTACTGCAACAAGTACTGAAAATGTAAACTTGGACACAATTACATTTACAGCAAATGATGTTAATGGAACAAGTTCATCTTTTAAAGATTTTACACAGTTATATCTTGAGGATGAAGATGGTAATGTTGTTGGTTCTGCGTATCCTACAAGCTCTTACCCAATTATAGATATTGTTAATGGAAAAGCTCAGGTTGATATTAACGATACCAATGGTATGAAGCTTTACCTTAAAGGAAACTTAGCCGCAATTGGATCTGGTCAAACAGTAGAGGTAGGTGGTCATTATCTAGGATATAAGATTAATGCAGCAACAGATGTTACCGCCAAAGGTGCACAATCAGGAGCTGGTACAGTTGAATTCCTAAGCACTGCAAGTGCACCAAACGGAAATACACACTACATGTTCAAAGGTGTGCCAACAGTAACTCCAGTTGATATTCCTGGTACATTGAGTAATACCACATTAGCTTTGTACAAATTCCAAGTAGCAGCAAATACATCAGATATTTCTGTGTACAAATTTGCATTTGATATTACAACTACAACTGCTAGGGTTACCGCTGTTGAGTTGTTTGATGTAACAGATGAAAACAATGAGGTCTCATTATACAGTGCAACAGCATCTGTTGAAGATGTGTGGACACTTGGTAGTATATTATTTGATTCTGGTACAGACGGAACTGGCGATGGTGGTGAAGAGAGGGTTATCTCTGTAGGAACACCAAGGGTATTCGAACTTCGTGGTACTGTAGTTGGATCTGCCGCTGGTGCAAGTGTATCTACACGATTGGCCGGTGATTCAGCTTTATGGGGAGAAACCGTAACTGGAAGTCATGGATTCTTAACAGCTAGCTCAACCGTAGTAGATGGTTCTGATCATGATGACTTTATTTGGTCCGATCAGCATCTAGGTTCTCATGGAACATCAACAGATGATTGGACTAATGGATACTTAGTAAATGGTCTTAGATCAAGCTCAAGTACTCCAATGACTGTATCTTTATAGGTATATAGTATTGTTAACTATACTAAAGAAAGATATGTCCGAAAACAACCTGCAAATGCAGGTTGTTTTCTTTTGTTTTTACTTGTGTTTGGCTATATAGTATGATACTATATTAGTATTATTTAGTTTTATATTGTGTATATGGGAAAGAAAAATATTGTAATGTATTGTATATTTATTATTGTTATTGCATTGTTATGTTGGTATTTCTTTTTATCCCCAAAACACAATACTGAGTTGATAGAAGGTGGTTCTATGCTTTCTTACGACAAACCGTTCTCATCTGTAGAGTTACCAGAAGGGGTACCAGATTATGTTATAGAGAGAATGAATTATACGATAGATAATGCAAAAAAAATGCATGAGGAAGCTCCAGATATTTGGGAAACATGGATTGCAATTGGGAATATGTATGGTATGATTGGTAAATATGAATATGCAATAGACGCATACCTAAAGTCTCTTGAGATACAAGGAAATAATATTGTGGCCCATCGCAATATTGCAGAAGTGTATCGCGTAAACCTAAAAGACAATAATAGGGCAGAACAATATTATAAAATAGCTATTGAACAAAACTTTAGTGACCCTAGTTTATACCTTACTTTGTCTAAAATTCAGTACAAGCAGTTAAATAACTTAGAAAATGCCGAAAAAACCTTGTTTGATGGTTTACAAAAAACAGGTGGTCATCCAGATATTTTGGTTGCAATTATTACGTTGTATGAGGATAGTGGTCAAATACAAAAACAAAAAGAAGTGGTAAAAACCCTCCTTACTCGTTTTCCAGATAATCAGTTGTACAAAGAAGCGTGGGGTGATTTAGTAGAATAATATGACAGAAAAAAGAATAGAGCGGTTGATAAAAATACTTATTGGGTGTACCTTTTTTGTACCACTTGTTGTATTACCAAACACCTTCATCTTTCCGTTTATTGTGCCAAAAATTATAGTATTTAGATCTTTGGTACTTTTAATGTTAGGTGGCTATATAGTGCTTTGTATTGGAAATATACAAAAATATGCACCAAAAAAAACCAAAATAAACATAGTGTTATGTTTATTTTTTTTAAGCATGATTATTTCAACATTTGTTGGCGTTGATTGGTATAAAAGTTTTTGGGATAATCATGAAAGAATGTTGGGACTATTTACCATGTTTCATTATTTCCTTTTTTATATTGTTGCCACTTCGGTAATACGTAAACCAAAAGAATGGATTATTTTTTTCCGACTTTTTTTATTTGCCGGTAGTATTGTGATGCTTGTAGGTGTGTGGCAGAAGTTTGTAAATACAGATGCGTTACTTAATAGAGGAAGTGATCGTGTTTCTGCAACACTTGGTAATGCTATTTATTATAGTTATTATGGTGTTTTTTTATTCTTTGTCGGTATTTTTCTTATTGCAAAAGAAAACAGTATGCAGTGGCGCTATTATGCAGGAGTTTGTTCATTTATCGGTGTGGTAGGTATGTTTTTGGGCGGGACTCGTGGAGCACTTGTTGGATTGGTGGCCAGTATGGTATTTGTATTATTTTTGTACCTTGTTTCTCTTAAGCAGCATAAAAATATACGGCGTGCGATACTTATCTTATTTGGTATAGGAATTATTTGCTTTGGTTTATTATTTGCATATCGTCAAACTGAATTTGTAAAAAGTATTCCAACAGTCGGAAGAATGCTTAATTTAAACCTCTCTTACACAGGAGGTAGTTCTGTAACGACACGGTTTCTTGCTTGGAGATCTGGATTTTATGGCTGGCAAGATAAGCCGGTATTTGGATGGGGACCAAATAACTTTTTATATGTATTCAATTTATACTATGATCCAGTCATGCTTAATTTTGGTTATGGGGAAACCTGGTTCGATAATCCACACAATGCCCTGGTAAATATATTGGTAACCCAAGGAATATTCGGGCTCGTCTTGTATCTTGCTGTATTTATTACCCCTATGGTTCTGTTGTGGAAAGCGTATAAAAAAAATAGTGTTTCATTACATTTCTTTGTCTTAATTTCTGGGTATTTAGTTTTTCATATTATAAGTCAACTGTTTGCATTCGAAAATCCTACATCATATATCTACCTTTTCTTTGTCTTTGCTTTTATACACAGTTCACTACATAACACTTCTCAAGAAGACGTGCAAGCAGAAAAAAAACATGCAATCTATTCCCCAGGAATGGTTGGTGGGGTTTCATTGGTTGTAGTATTGCTTATTTTTGGTACAAATATTAATCCTGCGCGGGCAAACATGGCATCACTTAAAGCAGTACATGCGGTAGCTTCTGGAAAAGATGTGGCTACTCAATATAAAGAGACGTTACGTTTTCCAACACCACATATAGATGATATTCGTTTTGATCTTGCAAGGATTACCTTTAATACATTCCCTGACTACTTGTCTGCTGGAAGGGTAGAAGAGGTTGGTAAGTTGTATGAATTAACAAAAGATGAATTAGAAAAAAACACCCTTCTTCATCCAAAAGATGTTCGACTGTCCTTGTTGCGAGCACAACTACAGTTGGTAGGTTTTAAGCTTACAAACAATCCCGAATTATTATTAGAGGCAGAACTTATTTTACAAGAAGCTCTTAAGAATTCTCCAAAGCGTCAACAAATACAGTATATGTTATCGGGGGTCTTAGTATATCTGCAGCGCCCAGAAGAAGCAAAAGTAATATTAGAACAAGCTATTGACCAAAATCCAGCGATTTCAGAAGGTTGGGTTCGGCTTGTAATAATATACAAAAACATTGGACAGGTAGAAAAAGCAAAAGAAACAATTGCACAAGCCATAACACAAGGTGTTCGACTAAACACAAAAGAAAAGGAATTGATAAAAGATTTGCTACCAGAAAATACGATAGTGAAGTAAATTTTTAATAATATAAAAAATCCGCAGTACTTATTAACAATATTAAATAAAAAAAATGTACAAAATATAAGAAATAGTGTAAAATAAAGTAAAGGAGGGAAATCCATATTTATTTTTAGTTTATATGTTATGAATGAAGAGAAGAAAAAAGGGGGTAAGCTAGTATGTATTGTAATAATCATGCTTTTGGTTGGTGCATGGTACTATTTTGATAAAAAAGATAATGCAGAAAATAACCTAGAAACAAACAATCAAGAACAGTTAATAGCTGTAGAAAAACATAATAAAGAAGAAATTACATTTCCAGAAGGAACGGATCCAGTTGTAAAAGAAACCGTAGCACAATTGTCAAAACATATTTTACTTCCAACAGGAGACATAAAAGTTGCAACAGTTACCGATGCAGAAGAGTTTAAAAAACAAGATCCAATGCGATTACAATTTGTGCAAAATAATCACAAACTGATTCAGACAGCACATGGTATTATTATCTTCAATCAAGAATTAGATAAAATTGTAGATATTGTAAGAGTGTATCCAGAAATAAAAACGGATCAAGAAAAAACACAATAACGTAGTAAAAAGCTATAAAAAAGGTGGGGCGATATAAAAACGGTATAGTGATTGGGAGGTAGCTAACATAAACATAATATAAGATTTTATTAATTTATTTATTATTTATATCGCTCTATGAACGAAATCGTTTATAGAAGGGGACGCAGTGCTATACTGCTCTTCTTCTCGGTTAGTGTGATGGTGGCAATGCTTGTACTACCATCATACGCAAGTGCTGTTACGACAATTGGTGAAGACATCTCGGTAGGAGATGATGTTTCGCTTATTTCGGATGGTGCTATTATTAATTTTGGTGCAGATTCAGAGATTAGTCTAACACATTCTGCAGATGTTGGGTTGATTTTGAATGGAAACCTAAATCTTACCAGTGTATCTTCGACGTATATTGATGCGTTAACATATGTGAGCAGTACCAATCTTTATGCACAAGGCCTGTCACGTGCTAGTGCAAATGCAGCAGAAGACTTAACAGTTTCTCTTACCGGTGATACTAACTCTAGTCTTGTATTAAGCTCTACTGGTACTGATGCAGATGCATTACAAGTAACCGCATCAGCTGGTGGAATAGATATTAGTGCTACAGGCGCTGCTGCAGGAGAAGATATTGACATTACTGCAACAGGAAGTTCTGTGAACCTTACTTCAACAGAAGCTGATGGATCTGCTATTAAACTTCATGCTTCAAACGCAGCTGGTGGAATAGATGCTGACTTTGGGACTGGTGGATTTGATCTAGACGGAACAGGTGCAATCT
>PBBY01000019.1 GCA_002716765.1 Candidatus Magasanikiibacteriota bacterium
AATATAAAGGTTTAATACCATATCTGTCTCTTGCTAACAGAAAAGTTTTTTCTTTTTTATCATATAGCACAAAAGCAAACATACCATTAAACTTTTTTACACAATCCATACCCCATGCCTTATATGAATAGAGTATAACCTCAGTATCTGTATTTGAATCAAAGAGAAATCCTAGTTCTAATAATTCTTCACGGATTTCTTGAAAATTATAAATCTCGCCATTAAAAACAATACACACAGTACGATCTTTATCGTACATCGGCTGCTGACCTTTTTCACTTAAATCTATAATACTTAGCCTTCTGTGTCCAAATGCAAAATTACTTGCTACCACATAACCTGAGCCATCCGGCCCACGGTGCAACATTGTATCAGTTAGGATTTTCAACTCTTTTTCATTAATTGTAACCCTACCTTTTGTAGAGTATGCTCCAAAGATTCCACACATATTATCGTTTACCTCTAATTTATAACCACACCTCTTTAGTTAATTTTCACAATTATCACACAAAAAACCCTTCTTCTTATTTTTTAGATCATCTCGTTTTTCCTCTAGAATGCTATTTATCAAAGTGGAAGAGGTTCCCTCCGTGTAAGGAAAATAAACAACTTGAACCCCACACTTACTCAGGTCTTTTTCTATTTTTTCCCATTTTTTAGTCCCATACCAGTCATCCCCAACAAACATTTTATCAAATTTAAGTTTTTTGTGTGCACCAACCTTATCCATGTCATACTGAGGAACAACCATGTCTACATGTATACTATTTTGCACTATTTCAAATCTCTCCTTGAATGGTATTACAGACTGCTTATGCTTATATGATACTAGTTTATCTGTAGTAACTCCCACAATCAAAAAATCACACATAGCCTTAGCATTGCGTAACAAATTAACATGACCTACGTGAAAAAGATCAAATACGCCTGTCGTATACCCTATAATTTTTTTTTTTCATATAATTTTTAATACTTACCACTTATTAATTACATTAACTGCTTTTTTCTTGACATCCATATATACTTTTGTGGTTTTTTTCTCTAACTCTGGTGATAAAATACGTAAGATTTCCTTACCTAGTATACGGTATTGTCCGCCAACCTTATTTGCACGCAAAACACCCCTCTTAAGAAGGCGTTTCACTGTACTATTACTTACCTTCAGTAACTGCTCTGTCTCCTTAGTTGTATATACAGCTTTTTCATTTATTTCTTCCATGTGTAATAATATCTCATAAATACTTACAGTATAGAGCAATTACTATATGGTGTCAAGTCAGATCAAAACGGGTCAAAAAATCTTGCAATATCAACTCTTATACAAAAACCAAAAAGTTTAGAATAAAAAACAGAAAGACTAATTTGCCAAAACTATTTTATCTATTCTACCCTCTTTTCTACAGACCTAAAATACACATAAGTTCCTATAAAATTAATAAGTAAATACCCAATATTATATAACAAGATAACCACCAAGTACAAGGCTAACACCTTAAATGCATTAAAAAAAACAAGTACAAAAAACCAGAAAATAAGACCAGGTTCTGAAAAAAAGTTGCCACGCAATACAGTGTGTCTATATAGTAATAAAACCTTTTTAACAAACCCATATTTTACTGTTGCTTTTGACACCTTACTATAATTCTCCCCCCTTCCTTCACCCCGAGAAAATCCCAGCACTTTCTCAGTAATAATCCTGTACCAAATAAACGTTATCCCAGCAAATGCTCCTATTAAAACCATAAATTCTGATGGTATAAATCCTATAGAAACAGATGAATTAGATAAAAAATATCCAACAGCAAAAGGTGTGGCGCCATAAAAAAAGTCAGCCCCAAATGAATCAAATATAGCTCCGTATCTAGACGGTTTTGTACATCTTGCCATATCCCCATCAATGGAGTCGAGCAGTCCAAACAACACCCAAAACATAGATCCAGTAAGGGCATTACCTACAACAAAAAAATAAACCCCAATAAAAATAAATAAAAAACTAAGACTTGTTATAACGTCCGGATGGATCCCAAGGTTTATGAATACATATGTAGGAAAAGGGGATACCGCTTTACCAAGTATATTCATTGGTATAAATAACTCAGTAAGTTTTCTGTCTTTTGACCTATTTTTATCAAAACGTGTTTTGTATACATGGCTTAAAGTATATTTCATAGAAACAATAGTTAATAATTTTTAAAAAGGACCTGCCAAAGTTTTACCTCCTTTGGACGCTCTTTTTTTTCTTTTTCCATATATATTATACTAATAATTACTCATATCCATTATCTATTATGTAACCACTTCCAAAAAAACCAAACCCGCCCGTTTGTGCCAGGTATACTCTAAAACATCTTCTTTCGCTTGTTTTACTAGACCACTTACTAATTCACCATCACTAATCAAGGTTTTTAAGCCACTCACCAAAGCTTTGCTACTACCCGGTTCAAACAAAACGGCATTTGAATTATCAAGCACCTCTCTTATTGAAGGTATATTGGATGCTAATATAGGTACTCCACTTGCCATATATTCAAATAATTTAAGCGGTGAAGTATATCTACTAGATATTGCGTCAGAGTCGGTATTTGGCAATACAAGGACATCGGCCGCTTTTAGGAATACAGGAATATCTTTGTGAGGCTGATGAGGTAATAGTAAAACATTTGTTAAAGAATATTTCCTTTTAATCTGGCTAACCTCATCTTTATTTGCTCCAACAAGCACAAACAAATACCGGTCTTCATCAATACTTTTTGCAGCCTCGAGTAAAACATCTACACCTTTCCATTTATACATATAAAAACTTCCTGTGTACATTACTATTGTTTTATCATAAGGTAGGTTAAGTTTTTTTCTCGCGTCTTCTTTTGATAAAGAAATAGTAAATTGTTCAAGATCCACCCCATCTGGTGAAACATGTATCTTACGTCCATCAACCCCATATTTTATAAGATCTTCCTTCATTAGCTGTGTTAAAACAAATATTTTTTTTTGCCTTCTTCCAAGCACGTTTGTGAAAAAATCGTACATTTTCTGAAATTCGGTGTAATTCTAAAAAATAATTCTTTAAAAAAAACCCAACCCATTCATCCCTTGTATAAATATAGTTAGACTTTTTGAAAAATATGTGTATTTTTGCTAGAAAAATAAATTGTAAAAAAGTAAGAATATAGCTAATTTTTCCAAACTTTTTACTTCGACTAATCAGATCAACAACAGGTAATTGAGTAACACGAAAAAGCTTCTTCACAGAATAGTATACAAAAACTGAAACCTTTATTAGTTTTTTTCTTTTAGGAATGACCAACTCTACGTCTAACTCATGTAACGAAAAAGCTTCACACATTTTCATTATTTGAATTCCATGTGCTTTTTCGGTAGGCATCCTAACAAAGGCAATATACGCAAGTTTTTTTTTCATAAAGTACTAAAAACAATTATTTATACTTTCTCATAAAAAATAAAAACTTTTTACCTGTAATATAAATAAGTTTAATATTATACAACATGTCTAAAATAAAATGTCTAAAAGGATGCTTTACCCCTCTACAAAACAATGATTTTACATATCTTGCAGAAACACCAATGGTTGAACGTAATGTTCTATATAGGGTATTTTTAAGCCATTTTCCAAAAGATTTTTCATTTTTATGCCTTTCTTCTTCGAGTGATAGATAGTAATTATATTTCTTTATTACAGATCTTACATCAGCACTAAGTGGAACATAGAGAGGGTTTCTCATTAGACCAACAGCGCAACCTTGCTTAATTTTTATTTTTTCATGAATCGGCTTAACATAACCATCCACAACATTACGAGCAAAGAATCTAACCTGGTAATTTCTTGGATAATACGGACTATGCTCAACGATCTTTTTCTTATATATGTATTTTCTTGGGACATTATATACACGACACCCTATTTCATAGTCTGAAACAACACTTCTCACCTCACTCTCTAACCCCTCTTCAAAATACTCATCTGAGTCTAGCATAAAAATCCAATTATATTTTGCTACCTCTATACACTGGTTTCTTACTCCTGAAAAGTCTATAATTTTACCCTCCTTATTTTTAAACTTACCATCTTGTGCAATAATTGTGCATCCATATTCTTTGGCTAGTAACAATGTTTGGTCAGTGCTCCCCCCATCGCATATAACAACTTCGCCAAAATTTTTGAGGTTTTGGAGAGTTTTTTCCAAGGTCTTTCCTGAATTAAAAGTTAGTATACAAACACTACATTTAATTAAATTCATAATTCTCAAGTGAGTTAAATCAGACTTTTTCTAGCACAAAAAATAAATGAGCAGGATCATCGTAATGTATTTTCACCTTTTTTACAAAGAAGCCAGCTGACTCGATATCTTTTTTGGTCTTACTTATAGAATGACCTTTTTTTCCTGTCTCCCAATAATGCTCACCATTAAACTTGTGTATTTTCCAAAAGAAAGGAATTTTAGTAAAAAATACTAATTTATGAAATATTGGTATTTTAAGAATGAAAAGCAAAACACCACTCGCATTTGGTAACCCAATAATAACAGGTCCTTTTGTAACCCTACGAATCTCCTTTAGTGCTTTTAAAAAGCAATCATATGGCAAATGTTCTAAAACCTCACAACACAATACAAGATCAAACATGTCGTTTGAAAAAGGAAGGTTATCTACAGAACCCACCACATCTGGATTAAGACTTTCGTCAATATCTAAGGTGGTAACCTGTACGTTATTTTTCTTAAGTATATTTGTTACAACCCCTGTTCCCGGTCCAATTTCTAATATTTTTTCTGGCTTATATGATAAAACATACTTAATCTGATACCAAAAATTTAGCCATGGCTCTTTTCTACAATAATTCTCAAACGTGTAGTGCTCTGTTTTTACTTGGACCTTTGCAATAAAACTCATATTTAAGATGTATAAAATAATTATATATTGTCTAGCATAAAACGTCTATACCACATCTGAAATGTCATAATAGACCAAAGTGTATTTAATGCATACACCTCACCGCTTACATGTTTATCAAATATCTCTGAAATCGCTTTGAAATCAAAAAATTCACTTGTCTGTGCGCAATAACCTTCTGATAAAACTTCTTTTGCAAAACCATGCATTGGGCCGCGCAACCACTTTGACGCAGGAGAAAACCAACCCCACTTTGGTTGTTCTAGAACAAAGTCTGGCAAATATTCTTCCATAGAAGAAACGAGTATACGTTTTCCCTGATAGTTTGTACCAGCATTCATGAACTTTACACCCTTCTTCCCCAGTTTATATTTTAATGGTATACGATCTGCAAACTCCACAAGCCTGTGATCTAGAAATGGAACTCGCTGTTCTAGGCCTGCGGCCATACTCATTTTATCCGAACGCACAAGAGATTCGTCTGGTAACCAAGTAGCAGTGTCAGCACACATAAACTGCCTTGTAAACGACTCTCTTTCCACAGATTTAAAACATTTTGAAACAAGGGTATCCTGTAATACGTTTGGTCTGTTATACTTAGGAAGTAAAAAGGTTTGTATATCTTTTTCTTTCTGCGAAAAAAAATCAGTATACCTGTAAACTCCAGGTGGTCTATTGATTTTATTAAATGCTTCTTTTTTACCTAAGTTATGCAAACCAAACTTCATTAAAGGACTACTCAGGACACATTTTGGTATATGCTTTTGTATAGAATCAATCACATTATTATAGTAATATCTTTCATATCCACCAAAAAGTTCATCTGCTCCATCACCCCCTAAAACAACTTTTACATGTTTAGAGGTGTATTTTGCCAAAAGCATGTTTACCGCTTGTATGTGGTTAGATATCGGCTCATCCATATGAAATACTGCATCTTCAAGAGATTCTAACACCTCCTTCCCGGATAACACCAACTCATGATGGTTTGTTCCAAAATATTTAGCAGTTCTTTTGGCAATTTCTGCATCTTTATTATACTTTTCCGATTGCGGAGTCTTTTCAAATTTGGCAGAAAAAGTATTAACCTTTTCTGAAAAAGAGCTCATGATTCCTGTGATAATAGTTGAATCAATACCGCCACTAAGAAACACACCCAAGGGCCTGTCTGAAATTGTCCTCTTTTTTACCGAATCACACAATAGTCGCTTTATTTCTGACTCTATATACACTTTATCTGTTACACACTCCTTCTTCTCAATACTCCAATATGACTGTATTGCAAGATTTCCATTTTTTATTTTTGCAAAACATCCAGGTTCTAGTTTATATACATTGGCCCACATAGTTTGCGGACCCGGAACATATAGCAGGCGAAAATATATATTTAATGCATTATAGTTTAACTCTTTTTCTAATCCAGAATGTGTAAATATGGCTTTTACTTCAGATGAAAAAATAAACTTATTGCCTTTTTTATAATAATAAAGTGGTTTTATACCCATTCTATCGCGTGCAATAAACAGTTCTTCTGTGCGAATGTCTAGTATCGCAAAAGCAAACATACCATTGAACTTTTGTAGACATTCTTCACCCCATTCCTCATATGCAGACAACACCACCTCTGTGTCTGTTTTTGATATAAAAGAATATCCTTTCTCCTCTAACTCACACCTTATTTCCTGAAAATTATATATCTCGCCATTAAAAACAATTACCAAATTCCCAGCTTTATTATGCATTGGCTGATGCCCTAATGTACTTGTGTCTAAGATTGCTAACCTTACATGACCCAAAGACCACTCTTTGGATAAAAACAAACCGTCATCGTCTGGCCCACGATGCTTTGTACTATGATTCATTTTTTTCACCAAACCTTCATCTCGAAGGTTAAATCCATTTATTCCACACATAAAAATTGCTACTCTTTTAAAACCCCCACAATCCTTTCTGCTGTTTTACCATCCCAAAAAGGGATCGTAACATCTTTTTTATTGAAATCGATATCATAATACACATCCAGAATCGTTTTTTTTCTTACTCCGCCAATACTATTAGTCCCAACCTCTACCGTAACCGGCCTTTCTGTTTCACTTCTAAGAGTAATACAAGGAACCCCAAGAAAGCTTGTTTCCTCTTGTATTCCTCCTGAATCTGTTAATACTAACTTAGCACTTTTTTGATATTTTACACAATCAGAGTATGACAATGGTGAAAGGAGTGTAAATATACTTTCCATCCTCTTTGTAAAACCAAACTGCTTTGCCATTTTTTCCGTTCTTGGATGAAGTGGGAGGTATATTGTGTTATTCTTTGAAATTTCTTCTAATGCATCTAAAATTTCACAAAAAACCTCTTTATTATCTACGTTTTCTGCTCTATGTAATGTACAAAAATAATATTCTTCGTCAATACTTGGAACCTTATTAACAAAACTTGCCAAAGTATCCATCATTATATTTCCAACAAAAAATATATTATTCACAATCCCCTCTTTTTTCAAATTTTCTACACCATCTTCTGAAGTAATAAACAAATAGTCTGAGATATGGTCTGTTAGTACTCTGTTGTGTTCTTCTGGCATCAACGTATTAAAGGAACGAAGACCAGCTTCAATATGACCCAATTTTATTCCCAGTTTATTAGCCACCAAAGCTCCTGCTAACGTAGAGTTCACATCTCCTACAACAAGTACTAAGTCTGGTTTTTCTGCTTCAAACACCTTCTCTAAACCCATCATTATGTCACAAAACAAAGACATTGTGGTATTACGAGACGGTTCTAAAGTAATATTTGGAGCTATATTAAATTCGTCAAAAAAATCTTTTGACATGTCTTTACTAAAATGCTGCCCAGTATTTATAAGAATATAATCCAAACCTTGTTTTTCGAATTCTTTACAAAGAGGTGCGACTTTCATAAAATTTGGCCTTGCTCCGCCTATTATTGCTATTTTTTTAAACATAATCTCCTATTTATTTTCCTTTTTTAATGTACTCCCCCATTTTTCTTATTAACGCAGATAAGCTATGTTTTTCTTTTACAATATTTCGCAAAAAATGCTTATCATACTTATTCCATTCTCCTGTTTTGATAAAGCCTGCCAAAGCTTCTGGTGTTTCATCTTTTGGGTAGATTGGTAAACCAATAGCTTTAGAATTTCCAGGTGTTGTAACAGGGAATAAACCAAACAACATGCCTTCTAACATTGTTTTATCTATAGTTTCAGAGGCCATATTGACCATTATTCTGTGCTTAAAATACACCCCTTTTAACTCCTCCATAGGAACAGGGCCCATAAACCGAACCCTACTTTCAAGATGCAATTTCTTTACTAATTCTTGTAATTCTTTATAATAGTCTTTTTCCACATCTCTTCCATATATTTTTAAAGTATAGTCTTGATCTAGATGTAAAAGACTTTGAATCACTAACTCTAAACGTTTTGATCTGCAAATTCTATGAACAGTAAGAAGTTCTTTTTGACTTTTCTCTTCCTTCGTATTTTTGTCTCCCCAAAAATCAATATCTATACCATGACCTGTAATAACTTTTTTTGCAGACCTATTATATTGTGGTAAACTTTGTTTTGTTGCAGCAAACATCCTTTTACACAACATTCCTGACAAAAACAAATGCACATGCATAGTATAATGCGTATACCAAAGATACATTGGTTTTTTGGTCAAAAACCACCACCAGCCAGCCAAAGTGATGTATTCTGGATTCATGTGCACAAAAACAGCATCATATTTTATAGTAAAAACATATCTTAAAAATGTAACAACTCTTCCAATTTTTCCCACACCATTCTCTTTTCCAAGAGAGTAGACCGGAAATGAATTATTGAAATCTCTTTTTTCCAGGCAAATAACACGCACATCAAAACCTTGTCGGATAAATTCATTTATCCAAAGAATAGTAAAAGCAAGATCATCATCATTCTCATGAATTTTTTGTGTTATAAATAATAGTTTTTTTATTTCTCTCATACTTCTTCACTGTTAACTTAATACGATATTATGTTATAGCTTTTTTCCACCCATCTACATATTTTTCTAAAACATATTTTTTTGTAGGTAAATACCGCACTGTTTCGACTATTCCAGCAGAAAGTTTTTGCAGGTAATCAGAATCTAGTATAACCCTTTCAATAGCGCTTCGTAAAGCAGAAGTATTATTAATGGCAACTACAATACCATTTTCTTCATTTTTAACCACTTCACCTGCAAGTCCAACATCGGTCATAATTGTTGGTACACCATATGACCCCGCTTCAATTATCACCCTTCCCCAGCCTTCACTATTTGAGGTTAGTAATAAACAGTCAGCACTGTTGTAGACACGCACTAGATCCTGCCCATCGCACCACCCTAAAAATGATACATACTCTTCTAGTCCTAACTCTTTTACTTTTTTTTCTAACATATCTTTTTCTGGTCCATCACCTACAATATCCAAAGACCAGTCCAATTCCTTACCCAACCCCGCAAAAGCGTGTAGTTGTAATACAATATTTTTTACTGGAACGAGTCGGGAAACCGTAATAAATCGTCTTTTTCCTGGCGCCATCTTTTTTGTACTATCTTTTTGTACCTGCACATCGGTATATATTGGAACAACCGTAATTTTTTCCGCTGTAACACCAAGGTCTTGTACTTTTTGTTTCATTCTTTTGCTCACCACACGAACACCATTTGCGTGCCGTATTGTCCAGTTTCGCAACGCATTACGAAAAAAAGTTTCTTTATTCCATCCATGGACTTGTACCTCTACACCAACATCATTCTTTTTTGCAAGCAATACTCCAAGTAAACCAGTAAAATACGGATCTTGCGTTGTAATAACGGAATATTTTTCTTTTTTTAGTAATTGCTGCACCAAACGAAACATGGTAAAAAACTGCATGATTTTGTTTTTTCCACCACTTCCAAGACTAAAAACACTGTCTGAAAGTGCTACCTCTTTTTTTTCATCACAAGGAACAATAATGGTGTATTTATCGACAACACCACCAAACCAGACCATACGCTGTGCTACCGCTGAATCCCTTTTTAGAATATCCTTATCTATACTAATATTTAAAATTTTCATATATGTGTAAACTCAGAAACTAGCAGGTCGAGAGTTTTCTGCTTATTAAACTTTTGAAGTAGCGTCTCTACTTTTTGTTTATTAATAGAAAATCCATTTTTATATACACCCTCTATTTTCCCAGCAAGCTCTTCTGTATTATTATATTCCACAAGCATACCATTAATGCCCTCCTCCACCGCTTCTGGGTTTCCACCAACATCTGTTGTAAGGATTGGGCAGTGCATCATAGTTGCTTCAAGAAGTAGGTGAGACAACCCTTCATACGCCGTATTAAGCACAAATAAATCACTAGCCTGCAAATACTCAAGGACTTCTATATGAGGCAATCTTCCAAGAAGTGTCACAGAATCTTCTAAACCTAATTCATGTATTTTTTTCTCGATTACAACCTTTTCTGGACCCTCTCCGACAATATATAATTGTATATCTGGATATTTTTTGCGCAACTGAGCAAATATATCAAGTAAGACAAGAAACCCTTTCCATGGCACTAATCTAGCGACAGACAACAATACAAATCCAGAAAAGTCATTTTCTTTACGAATGTCTTTACGTGTTTTTTGCATGCGGTTCTCTTTGAGAGCATTATATATTACCACAATCTTTGCCCTGTCTTTTATCCAGCAGGATACAATGTTTTTTAAATAATTGCTTGGCACAATAATTTTCTTTGCTTTTCGTGCAACATGTTTTTGTACAAATCGCATCAACTCAACAGCAAAACCATATTTTTTGTGCTGAAATTCATCTTTTGTGTCTACAACACGAAAACGCTGTGTTCCTTGTTCCCATGCGTAATCACCTACTACTTTTAATATGTATGGTTTCCCAGATAATAAGCTTGCAAAAAATACCGGAACCCCAGAACTTACTGGATCTTGCACATAAATCACATCAAATGTTTTACGAAGTATGTATATTTTTTTTGCATACGTAAAATATCTTTTTAATAGAGGTACATTCTTGTTAATATAAAAAACAGAACAATCACCACTTTGCTCCTCTTTTGTTTCATTTCCGTATGTAATAATTTGTACACCAAAACCACGCTTTGGTAATTCCTCACCAAGCTCTTTTGTATATGTTGCCGGACCACCAATATCTGGTGGATAAATACCTGTAGCAATAAGAATATTTTTATTTGACTGCTTTTTCATATAATGTACCCACTTCTTTGGTTATAGAATCCCAACTATATTGTTTTTCGATCATGTTTCTACTGTTTATTACAATTTTCTTTGCCAATTCCTTATTATCGACTAATTTTTCTATTTTATCTGCCAAGTCTTGTGGATTTTCTACCTCACAAAACAAACCCGTCTCCTCGTCTTTAAGAAAGTCAACTATCCCACCAACTGGCGTGGCAATTATTGGTACATCACATGCCATTGCTTCGATATACACAATACCAAAACCTTCGGCAAGAGATGGGCGTACAAATACGTCTGAAGCGGCTATATATTCACCAACTTCATTGTGAAGAATATGCCCAACCAAAAAAACACTATCTTCTAAGCTATGCTCTTTAATTAATTGTTCTATTCGTTGACGTTCTACACCATCACCAATAATATAACAGGAAATGTCTTTGCGTTTTTTTGCAAGCACCGCCATAGCTTCTACCAAGGTATGTGTCCCATTCTTTTCTTGTAGACGAGACAGGCAGCTTACAAAATACCGTGTTGTAACATTTAACTTTTTACGAACTTGTTCTTTTTTCTCAGAATCTATTGGTGTAAATATATCCGTCTCGACACCATTTGGTATCATGGCCGCATCACTTCTCCCTTGGTTTGCAAAATGCTTTTGTAAGTCAAAACTCACCGCATGACAAATTTTTGCTTCTTTGTACACCTTTTTTTCAAGTGCGCTTTGCCAATGAACTACTGCATTGAATTTTATCTCTGAATGATATATAGTAAAGTCAGCAGATTGAATAGTTAGTACGTATGGAACACCCGTCACCTTTTTTAATAATAAACATATTACACCACTAAAAAATCCTTGTGCGTGCAATACCTCTATTTTTTCTTTCTTTATCAAAAACCAAGAATAGAGAAATAAAAAAGGGATCATAGTAAGAATGTATATATATGAACTATACGAATAATCCTTAAGTTCATATAACGATGCGTTTCGGTAAATCCTTAATCCTTGTTTTTTTTCTTTTCTTGGGCAAGAGGCTACTTTTCCTGTAACAACAAATATATCATCAGTTTTAGAGAGTTTTTCACAAACAGTTTTTATAAATATTTCAAACCCCCCAATAACGGGATGATAATGCAATACGGGCATTAAAATTTTCATAGTATGTTTTTTATTAATCCAACAATACAACTAGGTAAACTTATACGGCTATGCTTTGGGTCATTTTCAGAAGAAAAACTAAAGCAAGATTTGCGTGATTTTTTTTTCTACGACACAGTGCTTTTAACTGATTCTGGCAGATCTGCACTGGCAGCCATTATAATATCATTAGGATTAGAAGGAAAGACAATAGCACTTCCGGCGTATATATGTGATGTATTATACCCAATACTGACAAAATACAACATATCTCCTATTTTTTTAGATGTAAACACACAAACATTTCAGCCAGATCTTAGCGAATATAAAAAACGTATACACCGCAATGTTGATGCAGTTTTACTCTGCCACACTTATGGAAAAAAAGTACCAAGCTCAGTATACACATATCTTCAAAACAAAAATATAAAAATCATAGAAGATTGTGCACATTGTGTAGACTTTACCATAATTAAACCAAAAAATCAAGAAAAGCTTGCAGATGCCATATACTTCAGTCTGCCCAAAATATGCCCCGCACCAAATGGTGGAATTGCACTAATTAGAAAGAGCAAAGGAAGAGTGCACATAGGAAAGGATACGATACACATATCTCACATAAAACAAATACTACATATACTACCATCATTTCATCTGCTTATTCTCTTTATAAAAAGAGTGTTTCGTATCAATAATCTAGCAAATCCGATATTTAGTTCTATAAAAAAACCATGGACGATAAGTCTTAAAATTTTTCACAACCATCTTCCTATCCTTTTAAAAAAAGGAATTGTACAAAATTTTAACTCCTTTCCATATTGTTTTCCAATTATGCAAAAAGATCCCATAGCCCTTAAAAAGAAACTACAAAAGCATGGTATATTTGCCGAACGCATTTGGAATGATCCTATTACACACAATCCGGGTGTACAAAAAAAGTACGATATACACACAAAAGACTTTCCACATACAAAGGAAATAGCAAAAACCATTCTTTGTCTTCCGCTTAGAAATATAAAAAACAACGCACAACTAAAAAAGTATACACAAAAACTACAACACCTTCTTCCAAAGGATTCGACTCACATATGGAATAACCCACAACGGTAACTTCCCATACAATATTCTAAAAGGTGACTCGCGCATTGATTCATGTGAAGTGGAATTACTTGATACGTAGTAAATAGGAAATGGTTTCGCTCCCCAACCTTTTTTAAACACGGATAAAGGCGCATCTTTTCTAGTACCACCAAGTTGTACATACTCTTTTTGTTTTATTACTGCTTGCTCAATCGCATGCCACAATATTTGGTGTGCAACATATTCTTTTCTATACAACACGTCTACAGCACTTAAAGAATAGTGCACTCCTTTTTCCGTATCTAAAAACAAAGAAAAGCCTATTATCTGATTATCCCTGTTTCTTGCGCACAAGAAAATTGCATCTTTTTGTGCATAAAAAAATTCAAAAAATTCAAACGGGAGAATAAGGTTCTTCTTTTGTCTTAAGTTCTTTATATATAAACGATACAATTGTTTCAGTTCCGCCAGGTTAGCAGAAGAAGAAACCGCATACTTTTTATCTTTTTTTATAATATGTTTTAACGTTTTTCGCATACCAAAAATAATGTCTTGTGAGTTTTTACAAGAACGCAAATCTAGCACAAAGTCCACCAAATCTTCGGTATCATTATTTTCAATAACTGGACAAACAAAACTATTTACAAGTAACACAAATGGTTGGTGAAAAAAATTGAGACAATCTTGTTTAAAAGATTCAAGATCTAAAATAACAGCTCCTTTTATTGGCAAAACTGCACCAATGTCTGTAAAAGGTAATCCATTTATCTTCTTATTATTAATAATAGAAACTGTCACCAAGAATTCATCATTATATAAATAATGTTTAAACATTATTCCAGAAAAACTTTTAATAACACAATCCTCCCAACCAGGTAAAGAGCAGACACTTCTGTATTGTGCTTTTTTTTGCAATACAAAAAATTGGCTTGGTGGAATTTCTACAAAATTGTTATTTGTTTGCTTCATAAATTTCTTTACCAGAAGAAAATATATAACCTTTTTTTTGTAACACTGCCAAAATCTTATCTAGTTGATGTATAAATGTTTCATCAGTGTCATGATTAATACCTTTATACAAATCCCAACTATGAAAACTTACACTCAGTAACCTTGGTGCAAAAAGATTTATCCAAAAAGCATAAAAAGATGCCCGCAAACCTTTTATCCATTTTCCTTGCAACTGAACCCCAAACAAAGGTGGACTTAATGGTATTTCTAATATCTGTCTATTTCCAGCTTGTAAGAAATTTTCTTTGTTTGGGTAATAGACAAAACGAGAGGCTCGTCCAGTATAACCAATATATTTTTTAAAAGGCACATAGCGAGAAATAACACTTGAGTCATATACAATATCATACTGCTCTAACACCGTCAGTGATGCATTATCTATGGTGTTTTGCACTGCGCGAAAACCCAATGGAGGTGTGCCAAAAAGTTCCGTATATACACGTATATGTTTTTGTAAGTTTACACCCTTTTCTTCTTGTGTTTGGTTTTGAATATTGACATGATCGTAAAAACCGTGTAATGCAATTTCATGCCCACACTGTTTAAACTGCCGCAATACTGATCCATATTTTTCTAAAACTCGACCTGTACAAAAAAGTGTTGCCCTAACATTTCTTTTCTTAAAAAGCGGAATGAGTGAACTAAGTTTTTCTACGCCAAAAAACCTATTAATAGACTCATCACTCACAAAATCTTCTTCTACATCAATTGAGACAAAACAAGTTTTTTTCATAAAAATCCAATATTATAACCACGTAGTCAAAATCTCAACGTGGTTAAATAAATCTCTAACTAATCTATTGTGTTCAAAAATTCAGCAATATAGTCCTTCACCGAATTTTCTACCTTCCACCCCAAATCATGTTCTGTTTTTTTCAAATCAATCGCCACAGTTTTTCTATCTCCTGGTTTTTCTGGTAACATGGTAATTTCACCACCATACATCTTTGCAATATCGTTTACTGTAAAGGACTCTCTTGGTCCAAGACAATACCCATCCCCACTTCCCTTTTCGCCCGCCAAAATAATACCGCGAACAATGTCATCGACATGAGTAAAACTTCGTATTTGGGTACCAGGAGACACAACCGTCAAAGGCTCTCCTGCTCGTCGCAATCGTTTAAAAATACCAATAAGTGTGGCATATGGACCCTCCTCCATTTCCCGACCACCAAAAACATTGTAAAAGTACACTATTGCATACGGTACACCAAACCACTCCCCATACCGCTGCACCAACTCAGTATTTGTTGCCTTTGTCCACGCATATGGCGACTGATTTCTTCCATCACCACCATCGGCAAGTTTGGTACTTGATCCTGCATATACTATTTTTTTTACCTTATTTTTGCGACAAAACTCAAGTACATTAAACGTACCCTGAGTATTGTACTCCCAGGCTTTATCTGGTTCATTGAAACTTTCTGATGTACGGGCATATTCTCCTAAGTGATAAATAATATCTGGAACATGGGTAATATGTTTTTCTATGTCTTTTGTGTGACCAGTAATATATGTAACACCCTCAATATGGTTTTCTTCTTTTCCTGTTGAGTAATTATCTAAGGAAATAACGGTATTTTCTGAATTTCTTACCAAAACCTCGCACAAATGAGAGCCAATAAAACCAGCTCCTCCGGTTACTAATATATGCATATAAAAGATATTTTTTTGCTTAGTTAACGCAAATATTGAATTATTCTAATACTTATATTATACTGACAGTATTATGAAAAGTCAATCTAGAAAACCCACACTATTATATGTTATTACCCAAGGTCATTGGGGTGGCGCGCAAATGTATATTTACAGCCTTATTACCGCACTTAACGATGATTTTGATATTCATATCGCAATTGGCGCAGGAGAAAAAAACAATGATTTAGCCCATAAATTAGCCAAAATTGTACCAATTCACGAATTACACCACCTTAACCGTGCCATCCTACCAATTCACGATATTCTGGCCATTTTTGAACTTAAAAAGCTATACAAAACCATAAAACCAGATATTATCCACCTTAACAGCACAAAAGCAGGAATTTTGGGAAGTGTTGCATCAGCCGTTTTCAAGCACGCTAAAGTGGTGTACACCGCCCACGGCTGGGTGTTTCATGAACCGATATCAAAAATGAAAAAGGTATTATATAAAGCCCTAGAAGCATATTCGTCAAAATATAAAGACACCATAATTACACTTTCGCCACAAGACAGTCGCATTGGAAAACAGCTGGCAAAAAAACACACCACTATTACAGAAATCCCAATTGGCATTGCACCAGCAAAACTGCTTGCAAAAAAAGACGCACAAGATGTATTGCAAAAAAAGATTGGTAAAAAAATAGACAACGACACCTTTTGGTTTGGCACGATTGCAAACTTGTATAAAACAAAAGGATATGATGTGTATTTACACGCAATAGCAGAAATGAAAAAGAAAGATGAATGTATATTCTTTTGCATTGGCGATGGTCCAGAAAAAGAATACCTCGTAACAATCAAAAAAGAATTACACCTAAAAAATGTCTACTTTGTTGGCACAATAGACAGTGCACGAACACTACTAAACGCTTTTGATACATTTGTGCTACCATCCAAAAAAGAAGGGTTGCCATATACCATTTTAGAAGCAATGCACGCTGAGGTTCCTGTTATAACAACAAACGTTGGAGGAATTCCATCACTTATTACACACAAAGAAACTGGACTATGTGTTGAACCATCTAACACAAAGGAGTTAACAAAAGCACTTGATTATGCAAAAGACTATAACGACCACATGAAGAGCTATACAAAAACTGCCAAAGAAGTAAGCAAAACACATTCTCTTGAGAACATGATAGAAAAAACACGAATATTGTACAACACATTGCTCTAGCTCAAGAACCTATCAACCAAAAACCCGCATTATTAGTGCGGGTTTTTTCTGGTTATTTTTCCGTTTTATTTTCCTTACATTAGTAATTTACCAAAATAATAAAGTAAAATAGATTAGTCGGTTGTTTTCATAGTTGCGCAAGATATAATTTGAATTTGACTAGCTGACCTCGCCCTGATCATAAGTGTTGCTAAGTCACCATTATCATCCGGCACTTTACCACTAGCATCACAAAGCTCTTTTATTGTGACCTCTTGTGCGGTCACGTCATTCAAAATAAAGTCATGAGTCCCGGACCACTCAAGTTCCAATAAATGAATCTCACCAGCTGAACCGTTTGAAAATGTAATAGTACAATTCTCAGTATTGTCCATATCAAGCTCATGATAATTACCTAAAGACAAATCAATTGTTGCTACTGTGTCTGCACAAGTACCTTCATCATTTGCATCCGCATAGACTAATGCACCATCTGTAAGAGATACATCCCCAGTTACGGCAACTCCGCCAACTGCAGCATCTAACGTAATTCCACCTGCGTCAGAGAGTAATGTAATTGAGTCAGCTCCCGTACCTTGGTTAGAATGAAGAACAATTGTTTCATTCACACCTCCGTCAGCCTCCAACCAAACT
>PBBY01000020.1 GCA_002716765.1 Candidatus Magasanikiibacteriota bacterium
GCCAAAACCTCCGGCTCCGCCAAAACCTCCGGCTCCGCCAAAACCTCCGGCTCCGCCAAAACCTGCTTCTAGTGACGTAACAATTGTTTCGCCACCACTTAAGATATTGCAAAAAAAGGTAAAAGAAACTATTGAAAAAAAACCAAAAAAACCGGAACAGAGTTTGGTAAAAAAAGAAACTCAAACATTAAGTACCACCACACCGGTTACCGGTATTTTTGTAGATGAAGCAAGAGCAAAAGAGCATTGGGATGCAGAAGATCATAAATCATTATTAGATTTTGCAGAAGATGCGCCAAAAATTCATGATCCAATTACCGATTTTACGAATGCAAAAGTAGATGCGGTATTTCGTAATATAGATTTACCTATTTCAGATGAGCTTCGACCAAGAATCCGCTCACTTATTTTGTCGCGTCTAAAAGGTATTCGATCAAATGATCAGGTAGAAGAAAAACTTGCCGCATCAAAAGAAATAGGAGGTTTTGCTTTTACAGAAACAGAAATTTCGCAAGTTATGCGTGCGATTGCTCTTGGATTAAATCACAAAAAGTCCCAGATAAAAGAGGTAAAAAACATCCCTAAAATACAAAAAAAAGATACGAGCCCATCTATTCCATTACCCCCAGAAGAAATAATAGCTAATACAAAAAAACAGCCGGTGCTGGAACCTATGACAAATAATGTGTTATCGCGACAATCCACCGGAAATAAACCAATATTACACGATGTATTACCGGCACAAAATCACACACCAATACCAGAAAAGCCCAGTGAATTACAAAAAGCAAAAGCATCAATACAAATAAATAGACAAAGCATGGGGCCTGTACAAGAATTAGAAAACATGTCTATTGTTGCATTTCGTCGGTTGTCTCCTGACCCGAAAAATGCTATAGTGCAAGTAGAAAACATGATTAATACAATAAAAAATGAATCATTTTTATTCTATATAGAGGCAAAAAAAGCATGGTATTCTAGCCCATTATTTTTGCAATATCACGGGCTTATTACAGAAGCAATCAACAGTAAAAGAACACTACAAGAACAATTAGCCTTTCAAAATGTGCCAAATCCATTAACTATGGCAGATTTAGAAGTCCTTATTACTTTTAATCATTCTTTGATATAGTGTATGCAGCAATTTGTTGTACCACAATTTATAGAAGTAGAAGACAAAATTTTTGGCCCGGTTACGACCAGGCAGTTTCTTATTTTACTTATAGCCGGTGGTGTTATTTTTCTTGCATATAGATTTGGCGATTTTGCACTTTTTATTATTACCCTTGCTATTTTGGGCGGCTTTGCACTTGTTTTGGCGTTTGTTAAAGTAAATGGGCAAAGTTTTCATTACTTTTTACTTAATATCGGAGAAAATCTCAGAAAACCAAGTTTACGTGTTTGGGAAAAGTCATATAGTAAGAAAGAGTTAGACTATTTACGTAATATTGTGGTAGAAAAAAAAGAAGTAGAGCAGGTTAAAAGAGACGTGCGAAAAAGTTATATACGAGATTTGTCGCTATTGGTAAATACGGGCGGATATTACAATCCAGAACAGCGAAAAAAATAGGTAGGTCATGCATATGAAAAGTAAAAAAGCAAAAAAGAAAAAAGCAAAAAAACCAGCAAGTCAGGCGTACTTACCAATAAACGAAATTAAGGAAGATGTGGTAATTATGAAAGACGGCACATTTCGATCGGTACTTATTACATCGAGTATTAATTTTGCGCTAAAATCAGAAGAAGAGCAAATGGCACTTATTTCTAATTATGTCGGATTTTTGAATTCCTTGGATTTTCCTATGCAAATTGTGGTCCAATCCAGAAGGCTTCGCATTCAGCCATATTTAGATAGTCTTGTTCAATTAGAAAATAAGCAAAAAAATGAATTACTAAAAGTGCAAATATCGGATTATAGATCATATATTAAAGAATTAGTAGAAATAGGAGAAATCATGACAAAAAAGTTTTATGTGGTGGTACCATTTGATCCAATGTCAAGCACAAAAAAAACTTTTTGGTCCAGGTTAAAAGAGGTGATTCATCCAATAATGACAGTCCGCGTAAAAGAAGAGCGATTCTTAAAAAGAAAAGAAGCGCTAATGATGCGTGTTCGCCAAGTAAAAACTGGTTTAGAAGGTATGGGTTTGGGTGTTACCCCACTTAATTCACAAGCATTAATAGAATTATATTATCAAACATATAATCCAGAGATTTCTTTTTCTGAACAATTACAAGACATAGGCGAAGTGCGGGTTGAAACTATATAGTATTTTATGGCATTTAAACCATCCACAACTCAAATAAGTAAAAAACAAAAAAAGGGCAAAGATGATTTGCAAAAAACTGTGGCTTCGGAATTGGTAACACTAGAAGAAGAGCGCGCGTACAGGGCCGGAACCGTTGCAGTTAGAGATTTAATTGCACCATCTGCTTTTAGGGTAGAAAGTAATTATGTACAACTTGGTGATGTATTTTTGCGCACTATTTTTGTTATTACTTATCCACGATATATTTCTGTTGGTTGGAGTGCGCCAATTTTAAATTTAAACATGACTATGGACGTTAGCATGTTTTTTTATCCTATCCAATCGCCAGTTATTTTAAAACAACTAAAAAAGAAGGTGGGTGCCCTGGAAGCACAGATTAGTTCGGACGCAGAAAAAGGTGCTCCACGAGACCCAATCAGAGAAACCGCCCTTCGAGATATAGAACAATTACGAGATGACTTAACTCAAGGAGTAGAGCATTTTTTTCAATTTGCTTTTTATACTACCATTTACGCAAAAGACAAAGAAGAGTTAGATAAAGCAACCGAAGATATAGAAAATGTATTTGGAACAAAACTTATTTATAGCAAGCACGTATTATATCAGGCCGAACAAGGATTTAATTCTACTGTACCATTTGGGCTCGATGAATTAAATGTGGCATTTAATATGAATTCTTCGCCAATTGCATCGTCCTTTCCATTTATGTCTTCGGAGCTTACTAGCGATAATGGTATTTTATACGGTATTAATCGACACAATAATAGTCTTATTTTATTCGATAGATTTTCTTTACTTAATGCTAATATGGTAGTATTTGCCGTTGCTGGAGCTGGAAAGTCGTATACGGTAAAATTAGAAGTATTACGCAGTATGATGATGGGAACTGATGTTATTATAATAGATCCAGAAATGGAATATTCGCATTTATGCGAAGCGGTTGGTGGAACATATGTAAACATTTCTCTTGCATCCGAAAGTAAAGTTAATCCGTTCGATTTACCACGACCGGTTGGTGGTATGCAAATGTCTACCGAAGACATAATCAGAAGTGCTATTATTACATTAAAAGGGCTTATTCGTATTATGTTTGGTTCACTTACGGCACAAGAAGATTCCATTATGGACAGAGCGCTTTTAGAAACGTATGCCAAAAAAGATATAACTAGCAATTCAGATTTAACAACAATCGAGCCACCGATTATGCAAGATTTACTTGATGTATTGCAAGGAATGGATGGTGCGGACACGTTGGCAATTAAATTACGTAAATACACCGAAGGAACGTTTTCTGGATTATTTAATGCACCAACCAATGTAAATACCAATAATCAATTAGTCGTGTTTAGTGTCCGTGATTTAGAAGACGAATTACGACCAATGGCTATTTATTCACTTATTAATTATATTTGGAATATTGTACGAAGTGAAAGAAAAAAGCGTATTCTTATTATAGACGAGGCGTGGTGGCTTATGATGCATGAAGACAGTGCCAAGTTTATTTATGCGCTGGTAAAGCGGTGTAGAAAATATTATTTAGGTGTTACAACGATTACACAAGACGTAAATGATTTTCTTGCATCTCAATACGGAAAAGCAATTGTAACTAACTCAGCCTTACAATTGCTTATGCGACAATCGCCGGCTGCAATTGATTTGGTGCAAAAAACCTTTATGCTTACAGAAGGGGAGCGCTATTTATTGCTCGAAAGTGCGGTTGGAGAAGGAATATTTTTTGCTGGTTTAAAACATGCGGCAATTCATGTGGTTGCGTCATATACCGAAGATCAACTTATAACATCGGACCCGCGCCAATTATTGGAAATTGAAAAAGCAAAAAAAGAATTTGCAGAAAAATTGCAAATGCAAAGGGGAGAGGTGTAATATATATTTCATTATCTATCTATAATATTTATTTCTATGATGACATTACGACAACGATTAAGTTTAATAATAGGTGTTGTGATTATTGGTATTATTATATTACTCCTTTTGGTGTTTAGAGAAAAACCACAACCAGAACAGGTGATAGAGCCAGATGTGGTAGAGGTAGAAGAAACCATACCAGTACCAGACTACCCATTGGAAGATTTTGAAGAAGAGTTGGGGATTCAGGCGGCACCGGTAAAAGAAGTGGTAAAAGAAGATCCGGGATCATTATATCTACGACAAATAGCACGAATATTTACCGAACGATTTGGTACATATTCTACCCATAACGAAACCAATAATACTGATGATATATTTTCTATGGCAACTGACAGTATGGTTGCTTATATGAAAACACAAGAAGTAACACGAACAAAAACATATACCGGCGCAACACTTCGCGTAATAAGTAGTAGTGTATCATTGCTTTCAGAAGACGCGGCAGAGGTAGAGGTTGCAGCACAAGAAATTGTACGAAAAAATGGTACACAAAATACGCGACAAAAAGAAGGGGTGGTAAAATTTGTAAAACAGAATGGTGATTGGAGAGTAAATGGATTGTATTGGAATACTATTGAGTAGTAGCGCTATGCATTACCATAAGAAATTATGGCAATATCTCCAAGATGTACTTTTTCCTCGGTTTTGCTTGGGGTGTAAAAAAGAAGGAGAAGTATTATGTAGTATATGTATTAAAAAAATACCAATTCCTGGTATTTTTTTATGCCCAAACTGCTGTATGGATTCAGAAAATGGCATAATGTGTGGCAAAAAATGCGCAAAAACCATGGTATTGCGTCAAGTAATTTCTTGTGTGCCGTATAATGAAAATACGTTAAGTGGAAAAGTAATCAGAGATATGAAATATGACTATATTACAGAGTATAATACGATTATTGCACAACATATTGCACAATTCTTTGTGCGTTTCCCAGGCGTGTTGCCAGAAATTAGCATGGTTGTTCCAGTACCACTGCATAAGAAGCGATATATAGCACGGGGATTTAATCAAGCAGAATATATTGCTCAGAGTGTTTCTGCGGTATGTAATAAGCCCTGTGGTAATGTGTTAACACGAACAGCGCACACTAAGCAGCAAGCGCATTTAACTCGGCAAAAAAGAAAAACAAATATGCAGAACGCTTTTTCACTTAACATACACACTAAAGGAAGTGTATTTGGAAAACATATTCTTTTAATAGATGATGTGTATACTACCGGCTCAACCATGAATGAGTGTGCAAGAGTCCTAAAAGAGGCTGGTGCGAGCAATATTGTTGGATTTACTTATGCTAGAGGATAATAAAAAGCACCAGCGTTTCCTGGTGCTTTTTATTCCTACTGTGCTTAGTTTATATAATCACAAGTCATGGTAGAGTCATTTGGTTGCCTGTTTTCAGACCCTTCACAAGTGGTACGTGTCCAGCAAATACCATTTTCTGGTTTTTCGTATAATCCCGGAGGGCATACGCAAGCGGTGTGGTCTGCATTTGGTCTGGTTTCTCCTTGGCAGGTGTGACATTCTCGTGCATTTTCATCTAGAACAAGATCGTCTCCTCCAACACAACTTTCTCTACTCATACAGTGGTGATATTGAGTGCTATAATACAACCCTTCTGGACAGACACAGCTAGTTTGATCGCTGTTTGGGATAAGTCCATTTGAGCAGGGAATACAGGCAGTGTAGTTCTCATATTCTTCTATAACATCTTCACATACACAGCTAGTTTGGTTTGCGTTAGGGGTGAATCCTCCCGTACAGTACTCACAATTCATTTCGTTATTAATTATACTGTTATCTCCGCACTCAAAAGTACAGGTGTTATTGTTTGAACAGTTTGCGTCATATGTCCATTCATTATTGGAATTTTCATCAAGATCCCATGGATTGCTTAAATCTTCGCAACTACTCCAGATTCCATGGTGTGATTCCGGTTCATTGGTACAGGTAATTGCAAAAGGAAAGCTTTCGCACTGGTTTGTTGCAGGATTTACTCGTTCTCCAGTTCCACAACGATAGCTACAAGGTAGTCTATTTTCATATTCAGGGTTACAGAATTCGGTAGCTGCCTCAGGACCAGGTCCAGACCATGTATAATTTACTTCTCCGCCATCATGACCTCTGCAAACTGAATTTGCTCCTTCTGGGGGTGGTGAGGGGTTTCCTTCTTCATCAACACATGAGCCACTATTGCTGGCTTGGTTAATAGTCTCAGGAGTAGGAGTGTCAATATTATCTATCGGGTCAGATTTTTCTTCGTAGCTTGATTCTGATTTTTTACACGATATGCCATCTTTTGAATCTCTGTCTACGGTTGGTTCATATCCTTTTGGGCATTCTGCACAAGCCGAGAGACATATTTCTTCTAATCTTTGTCGCAACTCTTGGTTAGAAAGTCTTTGAGATGAGGCGGCAACCTTTTGTCCTGAGTAGCAAAAACCTCTGGCAGACCCAGCGCGTGTTATAGAAAAAGAATTCAAGCCACATTTTTTTATTTTTTTAGGCAATTTATTTTGACTAACCTGGTTTACTGGTAAAAATGCAAGAGCAATGCCTGCTGCGGCAAAAAGTGCTGCAGTTGCAAGCGCAAGCTTTGTGTTTGTTACACTCTGTGTGCGTGTTTCTGTTTTTTTTCTTTTAGCCATAGGCAAAATATACAATAAGTAATATAAATAAAATACTAAGTAAGCCACTCATCCACTACTGTCTCAATGTCTGATGCGTCTACCGAGAGGAGCCCCTTTTTTGCTAAAACATCTTCTTCTTTCTCTCGTTTTTCTATCAGGATTTGTTTCTCTGATGGATTGGTTGCTTGGGAAATTTTTTGATCAAGTGATTGAATACTTTCCCATATTTTTTGAATATCCGGATGTTTTTTTATGGTAGCATCACACAAAATAAGTTGTACCGCTTGATTTATATGAGAAACACGCACAAGAGAAGCAGCTTCGTCTATGGCATCAATAGCTTTGTCGGGAAGAGTTCGTTTTTTAATTTTTTGATGAGTTAGTGTTACGGCTTTTTTTAGTGCTTCATTTGTAAACTGTACCCTGTGGTGGCATTCGTATTTTTCTTTTATCCCTTTTAAAATATCAAAAGTTTCTTTTTGTGTTGGTGCTTTTATGTTTACGGGCTGGAATCGGCGCTCTAGTGCTGGGTCGGTGGTAACATAGTTTTCGTATTCGTCTGTGGTGGTTGCGCCAATAAGTTGCAATTCTCCTCGGGCAAGTGCTGGTTTTAGGATATCACCTAAATTGACCGACCCTTCTGTTCCTTGAGACTGAATAACAGAATGAAATTCATCGATAAATAAAATGATTGATCTGTTTGATCGCTTAATTTCTTCTACGAGTTTTTTTGCTCGTTCTTCAAACTCTCCTCGGTATTTTGTTCCAGAAAGAAGATTTGCTACATTTAGAGAAAGGACACGTTTTCCTTGAATTGTTTCAGGAACATCTCCTTTTGCGATTTGTACAGCTATACCTTCTGCAATAGCTGTTTTTCCTACACCAGGTGCTCCAACAAGAATGGCATTGTTTTTTCTTTTTCGAGATAGTATTTGTGCCAGTCGTACAATTTCTTTTTCACGACCAATAACTGGATCAATTTTCCCTAATCTTGCTAATTCAGTAAAGTTAACAGTAAAGGAGTTTAATATAGGGGTTCGCCCACTAGAACCAGTTGATTGCAGTCTGCTAAAAAGAGAAGACACAAGAAGCGATGGTTTTTTTACGGTAACAAATTGGTATAGCGCAAATAGTAGTAATGCACCAATAACATAGTAGATACTGGGCGGTTGAAGGAACGATTGGATGGAGTCCATATAATGGTTTTTATGAATAGATGTGTATAGTATATCACATTTTTTCTTCCATGAAAAAACCAAGAGTGATACATACTTTTGGTATAAAAAATCCCGTCACAATGTGTCGGGATTTTTGAGGATTATATTCGGATACACTCTTCTTGATTGCCACTTAGTATTTCACCTGGATCGCAGCAACTAGTTCTGTTTTGGTTGTCGAGATACGAATCTGATCCAAGGGGGCAGGTACAAGAAAGCTCTTCATTTGTCTCTGTAAGAAGCGCATTTTCACCACACATGTAAATGCAGCTATTTTCTTCTGGACCGGGTATGTATCCAGGGTTACACGGGCAAAGTCTTTTCCAGTTCCATAGTGTTGCGGGCATTGAATCGTTTGGGATTCTGGTGAGCTGTTCCGTTGTGTTTGGGCCGCACGCAGGATCATTTATTGCTTGTGATGAGAGTAGTATACTACCACCACTTCCTGGGATTACTTCTCTTCCAAGACACTCTTCTTTATTTTCAGAAAGTTCATAGTTTGGTGGACAAAGTGAGGTGCACCCTCCGTGTTTGTTGGGTATTTGTCTTTTGGGGTCACAGTTTTGTGTATTGTCTTCCTGGGTAGGTGAAATAGTGGTTTCGAATTTTCTTTGTGCGATTGTTTTTGAGGTTTCTATTTGCATTTTTTGCGTACCAAGTTGTTGTGTTCGTTTTGCTGATCTACTTGGTTGTGTGTTTTTCTTTTCTTGTTGTGGTACGACAATAAACGCAAGGCCACTTGCTATAAGTAGAGAGGCTGTTGCAAGTGCTAATTTAGTGCTAGTAACACTATGAGTTTTTGTTGGCATAGTTTTGGTTAGTAAATAGTATTGATACGTAATAACTTAACCACTAATTTGAAACCCTCTGTTGTTGTGGGGTACTAAACCTCTTCTTGCTATATATTCCTCTGAGAGTGCTGTGTTCCAGTCTGTGTAGTGTGCACGACCTTGGACCCATTCTCCATCCTGGTCTTCTTCTTCGAAATATGGAGTATCGACTACTGGGAGGTAGTAGGTTGAACCAAACTCATCTACAAGTAAGATTACTAATGATTCTTGATTACGGAAGGTGAACGGACTACAGTGATCTGCATTACAAGGAACATTTGAGTTTTCTGTGTCTATTTCAGGGAGATATATATTTATTTGTTTATTTTCTTGTACATTTCCATACCTGTCTTCAATATCTGCAAGGAAACTTAGTGTTTGTTCCTCGATATCTCCAGTAATCGTTACTATAACAAAATTTCTATCGTTGTAAGGTGTCCAGTTTGACCCATAAAAGCGCTCTGAAGTATTTTTTGATTCACTAAACCATCGCCAAGTTCCTCCTGTAGGTCCAATTACTGGTCTTGTGTTGGATGAGTTGTTTGCCTGACCAATTGAGACATTGTTGTTTGATCTATAATTTGTTTCGTCTGATTCTCTAATTGTGACGATTTTCATTCTTTCTATAGCTCTACACCTACTATTTTCACAAATTTTTCCTTCCCCACACTGTTGGCTTTGTGAGCAGTATTTTTGTTCTATCTCCTTACATTGTCTATTTTCACAAATCTGATTAACTTCACAATCATAGTCATTTGCACAGAATTTTTGTAACTTAGATGGTGTGGTTTGGGTGACTTTTTTTATAGGTTGTTTTTTTGTGTTCATTACTTTTTTACCTTTTTGTTTTTTTGGGTATATTTTTTTTGTTTCTACCGTCTCTTTGTTGGTGTAGTCCTTATCTTTTTCTGAAAGTGGAATTGAAGCAAATGCAAGACTGCTAGCGGCAAGAAGAGCTGCAGTTGCCAAAGCCAGTTTGGTGCTGGTTACACTTTTTGTTTTTGTTTTTGGAGGCATAGAATTATATTAATAATATAAAAGAAGTTAATTACCGTTATAGTATACCATATTTTTAAATGTGATGGAAAAAGAGGTTGTTATTCTTATTTTACACATTCCCATGCTTTTGTTTTTTTATTTAATTGCGGTACTTTATCGCCGCCACAAAAAAATTCACATGGTGCGCCCGTGCAAGTGCGAATTAAGTGCCATTCTTCTTCTGCCCAACCGCTGGCTGGTGCTTTTTCTGATCCAGGACATTTAATACCATTGTTATCGCGAAGCGCGGTACCAAGACACATAATTTGTTTGCAATAAAAGGTACCGTCGTTGTGTTCTTTTATTCGGTATCCTGGGTCCGTGCAGGTACATGCTGTACCACGCGTATTTGGGCTCGCGCCCTCTGGACAAGAAATAGCACAAGCGGTATTGTCTTCGTTTGGTGTGTAATTTGTTGGACAGGAAATAATGCAGCTATTGCCAGAACTGTCGGCTTCTTCTCCTTTTTTGCACTGTACTACACATTGATTCCTTTTTTCATTAAATACATATCCAGAAATACAGTCACATCTATTTTTGTCTTCATTTGCTATTTCGTTTTCTTTGCAAACAATTTCGCAAGCATTATGATTTTGCGAAAATATAAAGTTTGGCGCACATTGGCAGGCTATTTCTGATGGAGTAGGTGTTTGTCCAGTGGGGCAAGTTTCGACACATGTGGTTTTTTCTGCATTTGGTACTGTATTCCCTAAGCATGGTTCGCAATATGTTTCTGTGTGTAATCCACCAGAGATGGTGCTAAATGTACTACTTTTTACCACTGACCCTTCTGGACACGTAAGTGCGCAGAGGAGGTCGGAAGAAGGTTCTGGGCATTGTGCATAATAAAGAAACGGTGCATCTTGTGTTTGTACCGCACCAGCCAGTGCTAGATTTTCTGTTGAGCATCGTACAAATCCTTCTGTTTCGTCCGGGGTTTGTAAGGTGTTGCATTGTTTTGCAACGGTGCAGTGTTCTGCTTTTTTCGTTTGTGAGCAGGCGGTAGAGTGCTGGATACGTGTGTTTCCTGATATATTTTCGCCAAATCCAGGGCAACGTGAATAACCTGGCGAAATAATTCCAGTACAGGTAAAAGCTGTCTGCTTTGGTATTGCCACAAACGCAAGGCCACCAGCAATAAGTAGGGCGGTAATTCCAAGGGCGATTTTTGTATTTGTTTTAGACGTGCTTACCGAGCGTGTTGCAGTATATTTACGATCTGTCATATATACCAGTGTTATTGGTATAGTATACACTATTTTTTACTTTTATGGTAGCAGTCTATGCGGTAACAAATTGATTATTGTTTGCTGAAGTGTTTTCGGTAAACTCTAAAATTTTTCCCAAAAATAATGCACCATATTGTTCAAACTTTTTGTGACCAATGCCACTTACTTGCATCATCTCTTCTTCGGACGTTGGTTGCGCTTCTGCTAATTCTTTTAATGTTGCGTCGTGAAAAATAATATAGGCTGGTTTTTGTTCTTCTGTTGCAATGTCTTTTCTGAGTTTTCTTAATGCTTCAAATAGTGGTACGGCTTCTTGACGTACAATAGTGGTTCGTTGTTTTGCCACTTCTCTTTCTTTTATTTTTTGTGCAATATCTGAGACATGAACCAATGAAATCGATTGTTTTTTTAAGAGTAGTTGTTTTCCTTGTGGTGTTATATATAGAGTTCTTCCTTTTTCGTATGCAATATCTATAAATCCAAGATGGAGCATTTGTAATATATATTGTTGCCAATCTGGCGGGGAAATGTCTTTTCCTGCGCCATATGTTTTTATTGTGTGGTATCCTTTTGCAATAATATCTTGCCGCGTCGAGCCTCGGAGTACGTCTATAAGTGTATTGGTTCCAACATATTCTTTGAGTCGAAAAAGTGCACTAAGTGCTTTTTGTACAATAATAGTACCATCAAATACTTTTGGTGGATTTTTACACACATCACAATTGTTACAATTTTTTGCGAGTGTTTCGTTAAAATAATGAAGGAGTATTCTTCTTCTACATGTAAAGGCATCAGCATATTGTTGCATGCGATCTAGTTTTGCTTTTTGGACGTCTTTTTGTCCACTTTGCTCTACAATTTCTCGCAATAATATAATATCTGAAAAACTATAAAATAATACCGCTTGACTTGGTAGACCATCTCTTCCAGCGCGGCCAATTTCCTGATAATACCCTTCTATGTTTTTGGGTGTATTATAATGAATAACCCAGCGGACATTGGATTTGTCTATTCCCATACCAAATGCAATCGTGGCACAGACTATATCTATGTGACCATGAATAAATGCATGTTGTCTTTTATTTCGTTCTTCTGATTCTATGCCTGCATGATAAGCAATTGCACGAAGACCAGCTTTTTGGAGTTTTTCTGCTGTTTTCTCTGTGGATTTTCTACTTAAACAATATACAATACCAGATTGCCCAGATCGTTCTTTTGCAAAGTGTTCTATGGTGCGCATTTTATTTTTCCCTGGCATAACAGTAAGAGAAATGTTTGGTCTGTCAAAAGACGTAATAAAAATACGAGGATTACGTAAGGCAAGTTGGGATATGATATCTTTTCTGGTTAATCTGTCGGCTGTTGCGGTAAGAGCAATGCAGGGGATATTTGGGTATTGATCTTTTATTTGAGCTAATTGTGTGTATTCCGGCCGAAAATCATGCCCCCAAGAAGAAATACAATGTGCTTCGTCTATGGCAAATAAACACACGTGAACGCGGTCTAAAAAGTACAGAAAATTTTGTGAAACCAGTCTTTCTGGAGAAACATAGAGTAGGTCAATTTCTCCTTTTATGGCTTTGCTTTCTACCACATCTTGTTCTTCTGTGGTTAGTGAACTATTTAAATAGGCGGCGCGAACCCCGTTTGCCAAAAGCCCATCAACCTGATCTTTCATTAAAGAAATAAGAGGGGAAACCACCACACAAACACCTTCCATAAGCAAGGCTGGTATTTGAAAACACAAAGATTTTCCACCCCCGGTGGGCATAAGAGTTAATACATCTTGTTTTTGTAATACGGCATCAATAATTTCTTTTTGTGCCGGTCGGAAAGAGTCGTAACCAAAGTAATGCTGTAGTACGGTTTTGGGTGTCTGCTTCATGATTTTCGTAAAAAAATAAACGATTTTATTGTCGTTTTCTTATTATATCATTTTTTATTTTCTCGCTTTTTATTTATGTGTATAGGGTGTGAACAAGTCAATTTTTTGGCTAAAAACAACACTTGACAATAGAACGATCGTTCTATTATACTTATATCATATGAATCAAGAATATTATAAAAAAATTATTTCATTTTTTAGACATAATAAGCGTATGCCAAGTTATGCAGAAATTATGGAGATTACTGGACTCAAATCCAAAAGTTCTGTGTATTATGCGGTGCAGCAGTGTATAGAAAAAGGATTTCTCGCAAAAGATAACAAAGGCAAACTTATTCCAAAAAAACTTTCAGAAGGTATTCGTGTATTAGGGAGTGTTGCTGCTGGGTTTCCCGGAACAGAAGAACAAGAAGAGTCAGAAACAATGACACTAGACGATATGCTTATTACCAACAAAGACGCCTCATTCCTTTTAAAAGTAAAAGGAGATTCCATGAAAGGAGAAGGAATAAATGCGGGGGACTTAGTCTTAGTGGAAAGAACAAATAATATTTCCCCAGGAGACATTGTGGTAGCCTCGGTCGACGGAGAATGGACGGTTAAATTTCTACGAAAAAAAAGAGGTGTAGTATTTTTAGAAGCAGCAAATCCAAATTATCCACCCATTTACCCGGATCAAGAACTTCAGATTCCTTTTGTGGTGCGCGCGGTAATAAGACAATATTAATATAATACTTTCTATGATACTTTCTCCAAACACATTCCCACAAGCCATTCTTCATGTAGACGCCGATTGCTTTTTTGCATCATGCGAGGTGGCAAAAAACCCAGCACTTCGTGGTAAACCGGTGGTGGTTGGTAAAAATCGTGGTATAGCGGTTGCCATGACATACGAAGCAAAGGAGCGTGGTGTTACCAGAGGTATGTCAATAGCACGTGTTAAAACTGTTTGTCCGGATGCTGTTATTTTAGATGCTGATTATGAATTATACGCTGGCTTTTCTACAAGAATTATTTCTATTATAAAAAAGTATACACCAATTGTGGAAGCATACAGTATAGATGAATGTTTTGCCGATCTTACCGGATTGCGTAGACCATTAAAAATGTCGTATAAAAAAATGGCACAAAAAATAAAACAAGACTTAGAATCAGCTTTAGGTATTACATTTTCTGTGGGTTTGGCTCCAACAAAAGTATTGGCAAAAGTTGCTTCAAAATGGAAAAAACCGGCTGGTTTAACTATTATTCCAGCAAATGAGGCGCATACATATTTGGCACAATTGGCGGTAGGAGATGTTTGGCATATTGGTCCACAAACTGCATCTTTTTTAAAAAAACTTGGTGTACACACTGCGCTTGCATTTGCTGCAAAAGAAGTGCAGTGGGTAAAAAACTATTTTACCAAATCTCAGTTTGGTATTTGGCAAGAATTGCGCGGTATAGTCGTATACGAAGTTCAGGCAGGAGAACCATCCGTCCCGGCATCTATTAGTAAAACTAAAACATTTACACCTGTTTCCACAGAAAAAGTATTTGTTTTTGCCCAACTATCCAAAAACATAGAACAGGCTTGCGCAAAAGCCCGAAGACATGGTTTGGTAACAAAACATATCGGTATATTTCTAAAAACACAGGAATTTCGTTATTATGCATATACTATAGAATTGTCGCGCGCAAGTGCGTTGCCGTACGATATTATTCCACTGGTCAAAAAAGCATTCGATGGTATTATTCTTCCAGGAACAGTATACAGAGCAACAGGAGTGGTATTAAAACAATTACATGCAAATAGCAATAAACAACTTGATTTATTTCAACCGAATATTCGCATTCAACAAATAGAAACCATGTATGAGTCTGTAGATAATTTAGCAAAAAAATATGGAAATCATGCAGTTTTTTTGGGATCAAGTTTTAACGCAATTACAAAACAGACACAAGATCCGGTTCATGAAAATAGTACGAAAAGAAAAAATACATTCCTAAAACGTTTAGAAAATGGCAAACGCTTTTCTGTCCCAGTTTTAGGAACTGCAACCTAACCTATGTTAGCTTGTGTAAAAAACAAAACCACCAAATAGGTGGCTTTGTTTTAGGTATTATTTCAGTGTATTTTTGTGCTGTCCGGTAATGGGCGAGCCAGTGTCTTTATCTCTTTTTGGAAGTATATCTTCTGCATTTTCGGTAAGTCCGTCGGCATCATGTTGGCAACATGAGTCAAAAACTGCCTCATAAAATACTTTGTTTTTTTTGTTAGACATAATACCTCCTTTTTATGATTAGAGAAGTAAAAATACCGCAATGCATAATGCTATATTAAGGATACTGCTAATAATACACCACGTACACACTTTCTTTAATATACCAAACTGCACATACAAAAGATATATACTAAACAGTGTTGCGACAGCTACTGTAATACGTAGGAATAAAAGAATGGATTCGGAAAGGTGTATGTATGTTGGATTACCCAGTAAATATGTGCAAAAAAATACAGTTATATAAAAGAGCGTGCCAAGATATTCATTTTGTATACCAAAGATTGTGTTATATTTTGATGCAGTTACAGCATCACATGAGCCACGAAGCGGGCAGGTCATTGGTTTGTTGTGTGTGTTAAGTTGATAGTGTTGCCAAATAAGGTATAACACGTTACACATTCCTAATATGTCCAAAATATAGATAGTAGTCATAGTGTGTATTTATGACAAAAGACTTTCTTTGTTTACGCAAATGGTATGGTTCCAGTCTATCTCATTATACGAGCGAAGGAGGGTGTTAAGGTATTTCCTAAGTTCAGTATACCGTACTTGTGTTTTCCCTTCAAATTTAATCGTTATATACGGGCCATTTTGAGAATAGCGAATAACAAACATGGCATCTGGTAGCTCGAGACGAATGCCATCTCCAGCACGTTCATCATCTATAATCTCTGCATTTGGGTAGTCTGATTCAAGAACTGGTTTTATTTTTCCAATAAGTGCTACTTTTTTATCTTCTGAGCAGTACAGCTTTATTTCTGGACTAGAAATATATTGTGGTAATGCACTAATTTCTTCACTAAGAGTTTTTCCTGTTTTTGATAAGTAGTTTAAAAGGCGGAGTGTGGCGTAACACCCGTCATCGTGGTTATAAAAATCTTTTGAAAAGAAAAAGTGACCAGATAGTTCTCCAATAAAAGGTGCACCAACGTCTTGGTTCTTTTTCTTTAAAAACCCATGACCAGTTCTCCACATAAAAGGTTCTCCACCTTCAGCAACAATAGTGTCTGATACTAATTTAGAACATAGTGTGTTATACATGATTGATGATCTGGGGTAGGTGTGTAGAATATCCTTGGCAAATAGTGCGACTAATACATCATTCCAAATAATTTGCCCAGTTTCGTCAACAATCCCTATTCTATCTCCATCTGCATCATAAGAAAACCCAATGTCTGCTTTGTGTTCCACAACACCTTCAGCCAATCGTTTTGCTACAACCTCTTCGGTTGGATCAGCTACACCAAGTGGAAACTTTCCACTTACTTCACAGTTTTGTTCTATAACGGTACACCCAGCTTGGCGTAAAAGGTTTGGAACAATGGCTCCTGCGGTAGTGCAGCTGGGGTCAATCACCACCTTAAACGGCTTTGAGACTGTGCACTTTTTAATAAGATCGGTAAAATATGCTGCTGTAATGTCCACTTCTTTTCCTGTGCCATGAGTTTCTGTTAGAGTGTAGTCTTCTTTTTCTACTATATCTGCCATATCTTGAAGCTCTTTTGCAATCATGGATTCAGAAAAGTCGCTGGCAAGTTTGATACCATTAAATTCTTTTGGATTATGTGATGCGGTAATCATTGCAGCACCTTTGGTATTGAAGTGGTATTGTGCCCAATACACTCGCCCAACCAATACCATGCCAATATCTACTGTGTTGAGCCCTGTTTCATGAATACCGCGAATAAATGCCGCTTTATATATATCGCTGGTTTCTCTGCAGTCGGCTCCAACAACTACTACCTTAGTTCCAGATTTGCTCATAATTGTACCATAGGCTCGCCCAAGGTGAGTATATAAATCTTCTGATAAATCTTCCCCAACTATTCCACGAATATCGTAGCCGCGAATAATGTGTCTATTTAGTTCCATATGAGTATGCTAATACAATAAATAAGATATTTCTATTGTATATGGAATTATAGAAAAATGAAAGGGTGTAAGTCTGTTACTTGACCTTTTTTCTTATTTTTGTTAGGCTAGATATGTTCGGTTTTTCTTTTTTATGCGTTACAGTAAAGAATGTGCTATATGGTAGATGAACAAAACATTTTAACCCGAGAGTCGGAGCCAAAAAAGTGCATCGTTGTTTCTATTGGTGAGATGACTATACGCATGAAAGGGTATTATTTTTTGGATAATAAGATTTCTGTGTTGAAACCGTGTTTAGAAGAGTGTTTTGAGAGTGTACTTGAGCAATTCTGCTCTTTTTTTAGTCTTATTGAGTATTGTGTGGTTTTATCAAAGACAGATAACGGATCCCAAGATCTGTCTTCAACGTGTGCTGGTCTATATGTTTGCCACAGAAGAGTTAAATTGCTTTTTCAGGAGTGTTTGGGTGGCAAAAGATTTGCACCGAGCCATGTAGGTTCGGTTTTTTATTACGGGATTTTTTGGTTTTGTCTTGACTTTGCTGTGAAATGCTGAGTAAGACTAAGAGTGCGGTATGTTGAGTTAAATATTTTTTATATGGAAACTGGGTATTATCTATTTTTTGGTCTGGTGGTTGTGTATATACTGTTTCAATACTATGGAATGTATCAGTCTTTTTTGTTTTTTAAAAAAAGTAGAGTGTGCGATAGAAAAAAACAGAACACCTCTGTTGCGGCAGCTAAGGATCCAAAAATACACATACTTATACCTGTGTTACGAGAGCAGGAAATTATCATAAAAAATTTAGATATATTTACAAATCTTAGTGGAAACTACGAGGTAACATATATTACAACAGAAAAAGAAAAGCATGAAAAAGATCTTGCGTTGGTGCGTTTAATGGCCCGTAAAAAACGTCTTTTAGCGACAGGAAGTGAAGGGGTTTTTGTTGAACTGCTTGTAGGGTTTTTTCCACAAAACATGAGTAGGGTGTTATTTAGAAATAGAAAGAAAGAAGGGTTTTGGTCTGATCTTTTGTTGCAGTACAGACAGCTACCGAGCACCGCTGATATGATAGATGTGTTTATCAAAAATAGCACAAAAAACTTGGATTTTGTAAAACATGTTCATTATCCAAAAACTGATGGTCTAATGTCACATCAGTTAAATTATGCATGTGATAGAATTGCAGCTGAAAATAAGTCGGATGAGTGTTTTGTGCTTATCTATAATGCAGATTCGGAGGTTCAGTCAAATATTTTAGACGAATTTAGGTTGAAAATTGAGCAAGGTGAGAGGGTTATTATGCAGTCGGCGTTATTTTTGTCGAATTACAATTCTTTTGAAAAAGGATTTCGCCAAAGTATTTTAAAGTCTGTTGGACTTGTTCAGAGTCGTTGGACTTTGGCACATGAGATTCCTAGGGTCAGGAGACAATATAACCAAGGGTTTTTGTCTAATTTCGAGTCAGCTCATGTTGTTGGGCACGGAACATGCATACGTTTAGATGTTTTACAAAAAGTTGGTGGGTATCCGACAGTGTTTTTAAATGAGGATCTTCCTTTAGGGTATTTCTTGGCGCTTGCAGGGGAGAGAATCTGCACTTTGCCAGTATTAGAAAATGCTCAGTCACCAACTACTTTGTCAAGTGTTATTACGCAGTATACAACATGGTTTTTTGGGGTCGCTGGTTACTATTCTTACTATAAGTATGCCGTTGGGCACCTACTACTTCCAAGGCGTAAGGCTTGTCTTTGGGCTTGGGTCAACACGGTGAAGGCTTTAGTGTGGTTGTTGACACTCATCGTATGGATTATCTTAATTTTGGCCCCACTGCTTCTTGGAATAGGGCATTTTACACTTATTGCGGTTGGATTGTTTGTATTATTTACAACAGGGTCAAATTTCGTTGTAGCCGCATTTGTGGAGTCTAATCCAAAGATTTTAGGAGTTAGGTCTTTTCAGGTTAAATACACTCTTGATATGATATATTCTGCACCAGTCGGATACCTTATGAGAAGTTTCGGGCCAGTAAGAGGGTTTTATCAGATCTGCCGATCTTACATTACTCAAAGCGGAATCATAAAAAAGAAAACTGAAAGGTAGTATAAATAATATTAGTATGTTTCTAAACATAGTTTTTCATAGAATAGTAAATAAACACTCTGATCTTAGGGATACATATGAACTGACGACCTCTCAGTTTGTTCAAACTTTGTCGCTTGTTCGTAGATTGAGTCGGCAAAACGTTTCTCCTTTTACTAATTATAGACTATATTTTGATGATGGTGACAATAGTTTCTTGTCTATTGTTTTACCGTTACTAAAAAAAAGAGAACTGAAAAACGTCGTTTTAGCAATTACAACAGACAATGTTGGGCAACCTGGTTTTCTTTCATATGATGATTTAAGTTGGGTTCAGGAAAAGGGCGTTGTCATTAGTTCTCATAGTGTTTCGCACCCAGCGTTAGCATATTATATAAATGGGGTTGCACAAGAAAGCGCCATCGGGGCGGAATATCAAACAGCACCTTTTGGCCATACTCGCAGATTAACAGCACAAGAGATTTTATTCCAACTGAAAGAGTCTAAGAAAACCCTTCAGGATAATGGTTTTTTTACAGATGAGTTCGTTTTGCCACATGGATGCTATAATGATACAGTTCTTCGTATTAATAAGAAAAATAATTTATATGATACTATAAGTACATGTGATGAGTTTATTGACTCAGGCACTTATTTGAGACCAAGAGTCCTTACACGACATGATGTTCCCTTAGAGTATTTTGAGAGAAAAATAACACTACTTACTCCTTACACAGTATAAAAACACAGCATGTCTATATATATAAAAAGTGGAGCGCAAGAAGATCTACCGGATACCAGTTTTTTGTTTGTAACAAGAAATAGGGCGCCATATTCAGATTTCAATAAGAATCCACTAACATGGGCTTTCAAGACACTTCTTGCAAATACGTATTCTAAGAAAATTACACAATGGCTTGTAATTATTGATGGTTCTACTGATTACACGATTGAAAACTTAAAATGGTTATCCAGGAGTCATCGAATTAGAATTGACTCACATTATTATTCTGAACACAAAGGTTGTTCTTTTCGCAGGAACCAAGGGATTGAACTTCTTAACAATGATCTCTTTTTTATGGGGGATGATGACTGTCTCTATCGTAAAGAATTTATCAGTCGTGCACTTGAAGCGTGGTTTGAGATTTCAAAAAAAGATGAAAAACTTTCAGTGCTTGCATTACCAATTCTTGAGATGAGAACTACATATAATGGCAGGATTGAGAAAAAACTTGTAGGGGCTGTTGACCATGGCCGCGGCTGGTTTTCACATAATTTTGACAAAAGACCTTATTCTAACGGTAGGGTTGTTAGGTCTCCATTTCAGGTCAAAACATTTTCCGGGGTAACACTTGGGAGTAAGAAGGCCTTTTTGGGTGCAGGTAATTTCCCGGATTTATCTGTGTGGGGTAATGATTATTCTGAACACCTTGAGATTTCGTATTCATTGGATAAGGCTGGTTTTTCAATGTATTACCTTCCTGATGAGTCTGCAAGTGTTACGCATATTAAGTGGGGAGATAGGCGAAAAATTTTACCAGCGTCTGATCGTAGAACAAAGTTTTCTGGGGTTGACTACACGCTTTTTGAGATTGAGAATGAATCCCGGGGTGCAGGTATTAGCGGCTGTAGGGTAGGTTTAGAGGATTTCATCATCAATCGAATCGGAAGTTTTTTAGCATTCTATCTACGCATAGGGAAAGATGAGGCAATGGCATACGCCTTAATTGAGTATAGGTGTGCGGTTACGAACAAGCATTTAGCTGGAACTCCAAAATCGATTTTTACTCTTAACAAGGCAGCGAGAATTGCGTTATGGAAAAATGGTATTAAGGCTGGACTTAATAGTTTTTATAAAAATTTTACAACGCAAAGGGATTATTGGTATAATCAGATAATGCAAGCAGTAAATGAATAAGCATACATATCTGAAAAACTCTACACTAAAACTCGTATTACTTGATTTTGATGGTGTGTTATCACAGGGTCGTTTTTATTCGACAATAAAGAAAGATAGCCCAGAGATTTATGAAAAAATTGCAAATATTTTATTTAGTAAAGAAGCTTGGCCTTTTTCATCTAGGTGGATGAGAGGTGAATTTTCATATAAAGATTTACATAGGGAAATTGCACCTAGAGTTGGTGTTGAGGTAGAGTATTTAAATAATAAGCTTGTGGAGAGTGTCATGTGTATGAAATTAAACACCCCACTTGTTGAATTCTCTAAAAAACTAAGGTCTTCCGGAATACAAGTTGTAATATTTACGGACAATATGGATATTTTTGATGAGGTATTTGTTCGGTATGCAAATTTGGACACTTTATTTGATAAGATTTTTTCTTCTTCAGCGTATAAAAAGCTAAAACTGGAAAATAATGCTGAATTTTTACGCGATGTTTTTGCAGAGATGGGTATCAGGCCGTCGGAATCTCTGTTTTTAGATGATTCAATAAAAATAGGACCTTATATGGAAAAGCTTGGTGGGAAATTTTATCATTATGACAAGTATGTTGATGGACATCAAGACTTCTTAATCTGGTTTAATCAGGCGTATTCTGTATAAAAAAGTACACAATATCTATCTCGATCATCCGCATCAGATAAGAAAAATATTCTACAAGTCACAGGAGTGGTATGTTAAATCTGTGAAGGATAAAATAGTCCAGGAGAGGGAGTATAAGGTTCAAGAGGGGTTATATGCATCAGGTCATGTCCCAAGAGTAACTAAGTATTCTGATGAGGGTTTTTATGAGGAGGTTCTTTTTGGAAGAACCTTTTTGGCGTGTGATTTTATCACAGATGAGATGGTTTCTGCCCTTGCAAAGACCCTGCAGACCGTTCATTGTAGTATTGATTTGGCGGATCAAGATATGTTTTACGATAAGTTGAAATTTAAAAACTGGTCTTATGATCCAGTATCTGTTTTAGAACTTGTTACGCAGAATAATAAAGAGTCGGTTAAAGGTGTGCTAGACTATGATGCGGTGAAGAAGATTGCCACAACACTTAAAGAAGTGCTTAGGGGTTTTTCATATCAACCCACAATCATACACGGTGATGTGAGTCTTGGGAATGTTATTGTTACCTCGGAAAATAGTATTTACCTTATTGACTGGACAGACTGTAGGATTGATACAGGTATGTCTGATGTTGTTCAAGCTATTCATTTAATGAAGCTTGATGATGAACACAAAGAGTTATTTTTAAAAACTTATACCCATTCATTAAATTTCCCCTTTTTTGTTGACTACCTTTTGTTGCTACATGAACTGTTTGACCACTGTAAGAGCAAAAGGAAAAAAGAGGGTGGTATATCTGTGCTGTGCCACAGAATTGAGTATATGAAAAAATACTTATGATTATTAAACAATATTTGCATGGATTGTACGGCAACAAAGCATTGTCGCATGGTATACACTTAGAGGGAGGGGCAGCTTTATCATTTTATTATGGATTTGAAAGGGTCTTTTCGAATGATTTAGATTTTACATATGAAACGGCAAAAGATCGGGCACGATTTCTTTTAGACCTTTCTCTTCCGCTTGGGAAGGATTTTTATGCAAAGGAGTTGTCTAAGCATCGATCAAGTATCATTGAAAGAAGTACCGGTAACACACTTTTCTCAGTTGACTACTATCACGCGCCTTCAAGATTTTGTGATTATGAGACACGTCCTTTTGAGGGGAAAACAAATTCAAAGATACATTCTTTGCTAGATATTCTTACTGAAAAGCTTTTTTGCTTGATTGAGCGTGACACAAAAAGGGATGTGATTGATGCTGCAATGATTCTTCGGTCAGAGAAGGTTAATGCTTCTGAGCTTTCTAGTTTGTTTACACTAAAGCAGACTGTCAAACTGACTAACTTTAATAATTTAGAGGAATTTGTTCGAGGGATATTTAGGTTGAGCGAGCAGAAGGTGGCATGGGGTGAGGTTTGTCAAGAGTTACAATGCATTGTAAATTATTTAAAAAAATAGCCTTATCTAAGGCTAGTGTAGTCAGCAATTCTATGGCAAATATCTTTGATTGACTTCTCATCAGTGTCTATATAAAGATATCGAATTCTATGTCTAGTGCAAAAATCAATCATATACTGTACCGACCTAAGGTTAAACGTTTGGTCGAGTAGTATTGGTAGATATCTATCTCGAATATGATAAACACGCTTTAATTGTTGAGAGTGTGACACATCTAGAATAATGACTATGTCAGGTAGGATTTTCAGCGAACTGTTGATCCAATGTAATTCGATTTCTTCTTGAATATTGATACCGGTTACAGGGATTATTCCATATCTAAACGCGAGTATTGTTAAAAATGAACGGTCTAAAAGAACATGAGTAGGGTTTGATCCTTCGAGTATGTTTCCAAGATCCACTAAACGCTGTTCTTCTAGTGTCTCAAAAATTTTCATTCCATCCCAAGTCATTTTAATTGAAGTTGGTGGAAATGTTGGTGGAGAGTATGAATAGTCATTATACTCTCGTATTGAGTGAACACCTGATCTTCTTGTTAATTGCTGTATACAGCTACTTTTTCCAGCTGCGCACGGCCCTTCAATTGCTATAATACTCATTTTGTCACTCCTTGTAATAATGAGCAGTTGGTTGTGCGGGTATATTACATTTTTTGGGATATATTAGTCAAGTAAAGTACGTGACCATACTTCTTTCTCCTGGTTGGTGATACTCTTGTAGAACAGGATAATACACTGCTTCAATAGTATTTTTGAGGGGTGAAAGATTTGTACGGAACCCTGTGGTTTTGGTTGTTTATTTCATGATTTTTTGGTTTTGTATAGTGATTGCGCGGTCGCACTGTATGTGTTCTACAAAATATCTATCATGAGAAATAAGGAGTACGGCACCGGTAAATTCTTTTATAGCTTGTTCTATAACTTCTTTTGTTTTAATATCTAAATGGTTTGTTGGTTCATCCAAGATAAGAAAATCATATTTTTTTTGTGCAAAAACCACAAAACTCAACCTTGCTCGTTGCCCGGGGCTTAACTCTTGTATTTTGTAATTTTGTAAATGTTTTGGAAAAAGAAATTTTTCTAGTGTGCCAAATGAGCGACTAAAATCTATGTTCGTTTTTTCTATAACATACTCTCGAACCGTTTTGTTTTTTGGTAAATGGCTTTGGTCTTGAGAAAAGTATGCCCAAGAAATACTTTCACCAATGCTAATAGTGCCACTTGTTGGAAGTATGTTTTGTTGATCTTGGTTTGCTGCGCTTCCAAGAATAAGTTTTATGAGTGTAGTTTTTCCTATACCGTTTTTTCCATAAAACCATACTTTTTCATTGCCATATATAGTAAAGTTTGTGTCGATCAGTAGCGGGTCTGATTTTGGGTAACTAAAAGAGAGGTTTGAAATATCTAGTACCAGTTTTTTATTATGCATGGTGCTTTCTATACTAATGTCTTTTAATTTTTGTTCTTCGTATGCGGTTATTTCTTCTGATTTTACCTCTCTGTCAATTCTTTTTTTTGCCGCTTTTACCGCCTTACCTCTCTTGTTGCCGCTTTTAATGTTTCTTGCTGATTTAAGAAGTTTCTCCAAATGTTCTCGTTTCTTTTCTTGTGCAGAAAATGCTTTTTCTCGTTGTTCTATCCACCCAACCTTTTGGAGTAAATAATTATCGTAGTTACCGGTAAATATATTAAGCTTTTTTTCGTCAATTTCAAAAATAGTATTGGTGGTATTGTTAAGAAATTCTCTATCATGAGAAATAATAATGCAAATACCGTCAAATGCTTGTATAAATGTTTCAAACCATTCTATTCCTTCTATATCCAAATGGTTTGTAGGTTCATCAAGTAATAGCACTGTTGGTTCAGTAATAAGAATTTTTGCTAAATAAAGTTTCATTTTCTGACCTTCGCTAAGTTTGTGTATTGCTAAAAATTCATCAATTACGCCTTCTCGGTGTTTTTGTGTTTCTGTATCACCAACAAAAATACCAAGTGACGCAAGTATTTTGTCTACTTTCCATTTTTCTGAATATACATCATCTACAAGGGATTCTATCCACTCGCCAACAAATAACTCCTTGTCTTCGCCAGAAAAGACATCTTTAGTAAAAGAAAACTCTTGTGGCAAATAAGCGATTTTTTCACGCGTCAAGTCTACGGTTCCGCTATCCTGTTTTTCTACCCCCGCGATAATTTTCATTAATGTTGTTTTTCCACAACCATTAAGTCCCACTAGTCCAACTTTTTCTTTATTTCCAAGCAAAAAAGAGATGTCTGTAAATAGGACATCCGAAAAACTTAAGGATATGTCTTTTGCGTGAATCATATGTTTTTCACTATAGCAAGGATTGGGGAGTGGAGCAAGTTGACAAAATAATAAAAGTATGATGTAATGTGTGAGTCTTTATTTACCTAGACAAAAGGAGGTTTTGAATGGTAGAAGACGTTAACATTTTACATTACGTAAAACCTGTTTTTCCGTATTCACCAAGTGATTTTCGTGTCCCGCGCTATACCTGTAATCAGAAAATTGGAACTGTCGAAGAGGAGGAAGTCGCTGCCCGAATTGTACATCATTGTATAAGGGAAGGGTGTTGGTGCAAGATTGAACTCCACTCATTTCTTTCAGGTATTAATCTCGAGTATATCGCGATAACACTCGATAATAATAGTCGCAATGATGTGTTGAGACGTAACCGTCAATCTCAGGCAATGTACAAAGAAAATCTGCTTCGGTACCAACTAAAAGTTGTTTTAACTTTTGGAATATATCACTTCTTCGGCAACAATCGTCCTGTGCCCCCAAAACTTAGCAACGTTCCAGAGCTTAATCTGCCGTTTACTGGAGCAGTAAATAGCATGAGTCATGTGCAAGAAGGTATTGCAAGTTTGACAAAAAAAGGTGCGATTAATATTGTTACTATAAAAGGTAATAAGTGGATTGTTCCTACACCAAAACTTCTGGAACCTCTTTCAGATTTTCGTGTAAGTAGGTAACACCCATTTCCTTCCGTTCTTTTATACCCACTCTTACGTTGTAAGGGTGTTTTTAGTTTCCTCAATAAACACAAAACCTGTACAAAAGAATCAGTTTCTGTTAAAATACAAAAGATATTATTATTGCAATATATCTGTTGTATATAACTTTTGCTCTTTTAAAGGAGAAGTGTCATGATTCATTCCATGCTTTCTGTTGTCTTAAATATCTTTTTAGCATCATTTGTTATTATGATCATGATGCTCTATATTTTTGCTCGAAATGAACGTAAAAACAAAGAAGTGGTATTTATTAATATCTGCCTGTGTGGTATATTTTCTCTCAGTGTATTTATGCTTATCCAACTTGTGGCAGTTGAGGTTTCGGGTTTGGCCGGTGGATTTTTACATGTATATGGATTAGTAGTTTTTGCTCTTATGGCAAGAAATGAATTAAAACTTGTCACTACTCAATAATACTGTATAGGTTCTAGTAACTTCTATCCTTTTAGTTCTTAAACCAATAACAAAACACCCTTTATGGGTGTGTATTTTTTTTATGTTCTTTTACCACTTCTTCCACAATGAGTTGGAAGATTTTTGTAATAAGGTTTGTTTCTAGTTTTAGTTTTTTGGCTTGTGTAACAATTTTTTCTAATTGCGCCGCCTCTCTTTTGGTATCCTTTGGTGGAAGACCGTGCACATGCTTCAGTTCTCCAATTTTTCTGGTTAGAGAAAACCTTTTCGCAAGTAAAGAGAGTAGTTCTGTATTTATAGCATCTATTTCTTTGCGTATTGAGTGTAATTCTTTCATATACTTACAATGTTTCGCCAATTTTTTTATCTTTCATTTTATCTCGAAGTTTGGCAAATTTGGTATCATGCCAAAACATAAGACAGCCGTTACACCCTTTTCCGCAACAGGCGTCGGTACCAAATTTTGGTTTTTTTGTTTTAGGCTGCTTGTTGGATTTTGAGATCTCCTTTTTTTCTATTTTACAACACACATCGGTTTTTTTGGATTTTTCACAGGGAGATTCTTTGGTACCGCAGCACGACCCTTGTGCTTCTACCGAAAAACTATGCATATCTCTTTTTAGTCTTGCTGGATCTGTAATAATACTTTTTTCTTTTCGTGCAACTGTATATTGTGGTAATAACTCTTTTATGTTTTTTCCTTCAAGTCCAAGGAAGATACTTGCAGGAAGTCTAATAGCCTTGTTTTGTCCTGCTGAAACTGCTTCGGTAACTTCTCCTGTTTCTGCGTCAATGCACTCCGTGATTCGTAGGCGAATTGGTTCCCATAAAACAGGGGAGAGGATTTCTATTAAGTCTCCGGAGTCAATTCTATTTTTTACTTCAAAAATAATATCATCACCATCCCATTCTCGTATATATCCAGCGTTTTCATATTGTGCTACAGATTTTGCGCTATCATAATTATGTGCCAAGTTAGTTAGCCTATTATTATGGAATGCCAAACTGTAACCACGATTTTGTAGTGTATAGAGTTCTGCTAAAAATGGTTCATGATCCCAGTTTTCTGGATCTGCCACCCACGCATCTATGGCATGTCTGTATGAGCGTGCAACGAGTGCGGCATAATAATTTGTTTTATTTCTTCCTTCTACTTTTAAACTATCTATACCAAGTTCAAGGTATTCGTTGAGTTTTGGCATAAGACACAAGTCTTTTGCGTTTAAAATATAGGCACCACGTTCTGTTTCTTGAATTGGCATAAATTCTCCCGGCCTAAACCCTTCCTCTAAGAAAAATTCAAACAAGTCTTTGTTTTCATCTGTCAACTGAATTTCTTTGAGTGTGCCATCTTTTAATTGCACATGCATTTTATATTTCCATCGACAGCTTTGTGAACAATTACCTTGGTTTGCCCCACGTTCGGACAAAAAGTTAGACAGTAAACATCTTCCTGAATATGTCATACACATGGCCCCGTGAATAAATGTTTCCAGCTTTGTGTCTGGGCATTTTTCTTTAATTTCTGCGAGTTCCTCAAAACTGACTTCTCGTGCAAGGACTACTAACTCTGCTCCTTGCTCTTTCCAATAATCAACAGTAAGATGGCTGCAGACATTAGCTTGGGTAGAAACATGTAATTCCAAGTCTGGTGCATGTTTTTTTACAAAAGCAAACACGCCTGGGTCTGCAATAATAACGCCATCTGGGTGTACATCTTTTATGGTATCTACCAAAGTCTTAAGCTTTGGAATGTCTTTGTTGTGACTAAACAAATTAAGTGTTAAATACACTTTTTTACCTTTTTTATGCGCATATTCTATACCTTCTACCAACTCTTCAAGGGTAAATTGTGCTTTTGTTCGTAAAGATAGGTCTGGCGTACCGCAATATACCGCGTCGGCACCATAAAGAATTGCTGTTTTCATTTTGTGAAGTGACCCTGCTGGCATAAGCAGTTCCGAACGGAGTATTGGTTTTGGCATAAAGTTTTAGGTTAATCTGTCTCCATAATACCAGGATATTAGGAAATGTCCAAGTCACAGGGGTAGGAGGGTCGTTTTGAATGATTATATTGTTAGCCGTGAACCTATAAATATAGAGTAATTATACTGGAGTAGAAAAAACACTGTTTTATTTTAGGAATAAGGTTATCTTTCCACGCACTAATTATTGACAACAAATTAGTTCGGATTTAGAATAAGAACGTGAGATGTATTGCAACTCATTTTTATTTAGGAGGGTATGAGTTTTTGTAACTCGTAAGCACCTCTCAAACTTTTCTCAAAAAATTAAGGAGTTATGTGTGAAAGATAATGCTGTCTCTAAGGTTGGTCTTTTTTCTTCAATGATATGTGTGGTTCATTGTGTGTTCGCACCATTCTTATCTACCATAATTCCATTTTTTGGAATTGAGGCAGGTGGGCGATATGTTGAGGTGTTTTTCTGGTTACTGTGTTTGGTCGTCGTTTTTTGGCACGCCTTTAAGACTTCTGGTATCTTTCGGTGCTGTCTCTTGGTTGTTGCTATAATTGGGACTACAGGCTTATTAACTCATCACCATCTGTTGCTTGATTGTGGTTTTTGTGGGGTGAGCCTGGCAATGTGCTATGGTTTGTTTACTAAAAGAGTACCTCATGTTTGTGGTTAGATGGGAATGTGTTAGAGGTGTATAGGGGCAGGTTTTTATTCATAAAACCTGCCTATTTTAATGGAAAAAAGTGAGCCAAAAGACTCGCTTTTTATGTACCGAAATATAAGAACAATGCCACACTGCGCTTGGTTAGCTATACGACTATGACTCACACAAACATGCTATTTGTATATGTGATTAGTTTGTTTGCATAGTCAAACCTCTAGGACTCTCACCCAATCCTCCACAACAAAACACTCCTTTCGGAGTGTTTTTTGCGGAGAGACAGGGATTCGAACCCTGGGTGGGTTTAACCCCACAACGGTTTTCAAGACCGCCGCCTTAAACCGCTCAGCCATCTCTCCATAACCTTAATTTTTTTAGATTGCATAAAACAATCTGGCGGAGAGGGCGGGATTCGAACCCGCGGTCCGAGTATTACCCGGACAACACATTAGCAGTGTGCCGCTTTCGACCACTCAGCCACCTCTCCGTAAACAGGTATGGTCTATAGTATACGGCAAAAATAGTAATTCGTCAATATTTTTGGATCTAATATTAAATATAGTCTGTGTATAGGATGTTTCTATAAAAACCAGATTGTGCTATATATAATGTGTACTTAGTTTCCGGACGTTTTTTGGTACGGTGTATCTATTGTAGTTTTACATGTTTCTGTGCAGAACGTGTCTATGTAAAGATGTTTTAGTTATTATTTTAACCCTTTACCATTCTGGTATTTACGGATAGGGGAATAATTTGTTATACTATACATAAAATAGCTTCATGTAATTATGTCATATAATAACAGTGATCAGCCAGAAATTTATGAAATGATTCTTAACCCCCATGGTTCGGAAGGTTCTTCTGTGTCTTCAGTCAAAAAACAAGAGGAATTTGAGCAATCTGACTGGCATGCTCATCACGATGAAGGGCAATTAGCGGTAGATGTTGCACAAACTAAAAAAGAGGTATATGTTATATCTACTTTAGCTGGTGCACTTGCCGACAAACTAGAGATTTATGTGCATAATGATTTACTTACCATTCGAGGTATAAGACGAACTCCTTTGTCTGTTGCAACAGGTGTACACTACTTTCACAAAGAATGTTATTGGGGAAAATTTTCCAGAACTATAGTTTTGCCAGTCGAAGTAAAAGGCGACTTAGCTCGCGCCGAATATAGTAATGGTGTGTTAGTTATTCGCGCCCCAAAACAAGTGTCACAAAGAAAAATTCCTATTACCATTATAGAAGACTAGTAATTTTTTCTGTATTATAACGGTGATAGGTGTATCATCAGTTTTTGTTTATATGAAAAAAATAAAAAAAATATATACCGACAAACTCATGCGATTTTCTTGGCGGAGAATCTGGGTTTTTGTTATTTCTGTTGCTGTTATCGTAGGTATTATTTTTTTCGGAACAGTGCTTTATGCAAGAGGGTATGATGGTAAGGTAATTCCTGGTATTACCATTGGAAATATACCAATTGGCGGCATGACAGAACAGCAATTAAAAACATTTTTGCAAGACATGTCCGATAAACTACTCAACGAAGGTGTGGGGCTGAAAATTGAAACCGAAAAAGGAGTAAAACGCACTACGTTGTATCCGGTAATTGTTACAGAAGATAAAACAATAGAATTGTTATACATAGATGTAGAAAAAGAAGTGGAAAGATTATTGCAATTAGGAAAAGCACAAGATATATTTACTCGTGCAGTGGTTATTTTGCGCAGTAGAATTAACGGAAAGGAAGAAACAATTTCCCATATAACACTCGACAAAGAGGCGATTTCAGATATGTTGCAAAGCTATATCGAACCATACGAAACGCAACCAAAAGACGCAGAAATTATTATAGAAAGTGTCCAACCATTTTCTTATGATATTACAGAAGAGGTGGTGGGGAATACGTATGATTATGCGAATGTTTTTCATGTATTACATCGCGATTGGTCCAGATTGCAAGTGCCAACATTAAGCGCTTTTGTAAAAACGGTAGAAGTGCCAGAAATTACAAAACAAGATATTGAATTAATAGTAGATCGACTCGACGACGTGTTTAATACTGGTTCAATCGTGCTTACATATACGCATCCACAAACCGCATCGGTAGAAAAGTGGACCATAAGTATTACACATATTGCAAAATGGCTGACGTTATTTAAAGATGAAGAAAATGTTTTGGTATTCCATTTAGACAAAGAGTTGGTAGAAAACTATATAAAAGAGCATATTGCTAACACCATTGATGTGCCAGCGGTAGATGCAAAGTTTTCTATTGGAGACGACGGAAGAGTGCGCGAGTTTCAAACATCTCGTCCAGGAGTGCGTGTTGATGTAGAAAAAACATATGATGTAATAAATAATGTATTTATGCAACGGACGTGGCACGACGAAGGTGTGGCAAAAAGTGTCCAAATTATTACCACACACACCGAACCGCTCGTTCGAACAACAGAAGTTAATGATTTAGGAATTGCAGAAAAACTCGGAAGCGGTTCTTCGAGTTACGCCGGAAGTCCAAAAAACAGAAGAAGAAATATACAAAATGCCGTAGAAAAATTACATGGTATATTACTTGCGCCAGGAGAAGAGTTTTCCACCATAGAGCATACACAACCGTATACGGTAGAAGGTGGCTACTTACCAGAATTAGTAATAAAAGGAGACGAGTTAAAACCAGAAATTGGTGGTGGTTTATGCCAAATCGGTACCACGCTATTTCGTATGGCAATGATGAGTGGACTAGAGATTACAGAAAGAAGAAATCATTCTTTGGTTGTAGGCTATTATAACGACAGATCAAACGGACTTCCCGGAACCGACGCCACCATTTACGAACCACGCCCAGATTTTAAGTTTAAAAATGACACAACACATCACATTCTTATCCAAACATATAATGACACAAAAAAACAAGAGCTAGTCTTTACTGTTTGGGGAACCCACGACGGAAGAACAGCAACATACTCTCCGCCGGTGGTAGAAAGGTGGATTCCATACGGAGAAACACGTATTGTAGAAACCACCAAATTAGCTCCCGGAGAAAAAGAGTGTCAACATGCATTTAGAGGAGCCGATGCACACTTTACCTATACACGAACGCTTTTGGGCCAAGAAACAGAAGAGCGCTTATTTGAAAGTCATTATAGACCGCTTCCAGAAATTTGCTTACTTGGTATAGATCCAGAAGAAGAAATAGTAGAAGAACGGGATTTAAGCGATGCGTTTGGTGATACGCAAGATCAAGAAGGTGTCACAGAAAATATACATGTAGTAAAAGTGGTAGAAGAAAAAGTAAAAGAGGAAAAGATAGAGAAAGAAGAGGAGAGTGTGGAATAATATATAAAATAATAAAAGATCAAAGAGTGCTACTTGGTCTTTTTTTTTGCTAAATTTACTAAAATATAAAAATAATATATAAAAAAATAGTAATATTCCTTGACAAAAGTAGTAATATATGGTAAGATTGTTTTACCTTTTCGTAATTGTGGCATAATTTTTTGTCACTTTTGCTCTTTCAAAAACTCCATAACCCCGCTCCAAGAGAGCGAAGGAGAAAAAACAATGACGATACAAGAAACAAAGCAAATCAATGGCCAACGAAAAATCCAACCCCAACTTTCTGACGCAGAAATTAATGAACGACTAAAATCTGTAGGGGACGAGACAACCACCTTAGAAGAAGCCAGAAAAGACCCTTTCTTAATGAGCACGCTTTGCGCTCTTTCTGATGATGGTCACGATGAGGGAGATGGAACCGACGGTACTGGTACTACGCTACCTGTGAACTTTCTAACAAAAGATTATGTTGTGCCTCGGGTCAATTTGACCCCTCCACCTCAAGATGAAGATGGTGAGTATGATGAGTGGTACGAAGGTGATGAGTATGATGATGAGGAGGATGAGCCTGTGAGCGATCAGAACTTGGAAACTGCTCTAAAGGATGCACCTGCTTCTGAGACTCAGCCTGTTTCAAAGAAAGGTGTTCAACCTGCTTCTAAGACTAAGTCAAAACCTCAAAAGAAGCCAAAGCCTCGTAGACAGGGTGAAGGTGATAAAGCACGTATAATGCGTATTGCAGGGGAGGCTCTTCCGGGCATTGTCCCGAGTGAGGTGGTAATACAGGGTGGTCGTATAGATAAATTCAGGCTCATCGCCTGTCGTGAGATCTATAAAGTGTTACCGCACTTGATAGAACAGCTAAACAGCTGTCGCTCCTTTGGGCCTAGTCTCGACCTTAATGATCTCTTTGATCAGGCAGACGAGATGGTGGCTGCGATCAATCATGTCCTTACCGAAGGGTTTGGACTGAGGGGGAAGGAGCTTCATAAAGCTGCTTTTCAGGTGGTAACCGAAAAGGTTGCTCGAGACCTGCAGAAATGTGACAACAGACACCTCGGGCTGCTTGTATCTCTTATTACTACTTTTTGTTGGGAGCATGTCCGTTTTGAGCGACAACGACCTCAGCGTCCGCGTAGTAATAGTGGGCAGCGACAAGATCGGTAACGCCCTAATCGGTACTAAATAGCCAGCTCCCTTCTTTTCCTCATCCATTCGACATAAGATGGAGGAATCTGGCAATACTGCCAAAAAAATCTACAAGACCGCTTAACAACCGGTCTTTTCTAATACATAAATTTTGCTAAAATAAGCCAAAAAACCCTTAATTTGGTCCTAATACTTGACAAAACCTAAAAAATATGGTATTATTATATGTTGTGTGAAGATTGCTTGTCATTCTTGGCACAGCCATAAGACTTAGCGAATTATTGAAGCTACGAAGTATGTCTAAGATTTTAAACGATAGAACTTGTTGACTTCCGATACGTCTTATACACCAAAACGCGTTTTTGGTACAGAATTGGTTCTTATGTGATTTGATGGCGATAGATGAACGTAGGAATTATTCTGTATCCACGACAAGCATGGAGATGAGTTGGTGGCCCAAGCTGGCTCCGGCTCGTTTTTGACCAAGAACTCATCTTCTTGGATGCAGCAAAAAAAATATATAAGAAAAACACCCGTCTTTGGCGGGTGTTTTTCATTGGTAATATATTATTGCTGTATCACTTTGTCGGCCAATCCATATGCCACTGCCTCTTCTGCAAGCATAAAATTGTCTCTGTCGCTGTCTTTTTCTACCACGCTCATTTTTTGTCCGGTATGTTCTGCCAAAATTTTGTTGAGTCGTGCTTTCATTTCTATAATTCGTTCTGCATGAATTTGAATATCGCTGGCTTGTCCTTGCATACCACCCATTACCTGATGAATCATAACCTCACTATTTGGCAAGCAAAAACGCTTTCCTTTTTCTCCGGCTGCCAACAGTACCGAAGCCATGCTTGCTGCCATACCAATACAAATTGTTGAGACGTCTGGTTTAATATATTGCATGGTGTCGTAAATGGCGAGTCCAGAAGTAACCGATCCACCGGGAGAATTAATATAGAGCTTAATATCTTTTTCTGGATCTTGGTTTTCTAAAAAGAGTAATTGGGCAATCATGGTATTTGCCACACTATCATTAATTCCGGTGCCAAGAAAAATAATTCTGTCTTTTAAAAGTCTTGAATAAATATCGTATGCA
>PBBY01000021.1 GCA_002716765.1 Candidatus Magasanikiibacteriota bacterium
AAACTTTATCACCACATTAGACCCTAGTGAACTCCTAAATAATGGCCACCCCATCAAACCCAAAAAAGCCCAAAATTTAGCACTAGGTATTCTACTAAGCTTATTAACGAGTATCGTGATCATTGCCATCAAAGCACTCAAAAGTCCCTTTGCAAAATAAAGCCATTTTTTTAGACCGTGACGGCATTATTAACGAAGATACGGGTTACCCTCACCAAATCTCAGATATCCACTTTCTCCCTAATCTATGGGCCACTCTTCACCACTTAAAAAAACAGCACTATAAACTCATTATCGTCACCAACCAATCTGGAATCGGACGTGGCATTTTTTCAGAAACAAACTACCAGACCCTTAGCAATTGGCTCAAGCAACAATTTATCATGCATCACGTCCCGCTAACCGCCATCTACCACTGCCCCCATGTCCCAAAGCAAAATTGTAATTGTCGAAAACCCAAACCAGGAATGATCTTAAACGCAGCAAAACAACATCATATCTCACTTAAGCACTCCTGGATAATTGGAGACAAAGAATCCGACATCATAGCCGGTATCAACGCGAATATACCCCAGCAAATCCGCCTTGTATCAAACCCAAACGTGCCCTCTAAAGCAAGCCACCTCATTTCATCACTTTCCGAAATCACCCAAATTATTACGCAATAAAATGACTTATCAACCACCGTTCAACACTAAGAAACTAGAAAATTAAGCGTCTTTGTTATATGATATATTCACTATGTCACCGCAAACAACTCAAGACACCTATCTAATTACAGGAGTAGCCGGATTTATTGGCTCAAACCTTGCCTCTGCGCTATTAAATCAAAACCAAATAGTCATTGGACTAGATAACCTATCCACCGGATTTGAATCCAACTTATCCTTTATCCAATCTCACCCAAACAAAAATAACTTTACGTTCATTAAAGGTGATATTCGAGACTTTGATACATGTCAACAACTCTGTCATAAAAGCACTTTTGTCCTACATCAAGCCGCCCTAGGTTCTGTCCCAAAATCAATGAAGAATCCCCTGCTTTACCATGAAAACAACATCACTGGTACCCTGAACCTATTAGAAGCCGCCAAAAAAGAAAATATTCAACGTTTCGTCTTTGCCTCCTCCTCCTCTGTATATGGCGATACTCCCACATTACCTAAAATTGAAACCATGCCTCCCAGACCCAAATCTCCCTATGCCGTTAGCAAGCTCACTGGTGAATATTATTGCAAATTGTACTCCCAAGTTTATGACTTACCCACCATCTGCTTACGATATTTTAATGTATTTGGCCCCAAACAAAACCCAAACTCTCAATACGCCGCGGTCATCCCTAAGTTCATCACATGCTCCTTAGACAATACATCTCCTCAAATCTATGGCGATGGAACCCAAACCAGAGACTTCACCTTTATCTCCAACGTCATTCAAGCCAATATCAATAGTTGCACAGCAAGCAAACACGCTTATGGAGAAGCGTTTAATATTGGTTGTGGTGATCGTATCAGCATAAACGAACTTAGCCATCAAATCCAAACACAGTGCCAAAGCACCGCTAAAACCACTCATTTGAACGCAAGAGCAGGTGATGTAAAAGACTCTTTAGCCTGTATTGAAAAAGCAAAAAAACAATTAAATCTTAAAGGCCTTATCTCTCTTTCCGACGGCTTAAAAACAACCATTGAGTGGTACCAAAAAAACCACACCCCCATATTAAAAAGGAGTTAACCACGATGACACTATTAAAAACTGTAACTCAAACTTATCCAATATCAGCGTTAATGAGCGCATTAAATAGCCACTCCGCTTCGATTGGTATTATTGGATTAGGATATGTCGGCCTTCCTCTTGCAATAGAGCTCAGTGAAAAGTATTCAGTCGTCGGCTTTGATATCGATAAAGAAAAAGTCAATGAATTGAATAACGGTATGGATCGCACTCAAGAAATTAATACAACTCGGTTAAGCTCTAAGCTCCTAACATTTAATCATGACCCTAACATTTTAAGTGACTGCCAAATTATTATCGTTACCGTCCCAACCCCTATTAATCATAACAAACAACCCGACTTAAGCGCCATCAAAGCCGCCACTAACATGATCGGAAAGATCATGCAAAAAAACAGTATTATTGTCTACGAATCTACTGTATACCCTGGCGTTACCAATGATATATGTGTACCTATACTAGAAGAAACATCCGGTCTAAAATTCAACTCAGAATTTCACGTTGGCTATTCACCCGAAAGGCTCAGTCCAGGCGATGCTGACCGAACCTTAACCAAAATCACAAAAGTCGTCTCTGGAAGTTCCAAAGAAGTCAGTTCACTATTGGCTAATTTATATGGCAGTATCATTCCAGCAGGCATCCATCAAGCCTCTAGCATTAAAGTAGCAGAAGCCGCCAAAGTCATTGAAAACACACAACGCGACCTTAATGTCGCCTTAATGAATGAACTGGCCATCATATTCGACAAAATGGAAATCAATACACTAGATGTCATTGAGGCTGCCGCCACCAAATGGAATTTCATGAAAATGACGCCAGGTTTAGTTGGCGGGCACTGTATTGGCGTTGATCCTTATTATCTCACCTATAAAGCCGAACAACTCGGCTATCATCCCGAAGTCATTCTATCTGGCCGACGAATTAATGACAACATGGGCAAATATGTCGCCGAACAAACTGTTAAACAACTCATTAAAGTCAATAAACCTGTAAACAATGCAAAAGTACTCATTTTAGGACTAACATTCAAAGAAAACGTTTCTGATATACGAAACAGTAAAGTACCCGATATCATTAATGAATTAAAGGAATATGGAATCAATATCTTTGTACACGACCCGCATGCCGACCCAAAGGAAACCAAAGAAGAATATAACATTACCCTAACAAACTGGGACGAAACACCTAATTCAGACGCCATTATTTTAGCTGTTGATCACGCCCAATTTTCTAACGACATCAACGTCTACCTCAACAAAATATCAGGTACTGAAAAAGAAAAAGTTCTCATTGACATTAAAGGCAAATTCAACCCTATAAGAACCCTACTCAACTGTACCTATTGGTCCTTATAAAAACCACTCTCTTTACAGCGACACTTTTACTCGGTTTAATTGCTGCTGATAATTTGAATACACATGATCTTGATAATTAAGTAACTTAGGGTCTTGTCGAATCGCATCAATAATATCACGAACTCCCTGTTCTACTGAAATAGAGGTCTGAAACCCCAATTGAGAATAAATCTTGTCAAAATTCACCTTATAATTTCGAATATCAGATACATCTTCCTTAATGCCATAATCTGCCTCGGGCACAATTTTTTTGATCAATAACCCCAGCTCTCCTAAGGTCATATTCTGATCAGTACTGCCCACATTAAAAACTTGATTCGCGACAACACTAGCATCTGCTTTGGACGCTAAAAAGAAGGCTTCAGCCACATCAAAACAATGTATAAAAGGTCGCCACTGAGACGGACCAAAAACCTGATATTGCTTTTCTAAGACGGCCTTCGCCGTCAATAAGTTCACCACTAAATCAAACCTCATTCGAGGCGACAACCCAAACACCGTAGACAAGCGCAATACTACGGGCTCTACCTGCCCACAGCGATCAAAAATCACATCTTCAGACATAATTCGAGTCCGTGCATACAACGATACCGGATTAAGCTTTGACTCTTCAGTTAAGTACCCCTCATCACTGGCCCCATACACACTACAACTAGACGCAAAAATAAACCGTCGTACGCCATAAAAATTAGATGTTTCAATTAACACTTTACTGGCCTCATAATTCAAATTCAACGTATCTTCAGTACTAACACTACACGCAGGGTCCCCCACAATAGCGGCCAAAGCAATCACCGTATCCACCCCTTTTACCGCCTGAACCACATCTCGAATATTGGCTATATCACCTTCAATCACTTCTAAATTCGGATCTTTAAAAAAGTCCGGCAAAAACGAGCGTCCAAAACTAAAGTTCTCTAAAACTCTCACCTTCTTACCATCGTCCAACAATTTTTTAACCAAATGCAGGCCAATATAACCGGCACCACCTGTCACTAAAACAACATCTTTATTCGGTCGAAAATCCGACTTCGTTTGCTCAAATTCTTTAGCATCTAACAAATCTTGCACCCTAAAATTAAATTGCGGATTCGCCTGTCGATTTCGAACCAATGCCGCCAAGCCAGGCACCACTTTCACTTTACACTGTAACTGTCGAATTTCAGTCAGCCAAGCATTCAATCGATGATCAGAGATCGATGGAATCGCCACAATCACCTGCTCAATATCCAATTCTTTTACATAACGAGCGAGCTGCTCAGTCCCTCCTAAAATCTTTACCCCTCCTAATAAGGCGCCATGTTTTTTAGGGTCATCATCCAAACACCCTAAAACATTAACCGATACCTTTTGCGCATCAATCTCTTCAATAATCTTAAGAGAGGTTCTCCCTCCACCAATAAATAACGTCCTAAATGAATAATTCGTCACCCCCGCCTGTTTACTTGCAACAAGCAACACATATCCACGCCTAATGGCCCGGATCATCACTGTCAAAAATAAAAACAAAGCCGCTTCCTGAATAATAGCCTCCATCGGCACTATAAACAAAGAAAAGGTACTTAAGCACACCAACCCCGCACTGACCAAAATAGTATTGTAAACCAAGTTCTGTATCTCTCGAAGTCCCACATAACGCCATAACTGCTTATAGGAGTTAAACAGATAATTAATCCCCACATGAAGTAATGGTAAGCCTATCCAAATAATCACCTGTTCTACCAAAGAAAATAGTTGAAAATCAAAAACAACCAGCAGCGTTACTAATGAAGCCAAGAAATCTAGACTCACTTGCCCAATTTGCCTAACCCCTCTTATACTACGAATTTGCTTTACTAAAGCCACAACCAAAGCCCTTGAAAAATTTGTTCTTTTAAAAAATAAACCATTTAAACTATACCATAAGCTTAATAACAAATACAGTGCACACAGCCATTACCACCCTCTTGTTAAAACACTTTATTTTTGAGACAATACCGCTGACATGAGCGCGCATAAAAACAAACATAATATATGCATTATCGGAAGCGGCATAATTGGACTATGTCTTGCTAAGTCCCTACTCAAAAAAGGGCATAAAAATATCGCCATTATCGAAAAAGAATCTACCATTGGCGCCCATGCTTCCGGCCGAAATAGTGGTGTTCTACATGCCGGGATTTACTATCCATCTAATAGTCTTAAAGCCCAGTTCTGTTTAAAAGGTAACCACTATTGGCAACAGTTTTGTATCGATCATCAACTCCCCCTACGAAAGGCCGGTAAAGTCCTGGTCTGCCAAGATCACTCTGAAATAGACACCTTACATCAACTGCATTCCCAAAGCCAAGAAAATGGTGCAAAAACCGAAATTCTAACCCCTAAAGAACTCACTAATATTGAACCATTTGCCAAAACCATCGAGGCTGCATTGTGGCCTCCTGAAACTGCAGTTATTGATCCAAAGGCAATCTTACAGTGCCTATACCAACAATTATCAGACTCAACCGAAGTCACCTTTTATTTAAATGAAACCGTAACACAAGTAACCAATACGCAACTCCATACCAAGCAACAATGTTTAAACTACCAATTCCTAATCAATGCCGCCGGTGCATACAGCGACCAAATCGCCCATTCACTTAAAGTGGGTACCCAATATAGATTTGTTCCCTTCAAAGGGACCTATCGAAAATTAACCCCTACCAAAGCCCAAGGCATCCGATGCAATATTTACCCCGTTCCCAATTTAAAAAACCCCTTTTTAGGGGTCCACTTCACCAAAGCCGTCCATGGCGATGTCTATATCGGGCCCACCGCCATTCCAGCATTCGGACCCGAAAATTACGGATTATTTGATAACCTGGGAACTCATAGCCTCAAAATATTAGGCGCTAATGCCTTATTATTTTTCAAAAACAAAAAATTCCGAACTCTCGCTTTAACCGAACCTAAGGCCTATATTGACCTTTTGTATTACCGCCAAGCCAAAAAACTAGTCCAATCACTAAATGCCAAGGATATGCACCGATCCAACAAAATTGGGATTCGCCCCCAACTCGTCAATTGGAACACCAAGGAGCTCGTCATGGACTTTGTCATTGAACAAGGCCCCAATAGTGTCCACATCCTCAATGCCATCTCTCCTGCATTTACATCCGCTCCTGAATTTGCGGACTATGTCATTGATAAGCACCTCTAATATTGAATATCAGCACCAAATCACCTATGATAAACAAATGAACATCTATATCAAATTCAGATACCTTGTTGAACCTATTTTAGCCAGCTTACTACTCATTCTTATTAGCCCTCTATTTATTGGCATTTCAATATTAATTACCTTGAACATGGGCTCACCCGTCATTTTCGCACAATGTCGAACAGGGCTCAACAACCATCCCTTTAATTTTTATAAATTTAGAACCATGACTAACAAAACAGACCAAAAAGGCCAATTACTTCCTGACATGGCCCGCACCACCAAACTCGGTCACTTTTTACGACAAACATCCTTAGATGAACTACCTCAACTCATTAATATTATCAAAGGCGACATGAGCCTGATTGGTCCGCGCCCACTCATTGCCGAATATATCGACTATTATACGCCTTCGCAAAAAAAGCGACATACACTCAAGCCTGGTATCACCGGTTGGGCCCAAGTGAATGGCAGAAACACGCTATCTTGGGATGAAAAGTTTGCTTTAGATATCGACTATACTAACCAAGTAAGTTTTCTATTTGATTGCAAAGTGATCTTGAAAACCTTCACAACCTTATTTGCAACCCAATCCATCAACCACTCTGCTAAACAAACGATGCCTGACTTACGAACCTATCAAGCCCAAGTCAAATGAGCCAGCAACCCCCACCCACTACTCCTATTATTATTTATGGTGCAAGCGACCACGGCCGTGTTATTTTAGACATCCTAAAAAAAACCCACCCCAATACCCCAATTTTATTTTTTGACGATCACCCAAACAAAGCTAACGCGTCACTTAACGACATTCCAATCATCTCAGACCTATCTTTAATTTCTATTTCTCAAAGTCGCTTTATTATTGGAATTGGAAATGAACAAGCACGCCAAGCTATTTTTAATAAACTCCAAAATCTCGGCGCCCAATTTATCAATGCAATCCACCCCAACAGCTATATATCAGAAACCTGTTCTTTAGGGGTAGGAAATAGTATTATGGCAGGAGCCATTCTAAACCCAGGTGTAACAATAAAAAACAACTGTATTATCAATACCAAGGCCAGCATTGACCATGACTGCATCATTCATTCACATAGCCAGGTGGCACCAGGTACAACCCTATGCGGACGAGTAAGCATTCAAGAACAAGTGCTTGTTGGCGCAGGGGCCACGATTATTCAAGGGCTAAGCATTGGCAAACATAGCATTATTGGTGCAGGTGCCGTTGTCATCAATAATATTAGTGAGCATCAAAAAGTAGTCGGAGTACCTGCAAAAAAAACCATACCAAGAAAGGAAAAAACCCTATGAATAGCCACTGGCCAACATTTGAAAGTGACGAATTAGCCGCCGTCCAAAACGTACTATCTTCCGGAAAAGTTAACTACTGGTCTGGACAAGAAGGTAAACTCTTTGAAACGGAATTTGCATCCTATATTGGATGTAAGCACGCCATCGCTGTATCCAATGGAACGGTTGCATTAGAAGTCGCATTAAATGCCTGTAATATTAAACCTGGCGATGAAGTCATTACCACCCCCCGTACCTTTATTGCATCCGCAAGTGCAATTGTCATGAGAGGTGCCATTCCTGTCATCGCTGATATTGACCCCATCACACAAAATATTACAGCAAAAACAATCGCTGAAGTCATTACCCCCCAAACAAAAGCCATCATCTGTGTCCACCTTGCCGGTTGGGCCTGTGATATGAGCCCTATCATGGCCCTTGCCAAGGCCCGTGATCTATGGGTAATTGAAGATTGCGCACAAGCCCATGGCGCTGAATACAATGGTCAGAAAGTAGGTAGCATTGGTGATATCGCTGCATTTTCATTTTGCCAAGATAAAATCATGACCACAGGTGGTGAAGGCGGCATGATCACCACCAATAACACCTCATTATGGAAAAAAGCATGGTCATTTAAAGATCATGGTAAAGATTATGATACTGTATTTCATCAAGAGCACCCCCCTGGATTTAGATGGCTTCATCAAGAATTTGGCAGCAACTATCGACTCTCAGAAATGCAATCTGCCATTGGTCGATGTCAACTCAAAAAATTACCTAGTTGGAACCAAAAGCGTCATAAAAATGCCCAAATCTTACAACAGTTCCTCAATCAATTCCCCTTTATTAATTGTCCAGCCCCACCCTCATCTATTCACCATGCCTATTATAAATTTTATGCCTTTTTTATTCCTGAAAAAGCACCCACAAACTTAACTCGTAACGATTTCATTTCCCATTTAAATGAGTTCGGACTATCTGCCATGCAAGGATCTTGTTTTAATATCACCCACGAAAAAGCCTTTAAACAATTTCCTAATGAATATAAAAAAGACTTAGCAAACGCCAACAAATTACAAGACACATCTATCATGATAAAAGTGGACCATACTATCACCTATAACTTAGAGGCACTATCAATATTAAGAAACAACCTCTTAAAAACACCCACTTCTTAACGCCTGTGCTAAGAAAAATTATTTTATCAATTCATAAACGCCACGTTATTAATACCCTGAGCTACTTAATTTAGCCACGTATTAAGATGCTTTAATATCCTATGGGACGCTTGTCCATCCCATAAACTTGGTGTTGGATACTTAGGACTTGTATGATCGATAATTTGATGAATTTCTTTTAAAATACGTTTGGGCGTAACCCCTACTAACCGATTGCTACCATGAGAAATCGTAACGGGTCGTTCCGTATTTCTTCTTAATGTCAAACAAGGTATATTTAATGCCGTAGTTTCTTCTTGTAATCCGCCACTATCTGTCAGAACAAGTCGACTATTGGCCACCAAATTAATATTTTCTAAATATCCTATCGGCTCAAGAAGTGTAATGTTTGGGTGCTGATTAAGCTTCTCATAAAAATCAAATGACTGTAATTGTTTTTTTGTACGAGGATGGACACTAAATACAACCGGTAAAAACGTAGCAATATCGATGAACACATTCACTAAATCATGAAGAATACTTGGATTGTCTACATTACTAGGCCGATGAAGAGTAATCATTGAATATTCCTTTTTCTTAAGATTCAATGTTTCATAAAAATGAGTTGACTCTGACTGATCCAAGTGATGAAATAACGTATCAATCATGACATTACCAACAAACAAAATATTAGCCTTAGGGATCCCTTCTTTTAACAACTGTGCCTGGGCATCTTCAGCAGTCGTATAAAGGATATCGGAAATACTATCCGTCAAAATTCGATTGATCTCTTCTGGCATTTCTCGATCAAAACTTCTCAATCCCGCCTCTACATGAGCCACAGGAATAAGACATTTCTTGGCTGTAATTGCACAAGCCGCCGTGGCATTAACATCACCAAATACCAATACCATGCAAGGTTGATGTTTCAAACATAACTGTTCAAACGCAATCATGGTTTTACCCATTTGTTCAGCATGAGACCCACTACCAATATTAAGGTGAACATCCGGGGTTGGTATATCCAATGTGTTGAAAAAGGTATCACTCATATTATAATCATAATGTTGTCCTGTATGAATCAAAAAAAGAGTCAAATCCGGAAACTTGGAAATATGTTTATAAAAAGGGGCTATTTTTATAAAATTTGGCCTTGCTGCCGCAACAATAAATATGGTCTTCTTCATACCTTTTTTGCTCCTATATCCCTCAAATAATAAAATAATTGAGTCGCAATAATCTCACGTTCAAATTTTTCTTTTACATATTGCCTCGCTTGCTTTCCATCTCGGTCAATAAGTGTTCTATCATGATAATAAGTTAAAATTGCGTCCCTCATTTCATCACTATTTTCAGGAGAAATTGCCAAGCCACCTCTTGAGGATTCTATCACCTCTTTAATAACACCATTAATCGATAAAATAGTCGGTTTTCCAGCGGCCATATAATCAAACACTTTATTTGGATAAACCGTACCAAAAAGGGGAATATCTTTTAACGAGGCAATACAGATATCACATTCCGCTAAAATATGTGGGATTTGCTTTTTAGGCACTGTCTTTTTAAACCTCACATTGGAAATCTTATTATCTTCACAAAATGATTGAAATTGAGTAACCCTAATCCCGCCACCTATAATATAAAATATAATTTCAGGGTATTCCATCAACTGTTTCGCTGTATCTATAATGGTTTCAATATCATTAGCAATCCCAATATTTCCAGTATATAAAACTCTGAACTCATTAGATGAATCAAAGAGGTCCTGACTGATTTTCTGCGTTTGAGAATAATCTAAATTTTCAAACTCTTCTGATATAACTCCGTTGGCAAAAAGCGAAATATTTTTATCTGGGACAATTCGATTAATATGTGGAATAAATCCAGGAGAATTAACAATAATATGATCTGCTAATTGATATAGTTGCTTTTCTAGCCATTTAAAAATAAAAATAATCACCGGATTTTTAACAACGTTTAATTCTCTTGCAAAATCAATCCAAAGATCGCGAACTTCAAATACAAACGGCTTCCTTTTAATTTTAGACAATATAAGCCCTGTAAATGATTGAAACAACGGTGGGGATGTACCCCAAATAACATCAATATCATCCATATGATACCCTAATTTAAACGAAGAAAATGCAAAAGACAAAAATGCAAATGCTCTTGTCACAATTCCTTTATGTAGGGCTGAATAAGTAAAGGCATATTTAATATTAACCCCTTCAATAGTTTCCTGAGAAACCGTCTTCTTCTGACCCGAAAGGTAATCAGTATCACTTGCAATAACCGTCACCTTATGACCAAGTTTCACCAAATATTTTGCAAGTTCAAAGTGTCGCGTGCCCCCCCCAAAATCAGGAGTAACAAAAACTTGATGAATTAATAATATGTGTTTTTTCATAATAATTTTAAAACCGTTTTAACTTCTATACTCGATGATACTGTATCTTGAAAAGTAATGGAACTAGTATTTTTCCATTCGTTATAATGATCCGAACACTTTCCTTCAATAATTTCTCCCGATAATGAACTTGATACCTCATAAGCATCATCAATAATATAAACAGACCCTGTAGACTTTACTACCGGATAAGACGTATTAAATCGCTGCTCAACAAAGGTCGATGAAGTAATCGGAAATATAGAGTCTATAATAATAACCTGTCTATCTTGCAATTCTATACGCCGTCTATGAGTAAGATCAAATAAGGCTCTATAACCATAATGCTCTCCAATAAACACTGTATTTGTTTTTTTAATTAATTTACTTTTGGTCCAATTTGAATACCCAAAATTAAACACCGTTGACATATGATTGGTTTGATTCAACATCACCGTATTATGTCCTTTTAATCCAATAAATTCATCTTTTAAATCTTTATCCGTATTATAAGAATACGACCCTGCATCAGATAAAATATTTTTATTGTCATGCCAAATATCAATATGTAACATATCAATTTGTGACGGACGATGACGATAACTATGACATCGACACATTACAAATAACGATTGCTTCTTTAAAATATAATAGCCCCCATCATCAAATCTAGTTTGCTTTTTTGGAGCCGAAATATCAGTCGCCTCTAAAGAAAAAAAATCAACCAGCTCCCGTCTTTCATTTTGAACTAATTTCTGATTAATAATGGCACTAGCTAAATTAAAACTAGGCATAAAATTTCGATACCTCGCACTTGATAGCCGAAATAAATAGCACCCATCATTAGGCCCATAATTGGATAGCTCACCATTATTTTGAGACATTGAATAAAGGAACCCAAATAACTGTTGATGAGATAAATGAATCGTCGACGGTAAGGTAATCCGATACGCCTTAGCGACTAAAATAACCAAAGACAAAGTATCTAGCACCAACCGCTGATAAGTCATAGAATGTTGAATATATGCCCCATCTTTATATACCTGATAAGACAAGGCATCTGTTAAATAATGAAGTCCCTTTTTAGCCCATCGATCATGCACTTTAAACTGTTTAAAAACCCATCCAAACACCAAAAGGCACGATGCCTCACTAATAATATGATTATTACGAACCGATTTGGCGGCATAAGCGATATTAGACTCAATCCGAAGTAAGGATATATAAATCTCCTTATGAATTGTTTGTATAAAACGAGATGATAATTGGTCATAGAAATAATCAATACCAATCATCCAATTAAAAAGGCGAATCGCTATTTCTTGACCACATTTATAATGGCCACCATAAGGAAACGGATTCTGATGAATCCAATCTAAACAATGTGCCTCAAATAGCGCAATATATTTTTTATCTTTTGTGAGTGAATAAGCATTAATTATATCTGCAACTTGATTAAATCGAGACGCTTCCCATACTAACTTAATATCACCTAATGAACTAAAGTCTGGGATTCGATTCCACTCATCCTTAGGCGGACACTCTACTTTTGTATCCGGGTTTATATGCCAACCAAACCCTCCGCCCTTATCATAAGATAAGATCTGATTACTAAATCCCATAATCTGATGATCTTCGATCCCATCTGCCAATTTGGTATCTTGATGGCTTGAAACATATCTCCCATTAACAATACCTAACCTAGGAAAATGGCCATATATTTCATTAGAAATAAGGGCCGCCATTCTAAGAATTCGTCGATTTCTTAAAGACTGTATTCTAAACCTAGAAAAAACAAAATATTGACTCCTAAATAAAATCCAACTTGGTCCCATTCGATACAAAAAATCGACTAGCGCGCCTAATTTCTTACGCATATTAATGACAGCTATACGAACACCGTATTTGCTGACTCAAGAGACTCAACATGTAAAAACGATACCTGCGTCGTATGAACCAACGATTCAAATGAAATAGGAGGCTCTGAACCCGTTTCAATGGCCGTTAAAAAATCTTGGACTTCCTCTAAATGACCCTTTGACTGAGATCGAAATGATTTTGACTGAACACCAAACCCATTCACTTTTTTCCAATTATCAATTTCTATAATTTGTTGATCAAAATATATCGTCACTTTTTCTTTCGGGTACTTCTTATTCCCATTACTCAAATAATGAATGGATGCAATAGACCCATCCTCACATAAAAATTGGGTCATCACCGTATCATTTTGAATACTTGAAAGTGATGATGCCTTACCAATCGACTGAACGCTCTTAATTTTAGCGCCGGTAAAGTATTGAATAAGGTCTATAAAGTGACACCCCTCACCAACAAACCGCCCCCCATTTCTAAGCTCATGAACCCAGTGATCATCTGGAATATACCCTGCATTCACCTGAATATGAATCGATATCGCACCTGATCGACGCTTTAATTTTGAATATACAAATTTAGATACAGGTGAAAATCGCCTATTAAATCCTACCATTAACTGAGGCTTTTCTATCAATGACTCATAGCAGGAAACCACTTCATTTAACTGATCTGACGTTACCGCCAATGGTTTCTCCACAAACACATGCTTCCCCTTTAAAAGGGCCTCACATATAAGTGAACTGTGAGACGCATGTTGAGTCGAAATAACAATAGTATTAATTGCATCATCATTTAACAAGTCCTGATAGTCCGTCGTCACATATGATATGTCATGTTTTTTAGCCGCAATCGTCGCCGTCATCCCCTTATAACTAGATATCCCAACAATATTGGCTTTCAACTTCTTAAATACTGGCAACAGCACAACTGTGGTAAAATTACCTGCGCCTATAATCCCAATTTGAGGACGTTTAGCAGACTGAATCGTATTTGCAAATACAACCTTACTCATCTTATCTTGATTGCTTAACTCAGAATATTGAATCAGCGCCCCTAACACCGACGGATCATTAAGAATTTCAGAATACGCGTGTTCCAGCACATCAAACTTAACTTTTTTTGAAATCAAATAAGAAAAGTCTAATTTATCTGATTTTAATAACGCTAAAACTGCTTGAAAATTTCTATTTTCAGTCCACCGAACATAAGAAACAGGATAATCAATGCCTTTTTCTTCATAAATAGGATCATACCGACCCGGCCCATATGACATTGATATATGAAATGATAACTCTTTTTTATAAAACTCATCTCTTGGAATATCCATTTTAAAGGCCCCCACTGCAACGATAGCGCCCTTTTGTCTACATAAGCTAATGGCTTGCTCAACAGGCCCATTTGATGCAGTAGATGCCGTAATAATCACATAATCCGCGCCAATCAATTGTGTAATCTCATCAATCACTTGATTGATATTAGTAGATAAAGAATTAAACGCCATAATCCCCCTCGCCTTGGCCATAAGCACCTTAGCATCATCCACATCAAACCCAACAACTTTACACCCATTAGCGATTAATAAATCACAGGTAATTTGGCCTAACAAGCCCAATCCAATCACCACCACCGTATCCCCCAATGACGGACGACAAATACGTACCCCTTGCAATGCAATTGATGATATAACCGTAAAAACGGCTTGCTCATCATCAATGCCAACAGGCACTTTTGCTACTAAATTTCGATTCACACATACAATATTAGAATGACTTCCATTCGAAATTACCTTAT
>PBBY01000022.1 GCA_002716765.1 Candidatus Magasanikiibacteriota bacterium
CGTACACGCAAAAGATCTAGGTACTGGCAAAGAACAAAGTATCAAAATCACTGCAACAACAAACCTTACTGACGAAGAAGTTGAGAAAATGCGAAAAGACGCAGAAGCTCATGCTGAAGAAGACAAAAAGAAGCGAGAGCTTATCGAAATTAAAAACACTGCTGATACAATGGTATACACAACCGAAAAAATGATGAAAGAAGTAGAAGAAAAAAAGATAGAAGTTACCGAAGAAGAGAGGAAAGCGGTAGAAGAAAAACTTGCAAAACTAAAAGAAGTAAAAGATGGTGAAAATATTGAAGATATAAAAACAGTTTCAGAGGACTTGTCAAAAGCAGCACAAGTAATTGGAATGAAAATGTATCAACAAGAACAAGAAAGCGCAAAGGACGCAAAAAAACCAGAAGGTGGGTCGGCAAGTGAAGAAAAAAAAGAGGAACCGGTAGAAGGAGAAGTGGTAGACGCAGAAACTGAAGAAGTAAAAGAAGATAAAAAAGAATAATTTATTTAGTCTATTTAACACTTTTCTTATGAGACGCATTGTTATTGTGTGTATCGCGCTTGTGTGTTGTGGATTAGCGTATTGGCTTATTTCACCACTTTTTATTCAACGTGAACTAACAGAAGATACTACGCTTACTGCAGAACAGCAGGCAGGTGTTGCAGAAGCCATAGAAGCGTTTCAGGGCGAAGAAGGTTCCAAAGAAGATGCAACAGTGGCTGAATCTACGGAAATGTTAAAAAAAGAAATGGAAAACATGGAAGACGTGGTGGTAGTAGAAAGCATGTTAGAGGTGCGTAATGATATAGAAGAATCAGTAAAAAAGGTTGAAGAAGCACCAGTTCAAAAAGACGTGACGGCGGCTGACACAGAAACAGCAGAAGAAGCGCAAGTAATTGCCTCGGGAGAAATTACGAGTATCGCACACGATGGAACAGGAAAAGTAAAAATTATTTCTTTTGGAGAAGGAAAAGATACTATTTTAAGTTTAGTAGATCTTGCGGTATCAAATGGGCCAGATTTGCGTGTTTTATTGTCTAAAAATACCCAAATTAAGTCAGCACAGGATCTTGGAGAATATATAGAAATAGATAAATTAAAAGGAAATGTTGGTACACAACACTATATTGTTCCAGATACTGTTAATCCAGCAGAATATAAATCAGTTATTATTTATTGCAAACCATTTCGTGTGGTGTTTAACGTGGCAGAATTGTCCGCATAAATCGCAGAAAAGCATTGTATTATTATGTCAAAAGACTATTACAACATATTACAGGTAGAAAAAACAGCATCACAAGATGATATTAAAAAGTCATTTAGAAAGCTTGCGCATAAATTTCATCCAGATAAAGCAACAGGAGATGAGGAGAAGTTCAAAGAGATTAACGAAGCGTATCAAGTGTTGGGTGATGAAAAAAAGAGACAGCAGTACGATCAATTTGGTGCTGGGTTTGAGCAACAAGGTGGCTTTGGTGGTGGTATGAACTGGGAAGACTTCATGCGAGCAAGTAGGGGACAGGGTGGTTTTGGTGGTGCAAATGTTAACTTTAATGGTGTAGATTTAGGGGATATTTTTGGTGAAATGTTTGGGTTTGGTGGAGGAAGGGGAAGAGGCTCTCGCCAAGTTCGTGGTAGAGATATACAAATGGACATTGAACTATCGTTTAGAGACGCGGTTTTTGGTGTAGAAAGAACTATTACGGTAACAAAAAATAATGCCTGCGATGTGTGTGGTGGTTCGGGGGCCGAGCCAGGAAGCTCGCTAGAAATATGTAAAGAATGTAAAGGTCAAGGGCAAGTGCGGCGTGTGCAACAAACCATGCTTGGTGCAATGCAAAATGTCGTGCAGTGTGGATTATGTCATGGGCAAGGAAAAGTACCAGAAAAACATTGTGCCCATTGTGGTGGGGATGGTGTAGCAAAAAGTGAGTCAAAAATAGTGGTAAAAATTCCAGCCGGCATAGATAATGGTTCTTCAATTAGATTGTCTGGAAATGGTGAATTTCCGGGAGTTGGGGGAGAAGCAGGGGACTTGTATGTAGTTGTTCATGTGCAACCAGACAAAGAATTTATCCGAGAAGGAAATGATATATATACGCAAGTACATATTACTTATCCACAGGCAGTTTTAGGAGATAAAATTGAAATAAATACGCTTGATGGTAAAAAGAAATTAGTTATTCCGTCTGGGACACAATCGCATCAAGAGTTTCGCTTAAAAGGTCTTGGTGTGCCCTATTTGCGTGGTTCTGGAAGAGGGAGTCAGTTTGTAAAAGTGATTGTAACTATCCCAAAAAAACCAAACAGAAAAGCAAAAAAACTTATAGAAGAATTGAAAGAAATAGAATAATTATAAAAAACAATAGCAAATAATACGTGCTGTTGTTTTTTATTTTGTGCTCATTATGATATACTTTATTTACATAAAAAGATGTATGAAATATATCATTACTTGTACCATATTTGTGCTCACACTGCTTTTAATAGAAGCACCTGTTTTTGGTTCATCTTGTCCAGTTCGGACACAGCGAGCGTACAAACAACCAGATATTGGTACAGTTTGGTATGTAACAAAACAATGTACGCGTAAACCGTTTACGAACCAAAAGATGTATTTTACATATTTTGATTTTTGGGGAAGTATTAGATTAATTTCAGAAAAAACATTAGCAAATATTCCACTAGATGCGGTTAGCGAAATTCCATTAGGGCCAAAACATGTACCAAAGCGCGGATCGGTTGTTAAAACACAAGAAGATCCAAGGGTGTATTTTATATCGGGGAATAAAAAACATTGGATTACTTCCGAAGAAGTGTTTGTACGTATGGGCTTTGACTGGGATTGGGTAGAAAGTGTTGATGGGGGCGTAGTGGAAAATTATACAGAAGGAGAGCTTATTACTGTTACTCCAAACAATCAAGAGCCGCTTGCTCAACCATATTACGCATTAGTAAAAGAAAAAAATAGTTCAGAAGTTTACAGAATAGAACCAGACAAAAGAGATCCAAGAAAAAAAGTTCTTCGTAAGATAAAAAATGAAGAATTATTAAATACATTGCAACATCGTTTAGATAGAGTTATTGAAATTCATAGCGAAAAACTTCCGCTGCATGTAGAGGGAACAGATGGTGGCGTAATTAATACAACCATAATAAATCCATTTCATACGCTTTCAACAGAATCTCCATTATTAGAAGTGGTCGATGCTCACTCAATTAACGTAGAAGAAGCAACACAGAAATTACAAGGTCAAATTGCCGAGGAATCTGGATACGTGGCACAAACCCAACCAATATATGCCATTGATTTTGAACACCCAGAAACCGTAACACCAAAAAGACGTACCTCGGCCTTAAGTGTTTGGGGGGCTCATGAACTTTCTTTATTAGCCACTGACTCAGAAACACAAGAACCTTCGGTAAATATGGCGCTTTTAAATTACGACGAAATGGTGCGTCGTAATATTTCTGATGCACAAAGAATACAGGAATATACCCTTGAAGAGTTTGTTCAAGAATATGTGCGATCTTTTTTAACAAGTCATGACGTTGTCAAATATATTTGCTCTGATGATATACTTGGTGAACATGGAAAAAGTATTGCGACAAATACAACCACCAATGAAACTACAGAATCAATTATTATAAAACAAGAAGAAAATGCCTACATATTTTCTATAACATACACTCCCGAAAAAGCAGCAGAGGCGCGGCAAAAACTATCTGACTTTTTAGTACATGCAGATATAGGTGTATAATACATTTTATGGAACGTTATCAACAAGTACAAACAAAAACCCAGGCAAGAACAAAGATTATTTTGGGTACCATAACCCTTCTTATTGCTGGAGCAATTGCTATGGCACTTATTCCAAGAGTTGGTCCAATTGGTCAATGTACAAAAGATGGTGTGACTGTCTCTATTAAAGACGTAGGAGGCGCAGAATTGCAGACAGTGTCTGATTACTGTTTAGATGGAAATACCCTTATAGAAATGGGGTGTAATAATGATGGAAGTATCTCTTCAAATGCTGTTGCGTGTAATGATCTAAATAATCCCAAAAACCGATGTGTGCAAGAAAACGGTGTTGGAACTTGTGCAGATTTGCGTGATGATGCGTTTGCTACCACCTGTGTTGATCTGGGTAATGGAACACTCAATGTGGTTAAAGGAGGAAATGTTATTAGCGAAGTGTCTGATTATTGTTTTGATGAAAATATACTGATTGATATATCTTGTGCTGAAAATGATGAAAATATTGCATTAAATAAAACAATTGCACAGCGTGCTGATTGTGGTGCGGGGGCAATATGTATAAATGGTGTCTGTAATACTGATTTAGATAATGATGGTGTTCCAGATGATTTAGATAATTGTCCAAATATTGTCAATCCGGGTCAGGATGACGATAATAATGATGGAATAGGAAACGCCTGTGCGTTTATTGTTGCTGATGGTGATATGGAAGCAGATGGTGTGGATAGTTGGCCTCGTTTCGGTGAGAACTCCTTATTAGAAAAATTTTTAGAAGAAGGTAATACATCTCTTCATATAAGATCCAACATAGGTTTTAGTTGTTCAAAGCCTAGACACTGTAGGCATATGGTGGATGAAGAAGATGCGGGTACATGTAATGATGCAGCAAATAGACAATGTGAACTTAATGATATTGTTGCTGAGCGTTGGGGGACTGGTGGAGTGTTACTAGAACACCTTCCTGTTGAGGTAAACACCTCCTATGTTTTACGTTTAAAACACAAGGTGTTGCAAGGTGAATTAAAGATTTACCCTAAGGCCAATGATTTTGCGGTTGATGACTTTCCTCTTCATCTCATCAATGCATCAGATGAATGGGAAGATTTTAGAAAAGAATTTACTACGCCAGGGAATTTAAATGGTAATTTCCGAATTTTTCTTGAAGTTGTAGGAGATGTATTCTTAGATGACGTGCTTATAACATTAGATAATTGTCCAAATGATGAAAATCCAGATCAACTAGACACCGATGGCGATGGAGTTGGTGATGCGTGTGATAATTGCTCAAATATCCCCAATCCAGATCAGGCGGATGATAATGGTGATGGTATAGGAAACGCTTGTACGTTTATTGTGGTTGATGGTGATATGGAAGAAGATGGTGTGGATAGTTGGATACTATTTGGTGCAAATGAACTAATAGGAAAGGAGGCTGGTGGCGATGGTAATACGCATATGAGAATAAGAGCAGGACAAACTTTTGACTGTAATAATAATCGTAATTGTGCTGGTAATATTGTTGGAGACCCAAACGCAGACTCTTCTTGTGTGAATAATAAGTGTACGGTTAATAATGTAGATGTACTTCGTTGGAGAGCTGGTGGAATACAGCAATATCCACTTCCTGTTGATCCAAACACAGCCTATGTCTTTAGCTTTTTATATAACGTAGTAGATGGTAAACTTCTTCCTCGTCTTGGTAATGGTACTTCAAATGGTGACTTTGAGCGTCAAGATGTTCTAGAGATTACCAATGGTTTCACATCATATACAAGAGAATTTACAACACCAGAAAATATACAACGTAATAACGAAGATGATTTCCGACTTGTGTTTGATGCTCGTGGAGATGTGTTTTTAGATGACGTGCTTATAACATTAGATAATTGTCCAGAAATTGCAAACCCAGATCAACTAGACACCGATGGTGATGGGGTTGGTGATGCGTGTGAAGTAAATCAATAATACTGAGATGATTCGTATATCAAAAACAGCTATATATAGATACGTATGATAATACATATAAAAAAACATAAGACAATTATACTCATAATTACATTTCTGAGTGTTGTTTTATTGCCAATACTGGTGTTTACGTTAAACCAAACCGCAACCATTGATGGTGCTAATGTTTGTGTTGGTTTAGAAAATGGTGGGGGGATTACTATTCAAGATAGAGAAAATAATAGCAGTCAAGAATTACGTGATTATTGCTTTGATCAAGATAGTCTTGTGGTATTTACTTGTACTGATGGTGTTGTTAATGATACCGGAAGTATTTATGAAGCAAATATCGAAGAATGTGCAGTTGGATGTAGCGGCGGCGCTTGTATAGAAGACCCGGCTGATGCTGGTGCAAACGTGTGTGTGTTTGATGAGGGTCAGCGTACGGCTGCAGTATTTAACCCAGGTGCATTTGAATTACAAAACATAAGTAATTACTGTGCATCTGATACAGAAAAAATAGAGGTTGCTTGTGGTGAGGGTAATGAAGATGGTTATTTGGTAAGTAAGGTAGTTGATTGTGGTGAAAATGGTGTTTGTGATAATGGAGAATGTTTTCAAGTGGTGTTAGCAGCATGTGCTGACGACAATCCATGTGCTAATGGTTTGCTTTGTGAGAATAATGAATGTAGAGTACCGCTTTTGGGCGGATGTGACATAAGCGCACAGTGTATAGAAGGTCATGTTTGTTCTGGTGGAGAATGTAAGGTAGAAGAAGGTGGTGCTTGTGATGGAAATAATCCATGTGCCGCTTTACTTTTGTGCAGTGATGTGGGTATTTGTATTCCAGACATTCCTGCCAGAAGAGCGCATGAGCAGGCAAAAGCAGAGGCGCGTGCTAGAATGTTTGGGGTAAACATGGGTGTGTCCGTGAGGTCAGCACCAACTCCAACACAACAGGATTCAGCCTCAGGTCAAGCAGGTGCAGCGGAAGAGTCGACAACAGCGACAGGTACGGAAGGCGAGGCATTGCAGGTGCCGGTTGCAGAAGAAACAATACTCGACCACGCAACATGTAGAATTTTAGAATAATAATAAAAAATCGACAACTTGTCGATTTTTTTGTGACCCCGGTGGGGCTCGAACCCACGACCATCAGCTTAAAAGGCTGCTGCTCTACCAACTGAGCTACAGGGTCTTACTGTGTATTTTCTCTATACAATATGATATAATAATTCCAAACAGATGTCAAGCAACAAATTGTGTGTTATACTAGTTTTTATATGTTTCACGCTAAAACAGTTTTACAAACCGCAAAGAGAGTCAAAACTGACACTTTATTAGGGCTAGAAAAGAAAGAGGTGGAGAGAAGGCGAGAAAAAGATGGAAAGAATACCTTACCAGAGTCTAAAGAAAAAGTAACCAAAGCCAAAGTTTTTTTTGATCAGTGGAAAAGTCCTTTGATCATTGTTTTGGTTTTAGCTAGTGCGGTAAGTGGTTTTTTAGGAGAAACCACTGATATGGCTATTATATTTATTACGGCATTCCTCAATGCTGTTATTGGTTTTTTTCAGGAGTATAAAGCGAATAAAGCATTAGAAAAATTGCAGTCATTGGTAGAATATACGGCGGTGGTAATGCGCGATGGGACAAAAGTAAAAATTCCAAATACAGAGCTTGTGGTTGGTGATATAGTATTTCTTACTGCAGGAGACCTGGTTCCAGCAGACGGTAGACTTATTCGATCTGTTGAATTACAGGTAAATGAAGCACCGCTTACGGGTGAATCTCAACCAGTACAAAAACATACCAAGGTGCTTAAAAAAGAGATGCAGCTTGCAGAAAGGAAGAACATGGTATTTTCTGGAACTATTGTAACAGATGGTGAAGCAACTTGTATTGTAACAGGTATCGGTTCACATTCAGAAATTGGACAAATAGCAACACTAGTAAAAGAAACAAAAGAAGAGCAGACACCACTGCAAAAACAACTTGCAACATTAGCAAAATATATTACGTATATCATTATATTAATCGCTGGGCTTATATTTTGTGTCGGGCTACTTTTTGGAGGAGACCGGTATACATTATTAGAGCTTTCAGCAACGGCAATTGCGGTTGCGGTTGCCGCTATTCCAGAAGGGTTAGTTATTTCTTTAACCGTTATTTTGGCCATAGGAATGCAGTATATTTTGCAGCACAAGGCTTTAATTCGTAAACTGGTAGCAGCAGAAACACTTGGATCCGTATCAGTAATTTGTACTGATAAAACCGGCACTCTTACCGAAGGAAAGATGCGTGTTACCGATATTATTACTGCAGACAAATCTCTTCACATGAGTCAGTTTTCTTCTATCAGAAAACACCCTGATATGCATACATCGAGTGCATTTGCTATTAAAATTGGTGTGTTGTGCAATAATAGTGTATTGCAAAACCCAAAAGAATCAGAAAAAAAGTGGTCTTTTATAGGAGACCCAACAGAAAGTGCGCTTGTGTTTGCTGGAATGCGGGCTGGTATAGAAAAACATCACATAGATAGGGCAATTCCCCGAAAAACAGAAATCCCATTTTCTAGTGAGTATATGTATATGGCAACAGCACATGCTATAGATAATGAAGAGCATGTCTATATTAAGGGGGCGCCAGAAGTATTATTAGAAAAGGCTACGCAGTATCAGGATGGAAATAGTGTAAAAAAAATGACAGAAAAACAACGAGAATGGTTTGCACAGCAAGCAAAAATGTATGCGGGGCAAGGGTATAGGACTCTTGCATTGGCGTATAAAGAAATAGCATCTAATAACAAAGGTATTTCAGAAAAGGACGTACAAGATTCTATTTTTGTTGGTATTGTTGCGATGTCTGATCCACTTCGGGTAGATGTGAAAAAAACAATAAATATTGCAAAAAAAGCAGGAATTCGAGTGATTATGATTACTGGAGATCATGTTAGTACGGCACAGGCTATTGCATACAAGCTTGGTCTGCCAAGCGAAGAAGGGGATGTTTGTGATGGTTCCATGCTGGAAAAAATGGATGAAAAAGAAATAAAACAAATAGTAAAACAGGTGAGTGTTTTTGCTCGTGTTGACCCAAAACATAAAATTCATATTGTACAGGCATTAAAGGAGGATGGAGATGTGGTGGCCATGACTGGAGATGGGGTAAATGATGCCCCAGCAATAAAAGCCGCAGATATTGGTATTGCGGTTGACTCTGGTACAGTTGTGGCAAAAGAAACAGCAGATATGGTTTTGCTTGATGACAGTTTCTCTACAATTGTGTCAGCCGTTCGTGAGGGTCGTGGTATTTATCAAAATATTAAAAAAGTGGTATTATACTTACTGTCTGGGAGTTTTGCCGAAGTCACGCTTATAACAGGGAGTATTCTTATAGGGTATCCGGTTGCAGCACTGCCTGGACAAATTTTATGGATAAATATTGTAGAAGATGCATTTCCTGTAATGGCACTTGCTTTTGATAGAGGAGATAAAGAAAATATGAAAGATGCCCCAAGAAAAAAGAATGATCCTATTGTAGATAAAGAAATGAGAGCCATGATTATTGTAAAAAGCATTTTTGCTAATATTATTCTATTTAGTTTGTTTATCTATTTTTATAATACAACAGAAGATATTGTGTTAACACGAACAATTGTATTTGTTGGGTTTGGTGTTGATGCACTTTTCTATATTTTTGCTATCAGGTCCTTACGTAAACCGTTTTGGCACACGAATCCATTTAGTAACCCATACCTGATTCTGTCCGTGTTATTTGGTTGGTGTATGCTTGTTCTTGCTGTGTATTGGGGTCCTCTGCAGAAACTACTTAAAACGGTACCTCTTATAAGTGAGCATTGGGTTATACTCCTTTGTTTTGGCCTGTTTAATCTCTTTCTTATGGAACTTATTAAAGGAATATTTTTATTCAAACAAGAGCATAAGTTTATTACTACTTCCTAACTTTTACCATGATAGACAAAACATATATTACTAAAATGCGTCGTGGATATCAGCAACATGCTAGTATCCGTCGTGATGTTATCGTACATTCCGGAGATGTATTACATGCAGCAAAGCGTGCAATTTTTTCTCTGCATAGACATGAAACAAAAGAAGCGGAGAAAAAAATGGCTTTGGCAAAAAAAATAATAGTTCAATTGCAAAAAAAATACAAAAAACATCCCACTTTTTCTGATGAAGGATCATATAAAGCGGCAATAGAAGAATATGTAGAAGCGCGACTCTTGCATCAATACATCACAAAAGGAAAGATACAGAAAATTACCGATGTTGCTATATCTGCAGATTCATATTTGGCGGGCTTGTGTGATGTTCCGGGAGAATTGTATCGCTATGCTATAGGTGCTGCTGCAAAAAAGGATCATGCTCAAGTAGATTTATGCAAAAAAATGGCAAACGAAATTATTGGAGAACTTATCGAGTTTGATTTTACGAAATACTTGCGTACCAAGTTTGATCAAGCAAAAAAGGCAGTACATAAAATTGAAATAGTGCATTATGAATTATCATTACGATTGCAGGATTGTGATGATGCGTAAGAAGATGTAGGTAATACAGTAGTGTTAACAATGACAGAGTCGTTATAACCCACAAAGGGAACATATAAGAGCAGGGAAAAGGAGGGGTCCTTGTAGATTATGCGAGTCTTATGACTCGAGACCTTATACAGTGCCACCGTTTTGCGGTGGTGTTGTATTATTGCTTTTTTTGCCAAGTGTAGTACAATACAGGGTATATGACACTACGAAATTGGATAAAAAAATATACACCAAAGCAGGTTTTAGGTCTGCGGCATCTGTGCTATGCCCTTTTTGGGGCATATTATTATAGGTTTCCTTCAAAAAGTTTGTATGTTATTGGTGTAACAGGGACAAGTGGTAAATCTACGACCATTCACTTTTTGCGCCAATTACTAGAATCTGCAGGGTTTAGGGTTGGGTCTTTATCAACTATTGATTTTTATGTAGCAGGAGAACAGGTATTAAATGATAAAAAAATGACGATGCTTGGAAAAATGGCTATTCAAAAATATCTTCGAAGCATGGTAGAAAAAAAATGTGATATTGCGATTATTGAAACAACTTCAGAAGGAAGGTTGCAACATCGTCACAGGGGCATACACTATGATGCTATGGTTATTACTAACTTATACGAAGAGCATATTGATTCTCATGGAAGTTTTAACAACTATAAGCAAGCAAAAAAGGATTTATTTAGATATGTTTCAAGATTACGAAAAAAGAATAAAAATGGTTTAAGCAAAAAAATACAGCGTATATGGGATGATCGAGTTGTGCCAAAAGCATTTATTATAAATACAAATATTCCACAAGCAGCAGAATTCTCTAATGCCAGTGATGGAAGAATATATAGCTGTTATAATGCGCAAGAAAAGACGATTGCCGCACTTGGTACCCCTAATCAGTTGGTTGTGGATAACGTAAAAACAACTCATCAAGGAATTGTTTTTACTATAAATAATAGTCCAGTGTCAACACATGTCTATGGAGAGTTTAATGCATGTAATATTCTTTTTGGGGTTGCACTATGTCAACAACTTGGTGTTTCTTTAGAAAATTCCATAAAACATATTGCTTCATTAGATAGTCCTCCAGGAAGATTAGAGAATATTCCAGAAGCAGAGCAGTTGGGTATTTCTATTATAGTTGATTATGCCTTTGAGCCCGTTGCAATTCAGGGTTTATACAATACTGTTTCATCGATTAATACAAAAAAAATTATTCATGTATTCGGTTCAACTGGTGGAGGCCGAGATGTGGCCCGACGTTTTAGTGTAGGAAGGCTTGTTGGTAAAAATGCACATATTGCTATTATCACTAATGATGATCCTTATGATGATGATCCAAAATCTATTATACGTGATATAGCTAAGGCGGTAAAAGAGATGGGAAAAAAAGAAGAAGAAACACTTTTTTGTATAGAGGATAGAAGAGCGGCAATTGAAAAAGCAATAACCTTGGCACAGCCTGGTGATATAATTCTTGTAACAGGTAAGGGGAGTGAGCAGGCACAGGTTTTTGAAAATGGCAGGATGGAGCCTTGGGATGATCGATTGGTAGTAAAAGAAATCCTTAATAAGTTTGTAAAAAAATAACCATGTTCTTGGTGTGTTTTTTATGATATACTTTGCTTATGCCAAATAGAAAAAAACAAACCTTTGTTACACGTTTTTTTTCATCAAAACTTTTTCTTTTTGTGGGTTTTTTTGTTATACTGATTTTAGCGCTTAATTTTGTTCGAGGGTATTATCAAAAGTACAAAGTGGATCAAGAAATTTTGCAACTAAAAGAAGAAATATCCTTACTTGAAAGAAAAAAAATAGAATCAATGGAGATATTAGAATATGTTTCGAGTGAAGCGTTTGTGGAGGAAAAGGCAAGAACAGAGCTTAATATGAAAAAAGAAGGTGAAAAAGTAATTTATATTAAACAAGGGAGTGTGGTAGAGAAAAAAAGTAACCAAAAAAAAGAAGCTTATAATACTATTGGACAAAACGTCTCAAATCCAGTAAAATGGTGGTATTATTTTACCCAAAATACATTATAAAAAGTAAGTTATTTATTTTATTTAGTATAAATATGGAAAAACATATGCACGGATCAAACGGTTGTGGTAATACAGAGTCCTGTAAAACAAATAGTGAGGATTGTGGTAAAAGTAACCAAAATACGACAAAACCTAAGGGAAATTATGCCTCCTTCTTATTGATTGGGATGGCGGTGGCAATTGGTATTATTATGATTGGTTGGTACATGGTGGTAAGTTCACAGGTAAAACAACAGTCAGAAAATAGTAGCATTGTTAAAGCAGCAAAATTTTTCCGTATTCCTGTTGCAAAAGTAAATAAAGCTTCGGTATTATACAGTGATTACGTAAAGGATAAAAATACTCTAGCGTATTTCTTTAACAATTCACCAGAGGCACTTCCACCACTTGTTGGAACACAATTATCGGATATGGTTATTAGTCGGTTGGTGGCAACCAAGTTAATTTATCAAATAGCACAGGATAATGCTATAACGGTTTCTGAAGAAGAAAAAGAAGAAAAGCGTAAAGAGGTTTTTGCATTGTTTCCAAGTGAAGAAGAGGCAAAAAAAGAAGTGCAAGAAAAGTATGGTATATCTTTTGAAACATACTTTGCTGATGTTGTGACACCGCTTATTTTAGAAGAAAAAATACGTTTAGCTATAGAAGATGGTAGTATTTCGGTAGATGAGCAGTTTGCTCAAGAACAGCGAAAGGCTAGGCATATCCTTTTTAGAGTAAATGAAGAAATAACAGATGATCAGGCTAAGACACAAGCCGAACAAGTGCAAAAAAAACTTGCAGACGGAGAAGATTTTGCTGAATTAGCAAAAGAGTTTGGGGGTGATTCCACAAAAGAAAATGGGGGAGATTTAGGGTGGTTTGGGCGTGGCACCATGGTGCCAGAATTTGAACAAGCTATATTTGCACTAGAACCAGGGCAAGTTTCAGAAGATTTAGTAAAAACCCAATTTGGGTATCATATTGTAAAACTAGATGATACACGAAGTATTCAGGATTTTGCCGCTTACATGGAATCTCAATTTGAATCCGCAGATATTCAATTTCTTGTACCAATTAATAACCCGTTTAATCAAGTAGAGGTTGGGGCTGTAATAAACGAAGGAGAAGAGGTTCAGTCGTAAAGAATTTTACACCATATATAAGAGAAATACATCACCACGCATGTTGGTGTTTTCTCTTTTAAGCCATCTTAGCTCAGTTGGTAGAGCGACGCACTCGTAACGCGTAGGTCATCGGTTCAATCCCGATAGATGGCTCAATTATTTATTATTTCCTCGTGTATTTGTTTTTATAATATGGTATACTAGTTTTGTATGATAACACTATCTCAAATTAGTAAACAGTATACAAAAAAAAGTGTTGGCCTAGATAATATTTCACTTCATGTAGATTCTGGTGAATTTGTTTGTATTGTTGGACAAAGTGGTACCGGAAAAACAACACTGGTAAAACTGCTTATAGCAGAAGAGCGTCCAACAAAAGGAAAATTAGAAATTGGCGGTTGGGATATTTCTCGTATTTCATACAGAGATGTTCCATTGCTTCGTCGTCAGATTGGGGTAATTTTCCAAGACTATAAATTACTCGAAAAAAAAACAGTAACAGAAAACGTTTCTTTTGCTTTACAGGTTGCTGGAACGCCCCACAAAAGAATAAAAAACGTGGTACCAAGAGTGTTAGATATTGTTGGTCTTTCGGATAAAAAATATGCTTATCCATATCAGCTTTCTGGTGGACAAAAACAACGAGTCGCTATAGCTCGCTCTTTGGTTCACAGGCCAAAAATTCTTGTAGCAGACGAGCCGACAGGGAATTTAGATGCAATAAATGCACACGAAATTATCGAAATACTCAAAAAAATTAATGATTTTGGGACCACTATACTACTTGTAACTCATGACAAAGATATTGTTAACAGATTAAGAAAACGAGTCATAACACTGCATAATGGTCAAATCGTCGTAGATAAAAAACAAGGTACCTATCAATTATAAGTATGCTTTCTTTTTTCCGTGTCTTACACTTTGCTTTTCAAGATATAGTCAGAAATATTAGTCTGTCTTTTATGACAGTTATTATTTTAGTTTTAATGCTTCTCTCCATTAATACATTGGTTGTGGTTCGTGCGGTAACAGAACATGTTGTTTCCCAGGTTAAAGAGCAAATAGATGTGAGTGTCTATTTTGCCCATGACATAAAACAAGAGCAAATGGAGGAGATTAAAAAATATATCTCAGCTTTTCCAGAAGTGGTAAAAACTACTTTTTTAGATAAAGAGGCGGTACTTGCAGAGTTTAAAGAAACACACAAAGATAATAATAATATTCTTAATTCATTAAACGAATTAGAAGAAAACCCACTTGGTGCAACACTTATTATTCAAACACGGGAACCGCGTGATTATGAAAAAATAATTACTGCACTAAGTATTCCCGAATATAAAGATATTATAGAGTCTAAAACATTTGCAGACACACAAAAAGCAATAGAGCGAATTAGTCTTATTACCGCACAAATAGAAAAAGCCGTACTTATATTAAGTGCCTTATTTGCGATCATTAGTTTTTTTGTTATTTTTAACACCATTCGCGTCGCTATTTATACACAGCGTATGGAAATTGGTATTAAAAAACTTGTAGGTGCAACCGACTGGTTTGTACGAGGGCCATATATAATAGAGTCAATCATTTTTAGTGGTATAAGTATGGTTATTGCAGGCGCAATAGTGTATGCTGTACTGCAATTTTTAGACCCCTACTTAGGTATAATATTATACTCAGAAGGCTTCTTGACAAAATACTTTCAAAACAATATACTACTGATCGTTGGAATTGAGTTTGGTGTAGTGTTACTCCTCACTATAATTACTAGTGGTTTGGCAATGAGAAAGTATTTGCGCATATAGTGATCACTCCATCTTATTCGGAGGTCGTCTAATGGTAGGACTCCAGGTTTTGGTCCTGGCTATCGGGGTTCGAATCCCTGCCTCCGAGCAAAAACAGTATCATTTTAGATGCTGTTTTTTTAGTATTTATCATATTGGTGAATATTTTATACAATATACATATATGACTAAACTTGACTTTTTATTGTTTTTATAGTAGGGTGGTTGTTCACATGTTCTTTTTATGTTATAGTAGAGGAGGTTTCTATGAAAACGAATCATAAACTTACCAGAGAAAAAACGTTAGTTAGTTCAGAGACAGTTGGGTATGTTGATGAACTACTTACGGGTCAGCAAAAAAAATAGCAATTTTTCAGAATATATGGCACCAGAACGTCTTTTTACAATAGAGGAGCCCAGAGGGTCTAAAGTTGAGTTGAACAAAGAAATCGAGAAGAGTGTTTGTAAAAAAATACTCAGAAATTTTTTGATACAAAATTTTCCACTTAGTGAAGCTGGGTTAATTTTAAAAGAGAAGGTAGAGAATGCGATAAAGTCTGATAATGAGCAATTAATGGAAGAGCTTTTAGGACAGGTTCCAACTGTAGAAAATCCACATCCAGAATTATTTGGAGAACTTCTTTTAGGGAAAGAGGAGGTAGATGATATTTTAGGGGAAGACCTGGCTAATATTCAAATTACAAAAGGCTGTAGTCATGGGTGTGATTTTTGTGCCGCTGGTGCAGAAAAAAAAATCAATGTAATGCCATTTGCAGCAATAGTAAAAATCGTAGAATCACAGTGTGATGAAGAAAAAACGAAAGAAAGAGAAAGAAGAAGTGAAATGTATATTTCTTGGAGGAAGAAAGTATTAGAGGAAACTGGCATAGATATTAAAAAAACGAACGATCATGCTAGTAATGGGCAGATTTCTAACCAAACTGCAGAAAAAATTTGGGATTTGTTTACACAAGATCCTTTATATCATTTTTTAAAGGAAATAGACTATAAGGTACCAATGGCGAGTAATAAACGTTTTGTTTGGGGATTAAGTAGTCCACCAGGATGGTATAAAAACCCAGATGCAAGCAGGCTTATGCTTCGGTGGGCACGTTGTCTTTTTGGTGTTGTTACTGACGAGCCCATATATTCGAGCCAAATAACTAATTATTACGATAGTGACCCTTTTGACTATCGTGACAATAGACTGCTTCATGCTGATGGCACACCTGCACACTTTGGTGACGTAGTAGAGAAGCTAAGTTCTTTGGAAAGGCCTATTCATATCACCACAGCTGGGTGGGTACTTAATAATTTAGTCGCACAAAAAGCAGCTGAAAAAATAGTAGCATTATATAAAGAGGATTCTAGAATACTAAGTAAGCCGCGAATAAGTATTAATAGAACACAAAAAACAGCCAAAAAAGATCCAGAGAAATACTTAAAAATGATGAAAAATGTTATTTTTACACTTAGGGATATTAATCCTCAGATTTTACTTTTTGATCGTGATGATGAAGAGTTTAAGGCGCAGATTGGGGATCATATTAGGGATTACATAAATGAGCTAGGTGTCAATCTGCAAGTTCATGCCCCTGTAATATCAAGTTACTCTGGTACAATCACTGAGTTTTATCAACAAGAAGAAGATGATCATGATGTTATGGCGTGTATGCCAGGATATCATATTTGGCCAGACGGTACGGTGGCAGAACAAAAATATGGTGAAAGAAAAGGTTCGGCGCCTAAAGGGTCTCGCCCAACAGACACTGGTAAAAAACTATTTTAATTAAGAAGCAAAGTGTATTAACCAATTTTTTTATACAAAAACAACACCATCCTTGGTGTTTTTTAGTTTATCATTCTTTGGAAATTTTAATACTGAGATCTGGGTTTGTTGAGTAAAAGTAAGGCTTACAGAGATAAGACTTGACCTTTCAATATCAATCCATGTTCCTTTGGAAAAAATTACTTCACGTGAGACTGTCGAGTTACTCAAAAAAAGTATCTCGTTGGGCTATCCGTATAAAAGGTGTGTTTCAGACAAGTGAAAATGTTTGGGAGTTTTTTAATTGGACAAGAGGTGAGGGTGCGTGGTCAAAACTTTCTTTAGAGTCAGGGGGTAGTTATTAATTATTATTGGCCGCGACCTTAAGGGTGTTCCTAAGTTTGATTTTTAAGAAAAACTGACCAAACTTGACAAAATGCTGTTTTTGTGCTAGAATAAGGTATTAATTCATACTACTTGGAATTCCTCGTAGTGACTCGAATCTTTGTTGTGTCAATGTGTTGGCCTTGGAGACTATCGGGTAACACAATATTATGACACAAAAAGAACAGAATACTGGTCGTTTTTGCGACCTTGGGATAAAAGAAAAACTTCTTACGACTCTTACAAAAAAAGGGTTTACGACACCCACGCCAATTCAGCACCAAGTTATTCCAGGTGCACTTCAGGGAAAGGATGTGGTTGGTATTGCACAAACCGGTACAGGAAAAACCTTAGCTTTTGGTATTCCAATGATACAGCACCTTTGCTCTAGAAAAGGGCAAGGTTTAATTCTGGTACCAACGCGTGAACTTGCTCTTCAGGTCGATACTTCTTTTAAGCAGATTTGTGCACCACTTGGGCTTCGTTCTGCTGTGCTTATAGGTGGCACCTCAAAAGGGCAACAAATAAGGGCACTTCGCCAGAATCCTCGTATTATTATAGCAACACCAGGTCGTTTGGTAGATCTTATGGATATGGGAGTGTGTCGGCTCGATAATATAAATATACTCACATTTGATGAAGCAGACAGAATGCTTGATATTGGGTTTTTACCACAAATTAAGCGTATTCTAAAAACAGTACCAAAAGAAAGACAAACACTATTGTTTTCTGCAACAATGCCAAAGAGCATATCTTCACTTGCACGTGAGTTTATGCATATGCCACTACGAATTGAAATTGCGCCACAAGGTACATCTTCTGAGAACATTGAGCAAGAGATTTTTATGGTGAGCAAAAATAATAAAATGCGCTTACTTGATTCATTGCTTGAAGAATACAAAACTAATACAACATTGATTTTTTCACGAACAAAACATGGAGCAAAACGTATTGCAAGAAATATACGTAACATGGGGCATACTGCTACCGAAATCCACTCAAACCGTTCTCAAAATCAAAGAAAGATGGCGCTCGATGGGTTTAGAAAAGGAAAATTCCGTGTAATGGTTGCAACAGACATCGCAGCTCGTGGTATAGATGTTAAAGATATTTCTTTGGTGATTAACTATGATTTGCCAGATAGCACAGAAGACTACGTGCATAGAATTGGAAGAACTGGGCGTGCGGGAAGGCTAGGGAAAGCTGTTTCTTTTGCCGAACCATCACAAAAGTTTGATATTAAGAAGATTGAAAGACTAATAAGAAAAACATTACCAAAATCAGCATTACCAGAATTACCTCCAGAAAGAGAAGCACCTAAACAGCAAGATAAGAGGGTACAAGGTACCGCAAGAAGGGATAGCTTTCCAAGGCGCAATAATAAGAAAAAATCTTTTTCAAGAAATAAAAAAAATGCACCAAATAATCGGAACAAAAATCGTAAAAAAGCATTAATTTCTTAATAAATAAAAACCCAGCAATAGCTGGGTTTTTATGCGATAAATACTATAATAATGTATTATTGTGCGACACCTTATTATAAAAAATTACTACCTCTCTTATTTTTTAGGTCTTTTGTCTCAGCTTTACTAAGTGGCGGTATGTTGTTATACTCCTAGAAAAAAGTATGCAACAATTACATGCATTTTCAGTAGAATTTAATACGTATCTAGAGGACTATATAGAAAAGAAGATTCACTCTTGTGCATCTCTTACTAAGGATCCGGTGTTTTTGTTAGCGCTAGAGCAAACAAAGCAATTAATTCTTTCTTCAGGAAAGCGTATACGCCCATACAATGTATATGTAGGGTTTTGTGTTGGAGGTGATAGTATGAACAACATAAGACAGATAGACACTATAAAAAACTATCTTTTAGCTATTGAGCTTTTTCATGTATTTTGCCTCATTCATGATGATATTATAGACAACAGCCTGTTACGTCGCGGTTTACCAACCATTCACGCATTAATTTATAAGAAATATTTAAAAGAGGGGCGCGCTGGTAATATACATTCTGCCGCAAACTCCCACGCCATTTTAATGGGGGATGTCGTATTTTCTTGGATTATGGAACTGCTTCAACCAGATCAAATATCAGAACCACAAAAAAAAGCTGTAGAATACTTTCATACCATGATTCATGAAGTACATATTGGACAAATGATAGACTTGGATATAACAACGATGGAACAGGTAACAAACGAAAAAATATATGAAAAAATGAAAATGAAAACGGCATTTTACACCTTTGTTCGACCGCTTCAGATTGGATACGTCCTTGCTGGAGGAGAAAATAAAAAGACCATAGATGCGTTATCTATGTTTGGTAACCATTTAGGTCTTGCATTTCAGATTCAAGATGATATGTTAGATATCTATGCAAAAAAAATAGAGAGTGGAAAGGTGCTGTGTAAAGATATACAAGAAGGGCAGCATACATTGCTCACTCAGTATATATACGAGCATGGGTCACAAGAGGAAATAGTCAGGCTGAAAGAATTTTTTAGAAAAGAGATAATAGATGAGGATATTTCATGTATCCAGGAATTCTTTAGAAAAACTGGCGCTTACGACTATACAGCTAGTTGCCTTGACGAAGAAATGGAAAAAGCCAAAACGTGCGCTTTGGCTATGAGTGTGGCTCAGGAAATACAAAATGAATTACTTTTACTTGCAGACTTTGTAGTAAAAAGATCGAATTAATTGTACAGGGATCCACTTGACGCAGTTGTAGAAAGAGGATATACTATGCTTCGTAGAACAACAACATTCCGCGGTAGCTCAGTGGTAGAGCAGTTGGCTGTTAACCAATTGGTCGTCGGTTCGAGCCCGACCCGCGGAGCAGGAAATATAAAAAAAGCTGGATTTCAGCTTTTTTGCTTTGTGGAAAAGTTAAAGTATTGCAAGGATGGGAATGGCGGGGTGCTGCTCTTCGTCAATACCAGGAACACGTTCAGAGATAAAATGTTCAAAGAATTCTTTTGCTTTGTGCAGATCCCAAGTATGTTGGCAAGGGAAGGGCGGGCAGAGTTGGAGGGCTGTTTTGTATAGATGTTTAGGATCATCAAAACCATTAGCTTGTTTTATGTGTGTATAGGTAATACCACTTCCGTTGTTATTATATTTATCAAGCGCCAGGTGTAATATAAGATGAGAGAAGAGCTTGCTTGACTCATGCCTTCTTGATGTTAGGTGTTGATAAATATGTACTTGGCTTGCTGTTAAAAAATACCCACTATCAAATAAAATATCATATAGTACCGAGAAGTATTGCAACTCCTCCTTTCTTTGGGAAATATTATAAATATGTTGGTCCCAAGTGAATACCTCTTCTAACATTTTTTTAGCAATTTTATTACGCACCCCCGGGATAATACGGTCTAAAAGTTGTTCAAAAAAGATTCGTGCCTCATGAAAGTCATAAATATTTCCTGGTGTATTATTTTTTTTATACAAAGCTAATGCATAATTACATACAAAAAATGGTGTTATCTCTCTTTCCTCTTTTGCTTGATACATAGGTCCCCTTATTGGAACTTCGTCATTTTTTATGTATAAATCAAACCCTATATCTACAACAAGTAGGCTTAAAATTTGCTCAATAGAGTAGACCTTCTTTTTTAGGTTATATACATATGCGGGTATACAGTATGCTGGAAAGAGTAGGTCTTTTCGTATACACCAACTTTCGGTGTGGAATAAGTATTTAGTTATGGCTTCTTTTGTGTGATCCATTCTTGGTCTCCTTTCTTTTAAAGAACTGTGACTATATTAGTAAATAAAATACCATTTGTCAAGGTGCTAAAAAAACTTATCAGCTTGTTTCTGTATGGTGAATATTTTTATTTTGTACTACAAAAATGACTAAAATTAAATAAAAGGGTTCGAAAATCTTCCTATACCTAATAATACCGTATGCTATGAATATAAAAAATTTTGAAAGAACAAAATACAGAAAAGAGCGAAAAAAAGTCGCAGGAGAAATACAAGAAAAAAGGATGGAGTATTTTAACAGTCAGAAAATTTTTACTTGTTGAGGAAGACCTTGATGCGATTAGGTGGTAATCTTTGGGTTGTTAAAGGTAATGTTATATTTATGATAAAAGTTTTTCTATTTGCTCCCAAACAGTAAAAAGACTAAAGCCACCAAAAATACCAAAGGCAGTAAGCATAATAATCTTTCTCCA